>PBKA01000007.1 GCA_002721305.1 Acidimicrobiaceae bacterium | reverse complement strand
ATTTCACTGTCCCGTCGTTGAGGACAGCACACGTGTGGGACCCACCGGCGCTGACTCCAACAGCGGTTTTGTTGGTGCCCAGGTTGATGGCACCCAAAGCAGCCATTTCACCTGTCCCGTCACCGAGCGCAGCGGTGCTGTCTTTACCGAGCTGACCTGAGGAGTTCAGTCCCCAACATTTCACTGTCCCGTCGTTGAGCAGAGCACACGTGTGGTGCTGCCCGGCTGTGATAGCTGTCGCGGTTTTGTTGGTGCCGAGGTTGATGGCACCGAGGGCAGCCATTTCACCTGTCCCATCACCCCAACTCAATACGTTGTCGCGACCGAGCTGACCTGAGGAGTTCAGTCCCCAACATTTCACGGTCCCATCGTTGAGCAGAGCACACGTGTGGGACCCGCCGGCTGTGATAGCGACAGCGGTTTTGTTGGTACCCAGGTTGATGGCAGCCAAAAAAGCCATTTCACCTGTGTTGTCACCCCAATTCGGTGTGAGATCCCGACCGAGTTGGCCTGAGGAGTTCAGTCCCCAGCATTTCACTGTCCTGTCGTTGAGGAGAGCACACGTGTGATAATCGCCGGCTGTGATCGCTGTCGCGGTTTTGTTGGTGCCCAGGTTGATGGCACCGAGGGCAGCCATCTCACCTGACCCGTCACCAAGGTTTGCGGTGCTGTCTTTACCGAGCTGACCGAAAGAGTTGCTGCCCCAGCACTTCACCGTGCCCGTTCGAGACAACAAACAACTATGAGCAATCCCACTGGCGATTTGCGTCTGTGAATTCGTTGCAACGACTGAGGGGAATGCTGCCCCCGAATCGGCAAAAGCCCTTTTTTGTTCGAGTTCAATACTGCAGACAGATGCGAAGAGCATTACGACTGCCGCTGAAATAAAAAAATTCTTGCGACTGAGTTTCTTATGCGGGTCATTGAGCATGAGCAGTTGTTCCCAAGGTCGCCGTCCAACTCTCGGCGTGTTCTTTACCTCGAAGGTACCGCCCCATAGACGGACCGCTAAACAACGTGAGGATTAGATGTCTCAACCAAGAACCTGCACAATTGCTCTCTTTGGATGACGACGCTGGTGCCTGGCTAAAGGGTTCCAAGATGACGTTCTAGAACGTCTGCGTATTTGGTAAGAGCTGCTTCCCGCTGCTTTGGCAGGTGGGCAGTGGGAAATAGGTCGTCACAAGGCACATAGTCGTCAAGAACTCGTCGTGCCACTTGAACTTTATGGACTTCGGTAGGTCCATCAGCTAACCCCATATGAAACGATTCCATGACTTCTTTCGTGAACGGCATTTCCCAAGAAACACCCAACGACCCGTGAATCTGTAACGCCCTGGTCGCAATGTTGCGATACACACCGGGCATAGCGGCCTTCACACCGGAGATATCTTTACGCACTTTCTTGTAATCCTGGTATTTGTCGATCCGCCATGCGGTCCGTAGAACGAATAGACGGAACATTTCCATTTCAAGCCAAGAATCGGCGATCATTTCCTGAACCATCTGTTTTTTCGACAGAAGTTCGCCTTGGGTGGTGCGACTAATGGCGCGTTCGCACATCATGTCGAAAATCCGTTGGACCCGCCCACTCGTGCGCATCGCATGATGTATCCGCCCCCCGCCTAGACGTGTCTGAGCGACGATAAACCCTCCGCCTCGCGGGCCCAGCAGGTTCTCTTTAGGGACTCTCACATTGTCGTAACGCACGTAGGCATGCGATCCATGGTCCTCTGACTCAGACTCGTAACCCAACCCGACATTGCGAATTATTTCTACCCCTGGTGTATTGGTTGGAACTAAGAACATTGACTGTTGTTGGTAAGGCGGGTTGTCCGGGTCAGTGACGACCATCACAATTAAGAATGTTGAATATCGGGCGTTGGACGAAAACCACTTTTCTCCGTTGATGATCCATTCATCGCCATCTTGCACTGCTGTTGTTTGAAAAACCTTGGGATCAGCGCCGCCTTGAGGTTCGGTCATGGAATAACACGACACAATTTCATTTCTAAGTAGCGGTTCAAGGAATTGTTCTTTTTGTTCAGGTGTTCCGAAGTGAGCGAGAATCTCACTGTTGCCGGTGTCTGGAGCTTGAGTACCGAACACTGTCGGGGCGCAGCGAGCTCGACCCAAAATTTCGTTCATTAACGCGAGTTTCACCTGGCCGTAGCCGGGGCCGCCGAGGTCAGGACCGAGATGGCACGCCCAAAGTTCACGTTCTTGCACCTGTTGTTGCAGCGGTTTGATGATTTCGTTGCGGACAGGATCAGTCAGGTCGTAGGGAGAGGTGATGATGAAATCGAGCGGCTCGATCTCTTCGCGAACAAAATCATCGATCCAGTCGAGTTGTTTCTGGAACTCGGGGTCGGTTTCGAAGTGCCACGTCATGATGTCTCCTAGTGATCGAAGTGTGTTGTTGGTCAGCCCGCGGCCCAGCCGGCGCCACCGTCGACCTTGAGTATCGCCCCGGTGGTGTAGCTCGAGGCTGCGCTCGCGAAATACAGTGCCGCGCCGACGATTTCGTCAGCTTCACCACCGCGCCGCAAGGCTATGTCTGTCTCAGCTCTAGCGTTAAATACGTCCATGTCCCACGCTTTGGAAATATCTGTGAGAAATGGGCCAGGCATAATGCAGTTCACCCGCACTTTGGGGCCGTATTCGCGGGCAAATGACTTCGTAATCGCATGCATGCCAGCTTTCGCCGCGCCATACGCAGTTTCGTTTGGCGTTGGTTCGATTGCTGCGACCGAACTCACGTTGATGATGGATCCCCCGTCGCCATCGAACATTCGCTTGCCGAACGCTGCTGAGAGACGGAAAGGCCCTTTTAGGTTGACGTCGAGGACCTTGGTGTAGAGATCTTCGGTTACTTCATAAAGAGATGGGTACAGAGGTGACAGACCGGCGTTGTTGACTAAAACGTCGCATTGACCGAATTCGCTATACACCGTCTCACATAGATCGTCGCACTGGTCCCAATAGCCGACATGGCACGCAACAGGCAATGCCCGTCGGCCTGTTGTATCTCGAACTTCTTCGGCTAATTCTTCGCAAGCATCGATTTTGCGCGACGCGATGACCACATCTGCTCCATGTTGAGCGAAGGCCAAGATCATTTCGCGACCCATGCCCCTACTACCGCCTGTGACCACCGCCACTTTGCCGGTGAGATCAAACAAATCAGACATCTTTCCCTCCTAACTTCAGCCTGACCAACTGTTCCAACTGATAACTGTTTCCACGTCCGGGCGCGATGCTGGTTTGAAGTCCGTACCTGTGGTGTACGCGACTGGGCTTAACGCCCACTGCTGCACGTCATCAAAGGGAATTCCCAAGACATCTGCTGCCTCTTGTTCGTGCATGAGATGAAGAGTTGTCCAGCAGGTTCCAAGCCCGCGCTCACGAGCCGCGAGCATGAAACTCCATGCGGCGGGGATGATTGAACCAGCCGCACCGGCGGTTTCGTTGCGGCCGTTCATGCATGGAATAAAGAGCGCCGGACTCCGATGCATGTTCTCGGCGAGATAGTCAGCCGAATTCGCGACTCTGCCTTGCTGTGCGTCGCGTTCCGCGCTGATGCCGGTCGCGACTCGACCCGCGTAGACAGGGGAGTCTTTGTACCACTCAAACGCTTTCTTATAGATAGCCGAGATTTTTTCGATCTTGCCCCGGTCAGTGACGAGCATGAAATGCCATCCCTGAGCATTGGAACCTGTAGGAGCTTGAATGGCATACTCGACACACTCGCGTAACAGGTCATCGGATACAGGTCGGTCAAAATCGAGGCGTTTTCTTACCGCTCGCGTGGTTTTGAGAAGTTCATCTACAGAGAGTCCTAGATTTTCCATGTCCGGACACTAGTCACAGAACCGCTTTGATGCTCTTGAGAACCAACCAGAGGCCAGTTAGGTACCTAACTCCCGCAGCGTCTTATCGACGGCCTCCAAGGCAGGTTTAGCGGCCATTAGACGCCCGATATCGCCTTCTACCGTGATCAGACCTTCCTGAATTGCCGTGAGAGCGCTGAGAGAGCCCTCGCGAACCGCGTCAGCGATCTTTGAGGTCTGGCGTAGGGTCACATCGGGCAGGTGCCCGTCAGGCGCCACCGACGCTTTTCCGCCGTTTAGGATGATGCAGTGGGATTGAATTTCCGAGACATGGGCTACGACGATCTCCACAGTTTCGATCTCCAGCTGTTCCAGAGCGTCGTTCGCCGCTTGGTACCACTCGTCGCTTAGAAATTCCACAAGCCTGAGCCTACGCTTCCGATTGTGCCCGTGGACTCCCTAGATGACCTCCCTCACCAACAACACCCTTGGATGCCTCCTGAACAATGGCAGTTTGATTTCTGGTCACCAGATTGTGACCTAGGTGGATGGGTCCACTTTGCTTATGACTCCGAGTCTCGATCAGGATGGTATGTCGCTGCACTGCTGGGCGCTCAGCGTCCACTTGTTCTTGTGGTCGACCCCCACATTCGAATCGAACTCCTGAGCCCGTACCTCGAATTCCGAGCCGAAGGAATTTGGGCACAACATGTATGTGAAACCCCGCTCCGCCATTGGACCGTTGGTCTTGAAGCATTTGGTGTCACTCTTGACGAGATCGAAGACGCGATGGGTGATCAATGGGGAACGCGCATCGGAGTTGGTCTTGACCTTGAATGGGAATACGCCGCGGAACCCCAAGAAAACGACGAGGGCTTTTCTCAGAAGTGTTTTGTTACCGGCGAAGTCTTGATCGACGACATGAGCTTTGAAATAAATAGCAAAGGGAACCGTACCCGAAGTTGGATCGCGAGTAGTCAAACAGTTGACGACCTGGATGGGATCGGCATCCGCATCGGGAACAGAGTTCTCAAGATCGATCCCAGTTTCACAGGAGAACGCTGGCGAGGATTGGTTCTGGGGTGAATTGAACGCCCCAAGCCCCGTAGGCTGTGAGCGTGAACTTTCCCGATCGCCGTATGCGTCGCCTGCGTCAAACTCCGACGTTGCGTCGACTTGTCGCGGAAACTCGTGTCTCGGTAAATGACTTGATCGCGCCGGTCTTTATACGAGAAGACATCAATGAACCCCAACCCATTGCATCACTCCCCGGTGTGATGCAACACACACAAGAATCCATACGCGCCGAAGTCAAGGAGCTGGTTGGGCTAGGAATTCCCGGTGTCGTGCTCTTCGGATTGCCGGGACAAAAGGATGCCACCGGATCCGAAGCGTGGAATCCTGACGGGGTCGTCCAAGTTGCGCTAAAGAACCTCAGAGACGATCACGGCGACAGCATTGTCGCAATAGCGGACTTGTGCGTAGATGAGTACACAGATCATGGACACTGCGGAGTTCTCACACCTCAGGGTGAGGTTGACAACGACGCGACTTTGGAGTTGTACCAAAAGGTTGCATTAGCTCAAGCCGAAGCCGGGGCGGACATGGTTGCTCCCTCTGGAATGATGGATGGACAAGTCGGTGCTATCCGCCAAGCTCTTGATGCAAACGGTCACGAACTATTGCCGATCTTGGCTTATTCGGCGAAATACGCCTCATCTGAATACGGTCCATTCCGAGAGGCAGTAGATGTCACCATTGCCGGCGGTGGGAACCGCAAGGCCTATCAGCAGGACCCAGCGAATGGTCGAGAAGCCATGGAGGAAATTCGGCTCGACATAGCCGAAGGCGCTGACGTCGTAATGGTCAAACCCGCCCTCGCATATCTAGATGTCATCGCCCAGGCCAGAACGGAGTTTGANGTCCCCTTGGCCGCGTATCACGTGTCGGGNGAATACGCCATGTTGAAAGCNGCAGCCCAAAATGGATGGATCGATGGACCNTCGACAGCGCTCGANCANCTCACAGCAATAAAACGCGCCGGGGCAGACATAATCCTNACCTANCTNGCTCACGAAATCGCCGAAACACTGCAGTAANAGGANNGCCGTTTACCCTTCCATTGTCCTTTAGTCACCTGATGATGTCAGAATGAACTGATGGTCACTGACCTGCCGAGACGACTGACAGCAGAGCTTGTTGGAACGTTCTTTCTGCTGTTGGCGGTAGTGGGTTCGGGAATCATGGCCGAAAACCTCAGTACCGATGTTGGTCTTCAACTTTTGGAAAACAGTTTTGCCACCGCAGGTGCATTGACCTGTCTGATTCTTACCTTCGGACGTGTCTCCGGAGCCCACTTCAATCCTGTCGTTACTCTTTGGGCCCGACTGGAAGGAGACATCGAAACCAAAACCGCAGCAAGTTACGTCGCGGTCCAAGTTGCGGGCGCAATATTGGGGGTGATGGCCGCGAATGTCATCTTTGAACTCGATGTAGTCAACTGGTCGACCCGCGATCGCTCGGATCCGGCTCTGTGGTTGTCAGAAATTATTGCAACCTTTGGGCTTCTCATGGTCATCATCGGAGTTGTCCGTACGCGTAAAGATCATTGGGTGGCCATATCGGTCGCTACCTACATAGGAGGCGCCTACTTCTTCACCTCCTCAACAAGCTTCGCGAATCCAGCAGTGACTGTCGCTCGGACCTTCTCAGACACCTTTGCTGGAATAAGACCCGCAGATGCGCCCATGTTCATTGCCTGTCAATTCATCGGATGTCTGCTTGCTGTGGCCGTGATGAGGGTGACCCACCCACAATGACCAGCACGCCCCTTGTGCTTTTCGTGTGCGTCCATAACGCCGGTCGCAGCCAAATGGCGGCAGCCCTGTTGCACCACCATGCCATGGGGCGAATCGAAGTTCGATCGGCGGGCTCAGCCCCGGGGGAGAAAGTCAACGCCGCTGCTGTCGAGGCTCTCCGCGAATGGGGAATAGATATCGTCCACTCCCAACCCAAAGAGCTAGAACCCGCTTTAGTCGAACGGTCCGACCTGGTCATCACCATGGGCTGTGGTGATGCCTGCCCGATTTTCCCCGGTGTCACCTATGAGGACTGGGAGCTGGAAGACCCAGCAGGACAATCGATTGAATTTGTCCGCCGAGTCAGGGATCAAATTGACCAAAAGGTCCGATCCCTCGTAGCGCGACTCGTCGATTAGGCGTCGTTTCGCAGATCAAACGCCACCTTGATCAGACCCCGTGGCCCTGCCTGAGCGGCATGTTGGATAGCGGTCTTGTATTCCCCCAATGGGAACACTTCACTCACGAGTTGTCCCAAGTCGAGTTCGGCGACCATTTCCGTCGCCAGTTCGAACGTGTGGCGGTCCCCATGCCCATGTTCAGTTCCGTAACAGTACGCGCCCACCAGCTCGGTCTCACGATGCCAAAGCGCGGTCAAATTCATATCGATTTGGTTCGGCATGCCCAGCAGCACAACTCGACCGCGAGGTCGGGTACATGCAATGGCGTCAGTGAGTGAATCGGAGGATCCGACTGCATCGATAGTCACATCCACACCAGATCCCAAAGTTGAACCAATGACACGAGTACCTGCTGATCTACGGATAGCTCTTCCGAGTTCTTCGGGCACAACGGTAAGGTCCGCGCCCAGTAGGCGTGCTGCCTTGTGTTGGTGCGGATATCGAGCGGCCACCACAATGGCGTCGACGTCGGTGAACTTGCGGAGGGCGGCAATCGCTGTCAGACCCATGGTGCCCGCTCCGATAACCGCAACGGTGCCACCGTCAGGAACGTGACCCCGTAACACAGCGTGCACCCCCGCTGCCGCGGGTTCGATCATCACGGCAGCCTCGTCACTCAAGCCGTCAGCGACCGAGTGCAGTTGGCTTTCATGTGCCGCGAAAACCTCGGACCAACCGCCACCAGTGCTTGCACACGAACCGGTTTGTAGACCTGGTTCAAGGTTTCCTGCTGCCAGATGCCCGTAATCGTTGCCGTCTGCTTGAGCTGCACCAGGCCACGCAGGCACTTCTCCTCGGGTCTGTGGACCAAGAACGGGTTCGAGCACGACCCGAGAGCCATCTGAGCGCTCTCCGACTACTTCATGACCGGGTACGAAGGGAAAAGAAGCCAATGCTTCGAAGTAACGAGACGCTTGTCCGTCAATCGTTGCCAAGTCCGAACCACAGATCCCCGCGAGACGAGTGGTGATGTGTTCCCAACCCTCACCAGGAAGTTCAGGGGGGTCCACTTGAGTAAGTTTCAACGGCCCTACCGAGGCTCCAGCGCCTGGCTTAATCCGCGAAGCCGCCATCGCCGCGACATAACGAGCCTCTTTTCGAGAGAACAGCAGAGCATCCATTAGTAGGGAAGGTACTTCTTGGGATTGCGCAATACGTGATCAATACGGATCTCGAAATGTAAATGAGGACCTGTAGACAAACCCGAAGAACCTATGTCTCCTATTCGTTGACCTTGTCGCACCACTTCGCCGTATTTGACACGGATTTTGTTGAGGTGGGCGTACAAGGTGCTGAACCCGTTGCCGTGGTTGAGGACGATGATTCGACCGAAGTCCTTCATGTAGGTCGCGGTTTCAACTACTCCTTGGTGAGCTGCCCAGACCGGACTTCCCCGTGCGCCGTCAAAGTCAGTTCCGTAATGCATGCGCATCTTTCGCAGGATTGGATGCCACCTGCGACCCCACCCCGAGGTGATGGGTGCTGAAGAGGGAAGAATGATTGTTTCTGGCGTAATGCTCTCAGGATCCCACTCAATTTCTCGCGCGTTGATTGCTACTAGTTCTGCCCGCAGCCCTCGAATGGCGGCCTCAAGTTCGTTTTCGGATTCTTCGATGTTCTCCAATTGGGCGCCCAGTGCGAGAATCTCGTCTTTGAGGGTTTCGCGCAGTTCGGCTTGGTTCGCTTGGCTCCGTTCCAGTTCCTCCAGCAAGAGAACAAGCACCGAGGGTCCTTCGAACTCTCGTTCGTCGGTTGGCCAAGGATCGACAGCTTGAGGAATTGAAGCTGGGGCAATCATTTCGACCCCTTCTAGGTCGCCTCGAGTCGCAGCACCCAGAAGAACGTCCTTCGGCGGATCAGCAAGAACAGGTTCTTCCTCGTGACCAGGTTCTGCAGGAGCGTTGTAGGTGCGCACTACTTTTTCGAAAGCCTTGTCTAAAACAGTTTCCGACTGTTGCCGATCGAGAAGGATTTGGGTTTCGATTGCTCCGAAGCTTTCGAAAATTCGGTTGGCTTCGTCGCGCACACCGTACATTCGACTCTGTTGATCTTTCACTTTGTTGTCGATGTCGATCAAGTGTTCCAGGAGGTAGAAATCATCAACATTGAGATTGCTGAGTTCCTGCTCCAGAAGCGCCTCAATGTCCATGTCCGCAATGAGCGGGACATCGTCGTCTGCGGCTACCGGGACAGCACTGACCAGCACACAGACGACTGCGATTAACACGGGAGCGAAGAAACTGCGTTGCAATTAGCCGGAGACCTTCCGAGGACAATGAATCAATAGACCTCAAAAAGGGTACTTGTTGGGCACCGATTCGGGGGGTCGGCTACTGAACGTTCGGCCCCGTCGCCTTTTCGGCTATTTCTGCGGTAATTCGCTGAACGAAGTCGACAATTGGCACATCTCTTTCTACGTCGCCGCCGCGTGGATTAACCCCCGCAGTGTCATGTTCAACATCAGCATCGCCGACCACCAAAATGTACGGCAACTTTTCCAGTTTGCCCTTGCGAATTCGGGTCCCGAGAGGCTCGTCTGCCTCAACCATCTCAGCACGAATGCCGTTTGAAATGAGGCGCTCAACGATTTTGTCCGCAAAAGAGTCGTGGTCCGCCCGCACGCCAAGTACTTGAACCTGCACTGGTGACAGCCAAGTTGGGAACGCCCCACCGTAATGCTCCACCATCACACCGAAAAAACGCTCGATTGAACCAAAAAGGGCTCGATGCAGCATGATTGGTCTATGACGTTCGCCGTCAGCCGCGACGTAGTGAAGATCGAACTGTTCGGGGAGATTGAAATCACACTGAATGGTCGAAAGTTGCCACGACCGTCCAATTGCGTCCTTCACGTCGATGTCGATTTTCGGACCATAAAACGCCGCGTCGGCCTCTTTCACTGCATAGTCCAAGCCGTGCCGTTCCAACGCTCCGCGCAGGGCATCGGTTGCCTGGTTCCAAATTTCATCGGAACCGACGTACTTCTCGGGGTCTTTCGTGGACAGATGGAAGGTGAAGTCGTCGAATCCGAAGGCCCGCAGTACCGACAAAACAAAATCCAACAAGGAGGCAATCTCATCAGCGAGCTGCTCTGCCGCCACATATAGGTGGCTGTCGTCCTGGGTGAAGCCTCGGATACGCATCAGTCCGTGAAGGGTGCCCGATCGTTCGTAACGGTATACGGTTCCCAATTCGAACAGCCTGAGTGGCAGTTCTTTGTAGCTGCGCTGGCCGTGACCAAAGATCAGGCAATGCATGGGACAGTTCATCGGTTTCAGGTAGTAGGTCCCGTTGTCCATCTCCATCGGGGGATACATGCCATCCGCATAAAAATCGAGATGCCCCGATGTTTGGAAAAGGCGTTGGTTCGCTAGATGGGGGGTGTACACGAATTGATAGCCGCCCTCTTCGTGGCGTTCTCGGCTGTAGTCCTCCATCAGTTTGCGAACAATGGCACCCTTGGGATGCCAAACAGCGAGTCCGCCACCAAGTTCAGATGGAAAGCTCAACAGGTCTAATTCGGTAGCGAGCTTCCTATGGTCTCTTTTCGCTGCCTCCTCTAACTGCTCTAAATGTGCGTTTAAATCCTTTTTGGTTGCCCAAGCTGTCCCATAAATCCGTTGAAGCATCTGACGGTTCTCGTCGCCACGCCAATATGCACCGGCGACCCGCATCAATTGGAAATGAGCCAGATATCCCGTATCGGGGACATGCGGACCTCGACACAAATCAACAAAGTCGTCGGTATTTCGGTATGTCGTGATCACGCCATCTTCGGGCCCCGAGGTCGGATCATCCGCTTCGCCATCGAGGATTTCAAGCTTGTAAGGGTGGGCAGCGAACAGTTTGTCAGCTTCGGTTCTGTCTATCTCACTTCGAATAAACGGCTGTTTGCGATTGACAATTTCTTTCATCTTCGAAGAGATCTGTTCTAGGTCTTCATCGCTGAACGTTTGGTTGTTGGGCAGATCGAAGTCGTAGTAGAAACCGTCCTCAATTGGGGGACCGATACTGAAGGTAGCGCCAGGATAGAGATCCAATACAGCCTGAGCGAGGACGTGCGCCGTCGAGTGGCGCAGGACTTCAAGACCCGCATCAGAAGCCGGGAACACCAACGAGACGTGGGAGCCATCAGGTAGGGGTTGGTTGAGATCCAACTGAATGCCATCGGCAACCACGATCAGAGCGTCCTTGGCGGCGCGTCCACCCAGATCTGCGGCCAAATCAGCGCCCGTCGCGTCGGGACTCAGGACCCGTTCGCTTCCATCTGGGAGAACAACCGTGACGTCAGAACTCATATGCACAAATCGTACGGGGTTCTAGGTAGTGACCTTGAACTATTAACCGATGCTGCTGGAGTTGCCGCCCAAACCGAAAACGATATTCATCGTCAAAATCAGCAGTCCGATCCCGATGAACACCCAAATTTGATCGATGCGTTCGAAGGATCGGAACTTTTCAAGAGGCCTCCATTGCGCGTGGGGATCCTTGAGAACTTTCTCGTTTACCTTGCGCGTGTCGCCGTCGGACATCGATACCCCCGGGGATGAACCCACAGCATGGCACCCTACCGGGGTTACTGCCAACATGGTTGAGACGAAATTTTTTGAATTTGTTCTCAGGTTAAGACTGCTTCGGGGCCTAGAAGCACTCGTAGTTCTCCCGCTAGTCCGTTGTTGGTGTCGACTCGAAAGTTGTTGGGAAGTTGAACCACTTGCTTCCCGAGATGCAAAAACACGGTGGTATCTCCCGGGTGCTGAGACAACAAATCCTTTAGTTGTTCGACGAGTTTGTCGCTGACTTGGTGAGATGGCACTGTCATATGTAGCTCGGTTGGCCCGCCCTTGGCTTCGAAATAGTTCAGTCTGTTCGCGACGAACTTCGGTTCATCGTCGCGGGTGTCGATCCGTCCGCTTACCAACAGCACCGCGTCATCATCTAGCTGGTGCCCGTGTTCGGCCATGGTTCGAGGGAAAACGGTGACTTCTATTGAGCTTTGAAGATCCTCGAGGTCGAATACCGCCATAGCGTCGCCACCTCGAGTGAATTTACGCTGCAAATTCGAAACGACCCCTCCCAGTGTGATCAATGGGTCCCGTCCGTCTTCGTGTGGAGGTTGGTTGGGGGCGTCAGCGATAACGCAGTCGGTGGCGCGTCTGAGTGAGGCATCGACGCCGTACAGGGGGTGGCTTGACACGTACAGACCCAGCATTTCTTTCTCCCACGCGAGCATGGTCTTTTCGTCCACTTCGTCTGCGGGAACCTCGACCCGTTCATCGAATCCGCCGGCGTTGTCGTCCAATTCTCCGAAGAGGGTTTGAATCCCCATATCCGCTTCGCGTCGCCGGTTCACGACCTGATCAACGATTTGATCGGCTACGAGCAACAGGCCTTGTCGCGAATGGCCACATGACTCGAATGCGCCTGCTTTGATGAGCGCTTCCAGAGAGCGCTTGTTTAAGACCGCTGTGGGAACTCGTTCACAGAAATCATAAAAATCCTCGTAGGGGCCATTCGCTTTTCGTTCCTCGACGATGGGGCTCACGACCCCTTCGCCGACGTTTCGCACCGCAGACAGTCCGAAAGGAATGCGCCCATCCACGGAACCGAAGTCAACGTCGCTGCGATTGACGTCAGGTACCTCGACCACGATGCCCGCCTGACGACAATCATTGAGGTAGATGCCCGCCTTGTCGAGATTGTGTTTCACCCCCGTGAGCACGGCGGCCATGAATTCGACTCGATAGTTTGCTTTGAGAAACGCGGTTTGGTAGGAGATCAACCCGTAACCGAAGGCGTGACTCTTGTTGAAGGCGTAGTCAGCGAACGGTTCGATGATGTCGAACAAGCGGGTACCGAGTTGTTCCTCGTATCCGGAGGCAACGGTGCCCTCAACGAATTTGAGCCGTTGCTCAGCAATCAGCTGCCGGTCCTTTTTGCCGCACGCTTTTCGGAGATCGTCTGCTTCGGCCAACGTGTAGCCAGCTACGCGTTGAGCGACACGCATAACGGACTCTTGGTAGATCATCAATCCGTACGTGTCGTCGAGGATGTCGTGTAGGTCATTGTGAGGCAGATCGAGAGGCTTTCTGCCGTTCTTTCGGTCCGCGTAGTCGTTGTGCATGTTCGCGGCCATTGGACCTGGCCGATACAGCGCTACGAGAGCAGCGATGTCGTCGAACCCTGTGGGGTTGAGGCTTCGCATCAAGCTGCGCATCGGTGAAGACTCAAGTTGGAAAACTCCCAATGAGTCCCCTGCTTGAAGCAACTGGAAGGTTCCGACGTCGTCAAGGGGGATGTGTTCCAGGTCTATAGCGGTTCCCGTTGTTGTTTCGATGAGCTTGAGGGCTTCGTCGATGATCGACAAGGTGCGTAAACCCAAAAAGTCCATTTTCAACAGGCCGAGTTCTTCAACCCCGTTCATCTCGAACTGGGTGACTACCGGTGCGTCTTGAGGGTCAACCCCGGATTCAGGTTTTCGTTGGATGGGTAAATATTCGGTGAGTGGGTCGCGAGTGATCACGACCGCCGCGGCGTGGATAGAGTCTTGGCGACGCAGTCCCTCAAGCCCTTTAGCTACGTCAACGACTCGTTTCACGTCAGGGTCAGTGTCGTACATTTGGCGGAGCTCCGCTGCAGCTTTGTACCCGTCGACGTATTGTTCTTCTTGGTCGAAGCAGGCCCAAAGCGGAGTGTCCCGACCCATCACCAGAGGCGGCATTGCTTTGGCAACCTTGTCACCCACGGCATAGGGATAGCCGAGGACTCGAGCGGCATCTCGAACCGCGGCGCGTGCTTTGATAGTGGAAAAGGTGACGATCTGGGCGACGTGTTCTCGACCGTAGGTCTCGGCTGTGTAACGGATCATTTCGTCCCGATAACGGTCGTCGAAATCCATGTCGATGTCGGGCATGGACTTTCGGCCCGGGTTCAAGAATCGCTCGAACAGAAGATCGTATTTGATTGGATCCAAGTCGGTGATCTGTAAGCAGTAGGCCACCGCGCATCCCGCCGCTGAACCTCGCCCCGGTCCAACTCGGATCCCGTTGTCTCGAGCGTGTCGGATCAAATCCCACGTGATCAAAAAGTAGGCCGAGAACTCCATGTCAGCGATGACGCGGAGTTCGTAACCCAGGCGGTCAACGACTTCGTCTGAAAGTTGGTTCCCCCACCGTCTCTTGGCCCCTTCGAACGCTAAATGCTGGAGATAATCGTTGTCGGTCGCGAATTCCGGTGGGAGTGGAAAGCGGGGTAGGGAAACATTCCCGAATTCAATGTTTACATCAGCACGCTCGGCGACCCAAAGGGTGTTGTCACAACTTTCGGGCAGTTCCGAGAAAAGGTCTCGCATTTCGTTTGCTGTTTTTAGATAGTGCTGGTCACCGTGAAATTTGAAGCGATCCGGGTCGTTCATCTGCGAACCGGTTTGGACACAGAGAAGGGCGTCGTGCGCTTCGGCATCATGTTGGGTGGTGTAGTGAAGGTCGTTGGTCGCTAGCAGGGGAGCGTTCAGGGTTTGGGCGATTTCGAGGAGTTGGGGGTTGCATTGACGTTGTTCGGGTATCTCATGGTCTTGCAGCTCAATGAACAAGTTGTCGCGTCCAAAGATGTCCTGTAGACGAGCGGCCCGGTCCAATGCGTGTTGGTAGTTGCCTTTCAGTAGGGCTTGTTGCACAACGCTCCCCAAGCACCCTGTCGTAGCGATCAAACCATCGCTGTGTTGTTCGAATAGATCCCAGTCCATACGAGGCTTGTAGTAATAGCCCTCCAAAAAGGCTCGGCTGGAGAGCTTTAGGAGATTGCGATATCCGGTGTCATTTTCGGCAAGCAGCGTGAGGTGGTAGTACAGCTTTGCCCCGTCATCGGTATCTCCGCCCGAATCATCCATCCGTCTACCTCGACGCGCTGGACGCTCCTCTCGGCTTTCCAGAGCCATGTAGGCCTCGGTTCCCACGACGGGTTTAATTCCGTTTTCATGACACGCCTTGTAGAAGTCGAGGACCCCGTACATGTTTCCGTGGTCGGTGATACCGAGTGCTGGTTGCCCATCACGCGCCGCAGCCGCGACGGCATCGGAGACACGTGCCGCTCCATCGAGCATGGAGAACTCGGTGTGGGTGTGAAGATGGACAAACGATCGGGTCACGTGAAATGGTTCAGTTGGGTTCTGAGGTGGTTCTACCGGTGCCTCATGGCACCATGGAAGGAATCTAGTCCGACGGAGTCTGTACTAATCGCATGACTGACACCAATCCTGCAGAACAGCTAAACGCAGTTCTCGTTGAGGAAGACCCCAGCGAGGGCCTCTGGCATCTTGTTGACTCGGGTTGGGCCGAGAAGCATCTACCTGAACTTCCTGCACTGCGACTTGAACAGGACCCGATCCATCGACACAAAGACGTTCTCACTCACACCATCGCAGTCACCAGCCAAAGCCCGTCTCGGCTCCGGGTGCGTTTAGCCGCGCTGTTCCATGATGTGGGCAAACCCCGAACCCGGTCATATGAACACGGAGGGGTCACGTTTAGGCATCACGAAGCTGTTGGTGCCCGAATCACTCGTAAACGCATGCCGAAGTTGGGTTACCAGGAGGAGTTGACCAGCGAAGTAGCGCAACTGGTGTTCCTTTCGGGGCGGTTCAAGGGTTACACAGATGGCTGGAGTGACAGCGCGGTGCGTCGCTATGCGCGAGACGGGGGAGCACTCCTCGGGGACCTCAACGATCTGGTTCGCAGTGACTGCACTTCTCGGAACCCTCGTCGCGTAGCGGCCCTCCACGAAGCACTCGACGAGCTCGAAAAACGAATAGGGGAACTTGCCCGCGAAGATGCCCGCAAAGCCGAACGCCCCGAACTTGACGGCGATCGGGTTATAGCTCACCTCGGTATTGAACCGGGCCCACATGTGGGGCGAGCCCTCAAGTTCCTGCTTGAACTCAAGCGCTCTGAAGGGTTTTTGGGGGAGTCAGCGGTGCTTGAACGGCTCGATGCCTGGTGGGCAAACGAGCGAAAATGATTGTTCGTCAGGTTTGTCCCGCGAGCTTGCGGTTTTTGACTTTGGCTTTTACGTAGTCGCGGTTCATGAAGGCAATGAAATCAAGACTGATGTCTTTTGGGCATGCTTCGTGGCATTCGCCGTGGTTGGTGCACGAACCGAAGAATGATTCCATTGTTTCCACCATGTTTTCTGTTCGTTCGAAACGTTGGGCTTGCCCCTGGGGGATGAGATTCAGATGGGCGAGCTTCGCTGAGGTGAATAGTTGAGCGGCGGAATTCGGGCATGCCGCAACGCACGCTCCGCAACCGATACACGCGGCCGCGTCGAACGATGTATCCGCAGCTTCTTTTGGCACCGGAGTCAAATTGGCGTCGGAAGCCGCGCCGGTGTTCACTGAAATGTATCCCCCCGCTTCAATGATTCGATCGAAAGAGCTGCGATCCACTACCAAGTCTCGGACCACCGGAAACGCTCGAGCTCTGAAAGGTTCAACGACGATGGTGTCCCCGTCGTTGAACTTACGCATGTGAAGTTGGCAAGTAGTGGTCGCCTTTTCCTGTCCGTGGGCTTGGCCGTTAATCATGAGACTGCACGTGCCGCAGATGCCCTCACGACAGTCATGATCGAACTCGATGGGGGTTTGGCCGGATTGGACTAATCCTTCGTTGATGGTGTCCAGCATCTCGAGAAACGACATGTCCTCGCTGATTCCTTCAGCGGTGTAGGTCTCGAAATGACCAGCTTCGTCTGGCCCGTTCTGTCGCCAAACTTGAAGCGTAAGGTTGAGCTGTTTGCTCACTTGTAGCTCCTTTGGGTGAGGGCAACGTTTTCGAATATCAGTTCTTCTTGGTGGCGGGTTTGAACCGAATCTGCCCCAGTCCACTCCCAAGCGGCAACATGGGCAAAATTTTCGTCGTCTCGTTGAGCTTCGCCTTCTTCAGTTTGATGCTCCGCTCTGAAATGTCCCCCACAACTCTCTTCGCGCTCCAACGCGTCGCGAGCCATGAGTTTTGCAAGCTCGAAGAAGTCAGCGACGCGACCCGCTTTTTCTAGACTTGAGTTCAACGTTGCAGCGGACCCAAGCAAACGAAGGTCCTTCCAGAATTCTTCTTCCAGGGCAGGGATTTCGCTCAATGCTTTTTCGAGACCTTCCTTGGTTCTCTCCATCCCAATGTAATCCCACACGATTTTGCCGAGTTCTCTGTGGAACCAATCCACAGAACGAGTGCCGCCGATCGACATGAACCGATCGACTTGGCTGTTAACGGCGGCCTCGGCCTCAAGAAAGACCGGGTCATCTGTTGGCACGACTGCTTCACCGAGTCTTCCAGCGAGGTCATCGCCAATGGTGTACGGGAGAACGAAATATCCGTCAGCGAGACCCTGCATTAGAGCTGATGCACCCAATCGGTTGGCGCCGTGATCGGAGAAGTTTGCTTCACCGATTGAATAGCAGCCCGGAATGGTGGTCATCAGGTTGTAGTCGACCCAGACGCCCCCCATCGTGTAGTGAATTGCCGGGTAGATGCGCATGGGGACCTTGTAGGGGTTCTCGCCGGTGATGTTTTCGTACATGTCGAAGAGGTTGCCGTATTTGGCGCGGACTACATCTTCGCCGTCACGATCAATCACATCGGCAAAGTCCAAGTAGACACCGTTCTTGAGGGTTCCAACACCTTTGCCCTGATCTACAACCGTCTTTGCGTTCCGAGACGCAACGTCGCGGGGGACGAGGTTTCCGAAAGCGGGGTACTTGCGCTCCAGATAATAATCCCGTTCGCCTTCCGGGACTTCGTTCGGTGAACGCGAATCGTCGAATGTGTCTGGCACCCAAATCCGTCCGTCGTTTCTCAAAGACTCCGACATCAAAGTGAGTTTGGATTGGAATTCGTCGCTCGCGGGTATGCAGGTGGGGTGGATCTGGGTGTAACAGGCGTTGGCAAAGAAAGCACCTTTTCGATGCGCCCGCCATGCTGCTGTGACGTTGCTCGCCATCGCGTTTGTGGAGAGGTAGTAAACGTTGCCGTACCCTCCGGTTGCCAATACCACGGCGTGAGCTGAATGGCTGCCGACTTCTCCGCTCACCAAATCTCGGGTCACAATGCCACAAGCTCGACCGTCCTTGAGTACGACATCGAGTAGTTCGGTCCTGGTGTGGAGTTCCACAGAGCCAGCAGCAATCTGTTTTGCCAGTGCCTGGTACGCACCGAGGAGTAGTTGTTGCCCGGTTTGACCACGGGCGTAGAAAGTTCTGCTGACCTGTGCCCCACCAAAGGAACGGTTGTCCAGCAGACCTCCGTACTCTCGAGCGAACGGAACGCCCTGAGCTGCCGCTTGGTCAATGATGTTCACTGAAACTTCGGCCAGACGATGAACGTTTGCTTCGCGGCTTCGATAATCGCCGCCTTTGACCGTGTCGTAAAACAAGCGGTGAACCGAGTCACCGTCGTTGGTGTAGTTCTTCGCGGCATTGATACCGCCCTGCGCGGCTATTGAATGGGCGCGTCGAGGGGAGTCATGGAAGGTGAACACTTTGACCCGGTAGCCAAGTTCGCTGAGCGAAGCTGCTGCCGATGCGCCTGCAAGTCCGGTCCCAACGACGATGATCTCGAACCGACGCTTATTGTTCGGATTCACGAGTTTCATTGAAAATTTGTGGTTTTCCCACTTGTCCGCAATTGACCCGTCAGGAATCTTTGAATCGAGAGTTGCCATCAGTGTTCCTTTGCCTCTTTTTCTAGACACTCCACATCGCCAACTGGACACTTTCTGTTGTCATCGTCAACCAGTCCGGCGGTGACTAACACCGGGAAGCTGAGATTTCCCACGAGGATCACCCCGGCTACCAGCTTCGCCAAGCTACGTCGAAGCTCGTTGTACTTCGGATTGTTGATCCCCAAACTCTGAAAGAGACTCCACGTCCCGTGAAAGATATGAATCGCCAGTGCGACATTTGCTACGACGTAAATAATGGCGACCGGCAAACTTGAAAGACTCGCAACAACATTGTGATACGGGTCCCCGAGGACGTAGTCGTCGCCGAGCCACCACCCCCAAGTTAAGTCAGCCAAGTGAAACAACAGGTACAGCAAGATGATTGGTCCAGTCCAACGCATCGTCCGACTCGCGTAATTTGCAGCCACGTAGTCTCGTTTACTGCCGTACTTTTTTTCTCCTCCAACAAAATCTGCTTTGTCGCTGGCTTTACGGCTTCGCTCCTTTAGCGAATACGCAGAGTGGATATGCAAAATGAACATTGCGGCCAGCCCAATTCTCAAAACCCATAACAGAAACGTTCTAGGGAAGAGCCCGCCACCGAGGCCCCTCAGAGCTTCCGCGTACTCATGGAGTTGAACGGGTCCTTCGTAAATGTGGAAGTTGCCGATCATGTGCACGATGACAAAACCCAGTAAACCGATCCCAGTTAACGCCATCACCCATTTGCGACCTACCGATGATTGGTAGATGTTCAAAGGGAACGGCAACTGCCATTTCCGTCGAAAGATCGGAGTCGAACCTTTGGGGTTCGTAGCCGTGGCCGCCATGGCCGACCTCCTGTGGGATGAATGCGCTCCCGAAACCGTATCGCCAGTCGCGGCAGAATGCAGAACTCGTTAGTAAACGTTTACTTGATAAAGATTGACCGCATGGACTTGTGGTCCCCGCAGTTCCAAGGACAGAGAGGCCGAGCCATGAGCATGGGACACCAAAACAGGCTCGGCTACTTTCGTGACGGTGTCCGGTTCAAATTCACCAGTGAAAGTCCAACGTTGTGTTTCCATCCCGGGAGCCCGCCATTCAATGGTCAGGGTCGCTGGTCCGATGTGGTTTCTGAGGTCTGACACGACATGAATTGCGCACTTGTGCCCAGCAGCCGGTATGGCTTCTCTGTGCAGGTCAGCTACCACGATCACTGGACGATTCGCTGCAGTCAATGCATCCCAAGCCATTTTCGGTCTGCGATGGTGATCAAGCACCGCACCGCTCACGAAAGGCAACGCGTCCGCGAAAAGAAATTGACAGAATCCGCCGTTGGGGCGGTATTTCAAAGTTCTTAGTATCTCGATGGTGTGACGCACTACTTCGGCCTGCCGAAGCTGGGTGCGATGAACCCAGTCTTCCCAGCTATCCGCTTCGCTGACTGGGGTGTGTTGTTCAAGTAATTCCAACTGCGCGCCGAATCGTTCAGTCAGCACTTCTCTATTGAGCAGAGGGAAGTTGTCGGCCCCACAGGCTTCACCTATCTCATCGTCCTTGGGTAAAGCCTGAGCACCGAATTCAGACACAAAGCGAAGCAACCGGGGGATTCGCGACGCCACCACTTTGAGGTCGGAGATTTCTCCGTGTTCCCACCCGAACCAAAGATGAGAGTCAGTTCCATCGAGTTGTGGAAAGTGGGGGGTTACACCGGAATGGGCTATAGCAGGTCTCGTTGGGTCTGCTTTTTCCAAAGAACGTTTTATCGCGCGGTCAAGAATGGAACGATTCCACGATGGAACCTGATGATTGATCGAAGTCAACGCTCCGAAAGTTGACCCGCTGTTCGCATCCCTGCGTTCCCCCAGTTTGTGGTTGTAGCGGAAAGGCTCATTGTGGGCGCTCCAGAGAACGATCGAAGGGTGATGCCCAAATTGGTGAACTAGAGCGGTTGCTTGGCGAGTTGCTTGACTTCGGATAGCACGTGAATACCCCCACTGAAGTGGAAAATCTTGAAAGATGAGCATCCCGAGTTGATCGGCTTGTTGGTACAGGTAGGGGTGAGCGACATGACCGTGAACTCGAACCAAATTCAGACCGGCGTTCTTGGCGAGCGCGAGGTCACGTCGATGGTCATCTTCGGAAACAGCGGAGAGGTCGCTGCTACAAGGACCAAAGTTGGATCCTTTGAGATAGATGCGCTCCCCGTTGACAGAAGCAATCCAATTCCGAAGCTCAAAGCTCCGAAGTCCTATGCGACGAGTTCTCGTATCGCTCTCACAGTCACCGATCTTTACCGTCACCTGGGAGTCGTAAAGAGGCTGTTCACCTAAAGCGAACGGCCACCACAACTCAGGTTTTTCGACTGCGACATGCCATTCGATCTCGTTGCGACCGCGAGCCAGAACAAGCTCTTGGGTGTGTTCGGTTCGTTCAAGATAACTGATGCTGGTAACAACCTCTGCTGTGGTCGTAACCGAGGAGTCGAGTTCCGCTCCGAGCCTAATGATTGCTCTGTCGTTGTCTGCTTCGAGGACCAACACCCGAAGGTTGCCGATCTTGACAGGGCCGGTTTCTTCAATTCGGACATCTCTCCAAAGTCCTCCTGGGTTCAAGTCCTGATCCAGAGTGTCCGAATGTTGCAACACCCCGGTGATGCTTTGTTTCGCAGTTCGATCCGCCGGGGTAGAGCAATTGGCCTCGATAGCGAGAAGATGTTCGCGAGCTTGCGATGCGGCCTCGGTTATTTCGAAGCTGTGTTCAACGAAGTAACCCTCAGTGTCCCCTAAATAAGCGCCATCGAACCAAATATCCCCCTGATAGCAGAGGCCATCTATGACGAGCCAACGCCGATTGCCTTGAGCTAATCCATGAAGTTCGAAGTGCCGGCGGTACAGGACCGATTCTGCCTCTGAGAGCAGTTCAGTAGAACGCCAGAGACCCGGAACCTCCACGTCGATCCAGCTGTCGTCATCAAGGTTTATGTCACCGATCCGGCGTCGCGTGGCTTCTTCGGCTGCCAGTGCCTTCCATGCACCTGACAGCGAAATCCCTCGGTCTGTGTCTGCAAATCCGCTCACTATCTTGCCGACCGTAGTGGCCTGAGCGACCCAAAGGGCGCGCCCGCGGTTAGGGTGCGGCCATGACACAGCCAAAGAATCTTGGGGAACTCAAAGAATCGGGGTGGGTATCCCGTCCAGTGAAGGAAGAAATGCGTCAAAATGCCGTCACTTCCATAGCGGCTGGCGAAGCCCTCTTCGACGGTGTCATTGGCTACGAAAACACAGTCCTGCCTCAACTTGAGAACGCGGTCCTAGCAGGTCATGACGTGATTTTCCTCGGAGAACGTGGCCAAGCCAAAACCAGAATGATCAGATCGCTAATCAACCTGCTTGACGAATGGATGCCCTACATCGAGGGCTCCGAAATTTACGACGACCCTTTCAACCCTGTTTCAAAGTATGGGAAAGACCTACTAGCCAAACGAGGAGACAAAACCCGACTGGCATGGGCCCATA
This sequence comes from Acidimicrobiaceae bacterium, assembly GCA_002721305.1. Lineage (GTDB taxonomy): Bacteria > Actinomycetota > Acidimicrobiia > Acidimicrobiales > Poriferisodalaceae > UBA6944. Next base: position 33,404 of record PBKA01000007.1, on the reverse strand, counting down.
GAGATGTTCGGTACGGAGAAAAGTTAGCGACCCCGGACACATCAATCGCTGATCTCATCGGCGAAGTGGACCCCATAAAGGTGGCTGAAGGTCGGTACCTTTCCGATGAACTCACCCTGCACTACGGCATGGTCCCCCGAACCAACCGCGGGATCTTTGCGATCAATGAGTTACCCGACCTTGCCGAACGAATCCAGGTCGGACTCCTCAATGTTCTTGAGGAACGAGACGTCCAAATTCGTGGTTACAAAGTTCAACTACCCCTTGATGTCTTGCTAGTGGCCTCGGCGAACCCTGAGGATTACACCAACAGAGGCCGAATGATCACTCCGCTAAAAGATCGCTTCGGAGCACAAATCCGCACCCACTATCCACTAGAGATCGACACCGAAATTGACATCGCAGAACAAGAAGCCGTCCCCCTTGATGCACCCGGTATTTCGGTTTCCATGCCCGAATTCATGGCCGAGGTCATAGCTACCTTCAGCCACATCTGCCGGTCCAGCCCCCAAGTCAATCAGCGATCTGGGGTGTCGGTACGAATGACAGTGACGAACTATGAGACGCTCGTGGCGAACGCCACCCGCCGCGCTCTGCAAGCAGGTGAGAACCATGTAGTACCGCGGGTCAGCGACCTCGAAGCTTTAATGGCGTCGTCCAGCGGCAAGATCGAGATCGAATCCATCGAGGAAGGACGCGACGGTCAGATTGTCCTCCAAATGTTGAATGCCGCCGTATTGGAAGTATTCAAAGGCCGATTCTCACCCGAGGATTTAGTTGCGGTCGTCGAGGGCTTCGATGGAGGCATGGTGGCCCACACAGGTGACGATATAGGGTCGGTGGAATACGCCGACCTACTTGCAGGCAATGCTGATCTAGCAGAAGCGGCGGCAGAACTCACAGATTCGTCTGACCCGGCTGAGCTAGCGAGCGCCGTTGAGCTCATTCTCGAGGGGTTGCATCTGTCGAAACGTCTCAACAAAGAGGCCTTGGGCGTGCGCGCAACCTATAGAGGCCGAGGCTAAATAACAATTCGGATGAGGACAAAAGGGTCATGGTGATCAGACGACGAAACCGAAAACGAGAGGGGGCACGTTTTCGGTACTCCGCTTGGGACGGCACCCAAGTTGGCTTCGAGTATGACGCTGAAGACCTCTTCAAAGAGCTCACTGATGATCTGCTGTATCACGGAGACCTCAACGCGGCTATGCGACGCCTAATGCAACAAGGATTTCAGGACCGAGATGGTAACCACCTGCAAGGTCTCCGCGACATGCTCGATCAGCTTCGGGAACGTCGAGAAGAGATGCTTGACCAGTTCGACTTGGGTGGCATCTACGACGAAATCAATGAAACGCTTGACGACGTTGTCGCCGAGGAACGAGACGCGATCGAAGACCACGTTGCTGACACAGCTGCATCAGGTGATGAGCGAGCGAGCGACATTGCCGAGGCTTCATCGATCGACAAAAACCTGCAACTCGACATGTTGCCGCCTGACCTCGCGGGCAAAGTAAAGGGCCTGCAAAATTATGAGTTCTTATCTCCCGAAGCCAGACAACAGTTTGACGAACTCATTGAGCGACTGAAAAAAGAAATTGCTCAGAGCCAATTTGATCAAATGGCTGGAGCTATGGGAGAGATGCAACCCGAAGATCTGGCGCCCATGAAAGACATGATGGCCGAGCTCAATCAGATGATTGAGCAACGAAACCAGGGCGAAGAACCAGACTTCGAGGGTTTCATGGATCGTCACGGGGACTTCTTTCCCGAAAATCCCGAATCATTAGATGAATTGTTGGAAATCATGGCTGAACGCATGGCTGCGATGCAGGCGATGATGAATTCTTTGACTCCGGAGCAACGCCAGCAACTGCAGGAGCTTTCCGCCCAACTCATGGACGATATGGATCTGCAATGGCAAACCCAGCAGCTCGCCCAACACTTACAGGAAGCGTTCCCGGATATGAACTGGGACCAGAGCTACGAATTTGGTGGCGATCAGCAACTAAATATGCCCGAAGCCACTGATGTGATGCAACAACTAGGAGATCTTGACTCTTTGCAACAAATGCTGCAGAACGCTTCCAACCCCGGTGCCCTTGCTGAAGTAGATCCCCAGCGTGTCGAAGAGCTTCTCGGACGCGAATCGGCTGAAGCGCTTCAACGTCTCAGCGAAATGGCGCGACTGCTCGAAGAAAATGGTCTTGCGGAAAATAAGGAAGGTCGGCTTGAACTTACGCCTCGCGCCCTGCGAGCGATCGGCCAAAATGCTCTCGGTGATCTCTTCAACAAATTGATGGACGACAAGGTCGGAAGTCACCGAATCGACCGAACCGGAATTGGTCACGAACGAGCGTATGAAACCAAGCCTTACGAGTTCGGTGACAATTTCAACCTCAACATCGAACAGACAGTTCGTAACGCCATCAGTCGAACCGGCCGAGGCACTCCGGTGCGCCTGACCCCCGATGATTTCGAAATTGAACGGACCGAGATGACAACGCGGGCATCAACAGTGCTGATGTTGGACCTCTCTCTGTCCATGCCAATGCGCGACAACTTTCTTCCTGCCAAGAAAGTGACCATGGCCCTGCACTCGTTGATCAGTTCCCAATATCCGCGTGACTATCTGGGATTAGTCGGGTTTGCTGAGTCAGCTTTCGAGTTTAAGGCGCCGCAGCTTCCTGAAGTGTCCTGGGACTATGCCTATGGAACCAACATGCAGCACGGGTTCATGATCGCGCGACGGTTGCTGGCGCGCGAGAGTGGAACTAAGCAGATCATCATGATCACGGACGGTGAACCAACAGCCCATATAGGTCCAAGTGGTCAACCATATTTCAACTATCCGCCGTCGCCAGAGACAGTTGAAGCAACTCTCAAGGAGGTGTCTCGAGCGACCAAGGAAGACATACGGATAAATATTTTCATGCTCGACCCCAACAACTATTTGCGTCAATTCGTTGAGAAGATGACTGAGATGAACGGGGGACGGGCGTTCTTCACGAGTCCTGACAACTTGGGGGACTATGTCCTCGTTGACTTCCTAGAACATCGTCGACGGTTATCGACGACCGGACGATTCTGATGAGAAAACCTATGAGATGCGTCCCAGACTCTTCACCGTTGCCTCAGGACTACTAGATTCCTGCCCATGAGTCCGACAGAACTCGCGCCCGATCGGATACGTAAAGGGGAACGCACGCGTACCCGCATTTTGGAGGCCGCTGCTGACGTACTTGCCCGTAAGGGCTATGCCGCTGCGACCCTTACCGAAATCGCTTCGGTGGCGAAGATGCAAGCCGGAAGCTTGTACTACCACTTCGACTCAAAAGATGCGATTGTCGAAGAGGTATTGGCAGTTGGCATGGAACACGCCAGAGACGCAATACGGGCCGCTCTCAATGCCGCGGGTGAGGATGCTTCGGGCCACGATCGACTTATGGCCGCCGTTGTCGCGTACGTCACAGCCATAACCCTCGATTCCGACTTCACGAAAGCCAACATCAGGTGTTTCGAGGAGTCCCCCGAAGCCACCAGGGAAAACCTCGCTGTCCCACTGCGAGAATTTGCAAACGGCTGGGTGCGCCTCATTGAAGCCGGACAACGAGACGGGTCCCTTCGAAGTGACGTCGAAGCCCGCGTTATCGCCCGCATGACCATTGCGGCAATGAACTCGGTCGTCGGGTGGTGGCGTTTTGATGGCGAATTCAATATCGATCACGTGGCACGTATGTTTGCGCGCACAGTCGTGGACGGTCTAGCCATCCACGGGTAAGTCCGGACACTTGGAGGGCCAAGGTGAAATTCGACCTCTTCATGTACTGCACGGTGGGGCGTCGTGAAGAACTTGAATCAGGTCTCGCCGGGCTCAACAACGACTTGTACCAGCGAATGCTCAACGAAATATCCGAAATTGCCCAATACGCTGACCAGCACGGATGGCACGGACTTGGTCACCCGGAACATCATCTCCAAATCGAAGGATTTGAAACCTCCAACGACTTGGGGCTGATGGCATCGTGGATTGCAAGCGCCACCCAAAAGCTCCGAATCATTTCGTGCGGATTCGTGTCGACGACCCACAACCCGTTACGAGTTGCCGAACAAATTTCCACTCTTGACCATATGACCGGTGGCCGCCTCGGCGTGGGAATCGTCAGGGGTTATCAACATCGATGGGTCGACCAACTGAAGATACGCCCCGATCTATCCGCGGTTGGCTATTGGAACAAAGACAGCGAGGTGGATGAGTACAACCGCAGATTTTTTGAAGAATTTGTTGAAATAGTGGTCACAGCGTTGAAGAACCCGACGTTCAGTTACGAAGGCGAATTTTGGAAATTCCCCAATGACAACCTCAACCCGCATCCTCACACCGTTTATTCCGACTATGGGTCTGGCATAGACCCCGACATGACCATCAACGAGATAGGGATAGCTCCCCGTCCCCTCCAAGATCCCCATCCGCCGTTGTACGGTGGTTTCACCATGTCTATGAAGACGGCGCTGTTTTGGGCGCAGTATGGCGGCACTCCAATAGTCCTGAGCGACAACCTCGACTTTTGTGAAGCGCTCTGGCAAACCTACAGAGAAGAGTCGATTCGACACGGAACCGAAAAACCAAAGGGGCACGAGGCTGCGTGGGGTGGCATAGCTGTTTGTGCCCCAACGGACCTTCAGGCACAACAAGAGTTTGAGGACATGGAATGGTTTTGGGACAATTGGGCTCGCCAATTCGGTCAAGGGATGCCGCTGAAGTTGGTGGGAAGCCCAGATACCATTTCCCGACAGATCCAAGAGGCCCACGACAGACTCGGCTTTGATGAGATCTTTTTCCTCGTCCCCCAAGGCATCCACTCCAGCAACCAAATCATCGAGTCGATGGACCTGATTACTCATCAAGTAATGCCACGGTTCACCTGAAGCGTCATCGCGCGACTTAAGCAGTTTCAGTCGCGAGCCATGTCCTGCAGCTGACAAATGATCACAGGTAACTGCAGGCAGTGGCTCTAGCCTTGTTGAATCATGGCTGGATCTGATTCACTCCTCAAGAGACCAACCTTCGCGAGTAGCGACAGCAGTCTCGCAAAGTTCGTGGCCCGCCCTGTGTTGCGCTTCATAGATCGCGAAGTTGCCAGTGGGGTCCTCCTGTTGGTTGCGACCGCTGTTGCCTTGGTGTGGGTCAACTCAGGTTGGGGTGACAGTTATCACGAGTTTTGGCACACCGAGATTGAACTCGCGGTCGGAACCTGGCATCTACCCCACATGAGTCTCGGTCATTTCGTAAACGACGCGTTAATGGCGTTGTTCTTCTTTGTCGTCGGCCTAGAGATCAAACGAGAACTCGTCACGGGTGATCTGAGTTCAGCCCGAGCGGCTGCGCTACCTGTGATCGGAGCTGTCGGTGGCATGGCAGTACCAGCCTTGCTTTACCTGATGCTCAACACAGCTGGTGAAGCATCAAGGGGTTGGGGTATCCCCATGGCCACCGACATCGCTTTCGCCGTCGGCATCGTGGCCCTGCTCGGAAGTCGGGTATCCCCGAAGATCAAGTTGTTCTTGTTGACCTTGGCGATTGTGGACGACATAGGCGCTATTGCGGTTATCGCCATCTTCTACACGAGTGATCTCAGCACTCAGTGGCTTTTGACCGCGCTCGCAGGATTGTTAGTTGTGTGGATTCTGCAAAGAGCACGGGTTTGGGCGATACCGGTGTATGCGGTGCTCGGGATATTCGTTTGGTACGCAACCCTTGAGTCCGGAGTGCACGCAACCATAGCTGGAGTGGCTCTAGGTCTCCTCACACCTGCGCGACCGCTTCTCAACCAACGTGATGCACAGCAGATAGTTGATGCATTGCCCAGCGATGCAAATGTTGCAGAAGTGCGCCACGCGTCATTCCTTGCTCAGGAGTCAGTTCCCCTCACCGAACGACTCGAAAACTTGCTCCACCCATTCACAGCTTTCATGATCATCCCTATTTTCGCTCTAGCTAACGCGGGAATTGAGCTGAACAGCGACACCATTGCTGATGCAGCTGCCAGCAACGTGACCCTTGGCATTCTCTTGGGGCTTGTCGTCGGAAAACCAGTAGGGATCACCTTGTTCACCTGGGTTGCCACACGTTTCGGCTTCGCACTTCCTGACGACGTCAACTGGGCACAGTTCACTGGTATGGGACTGGCCGCCGGAATTGGTTTCACAGTCTCGATCTTCGTCGCAGGTCTCGCATTCGAAGATCACGCCATCATCGACTTAGCAAAAATCGGAATCCTCATAGCGTCCTTGATCGCTGCAGTCGCCGCGCTGCTACTGCTCAGATACGGTAAACGCGCAGCACCTAACGAATGATCGAAGCAATTTTGTTTGATTTCGATGGGGTCATACGCCAATGGGACGAATCGGACCTCGAGACCTTCGAAGCCCAAGCAAACATTAAGGCCGGCACGGTTTTTGCCACAGCGTTCTGCAAGGAACTACACGAACCGTTAACTCGCGGCGAACTCAACTGGGACCAGTGGCGACATGAAACCGAGCGCAGATTGACCCAGACTCATGGCGAGTCCATTCGACCAATCGTCAGAAGGTTCTTCGAATTCGAAGGGCGAATCGACGCGGACATGATCACCCTTGTCCAACGAATACCAAAATCGCTTCGAGTCGGGATCTTAACCAACAACCACGATCGATTTGAGGACTACCTGCGACGTGTAGGTATAGAAGAGCTCTTCGACGAAGTAATAAATACGCACCGAATCGGAGTTGCGAAACCCGACCCGCTTGCGTATCGACACGCGCTCGCGGAACTAGCTGTGGAACCGGACGCGTGCCTATTTATTGATGACCTTGCAACAAACGTTGAGGGGGCTGAAGCCATCGGACTCCGGGCACACCACTTCCAAGACCGCGCCGGCCTGGTCATCTTCCTTCAAGAATTGGGAATCGATTTAATCAGCAGCTAGAAGTAGTTGCCCCGCGGGCATCAGTTTCGTAGTCTTTCCCCCTGGTGCCAAAAAGCGCCTGCCGTGTCGGACCCCGTCGGCCCGGACCGAACCGGCACCCTTTATTTACTGGGCTGAACTGAGAGGACATCGTGACAGCGGTTCCCTATTTCGCGTTAGTCGCATCAGCTTTAGCGCTGTTGCTTGCTTACTATTTCGCAAAGACCGTTTTGAAGGCGGACGAAGGCACAGATCTCATGAAAGAGATCGGCCAAGCCATTCGCGAAGGAGCTATGGCTTTCCTTCGTCGTGAATATCAATGGGTCTCTGCTTTCGTGGTCGTAATGTTTGTACTCCTTTTGGTCCTACCGATTGACGGAAGACCATCGGCTTCGTTTGCTTACCTAATGGGAGCAGTTCTCTCTTCAATAGCCGGCTTCATAGGCATGCGGATCGCCACAGCTGCCAACACCAGAACGGCTAACGCAGCGAGAGAAGGTGCCGCCAAAGCGTTGCCGCTCGCATTCAAAGGTGGCGCAGTCATGGGCTTCAGTGTCGCCGGGCTTGCACTACTAGGCATCTCCTTCAATTACCTCCTATGGGTCACATGGCTCGGCGTTGATAGCGCGTTCCAGGTCGTCGCGGCATTCGGGTTGGGAGCAAGTTCCATCGCATTATTCGCACGTATCGGTGGCGGTATCTACACCAAAGCAGCAGATGTCGGCGGTGACCTCGTAGGCAAAGTCGAGGCAGGAATTCCTGAAGACGACCCTCGCAACCCCGCCACCATCGCGGATGCAGTAGGGGACAACGTTGGCGACGTTGCCGGCATGGGCGCAGACCTATTCGAGTCCTACGCCGGATCAGTCGTAGCTCCCATCGTGTTGGTATCGCTTCTATTTTCGGGCGTGTTCATCCAAGGAGACGAACTGCAAGTTTTCGGAGATCACGAATCCTTGTTGATGTACCCGATTCTCATTGGCGCCCTGGGCATGATCGCCTCCATTGTCGGAGCCCTGCTGACAAGAGGCAAAGAAGGTCAAAGCCTTTCAACACAGTTACATACCGGCCAATACATCGCCATGGGCCTAACAATCATTTTCACCATTCTGGGAACCCAATGGCTCTTCGGCGGAACCGACGTCGTTGCAACGCCCATCTACCTGTCACTAACCATCATCATTGGGCTGCTTGGCGGCTGGGCAATCGGATTCATATCGGAATATTTCACTTCCGAACACTACAAACCAGTAAAAGGGATAGCCGCGCAGTCAGAAACAGGAGCAGCGACAGTCACCATCGAAGGAATAGCCCAAGGCAAGCTCTCAACATTGCCATCAGTGGTGGTGGTGGTCGCCATGATCGGACTGTCGTACTGGCTAGGAGGTGCCGCTTTCGGTGCTGCAGGCGATGTCAAAGGGCTTTACGGGGTATCCCTAGCTGCCATTGGCATGCTCGCAGTAACAGGCGTGATCGTCGCAGTGGACGCCTACGGTCCCATCGCTGATAACGCCGGAGGTATAGCCGAAATGGCCGAACTACCTCCCGAAGTCCGAGAAGTCACTGACAGTCTCGACGCACTCGGCAACACCACCGCAGCGGTTGCGAAGGGATTCGCGGTTGGTTCGGCGGCCGTGACGGCCCTTGCCCTGTTCAAATCATTCAGCCTTACCGCAGGCCCCCAAGTCGATCTCGACATTAATGACACAGCTGTAACCATCGGACTGTTCCTCGGCGCGATGACACCGTTCATCTTCGCGGCACTGACAATGTCGTCAGTTGGTAGAGCCGCTCAAGCGATGATCGTCGAAGTTCGACGACAATTCGCAGAAATTCCCGGTCTGCGCGAAGGGCAACCCGGCGTTAAGCCCGACAGCAGACGATGCGTCGATATTTCCACCCAAGCCGCTTTACGCGAAATGCTTTTACCTGGTGGCTTAGCGATCCTATTGCCACTCGTGATTGGGTTTATCGATGTCAATGCTCTCGGCGGCTTTCTTGCCGGCGCCGTCGTCACAGGCTTCCTCATCGCGATCTACATGGCGAACTCCGGAGGCGCATGGGACAACGCCAAGAAATACATCGAAGCCGGCGCCCACGGAGGCAAAGGTACCGATGCTCACTCCGCTGCAGTTGTAGGTGACACCATCGGCGACCCGTTCAAAGACACATCAGGCCCCGCCATGAACATCCTCATCAAAGTGATGACCATCGTTTCACTGGTATTCGTTCCGGCCTTCATCTAACCCATCTCAACAATCCCGGGCTCAGACTTGGCCCCAGATTGTTGTTCGCGGTGCCTCCGGCGTTGGCCTAGCTTTTGGACATGGAAATCCAAAACGCGTGCGTTCTCATAACCGGGGCCAGCAAAGGAATCGGTGCTGCCATAGCCCGATCTTTCGCCAAGCAAGGAGCCCACGTAATCCTCGTAGCCCGTTCAACGGACGAAATCGAACAACTGGCGCATCAACTGAATGGCTCATCGTTCTCTGTCGACTTAACCGACCCCGCCCAGCTTGACGGCTTTATAGAACGCGTGGAGCGTGAGATTTCGCCGATCGACATCCTGATCAACAACGCTGGAATCGAAACCCAAGATTTTGTCGAAGACATCGAGGAACACAAAATCAGTGACGTTCTCGCTACGAACCTTCTAGCTCCTATTCGCCTGACCCGACAAGCGTTGCCTCAGATGATCGAACGCGGACGCGGCCATCTCGTCTACACGTCGTCAATGGCCGCAATCACCCCAGCACCGGGGCTTGCGGCCTACTGCGCGTCCAAGGCCGGCCTGAGCCGCTTCGCCGAAACAGTGCGCATGGAAACAAAAGGTACGGGTGTTCACGTCACCACAATGCACCTCGGACCAGTCGACACCGAAATGTGGACTCGAGTCACCAACAACCCGGCTTTTGACCAAGCGCAACGCCGTTTGCGGCAACTGCGAATGCTCGCTGACGTCAGTCCCCAAAAAGTAGCGGCCGATGCGGTGCAAGCGGTGATCAAACAAAAACGAGAAATCCGGCACCCCAAACGTCTATGGGCGACGATGGCGCTCGCAGCTTTGCCTGGAAGAATTACGGAATTTCTCGTTCGTGGCGTAGATCATCGAATACACAAAAACGGGGACTGATTCAACGTTCGTGTTGATGAAACCGAATCACAAAGCGCGACGCTGCCAACTGCACCGGGGGTAGAGCGCGGTACGGTCCAATGTGTGCGGCTCAAACCTCTGATCCAAATACTGCGAGGTTTTTGTATGGGCGTCGCCGACATCATTCCTGGTGTTTCGGGTGGAACCGTCGCGCTCCTTTTAGGAATATATGACCGCCTCATCAGACAAGTCAGCACTGCTTCGAGCGCGCTCAGCAGTTTGGTACGCGGTGACATTAAGGGCTGCAAGCAACGACTCCGGGCAGTTCAATGGTCCTTCCTGGCGAGTCTTTTGCTGGGCATAGCCCTTGCCTTACTGCTCTTAGCCTCATGGCTTCGAACTCAGATTCATGAAAGACCTGTCGTCGTTTCGTCCGCGTTTTTCGGGGTCATAGCAGTGTCTGCCTTTATGACGAGACGTGAGATCAAAAAGTGGTCGCCGCTGCTGTACCTAACATTTGGGATGGTCGCTGTCGCCACCTTTGCCTTGCTTGGCGTTCGCTCGGGTTCGCTTGACAACCCCACAGCCTTTGTTGCTTTGAGCGCAGGCGCGATTGCAATATGCGCGATGATTTTGCCCGGCATCAGTGGCTCATTCGTTCTGTTGATGTTGGGCCTCTATGACCATCTCATTGCAGCATTGGAGCAGCGAGATGTCTCGGTGCTCGGTATGTACGCCATCGGAGCTCTCATCGGCCTTGCGCTCTTCAGTCGCGTGCTTCACATGCTTCTAATGACCCATCGGGATCTCGTTGTATCCGTCCTCCTGGGCTTGATGGTTGGGTCGCTAAGAGTTCTATGGCCGTGGCCGTCAGACCAGGGTGGATTGGAAAACACCAGACTCGGAACAACACCGGTTGATGAACTTCTCGGAGCCTCAATATCGGCGATACTTGGCGGCGCTGCAGTCGTTGTGCTCGTTGTTGTGGTGGCTCGCAAAGAAAATTTTGATAGTGATGATGCGTTGGAAATGCCGAAATGACAGGTACCTTCCGCGGGTGAGGTTGCTTTATTAGGCAATCAAAGAATTTGACAGCCCCGTTTGAATTAGGGAATTAATTACCGTTGTGCCGAAATCGCTAGTAATCGTCGAATCACCTGCCAAGGCCAAAACCATTGAGCGGTACCTCGGCCCTGACTATGTGGTCGAGGCCTCAGTAGGACACATACGTGACCTCCCGGCCAAAGCAACTGAGGTACCTGCGGTCTATAAAGGTGAGTCATGGGCGAACCTAGGCATAGACGTCGACAACGACTTCAAGGCGCTCTACGTAGTTACTGAAAAGGCCAAGAAACAAGTAGCGAAACTCAAGAAGCTACTGAAGAACTCCGATGCGCTCTACTTGGCAACAGATGAAGATCGAGAGGGTGAAGCTATCGCCTGGCATCTCGTCGAAGTACTAAATCCCCNAGTACCCGTTCACCGAATGGTGTTCCACGAAATCACCGAAAAAGCCATTCGCGATGCAGTCGCGTCTCCCCGAGACATAGATCATCGTCTTGTCGACGCGCAAGAAGCTCGAAGAAAGTTTGATCGGCTATACGGGTACAAAGTATCGCCCGTCATGTGGCAAAAAGTTAAGCCAGGTCTGTCTGCGGGCAGAGTTCAGAGTGTCGCTAACCGTCTCGTTGTTGAACGAGAACGTGAACGCATCGCGTTCCAAACAGCTGCGTATTCAAGCTTGGAAGCTGAGATGTCCTCTGGTACGACTTTCACGGCCGCTCTGACCGCTATCAACGATGTTCGTGTCGCAACAGGTCGAGACTTCGACGCCCAAGGCCGACTCAGCCAGGCTGACAGAACGATCGTAAACACCGACCAGGGTAAAGAACTGGCAGCGGCACTTACCGGGGTCGAGTTCACTGTTCAGTCCGTTGAGTCCAAGCCGTACCGGCGGCGACCAGCAGCGCCCTTCATGACGTCGACGCTTCAGCAAGAAGCCAGCGGGCGGTTAGGGTTTTCTGCCTCACGAACCATGGGTGCTGCACAAAAGCTCTACGAAGAGGGCCACATAACCTACATGCGGACTGACAGCACGACCCTGTCGGCGGATGCCCTGAGTGCAGCTCGGACGCTGATCAGAGAGCGCTTTGGGCAGGACCATTTACCAGCGGATGCTCGGGTGTACAACAAAAAGGTCAAAAACGCTCAAGAGGCTCACGAAGCTATCCGTCCCGCAGGGGATGTATGGAGAGACCCAGTCGACCTTGGTTTCAAAGGAGACAAAGCTGATAATGATCAAGCGCGCTTGTACCAGCTGATCTGGAGTCGCACGATAGCCAGTCAGATGAACGATGCTGAAGGTCAGACGGTCACTATTCGTTTAGCGGCTTCCCCACTCGAATCTGATGAGGTTGAATTTGGCACCAGCGGGACAGTGATTACTTCTCCAGGTTTTCGAGCCGTTTACGGGCAGCAGTCAGATGAATCAGACGAAGAAGAGCGAGAACTTCCCAATCTCTCGAAGGGCGACGCCGTGGTTGCCACGTCCCTCGAAAGTAAAGATCATCAAACGAAACCGCCGGCTCGCTACACCGAGGCGACCCTAGTTCGACAATTAGAAGAGCTAGGGGTGGGGCGGCCGAGCACCTATGCGAGCATTCTCGGTACCGTCCAAAGCCGAGGCTATGTCTGGAAGAAAGGCCAGGCGTTGGTCCCCGCGCTCACCGCATTTGCCACGGTCGGTCTCATGGAAAAGTACTTGTCACATCTGGTTGATTACGCCCTGACTGCGAGCATGGAAGACGATCTTGATCAAATATCGGTAGGAGAAATCGAACCCAGCCCATGGCTATCTGACTTTTATTTTGGAGCCATTGAAAGCCAGCTTGGGGGGCTGTCACTGCAAGGTCTCCAGAGTCTTGTATCCGATGAACATCTTGCCGACATCGACCCAGTCGAAATCAACACGGTTTTCAGTTGGGTTGATAATGACGACCGGAGTGTTGTGGTCAAAGTCGGCAAGAACTTTCCATACGTGCAACGAGGCGAAGAATACCGATCATTACCTGCCGGTATCACCCCCGATGAGATCACTCTCGACTTAGCCATCCAACTACTAGAGACACCCGAAGAACGGGTCTTGGGTGTCGACTCGGCTACTGGCTTAGAAGTCATTGCCAAGCCAGGAACCTTCGGCCCATACGTGTCTCTGGGGCGACCTCCCAAAATGCCAGCCGCCTCAACACCCGGAGGGCAACTCCTAGCTCTTCCTCTCCACAAGAAAGAACTCAAAGTAGCGCTTGCCTATATGCGGTGCATGACCGACGACCCTGACAACGACTCGGTAAAGCAAGCGATAAAGAACCCCAAACGCGGAATCGGCGACGCCGCCATCAAACGGCTTGTTGAGTTCGGCGACATTCACAAGATCAGCCTCGTAGAAGCGTTCGAACGGGCCAAGGAAGCCGGTTCGTCGCCCGCCGCGCAAAAGGCCATTCGATCATTTCTAAAGCTGAGAAAATCGATCGTTGAACTGCGCGAAACAGACGCTCCTACAGCGCTGCAGTCATGTCTAGAGCAGTCCGGTTACCTAAAGGACTTACAGCGCGGCAACAACGAAGACCGTCTCACCAACATCGACTCCCTCATCGAAACCTCTCGAGCGTTTGACAACATTGTCAAACTCGTTGACGAACTAGACCGAATCGATGGACTAAAGGATCAACCGAAACCAAAAACAGCGTCACTCTTTCAAACCATGACCCTGGAACGCATCACTCTCGAAGAAGCACTCGAACTCTTGAGCTTGCCGCGCACCGTTGGAACCGATCCCGCCGACGGGGTCGAAATAACCGTTCAAAACGGACCGTACGGCCCCTACTTGCTCAAGGACGGAGAGAGCCGCAATCTTAATAACGAAGAACAGTTGTTGACCATCACGCTGGCAGAGTGCCTGCAACTGCTCGCAGTACCCAAAAAATTCGGTAAAAAAGCAGCGAAACCGCCGCTCAAAGAACTCGGTAAAGACCCCAACAGCGGCCAACCCATTTTGTTGAAGGACGGAAAATTCGGGCCCTATGTAACCGATGGTAAGACGAACGCCTCGTTAAAAAGTTGGGATTCAGTCGAACAACTTACCGAGCAAAGAGCAGTGGAGCTCCTCGCCGAGAAACGGACCTAAGACTTCTCGTCTTCCCGCCGCTAGCGACGTTTCTAATATCCTGTAGTTCCGAAGCCGATTATGGGGTTGGAACAAATTTTTGACCTCGAACGCTAGCTTTTGACTGTTGGAAACCCTGAAGAATCTGAACCGCGGATATGGATGAACCAGAGGCAACGAACGATTCAGACCCCAGTGAGCGTCTGAGTAGGTCACACCCCGTTTTTGGGAGCTCTGCATTTCTCCGTCTATGGATTGCTCAAGTAGTTAGCGCGTTTGGCGATTGGATCGGGTTCTTAGCCATCATCGAGATCGCACGTCGTATCGGGGGTGACCAGCCCGGATCCGCGATAGCGCTCGTCATGATCGCCAGAGTGCTACCGGGCTTTTTCTTAGCTTCAGTTGGAGGCGTCATAGTCGACAGGGTCAACAGAAAACGGCTGTTAATTGGATGCGACATCCTTCGGGCACTGGTGCTACTTAGCATCCCATTCATCGAACGTGTATGGGCGCTCGTCCTCGTATCGTTAGTACTCGAACTCGCAACATCGCTTTGGGGTCCCGCAAAAGAAGCCATCGTTCCCAACTTGGTTCCCAAAGAGCAGTTAACTGCAGCCAACTCACTTTCTCTAGTCGCGGCCTACGGCACCTTTCCCCTCGCAGCAGGCGCGTTTATCGGGCTTGCCAAGTTAGCTGAATGGCTCGGAGGGAGCGACATTGGTCAAGTCGAGTGGGCTCTTGTTCTTGACTCAGTGACGTTTTTGATAGCGGCGTGTCTCATCGCAACACTCCCCCTAGTACCCCGTCGAAAAGAAGAAGAAAAAGCAGGTCCCATCGACCTCGCCCAAGGAATACATGAACTGCGCGAAGGATGGACGTTCATCGCTATTAGCCCCCAAGTACGAGCTGTGCTGACCGGCTTGGGGACCGGAATGATCGGCGGCGGCATGCTGATCCCCCTAGGCGCGGTGTTCAACGACGTTGTACTAGGCGCTGGAAATGCCGGCTTCGGCACCATTTTGGTGACACTCGGCATTGGGGTGGCCGTTGGGGTATCGGTTTTGTCGGCCCTGCAACGGCGGATGGACAAGGAACAAGCATTCATAGCGGCAGTTTTCGGAGCTGGGAGCTCTTTGCTTCTCGCTGTATCAACTTCCAACTCCTATTGGAGTCTCTCGGGAGTTTTCTTGATGGGGATATGCGCTGGATCGGTGTATGTCTTAGGTTTCACGCTCCTCCATGAGCATGTGGAAGAACAACTGAGAGGCAGAGTCTTTAGTGCCCTATACACATTGGTCCGCTTTTGTTTGCTGTTGTCGATAACTGTCGGCGGGTTCTTGTCTGATGGGTTCAATTGGTTGTTCGGCGTGCTATTTGACAATGAATTGCAATTAGGGTCATGGACAATGACGCTTCCTGGAGTCCGGGGCGCCTTATGGCTGGCGAGTAGCTTTATGTTCCTTGCATCGGTACTTGCATGGATCTCACTACGCACGCCCAAGAAGAAATTCCAATGAGCCAACGAGGAAGATACATAGCGTTCGAAGGTTGGGAAGCGAGCGGTAAATCAACCCAAGCGCAAATCCTCGCTCAACAGCTTGACGCGGTATTGACCCGCGAGCCGGGCGGCACCGATTTGGGATCAGCGATCCGAGACCTCGTATTGGGGGATGGACCAGAACCAACCGAACGAGCAGAAGCACTTCTCTTCGCCGCTGACCGAGCCCAACACTTAGCCGAAGTGGTCGAACCCGCTTTGGCTGAAGGGCGTGACGTCGTTACTGATCGCTCCTTCGGTTCAACGCTTGCTTACCAAGGTTACGGGCGTGGTCAGTCCGTTGAAGAACTCATGCGCCTTGTCGAATGGACTAGTGGAGGATTGCTTCCGGATCTCGTTGTCTTACTGACAGTTGCTGTCGATGTAGCGAATGACCGCTTAGGAGACCAGCGCGATCGGATGGAAAGTGAAGATGTGGACTTCGCCAAGCGGGTCGTCGAGGGTTTCACCGCCCTAGCAGAGGCTGACCCGCTTCGATGGGTGGTGGTTGACGGTGGGGGATCAGTTGATGAGGTAGCCGCGAAGGTGTCCAAGGCTGTCGGTTTGCGATGACCGACGCATTCAGTCAAATCGTTGGACAACAAGCTGCAGTATCGATGCTCCGAGCTGCTGTCGCCAATCCGGTGCACGCCTATCTCCTGAACGGCCCAGAGGGCTGTGGTTCGCGAAACCTCGCCGTAAGCTTTGCAGCAGAGCTCCTAGCGTATGGGCGAGAAAATCCCGACAACCATCGGAGGCGCGCTCTCGATGAAGCACATTCGGATTTGGTCATAGTTGAACGAGAAGGAACGGAGTACCGAAGGCTCGAAGCGGAGTTCATGCGTGGAGCTGGTTACAGAAGTGCCTTTGAGGGAGATCGACAGATCATCCTGATTGAAGACATTCAGCTAGCCAATGCTGTGTTCGTTGGAGTGACGCTGAAGGTTCTAGAGGAACCGCCTCCCTCGACCTATTTCATCTTGACCGCAAATGAGATGACGCCTGCGTTGGCGACAATCGCATCTCGATGCACACCAGTTGACTTGGTGACTGTCGATACTGAGGATTTGGCAGAACACCTCCGAATGTTGGGAGTTGACGAAGACCGATCTCGTGCCATAGCGAACATCGCTGACGCATCCATAGATCGGGCGGTGCTGCTTGCTTCAGATCCTGCCGCCCTTGAACGATGGGAGGCTTGGTCCCGGGTGCGAACAAAGCTTGACGGCACAGGTTCTGCTGTGGGCTTGGCCGTGGACCGCTTACTGCAAATGATTGAAGAGTCAGCGACTCCTCTTAGAAAACGGCAGGATCAGGAGCTGGAAGAACTTGATGAACTTGCTGAAAGGTATGGCGAACGCGGCATTGGCCGCACAAAGCTTTTAGAGCGCCACGGGCGAGAACTTCGCCGGCTTCGAACCGATGAACTGCTAATGGGGATGACAGCAGTCGGCGCAGCCATCCGTGAGGGAATCCGTGACGGATCAATTGACCCGTCAAGCGGTTCAAAGTCGCTTGCCTCAGTAATCGAGGTTGCTCAGGATTTACGGCGTAACGGTAATGAACGCCTGTTGCTTCAAACGCTCTTCATGAATTTGACGCCTTGAATCTGGAGTTGTTAGGCAAGTTGAGCCCGAGGCGGGGATTGAACCCGCGACCTGCTCTTTACGAGAGAGCCGCTCTGCCACTGAGCTACTCGGGCGCTAACCCACTTGAAGCTACCAGCAGGCCGTCAGTACATGAACGCAGCGATATGGCTGATTTTGTAGGAACCTGACTCAAGAGTTGAGGTCTGCTCGGCGCTGTTGAGTACCATGACGGCATGAACGCACTTGCTGCTCAAGTTTGGCACTTCTGGTTAGCTGTACCCCTAGCCATTGGCGCGGTGCTCGGAGTCCTTCAACTCGTCGTGGGATACATAATGAAGGTCGTAGCCCCCCGATATCCCAAACGCTGAGTTCGACAATGACGGATGACCCCGTCGATTGGGATTTGGCGAAGCGGATCGCGGTACGCGTCGCGGGTGACGAACCGTTATCTCGGTCCTACGTGGGTGACTCGTTGCGCAGTGACTTCTCCGAGTTCACGCCACTAGCGGAAGAGTTAGTAGCCGTCCAGACAGGATTAACGTCAGCCGAGGGTGCAGCACGCGCTCGAGTAATCGACCGAGAAGGATGGATCGATGCCAATATTCGCTCATTTCGGCGACTGTTGAGACCTGTCTTGGCTGAAGCAACCACATCCAGTGGGGCGGGCGGAATCACTCGCAAAATTGGCGCAGCCGAACTAGGAGCGGTGCTGGGCTGGATGTCCCGGCGCGTACTGGGCCAATACGACCTTCTCCTCGCAGAAGACGAGGACCGTGATGAACAAGACCTCGTGTACTACGTGGGCCCAAATATCTTGTCAATCGAGAAGAAATTTGCATTCGACCCAAGACAGTTCAGGCTCTGGTTAGCGCTGCACGAGTTGACGCACCGGTCGCAATTCACAGGGGTGCCTTGGCTGCGTCCACGCTTCTTGGACTTAGTCAACCAAATGCTGGACGAAGTAGAACCCGACCCGGATCGAATTAAACAAGGACTCCAAACCTTTGTTCAAATGAAACGTGAAGGTCAAGACCCAATGGCTGATGGGGGAGTCGCTCAACTCTTCGCAAGTGAACGTCAGCGAGAACTGATGGAGTGCGTCGGAGGCATGATGAGTTTGGTCGAGGGACACGGCGACGTGACGATGTCCCGTGCCGCCGCCGGCCACGTACCCCATGCATTGCGTTTTCACAGGGTGATGCACGAACGGCGAAACAGCGCCACTGGGGTCAGCCGAATTATGCAAAAGTTCATGGGTATCGAAGCGAAACTTGCCCAGTATCAGGCGGGCGAAGATTTCATAGCGGCCATTGAAGCCGAACGCGGTGACAAAGCAGTCGACCTAATTTGGCAAAATCCCGACAACCTGCCCTCCATGACCGAAATACGCAACCCATCGGTCTGGATGCAACGAGTGCCAGTCGGCTAACAGAGGTGTCCCCATGGGAAAACATGACGCACTTCACCCGATACTTGAGCAGTGCTTGTTTCCAACGGCGGGACCTCTCCACTGCGCGGTTTCAGGAGGAGCGGACTCTTCAGCGCTGCTCATCTTGGCCTCAATGACAGGCCAACAAGTGACCGCTCATCACGTCGATCATGGCCTTCGTCCCCACGGTTCAGCAGAAAGAGATCGTGTTCAGGAACTTGCAGAAAAGGTCAAGGCGGGATTTAACGCCGTCGCTCTGTCGCTTGAAGACGGCCCGAACCTCGAAGCCAGGGCAAGATCAGCTCGGTTTGAGGCCCTGCCGAAAGAAGTGCTCACCGGACACACCGCCGATGATCAAGCCGAAACCATCATTCTGCATTTACTCAGAGGGGGCGGTCTGGACGCATTGGCAGGAATGGGAGATGATCGACATCCCATTATTCGGCTTCGACGTGCTGACACCGAGTTTGTGTGTCGCAGCTATGGTTGGGAACCGATCGAAGACCCAACAAACAACGATCCCCGCTTTCGACGCAACCGAGTTCGACACGAGATTCTCCCCCTGATGAATGATGTCGCTCAACGCGACATCACTCCTCTGCTAAATCGGACTGCCAAACTTGTCCAAGCTGATCGAGATCTGCTCGACCTCCTAGCCGAACAAGTCGATGCAACCGATGCAGCCTCATTAGCTTCAGCGCCTGTTCCGCTGGCCCGGCGAGCGATTCGCTCATGGCTGAGACGTGAACACCCACCCGATTCAGCGTCGGTTGATCGGGTACTGCAAGTCGCGTTGGGAAAGGCCACGGGCACCGAGGTAGCGGGAGGCCGATCCATCCGACGAACGAACGGAAAGCTGAGAATCGAAACCTTCTCAAAAGAACCTAGCGAATCCACCGAGAGCGACTAGGTTCCGGTCCTGTGACTGACCCGAGCACTACCAACGACCCGGCTTTAACTGAAATTCTGGTAACCCGAGACGAAATTGAAGCCAGAGTTCAACGGTTAGCAGAAGAAATATCAAACGATTACGCGGGACGGAGTCCACTCCTAATTGGTGTGTTGAAAGGGGGAGTGATCTTCGCTTCTGACCTTGCCAGAGCGATTGACCTGCCTGTTGAACTTGATTTCATGGCAGTCTCCTCCTATGGCAGCAGTACCCGAAACAGTGGCGTAGTTCGCATCATCAAAGACCTCGATGACGACATCGAAGGCCGTGACGTCATCATCGTTGAGGACATTGTGGACAGTGGACTCACCCTGCGATACCTGCGCCAAACGTTGCTGGCGAGAAATCCGGCCAGTCTGGAATTCTGCTCTTTGCTAGTCCGTGAAGAACAGCAAGCCGACCTAGATGACCTTGTGAAATACGCTGGATTTCGGCTTCCGCAAGTGTGGGTAGTCGGATACGGCCTCGATGTCGGCCAGCGTTACAGGAACCTAGGTGACATCTGGGCCTACGATACGTCAGCGCGACATTAGGCAACTCGCACGACGCAGTGGCCGCGGCAATTTTGGAGCAGTAATATCAGGCTCGTGGCAGTGTTGTCGCGCTTGTGGAATAGAGGACCGTGAAGGGAAAGTGGGCAGAAGGTATTGAGCCCAGGAACTTCGTCTGGGTTATCAAAGACTCTCTCGCGATATGCGAACGCCCCGGAGGGTACGGCGAACACCATCGGCGCGTACGACGACAAGAAGAAATCATCTGGGTTCGACAACACCAATTCGATGTTCTGTATTCACTGATAGCGGGCTCCCACAACCTCCACAACTACGAAGAACTAGGCATGCCGTTTCGCCATCGCCCGTGGCCACTTCACGACCAATTGACGCAATACATGGAGGTCTTTTTCACCGAAATTCAGAGAGCTATCGCTGCCGGTTTGAAAGTACTTGTCCACAAGGAAGAAGTAGGCGAACGTCTCTGTGGCCTGATGGCCGCATACTTGTTGTGGGCCGGGTTAGTCCCCACGGGCCCCCAGGTTACCGCTATTGCGGAACGAATCTTCCAGCAACGATTAGGTCCCCACGGTCGAGAACTCGTCGAGATAGCAGTTGGAATGGAATCCAAGAAAGAGAGCATCGATAAGTGACGCAACAACTGAACGGCGATTGCGTCCGGCTTCGAGAACTTCGAGTTGTCTGCATAGTCGGGGTTCTCCCCGAAGAACGCGAGCGTCCCCAACCACTTGAAATTGACATCGACATTTATATGGATCTGTCCGCAGCTGGACAATCGGACGATCTCGGCGACACAATCGATTACGGAGCGGCGGCAGAGACCGTTACCCGAATATGTACTTCATCGAGGGCCCAGCTCCTCGAACACCTCGCTCAGCTTGTTGCCGACCAATTACTCGCGGACAGCCGGGCATCGGCCATTGACGTGACCATCAAGAAGTTGCAGCCACCGCTTCCCGTGGACATCAAATACACCGCCGTTCAAATCATCCGACATCGTCAATGAACGCGAGGACCCATTGTCCCCAACCGTGAGGGCGTTTCTCGGCATGGGTTCCAACCTCGGCGACAGCTACCAACTGCTTGCAACAGCCATCAAGGGCTTGCCTGACCATCAGGCCGTATCCGGTTTATATGAGAGCGCCCCGGTCGGTGGACCTACCCAAGACCCCTATCTCAATTTGGTGGTTGAAATCCAAACTTCCCTCGACCCCTACGAACTCCTCAGTACGTGTCAAGACCTTGAACGAGCGGCGGAAAGGGTTCGGACCGTGCGATGGGGACCCCGGACACTCGACGTAGACGTCCTTCTCTACGGCGAACTTGAACTTGGCGATCCCAAACTAACTATCCCCCACCCACGCATGTACGAGCGAGCATTCGTCCTTTACCCCTTAGCCGAATTGGCTCCGGATTTACTTCCAATGGGGTGGGAAGCTTCGGTAGAGGATCAAACAATCCAACGGTTAGGTGACTGGTCGGCTTTCGAGTCAGGGAAATAGACCGCCGACCCACTTGAAACTTCAAAAAGACGCACTCTGGGCGGGGTACAAGGTGCCACACTTTCGGAGTAGTGCTCTATTTATTTCTTCGGTGATCGCACCGCTGGAACGATCCATGAAGCACCATGAAATATGACCGTTACTTGCAATTCGGAGCGGCGCCAATAAACCGAACCTCCTTGAGGAGATATGGCAGAAATTCCCTACAGATTCGACCCCGACGTTCGGGTAGAAGACCTCATAGCGAATTACGCCGATCTTGAACCGGCCACAGAAACAAGTGATGGAGCAACCATCGCCGGGAGGCTCATGCTCCGAAGAGTTCAGGGAAAGCTGGCTTTTGGCACATTGGACGATGGCTCGGGTCGTGTTCAACTCTTCGCCCCCTCCAAAAGCACTCCTGATTTCGACCAATTTTGTGACCTAAATCTGGGTGATTGGATAGGGGTAAAAGGGGTCGTTATGACTACCCGTCGAGGAGAATTAAGCGTTCGCGTTGATTCCTGGACCCTCCTGGCAGAGGCTCGCCGTCCCTTTCCCGATAAATGGCATGGAATAAGCGACACCGACACCCGATATCGGCAACGGTACGTTGACCTGTGGGTGTCACCCGAAGCGAGGCATATTTTCGAGATGAGAAGTCGGATGATGTCACTGACTCGCTCCTTTCTAGAAAATCGAGGTGCCGTAGAAGTTGAAACCCCGATGTTCCATCCGATACCGGGTGGGGCGAATGCCAGACCATTCGTTACCCACCACAACGCGTTAGATCTGGACCTTTATCTCAGAGTCGCGCCCGAGCTCTATCTGAAACGATTAACTGTGGCAGGCTTCGAAAAAGTCTTTGAGATAGGACGCGTCTTTCGAAACGAGGGAGTGTCAACCCGTCACAACCCCGAATTCACGATGCTCGAACTGTATGAGGCCTATGCCGACTACCAAGACATCATGGAACTTGTTGAGGAACTGGTGGAGCATCTAGCCACTGAACTCACGGGATCCACCGTGCTGCGGATGGATGACCGAGAACTGGACGTTGCTCGACCCTGGCGACGGGCAACGATGGTTGACCTCATTGAAGAAGCCATAGGAGTAGCTCTTACGCTAGATACACCCCTCAAGGAATTGCGCGCCGTCGCAGCAGAGCACGAAGTCCCTGTCACGGATTCCTACGGCCCAGGAAAATTGATTCTAGAGATCTACGAAAAGACGACAGAAAGTTCCCTATGGGGCCCCGTATACGTCACCGATTACCCGGTCGAAGTCTCACCCCTGTCAAGAGAACACCGCTCTGAAACCGGAATGAGCGAACGATTTGAAGCGATTCTTGCTGGACGAGAATTATGTAACGGCTTCAGCGAACTAATTGATCCCGAACAACAACGGACCCGATTTGAGGAGCAGGCCGCGCAGAACGCGAGCGGAGACGATGAGGCGATGCTGGTTGACGAGGACTACTTGCGTGCTCTGGAATTCGGACTTCCTCCGACAGGTGGCGTAGGTATTGGGATGGATCGTCTTGCCATGCTCTTGACGGGCGCCACGAGCATCAGAGATGTCGTTTTGTTTCCAACGTTACGTCCCGAACAGAACTGAGTGCTAAGAGGCGTCGGTCGTGGTTAAGGGGTCGGCTGGGAGCCTTCAGGTTGATCCTCACGCTGAATAAACAATCCTTCGGCTTCCATGAAACGGCCGTCGGGACCATCGCCTGCGCCCATCAAAGTGATTTTCCTGCCCTCAGTGTTGTGAACCCAAGCTCGGAACGTCACCGGAACCCCTAGTGGGGCCGGGCCCTTGTAACCCACCTTCAGATATGCGGTGTAGGCCTGTCGCCCGCGCATTCGATTCAACGCGCCCATCACTTCATCGATAACGAGGGCTTGAACCCCGCCGTGAACTCTCTCCGGGGGACCGGCGAACATAGGATCAATCGTTCCCTTGCCGACCACGCTGGTTTCTGACTCTTTGAAGAACGACAGACCCATTGACGCCGGATGAAATTCTCCCCCCGCTATTGAGAACGGATCGAACTCGATTTCATCACCAACTTCAAGCTCAAGAGGCGTGTACTGGCCGGCATAAATAGCGGCCAGGTGAGGACGCGTGAGCATGTCTTCGAGCTTGTCCCTTGGGGCCCCGGAATCGAAACGTGCTGCAAGAGACTCCACAGCGTCAGCTATCTCTTCCAAGTCTTCGTCCGACAGTCGCCGGCCTGAAATGGCCCGATTGAGGCGACGTGTCGCTTTGGCGGCTTTCGCTACTGCATCCCAGGGACTCATACCTCGAACGCTACAGGTCTAATCGCCTCGCAGACGTGTACGTTCACACGGTACGGTCAGGGCATGCGACGCATCATTTTCGACGAAGAACACGACATGTTCCGTGAATCGGTTCGCTCGTTTGTTGACAAAGAGATTGTGCCCAACCACGAGAAGTGGGAACACGACGGAAAGATCGACAAAGAAATGTTTCGAAAAGCGGGCTCTCTTGGCTTCTTGGGCATGGCGGTACCTGAGGTCTACGGTGGCGGAGGAGTCGAAGATTTTCGCTACAACTCAATCATCAATGAAGAAATTCAACTAGCTGGAGTTGTTGGATCGGGAATGTGTATCACGTTGCACAACGACGTTTGTCTGCCCTACTTCATCAACTATTGCAACGAGGAACAGGCAGAACGTTGGATGCCGGGCCTCGTTAGCGGCAGCCTTATGAGTGCCATTGCCATGACTGAGCCGGGGATCGGTTCGGATCTCGCTTCGATGGGCACAAGCGCGATAAGAGAAGGTGACGGCTTCGTGGTCAACGGATCAAAGACTTTCATTACTAACGGAATTAACAGCGATCTAGTAATTACAGCCGTCAAAACGGACCCGTCAGAAAAGCACAAGGGTATGTCTCTACTGGTCATAGAGGAAGGCATGGAAGGGTTCGAGAGAGGACGAAATCTCGACAAGCTTGGATTGAAAAGTCAAGACACGGCGGAGTTGTTCTTCAACGATTTGTTCGTTCCTGAAGAAAACATTCTCGGAGGTGAGGGTGCCGGCTTTTTGAACTTGGTCAACAACCTCCCCCAAGAGCGTCTGTCGATAGCGATAACTGGAACAGCGTCCGCTCAAGCAGCATTCGATTGGACAGTCGAATATGTAACGGAACGAGAAGCCTTCGGTCAGAAGATTGCCTCCTTTCAGAACACCCGATTCGAATTGGCTGAAATGAAAACAGAACTTGATATGGCGTGGGTTTTTGTCGACCGTCAAATTCAGGCACTGAATGACGGCGAATTGACTGCAGAAGACGCAGCGGAGGCGAAGTGGTGGTGTACCGAAATGCAGCTCCGAACAATCACTCGCTGCCTCCAACTCTTTGGTGGGTACGGATTTATGAATGAATATCCAATCGCGAGGGCCTACGCGGATGCCAGGGTCCAAACCATTTACGGGGGTACCACCGAAATCATGAAAGAGATCATCGGCCGTCAAATCACGGGCCGATAGTGCCCGTGATCATGACAGCTGAGGACAAGGGCTAATACAAGGAGGACAAGGTGACTCGATCAATTCAATCAGTAGCAGTAATTGGTGCCGGCACTATGGGTGCCGGTATAGCGGCGGCGAGCGCAGCAGCTGGATGTCGGGTGCTGATTCTTGACATGAACATCGAAACTGCGGAGGCCGCTTTGCAACAAGTTGACGAAGACGCTCGTCACCTCGTTACTGCCGGCACCGTTGACGCTGACCTTGCAGCTGTGAGTGGGTACGACTGGGTCTGCGAGGCGATCGTCGAAGACCTTTCGATCAAAAGAGATTTGTTCAGCCGCTTAGAAGAAGTTCGAAAAGACGGCTCAGTTATCTCTTCAAATACTTCAGGTATTCCTCTCAGACAGATCTCCGAAGGGATGACCCAACGGTTCTGTTCAGATGTCGCAATCACCCATTTCTTCAACCCTGTCCGAGTGATGCGATTATTCGAACTTGTTCCTGGGGATGACACGGACCCAGAAGTGATTTCCGCCTTCGCCCAGTTCGGTGCCGACCGACTCGGTAAGGGAGTTGTCCACGCCAAAGACACAGTTAATTTCATCGGGAACCGCATTGGCTGCTTCTTCATGCTGTCGGGCCTACACCTCGCAAAGCCCTTCCTTGCGGAGGGGATGAACCAAGAAACGATTGACTCGGTTCTAGCGGCACCCGTTGGACTTCCCCCGACAGGTCTCTACGGTCTCATCGATTTGATCGGCTTAGACGTGATGGAACTCGTAGGGAAAAACTTGGCGGTCAACTTGCCTGAGGCTGACTTGGGCCATCAATACACAAACTTTCCGCCCACTGAGCAACGAATGCACGACGATGGCCAGCTTGGACGAAAAGCTGGAGGGGGCTTCTACAGGCAGACCAAATCACCCGACGGTGAACGTCTCAAAGAGAGTTTTGACCTTCTGGATGAAAGTTGGCGACCCGCGGAAGTTCCAAGCCTTGGAGGAATACCAGCTGAACTCGGTGAAGTGATTTTTCAGGACTCCTTGGAAGGGGAACTTGCATGGCAGGTTTTCGGTGGAACCTTGAGGTATGCAGCAGGGCTAATTCCAGAAATTGCCGACGATGTGGTCAATGTGGACAACGCAATACGTTGGGGCTTTAACTGGGTTCACGGTCCGTTCGAGATGCTGGACCATCTAGGCCCACAACGGGTAATTGCCCGCATCCGTTCCGAGGGTGACCAGGTCCCCTCCATGCTTGAGGTTCTCGATCGGGCAGGGACTGACTCGTTTTACCGTAACGAGGGAACGGAGTACCTCGGTGCGGACGGTGATTACCATGCGATAGAAGGTTCAACCAGCTGAGAGAGGTTTCCTCACTATTGCATCTGTCATGTTCACGACGTCTCGCATCTCGTGGCTGTCGTGAACCCGAATCACGTCAATACCGGCGCAAATTGCCTGGGCCACGGTAGCCGCAGTCCCAAAGAGTCTCTCTTCGACCTCGGCGCCCAGCACTGTTCCAATGGAGGATTTTCTCGAAGTTCCGATTAGTAGCGGGAGTTCATGGAATGCCAGTTCAGGAAGACGTCGCAGTATCTCCAAGTTCTGTTCGACTGACCACCCAAACCCGAATCCGGGATCAAGAACAATTCTTGAAAGATCAACGTGGTTGGACTCACACACTGAAAGAGTCGCATCGAACCCCGCGATGATGTCGCGAATGACGTCGTGATGTTCGCGACCGCGTTGGTTGTGCATTAAGACCGCGCCAACGTTTCGGTCAGCCACTAACGACGAAAGACCAGGGTCCCCAAGAAAGCCGGATATGTCGTTGACCACGGTGGCCCCGGCATCCAACGCTGCCTCGGCCACTTCGGCCCACGTTGTGTCGATAGAGATAGGTAAGTCAACTTCGGCGTGAATGGCCTCAACAATGGGTACCACCCGTTCCTTCTCGACCGATATTGGGGTCGGAATAGCGCCGGGTCGAGACGAGGCGCCTCCAACATCGATGATGTCGACTCCGTCTTCTCGAAATTGTTTTGCTAGAGCGACAGCCTCGCCTATTTGACCCGCGATCCCATCGCCAGAGAACGAGTCATCAGTCGCGTTTACCACTCCCATCACGTAGGTCCGCACACCCCAACGCCACAGCGCCCCGCGTCCAGCATCAAACTTCGCCGTCCGATAGATGCGATTAATGGGCCACACCAAAAGCTCCGTGTCTATCCAGTTAACGGTTTAAAGCTGACAACAGATTGGTGGCAGCATCGCGCATGCCTTGTACACCGGTTGTCGCGGGCAGATCCTGGAGCGTCGACAATGCCTTGTCCACAAAACTCTGGGCAGTTGCCACGGAAGTAGCTATCTCTGGTCCTCCCACTACAGCAGCCCGAGCGCGAACTCTCGTCTCCTCATCCAACGGATTACCGAGTAGTTCCCTCACAGGGTCGCCGGACGCGATCATCCGTATGACCGGGAGCGTGTAGACACCCTCCCGTAGGTCATTGCCCGAAGGTTTTCCAAGTTCTTCATCAGTTGCGACTAGATCGAGAATGTCATCAACAACTTGAAACGCCATGCCGTACGCATGACCGAATTCGGTGAGTTGATCAATGACGGCGCGCTCTGCACCCCCCACAATTCCACCGATTCGACACGAAGTCGCATACAACGCGGCGGTCTTCCCCGAAATTGCTTGGAGATATTGCTCTTCGTTCCTAGTGACGTCGTAGATCAACTGGAGCTCGCGGACCTGACCTTCGCAGAGTCGCCCAATCGTTGCAGCCAACAATTCGGCCACCTCTGTCCCCAAAGACGCCGCCAATTCGGATGCCTTTGCTAACAAAAAGTCCCCCGCCAGAATTGCGGTGAGATTCCCCCAGCGGTGGTTGACCGCTTCAATCCCGCGCCGGGTCTCGGCTTCGTCCATCACGTCGTCGTGGTACAACGAACCTAGGTGCACCAGTTCGACAGCTACTCCTCCACGAACCATTTCCTCGGTCAAGCTCTCCGCTTTGTCGCCCTCAACGTCCAGAGATAGAGCCGAAGCGATCAAGAAAGCGGGCCTTAGGCGCTTTCCACCCGCGGGTATGAGATGAGAAGCCACCTCAGTGAGAAAATCATCGTCGGTCTTCGCGGCCTCCCGCAACGCCTTTTCGACGCGGGCCAAATCGGCGGCCGGATCGGCCCGATATTGAAGAGGAGTAAGGGAAACCACAGTGCAAACTTAACTGGAAAGCTAAACGACAACTCGATCTAGGCCGAAACGTCGCCGTTGTTGACCGGAATTTCAAGTTTTATCGAACTTTGGGCGAAAGGTGCGGTGAGACAAAGCCCTTCTGCCGGTTACACTCCATTAACGTCCGCGAGTCGCGGACACGCTTGCCTCCTGGGGGATCCAGTGTTTGAAAGGTTTACCGATCGAGCTCGCCGAGTCGTGGTGCTTGCCCAAGAAGAAGCGCGACTACTCAACCACAATTACATCGGCACCGAACACATCCTTTTGGGGTTGATCCACGAGGGCGAAGGAGTCGCTGCCAAGGCCCTCGAATCCCTCGGGATCTCCCTCGAAGCGGTCCGCAGCCAAGTAGAAGAAATAATTGGCCAAGGCGGATCTTCACCGAGCGGCCATATTCCGTTTACCCCGCGAGCAAAAAAGGTCCTAGAGCTATCGCTGCGCGAAGCCCTCCAATTAGGACACAACTACATCGGCACCGAACACATCCTTTTGGGGTTGATTCGCGAAGGTGAGGGGGTAGCGGCGCAGGTACTAGTAAAGCTCGGTGCTGACCTCTCCCGAGTGCGCCAGCAAGTGATCCAACTGCTCTCGGGCTATAGCGGGCCGGGTCAAGGTGAAGGATCGGAACCGGGCAAAGAAACCGTGGGTGGCTCCGCAGACCGTGGAGACGGACCCCAGGGCGGATCCGCGATCTTGGATCAATTCGGTCGAAATTTGACACAAAACGCTCGAGATAAAGCACTCGACCCCGTTATCGGAAGAATGCGTGAAACAGAACGAGTTATGCAAGTGCTGTCACGCAGGACTAAGAACAACCCAGTACTTATTGGTGAACCCGGCGTGGGGAAGACAGCGATCGTTGAAGGCCTCGCCCAAAAGATAGTTGCAGGTGAAGTCCCAGAAACACTGCGAGCCAAGCAGCTTTACACACTGGACCTAGGGGCCCTTGTTGCTGGATCCAGATATCGGGGAGATTTTGAAGAACGCCTAAAAAAAGTGCTCAAGGAAATCAAGACTCGTGGTGACATCATTTTGTTCATCGATGAGCTACACACGCTAGTTGGGGCTGGTGCAGCGGAGGGCGCGATCGACGCCGCTTCGATTCTGAAACCCATGCTTGCACGAGGCGAACTTCAGACCATCGGTGCCACAACCCTTGAGGAATACAGGAAGTATCTCGAAAAAGACGCAGCCCTCGAGCGACGATTCCAGCCGATACGGGTAGAAGAACCGACGCTGAGTCACACCATTGAGATTCTCAAAGGTCTGCGCGATCGATACGAATCCCATCACCGCGTGACCATCACAGACCAAGCGTTAGTAGCGGCAGCCAATTTGGCTGACCGGTATATAGCTGACCGGCATCTGCCAGATAAAGCAATAGACCTAATCGACGAAGCCGGCTCGCGTCTACGCATCAAACGCATGGAGACTCCACCTGACTACAAGGACATCGAAAACAAGATCGCTGAAGTAGTCGAAAAGAAGAAACAAGCAGTTGAAGATCAAGATTTTGAACTCGCAGGATCGTTAAGGGACGAAGAAAAAAATCTGTTGGACAGCCGCACGGAGATGATGGAGCAAATCAAGTCCGAAGGCGTTGACCTCTTTGACGAAGTGGATGAGGAAGCAATTGCCGAGGTGCTTTCGATATGGACCGGAATCCCGGTTTACAAGCTGACGGAAGAAGAAACGCAGAAGCTGTTGAAGATGGAAGATGAGCTCCATAAGCGAGTGATCGGCCAACAAGATGCCATAACAGCTGTAAGTCAAGCCATTCGCCGGACGCGAGCAGGCTTGAAGGACCCCAAAAGGCCGGGTGGTTCATTTATCTTCCTTGGGCCCTCAGGAGTTGGGAAAACGGAGCTTGCGAAGACACTCGCGGAGTTCCTCTTCGGTGACGAAGATGCACTTATCAGCCTTGACATGTCGGAATACATGGAAAAGCACACAGTCAGTCGACTTGTCGGATCCCCGCCAGGGTACGTGGGTTACGAAGAAGGCGGTCAATTAACCGAAGCTGTGCGGCGTCGCCCATTTTCCGTGGTGCTCTTCGATGAAGTGGAAAAAGCGCACCCCGACGTGTTCAACACCCTTCTGCAGATTCTTGAGGAAGGTCGACTGACCGATGCCCAGGGTCGCTCAGTCGACTTCCGAAACACAGTCCTCATTATGACTTCCAACCTCGGCACAGCAGATCTACGAAGAGCCAATGTCGGGTTCACGAAGAACGATGAAGCTGTTAGCTACGAACGGATGAAGGAAACAGTAAATGACGCCTTAAAGGCACATTTCCGTCCAGAGTTCCTCAATAGGGTTGACGACACCATCGTCTTCCACGAACTTTCTATGGATGAAGTGACTGAGATCGTTGACCTCATGATCTCTAGGACTTCAGAGCAACTTCGGGCTCAGGGACTGGGACTTGAACTCACGGATTCAGCCAAGAATTGGCTGGCCCGGAAGGGTTACGATCCGACCTTGGGTGCGCGGCCGCTGCGACGGGCAATCCAACGTCACGTCGAAGATGCGTTGTCTGAACGGATTCTGTACAAAGAGTTCCAGGCGGGTCAGATAGTTGTTGTTGACGCCGATGAAGAATCTGACGAAATAGTCTTCACGTCGATGGATGGGTTCGATCCAGGTCCGGTTGAATTAGAAGACGCTGCAACCTCGGAATAGAGCGAGTCATTAACCGCGTACCGCAATTCGTTACCCCCGAACCTTGACCAATTCTGCTAAATCGACACAACGGTTCGGAATTAGAGGCCAAGAGTGCCAGAGTGTTCCTGTGGAACACGTATGGTCAATTGTCCTGGCTGCAGGATCGGGCTCTCGGTTTGGGGGAAACAAGCAGCTGGCGATGCTGGGGAATCAACGAGTCCTAGATTGGAGTGTTGAGGTAGCGCGCAGTTGCACCGAAGGGGTGATCCTTGTCATCAACCCTGAAAATATCGAAGATACTGCTGATCTGAATGTTGATGTCGTCGTATCCGGCGGCGCTACTCGGAGCGAATCGGTGCGGAACGGTCTAGGAGCGCTACCCGATGCGGTCAACATTGTTGTTATCCACGACGCTGCGAGACCCGGAGCATCCGCTGCGCTTTATCAGTCGGTCATCGATGCCGTCAAGGCTGGCGCTGATGCCGCCATTCCCGGCCTCGCGGTAACAGACACTCTGAAACAAGTTAAGGACGGTCCCGGAGGCAAAGAAGTCGTTTCTACGATGGATCGTGACACAACCACGGCCGTTCAGACCCCACAAGCCTTCGATCGAAAGATGCTAGAAGCAGCCCACCTAGACACTCAGGAAGCCACAGACGACGCCGGACTGCTTGAAGCAATCGGCGGGACCGTCAAAGTGGTGCCCGGTGATGTAGCAGCGATCAAAATCACAACACAAAGTGACCTTGCTATTGCGGCAGAGTTGATGGGACTTAACAAGTGATGCGAATAGGCCAAGGATACGATGCTCACGGATGGGCCGCGGATGATCGACCCTTGGTGATAGGTGGGATCTTTTTCCCAAACGAAACCGGTCTCGACGGTCACAGTGATGGGGATGTAGTGACCCACGCGGTCATAGACGCCATGCTCGGAGCCGCCGGACTGGGAGACATAGGTCAGAACTTCCCGGACACCTCCGAACAGTTTGACGGCGCAAACAGTCTCGACCTTCTGCGACAAGCCGCTGCCATGGTCCGTGACGCCGGCTGGGTACTGGTGAATGCTGACTGCACTGTCATTACTGACACGCCTCAGATAGCGCCAGTCAAAGACGAAATGGAAGAGAACCTTTCAAACGCAGCAGGAGGAGTGGTCACGGTTTGCGGGAAGCGGACCGAGGGTATAGGTGCTTTAGGTAGAGGCGAAGGCGTCGTCGCAATAGCAGTAGCACTGTTGGAGCAAAAGTGAACCACCGTCAGAAGCGCTCGCAAGGAACCAGAGGGCGCTCAAACCCCAAGGCCAAGAACCCGCCGCGACCAAGATCCTCTGGAGGTGCGAGAAAACAAAGAATCGGAAACGAACGAAATCAAAACCGTCGAGACCCAGGATCAAATAAATCCCACAACAAAGCAGACAATCTGGGCGGTGACCGCATCGAAGGACGGCAAGCAGTCCGCGAGTTGCTGCGGGCCGGTACCCGACGAACCCAACAAGTTCTCATCAGCGAGGACGTGCACAACACAGCCGTGTTGGCCGAAATAGCCGACCTTTGTCAGGATCGACGGGTTCCCATTCGACAACTCACCAAAAGAAAACTTGACGACTATGCGCTCACTGAATCACACCAAGGGGTAATCGCCCAAGCGGAGTCGATTCGTCCGGTCCCCGTTGAGACGCTCATTTCAACGAGTTCCAACAAGACGCCGATGATCGTCGCCCTAGACGGAATTAATGATCCACGAAACTTAGGTGCGATCCTGAGAACAGCAGAAACCGCCGGCGTTACAGGGGTTGTCCTTCCACGCCACAGAGCAGCCCGCCTTACTCCAGCGGCAGTAAAAGCGGCGGCAGGGGCCGTGGAACACTTGCCGATAGCGCTGGTCGGTGGACTCCCAGCGGTCATCAAACATATGTCGGAAAAGGGTCTGTGGATCGTAGGCCTGGATGAAGGCGCGAAAACTTCGATTTATGACATGCGAGTAGCTACCGAACCCCTAACGATTGTTCTCGGTGCCGAAGGGGAAGGAATCTCCTATTTGATTAAGCAACGGTGCGACCAACTCGTCTCTATTCCTCAAACTGGACAGATCGCATCACTCAATGTTTCTAATGCAGCGGCTATAACGATCTATGAAATAAAGCGTCGAAGAGAAATCGGATACTGAACGACATCACTAACCACACTTTGGGGTTTACGCTAGGCGTGCACGGCCCGAGTAGCTCAACGGCTAGAGCACCGCTCTTGTAAAGCGGGGGTTGTGGGTTCGATTCCCACCTCGGGCTCCGTGAAACCGGAA
>PBKA01000006.1 GCA_002721305.1 Acidimicrobiaceae bacterium | reverse complement strand
AGGTGAATCTGCACTAAGAAGGCTTGGGAAGGTCCCTTTTGGGCCGCTAACCTCGGCGTTTGCCGCCCGGGTGGTGGAATGGCAGACACGGAGGATTCAAAATCCTTTGCCCTCACGGGCGTGCGGGTTCAAATCCCGCTCCGGGCACAAACTTCACAGTTGTCTCAGGCATCACATCCGTTGACTGTTTGGCTCTAGGTTGTATTTATGACTTCAGACCCTTATTCGTCATGGGAAGACGACGATTTGGCGTCGCTTGCTCATGGATTTCGTGGCGATCTCTATGAGGGGCAGGTAGCGCTTGTCACGGGGGGAGCGGGAGGCATCGGTCGCGCGATATGCATGCTCTTGAGCCGACTCGGAGCCCAGGTCGTGACCTGTGGTAGAGATGAAGCCAAGTTGCAAGAACTCAGCGACTCATTTGCAGGCCTAAATGTCGAGATTTTGACGATCCCAGCCAATGTACGCGACCCCGAGGAAGTCTCAGGGCTCATAGGTGAAGTTTGGAGTGCATGCGGGAGTTTGGACCTGGTTGTCAACAACGCAGGCGGCCAATTTGCTGCGCCAGCGAACGACATCTCGCCAAAGGGTTGGGCAGCCGTCCTAGAAACGAACCTTTATGGGCCTTGGTTCGTTATGCAGGCAGCGGCTCGGACATGGATCGAAAAGAACCGAGGCGGCTCGATAGTCAATATCGGCACGATAACCGGGCGAGCATCAGTTGGTATACCCCACACCGCCGCGGCCAGAGCAGGAGCGGCAGGTCTAGCTGCATCACTAAGCGTGGAGTGGGCGCCCCACGACATCCGAATTAACACTGTTGCGGTAGGAGTCGTCCGGAGTCCGGGGTTAGTCAACTATCCCGATGCGGCGCGACCGTCATTTGACCACAACCCACAGCGACGTCTCGGTGACGTCCAAGACGTAGCCCAAGCAGTTGCCTTCCTCGGTTCTCCGGCAACTGCTTCTTTCATCACCGGCGAGGTCTTTCACGTCGCTGGAGGCGAACAAATCTGGGGGGAATACTGGGCACTAGGGAAACCTGACTATTTTCGGATCGACGATCCGTCAAATTCTCCATCAAGTAGGTGATCGTGAAATGAGCAATCGGATAGATACGACACGGCTACAAGAGATCGCTAGGGCCTACACGGCGTCAGCAGTTCTGTACGCGGCGTTGGATGTGAGTCTCTTCACGCACGTCAGTAACGGCTGCAGAACCGAAGCCGCTCTTGCCGACGCAACTGGGTTGCGTGATGTAGACATCAATCGACTGGTCTCGTGTTCGCTAAGTCTGGAACTTCTTGACTGGGAAGGGGAAGAGCTGTGCAATGCACCCGACGTTGAGGCATATCTTGTCGAAGGTAAAGAGAGGTATGCAGGACCTTGGATGATGTTTACGCGTCCTGACGTCGCCGGATGGTTTCAAATCACCGAGAAGATGCGGGAAGCCGATGCGACCAAACTTGGGATGTATGAAGAACTTACGGTTGAGTCTGCCCGTAAATACCATCAGGCGACGGCCAGTATCGGGTTTGGTGCGGCACGACGCTTTGTTCGCACAGTCGACCTGTCTGACCGCCAGCACCTACTCGACCTGGGCGGCGGTTCAGGGGCCTACAGCATCACAGCTGTTGAAGCGTTCAGTTCGCTCAAAGCAACAGTTTTGGACCTGCCACCAGTTGTGGTAGCCACAGAGGAATACATTGCTGATGCTGGCGTAGGGGACCGGGTGGCCACAGTAGGCGCGGATTTCACTGAGGGAGAGTTTCCTTCCCCTGTAGATGTTGTTGTCATGGCTAGCAATTTGCCAATTTATGACAGCGAAGTAATCGGTGGCGTTGTGGAGCGGGCCTTTCGAGCTCTTGTTTCGGGTGGGGAGATGCATCTCATTGGTGAAATGCTCGATGACGACCGAAAAGGACCAGTTGATGCTGCGATGTGGGGAATGAACGAACTCGTGTGCGGGAGTGAAGGACGGGCCCACACTCGAAGCGAATGCGAGGGGTATTTTCGGTCTGCCGGATTCGTTGAGGTGGAAGTCACGGACTTTGTCGCGGGTACACTTGCCCGCTGCTTCGGCCGGAAGCCCTAGGCAAGGCGAGTAGGAAATGCGGTCATTTCTGGCTAGGTTTTTTGACCCCATGCCAATTAAAACAGTGGAACGGCAGCTTCGCCGAAATAGCCAACAAATCGCACACACCCAAGCTGAACTTGGCGTGCTCGAAGAGCAGCTCGCCCACTTCAAGGATGAAGCCGAAACAGCGAGAATCCATGCCCTTGTTTCCGAAACGCCCATATCGGAGAGAACTCACCAGCGAGCGGCCCAGCACGCTATGGCGATCGGCAAACAACGGGATCAACTGGTAGCTCGACTCGGACAGTTGGAAGGCCGGCAGGATTCCCTGCTTGATCGAATAGGCAGAGAATTAAATTGAAGATGCCCTCAGCGAAGTAGGGCGACTCAATTGGCTAGTGTAATTAACTGCATGCCTAGGGACAGCAGTCTCCAAACAAGAGGAACCAGTTGCAGAAAAGCGTCGTAATCGCAGAAGACGAAGCCATTATTCGGTTGGATCTTCGCGAAATGCTCGAAGAAGAAGGTTATGCAGTTGTTGCAGAAACTGGACGCGGTGATGAAGCTGTTGCTTTAGTTCAAGAGCATTCCCCGGATCTGTGCATCTTCGACATCAAAATGCCAGGAATGGACGGCCTATCCGCCGCCAGAGAGGTCTCAGCGGACCGTAAAGCTGCGGTGGTGATCCTGACAGCGTTCAGTCAACGACACCTGATTGAGGAAGCCAGAGATGCAGGAGTTCTCTCCTATCTGGTAAAGCCATTTCAGAGAGAAGAACTAGTTTCCGCCATCGAAGTCGCACTCGGACGATTTGAAGAAATGCGACAACTAGATGCAACAGTGCGGGAGTTAGAAGAGCAACTAGAGGTTCGAAAAGCCGTGGATAGGGCCAAAGGAATCCTTATGGATGAGCAAGCCCTCTCCGAGAGTGACGCATTTGGGTTCATTCAAAAGACAGCAATGGCTGAACGATCAACGATGCTCGCTGTCGCTACGCGGGTCATAGGCGGAGATCTGCGCCCCTAGATCGACGAAGGCGTCCCCTCTGAAACATAGATCATCCGCTGAACGGCGGCGGGGCTCTAGGGTTTCTATCGTGGCCAAACTTCTATTGCTCGACGGCAATTCACTGACATACAGAGCTTTCTTTGCCCTGCCAACTGACATGACGACCGTGTCCGGGCAGGTGACGAATGCTGTCTTCGGTTTCACGTCGATGTTGTTGAACTTGGTTAAGGACCAAAAGCCTCATGGAGTCATTGTCGCGTTTGATCGCCCGGAACCAACATTTCGTCACGAAATGTTGCCTGAATACAAGGCCCAACGAGAGCCGACCCCAGATCTCCTGATCCAGCAATTTGAGATAGTCCGAGCGGTGTTAGACACATTGGACGTGCCGTCGGTCGACGTCATAGGTTTCGAGGCCGATGACGTGTTGGCAACCATGGCTACCCAAGTCGCCGACAATGGTGACGAGGCAATCATTGTCACGGGAGACCGCGACATTTACCAAATGGTTAAGGACCCCCTCATAAAGGTCTTATACAACAAGAGAGGGGTGAGTGATTACGCGCTGTACGACGAAACGGGTATCGCGGAAAGAACCGGGGTCACGCCCCAGTTGTACCCCCAGTACGCGGCTCTTCGAGGTGACCCTTCAGACAATCTCCCCGGCATTCCAGGGGTAGGAGAGAAAACCGCAGCAAAGCTGATCAACGCCTACGGAGGTCTAGACGGAATCTTTGAACATGTCGACGACCAGACCCCCAAGCTACGGCAGAACTTGATTGAGTTCGAAGAACGGGCAAGACGAAATGTAGATGCGATGGTCCTTCGAACTGATGCCCCAATAGAACTCGATGTGACGAATGTTAAGTGGGGCACCGTTAACGCGGCCGAGGTCCGGCAGCTGTTCGATCAGTTGGAGTTCAACTCTCTGTATGAGCGCCTCAGAGAACTGCTAGTTGATGAGCTTCCATCGATGGGCTCACAAGAGAGCGTGCTGGAAGCGGAAGTAACGACTGCGGATTCGGCGTCCGAATGCGTTGAACTATTAACGCCACTAGCAGAGAATAAACAGCCGCTTTCTCTGGGTTGGCTGGCTGATGTCGATGGTTCTCTACTGGCGCTCTCGGTAGCACACAGCCCCGAAACGGCTGAAGTTCTGACGATGGAACGGCACATCCTCGAGGACCCTGATGTCCAATCGGCCCTCGAAAGTTTCGTGACGTCAGACGGCATTGGCTTTGATGCTCACAACGCAAAGGAGCTAACGCGAGGTCTTCGCAAGCTAGGAGTACCGGCAGAGGGGCTGCGGCTAGATACAGCCATAGCGGCATACCTCCTGGACCCAACAGATGGCCGTTACGTTCTTGATGACCTGCTCATGAGGTACTGCCGCAGTGAGATTGTCAGAAACGACGCTACTGAACCCGGTCAGCTGGATTTGGGTGGCGAATCACAGGACGCACTTCTGGACGTGGCGAGGGACGCGCTGATCGTTAATCGGTTAGCGCCGGTCATGCTGAGCATGATCGAGGAAAGATCGATGGTGTGGCTCTACGAAGAGTTGGAGCGACCCCTGATATCAGTGTTATCTCGGATGGAGGATGCCGGCGTCGGTGTTGACGTGGCCGAATTAACGAGGATGCGCGATTACCTAGTCGGCGAAGTTCAGCGGCTTGAAACGTCCATCCATGAACTTGCGGGGCGCGAGTTCAACGTGAATTCAACCAAACAGTTACGGAAGGTGTTGTTTGAAGACCTTGGCCTAACCCCTCAGAAGAAAACGAAAACCGGTTATTCAACGGATGCAGCATCCCTAGAAAAGATTCGCGACCAACATGAAATTGTTGCCCTCCTCCTCGACTACAGAGAGGTCGAAAAATTACGATCCACCTATGGCCAAGGCCTGCTCGACGTCACAGATGACGATGGCCGTATTCGAGCGACTTTCAACCAAACTGTCGCGCGCACGGGCCGACTGAGTTCCGAAGATCCGAACCTCCACAACATCCCCGTCCGGACCTCGCTAGGTAGAGAGTTCCGCAAAGCCTTTGTCCCTCGCGATGGATGTGAACTGCTGGTAGCCGACTACAACCAAATTGAACTCAGAGTGATAGCCCATTTAGCAGAAGATCCCGGGCTGATTAGAGCTTTCGAATCTGGTGAGGACATTCATAACGCGACAGCAGCATCGATCTTTGGGATCGATCCAGAAAGCGTCAATGTGGAACAACGTTCCAGAGCGAAGATGGTGAGCTATGGGCTTGCCTACGGCATGGAAGCCTACGGACTTGGTCAGCGCCTAGGGATCGAGACTGCGGAGGCAGGCGAAATATTGAACTCTTATTTCGCGGCTTTCCCCGCCGTGAAATCCTTTATGGACGAAATTGTTGAGCGGACCAAAGAGGTTGGATATACCGAAACCATCTTCGGTCGCCGCCGGCCAATCCCCGATCTCGCCTCATCGAACTTTAGGGTCCGCCAAGCAGCTGAACGCCAGGCGATGAACGCTCCCATACAAGGCCTCGCAGCGGACATCTTCAAGATCGCACTGGTCCAAATTGACCGCTCTCTGACAGCGATGAAGGCCAAAAGTCTGCTCATCCTCCAAGTACACGATGAAGTGATACTCGAAGTTCAACCAGATGAGCATGAAGAGATCAAGGCAATCACCATTGAGAAGATGCGCGACGCAGCCGAACTACGTGTTCCGCTCGAAGTGAACATTGCTACGGGCCCAAGTTGGGCTCAGGCGAAAGCCTAAAAGTGCAGTTTTCACCTGACTGGGAAACAGCCTATGACTGGTGAGCATTGGTTCGAAGAAGTGGCCGATCACCTGCAATCCGCATATTTGAGATACGCCTTCACTCGCAGCACCGTCGAGGAAGTCGACGCTGTCGTCAACGATCTCTGCCTACAACCGGGGGATCAGGTTCTCGATGTAGGTTGCGGCCCGGGCCGCCACGCCTTAGAGCTTGCGCGACGCGGCATCAATTGTTTCGGCGTGGACATCTCAAAGCCATTTGTCGACCTCGCTAACGAATCGGCCAAACAAGAAGGACTGGACGAACTCGTGAAGTTTGAACGAATGGACGCTCGACAAATGGAGTTCCCCGGACAATTCGATGGCGTGATCTCATTGTGTGAAGGTGCTTTCGGTCTGCAGGGCGGACCGGCGGGCATAGACGCAGCGAACCTTGGAGGTGACCAAGCCATTCTGACGGGTATGGCTGACGCTCTCAAG
This sequence comes from Acidimicrobiaceae bacterium, assembly GCA_002721305.1. GTDB lineage: Bacteria > Actinomycetota > Acidimicrobiia > Acidimicrobiales > Poriferisodalaceae > UBA6944. The sequence goes on along the minus strand of PBKA01000006.1, from coordinate 290,296 downwards.
CCCGGTTGCCTCCTTTTGGTAGCGGCTTTTTCCGCCTATTTCCAAGTTGCTCATGGGGACACCGCCCACGACAATTTTGATTTGATGACTGCCACCCGACATGAGATCACCGAAGTTAAGAATCCGGAAGGCATAACACTCACTACCGACCTGTGGACTACCTGCTTTACCCCTAGGGAGTTATGGCTCATGGCCCAGGCGTCAGGGCTTGAACCACTCAAGGTTCGTAGCGTCCATTCCGGCGAAAATTGGACGGGCGACGCCATTGACCCAAATCATGCAGAACTGCTACTTCTAGCACGTCGCCCAGAATAAACAACGCCACTGGTTCTAGAACTTGAGTTAGGAGATGGTTCCGGCCTCAAGGCCGTGTAGCCTTGGACGCCGTGCCCAGTGGGAGCTCTGCCACAGGCACCCCGTATCGCCTACCTAGAGCCAAAAATTGTGTCTGATACCACGGAATTCGGCAGCTTTACCGATGCCGGTGAATACATACCCCGCACCATCGTCGAGAACGACCTTGGAGCAACGTCCTTCGCTGATGCCATAGACGGAACAATCGTTGAATTCGAAGATGGCGACTTAGTCACCGGAACTGTCGTCCGAATAGATCGCGACGAAGTCCTTCTCGATATCGGATTTAAATCAGAAGGAGTTATTCCTAGCCGCGAACTCTCAATCCGAAACGCAGTCGACCCATCGGAGGTTGTCGAGTTAGGGGAAGAGATCGAAGCCCTGGTCCTACAAAAAGAGGACCAAGACGGGCGTCTTGTTTTGTCGAAGAAACGGGCTCAATATGAAAAGGCCTGGGGTCGGATCGAAGAAATCAAAGAATCAGACGGAGTTGTCACAGGGCCAGTTATCGAAGTTGTAAAAGGTGGGCTCATCATTGACATCGGATTGCGTGGCTTTGTGCCGGCATCACTGGTGGAGTTGCGTCGAGTGCGTGATTTGGATCCGTATATTGGCATGGAGCTTGAGGCCAAAATCATTGAACTAGACAAGAACCGCAACAACGTTGTTCTCTCTCGCCGAGCCTGGCTTGAGGAGACGCAAAAAGAACAACGCGAAGAGTTTTTAGACGATTTGCAACCAGGCGAAAAGCGGAGCGGTGTTGTGTCGTCGGTTGTCAGCTTTGGCGCGTTCGTCGATTTGGGTGGAATGGACGGTCTCATCCATGTCTCGGAGTTGTCGTGGAAACATGTTGACCATCCAAATTCAGTAGTGACGGTGGGCGACGAAGTCGACGTCGAAGTCCTAGAAGTGGACCGCGAACGTGAACGAATCTCGTTGTCATTGAAGGCAACCCAGCAAGACCCATGGCAAGAGTTTGCCGATGGTCACAAGGTGGGCGAATTGGTCTATGGCCGCGTAACCAAGCTGGTGCCCTTTGGCTCCTTTGTCCAAGTTGGAGATGGCATAGAGGGCCTGGTTCACATTTCTGAAATGTCAGCGCATCATGTCGAATTGCCAGAACAAGTGGTGACACCTAGCGAGGAACTGTGGGTCAAAATCATTGACCTGGACTTACAGCGACGAAGGATCAGTTTGTCCATCAAGCAGGCTGCTGAAGGCGGAGTAGTAGCAGCTGAATATCAAGAAGCATTCGGTGAACATGCTTACGATGACTCCGGAAACTTCATTGGAGAATTCAGCTACGAGGCTCCAGCCGAGGGAGAGGAATCTGAGGCCGAACGAGCTTGGCGTGAGTACTACGAAGAGCATGGTGAAGAGGCCTACCGGCAAGCCGTCGCTGACTACGAAGACAAGGAACAGAGCCCAGAAAACGCTGAGGAAACTTCAGAAGAAGAAACCGCAGCTTCACCCGAGGAAGTGTAGGGAGTCAAGTGATAGTCATCGGGCTTACCGGTGGCATAGGAAGCGGTAAGAGCACAGTCTCGGACCGCTTCGTCGACCTCGGGGCGGTACTAATTGACGCGGATCAGATAGTCCGCGAGCTGCAAGAACCAGGTGGAATTGTTCACACCGAGATGGTGAACCATTTTGGTGCTGAGATATTGAATGAGGACACAACCCTGAACCGTCAAGCAGTCGCTGATGTCGTATTCAGCGATAAGGAAGCGCTTCGAACGTTGAACGGGATCGTTCATCCACCCGTCAACCGCGAAATCAGACATCGGATACGTGAACAAGCAACAACTGACAACCTCTTGGTCCTAGATATCCCTCTACTCATAGAAGGGATCATGGCTGGGGGACCCCCGCGATACATCGTGAGCGGGATCTTGGTTGTTGACACCCCTGCGGAAGTAGCGATTCGACGTCTGGTCGATCAGAGAGGATTCAGCGAAGAGGACGCTCGATCCCGAATAGCCGCACAGGTGCCACCTGAAAAAAGGCTCGAGTTAGCCGACTTTGTGATCAACAATGCGGTGACTCTCAATGAACTAGAGCCACAAATCAGGTCAGCATTCGCGTGGGCCCAAAACCTTCCGGCTACTGAGCCAACTCCCGAGCCCGATGAGCCGCGCTGATCCGCTTAACTCATCAACCGAGGCCAACGACGAGCAGAATTCCGATGAGGACGAGGGCACTACCGAAATAGTCACGAGCGTGATGTTCCTCTCGAAGGCGAACAAGTGAGATGAAAAACGCTAGGACTATTTCCAATTGGCCGAGGGTCCGGACCTTGGCCGCGGTAGCAAGGGTCATAGCGGCGATCCAACCGGTAGTTCCAGCAAAACTCAAGATTCCTACCTGAAAGCATTCTCGACGGTGGTTCCAGATGCTGACTATTTGATGCCGGTCGAAAGCGGCGAGAAGCGCTCCGTGCAGCAACGTTTGGCTTGTCAGTAAGGCCACCAAGGTCAGGCAGGTCCTATGCCACACCGATGCACCGACTAACGAAGTGGATGCGCCCCGAATCCCAATAGCGGAAAATGCGAAGAACAATCCTGAACTGATACCGAACCATGCGGCCCTATCGCCTAAGCCCTTGAGTGCCGTGCCGACTCCTGAAGTAGCCGCGAGCAGCACGACCCCCACGAGAACAATGGCAGCGCCCACCCATCCAACCGGTCGCAAGGTTTCGCCCAAAAAAATCGCTGATCCAGTCGCTACCAAAATGACTTCCGCTTTCGAGTAGACGGTTCCAATAGCGAAATCCCGAGCTCGAAAGGCTTGAAGTAGCAGAGCGGTCCCACAAATTTGAACCAAACCTGCCGCGCCGATCCAGACGTAGAACCTAGGCGGAATGTCCATGGTCTCCGGCGAACAGAGCCACGTGAGGGTGAGCGAGGAAATGGCTAGGGGCCACGCAAATAAGAATCTGACATAAGCGGCACCAAACGAAGACAGGTACCGGCGGAGCTCGTGTTGACGGGCAGTTCGCAACACTTGCGCTGCTGTGGCCCCTAATGTCACCGGGATCCAAATGAGGCCGCCTGAGTCCACGAATGACCTTCCTGTAGCTCGATTAGCTAAGCAGGGTACTGCTACACGGAATCGCCGCTGGCAGGGCCTTCTAGTCGCTGCTGGAGCCTATTCATGCCGTGGAGCCATCGATCTGGATCCCCGGTTTTTCTCTCCATCCAGGTCTGAGCGATTGGGTCTGTGAGAATGAGAAACCGTTCATCTGAAATTGCATCAAGTACTTGTTGAGCGACCTCTTCAGGTTCTTTAATTGGCCCTCCGGCCTGCGATGCCCACTCACCATCTGCTGCGTCACCCAACATCGGTGTGCGAACAGCCAAGGGCGATAGCAAGGAAACAACGATGCCGTGATGCGCGTAAGTGAAGGCAAGCCATTCGGCCAAACCGACAACAGCATGTTTACTGACTGCGTAAGGAACATTGCCATGTGACGACAGAATCCCGGCCATCGACGCGGTGTGGAGCAAATACCCCTCTCCTCGCTCCAACATTCCCGGCAATACGGCTCGAACGGCGTGCACATGTGACATGAGGTTCACGTCCCATTGGCTTTGCCATTCCTCAAGAGGGCTGTCCAACATCCCTGCACCGGAACCAATTCCGGCGTTGTTAAACAAGACTTGAACTGACCCAAGCCGCTGTTCCACCTCTGACACCATGGCTTCGATGGCTGCTGCGTCCGCCAGGTCGCATTCAACTGCGATACCGCCTATCGAATCAGCGATCACCTGAGAGCCCTTGGCGTCAACGTCGACTACAGCCACCTTGGCACCGACGCTTGAAAACGCTCGAGCACAGGCAGCACCAATTCCGCTCGCAGCGCCTGTAATGACAGCAACTTTCCCCTCTAGTTTCATGACCCCCCGATTTCTAGACCTTCAATTGGGTGCCGCAGTGTGGGCAACTCGCCACTTTGTCGCTGATGTCGTACTGCGATTCCTTAACAAGTAGGAAGCAGCCCTCACAGAGAATTTCGTCCTCTTGCTTCCCAGGGATCCGGTCGCCTTCAGCTGTGGTGATGACCCCCTCGTCTTCTTCATCTTCATCATCATCCTCGTCGGCAGAAGAGAGCCGTTCTTTCAAGATAGTGTCAAGGTCAGCCTCTACTTCGTCGTCGTCTTCTTCCTCTTCGTCATCGTCGGAGGCTGGGCGTGCGCCGGCAGGGATCTCAGTATTGTCGTCGTCTTCGTCATCTTCATCTGCGAGGTCGTCGGCGTCAAGGTCAATCTCAAGTTCCCCATCCATCTCCTCATCGAGGACGTCTGGATCAGGTTCCATATTTTCAATTTCTTCGTCTACAGATTCATCACTCATAATGGCCTCGGAGGTGGCTATCTCAATTACTCGAATATGCCGCTCAGCGCGGAGGATACCCATAGAACGGGCGATGAGTGTGAATGAAACGAGAAATCCCTAAAGATCTAAAGTTTTTTCTGAAACAGGCTCAGCCGGTCTTTGCTGCGATGTTCCAGTTCCTAAGCTGTTTCTCGTGACTTCCGGGACAAGGCCTACGCCTACAGCAGCGCATCCGTTCCGCGTTGTTTCAGACTTTGCTCCCGCGGGCGACCAACCCAACGCAGTTCAGCAATTAGCCGATGGTGTAGACGCTGGAAACCGGTTCCAGACGTTGCTTGGTATCACCGGTTCCGGAAAGAGCGCCACCATTGCGTGGACTATCGAAAAGGTCCAACGTCCGACTCTGGTACTCGCACCAAACAAATCACTTGCAGCGCAACTAGCTAACGAGTTCAGGGAATTCTTCCCCCACAACAGGGTCGAATATTTCGTCTCCTATTACGACTACTACCAACCAGAGGCGTACATGCCGGCCTCGGACACCTACATAGAGAAAGACTCTTCAATAAATGATGAGATCGATCGGCTTCGTCATTCTGCGACAGCGGCGTTATTGACGCGCAGAGACGTGATAGTCGTAGCTTCAGTTTCAGCTATCTATGGACTTGGTCCACCTGATGCCTACCTACAACACATGCTCTATATGAGGACCGGGGAAACCCATGACCAAAGAGAGGTCCTCGGGCGACTAATCGACATGCAGTATGAGAGAAACGACATGAATCTCATACGCGGTAAGTTTCGGGTCAAAGGCGACACCCTCGAGATCCATCCCGCCTATGAAGAGTTCATCGTAAGAATCGAACTCTTTGGGGACGACGTGGAACGCATAACCAAAGTAGATCCTGTTACAGGAGAGCGGCTAGCAGATCTCGAAGAAGTCACCGTCTTTCCGGCCAGCCACTACGTGACTGACGGGGCGACCATTCACCGGGCCATCACCGATATCGAAGCTGAGCTCCAACAACGTCTCACGGTTTTCGAATCTGAGGAGAAACTGCTGGAAGCGCAAAGACTGCGGATGCGGACCGAGTACGACCTCGAGATGCTCCAAGAAGTCGGATACTGCACCGGCATCGAGAACTATTCGATGCATCTAGATGGCAGAACCTTTGACGAGCCCCCATATACCCTTCTTGATTTCTTTCCCGAAGACTATTTGCTGGTTGTAGATGAGAGTCACGTTGCAGTACCTCAACTCCACGGACAATTTGCCGGAGACCGGTCTCGAAAAGACACGCTGGTGGAGCACGGATTCAGGCTTCCGTCAGCGCGCGATAATCGGCCACTTCGATTCGACGAAGTAATGGAGCGACTTAATCAAGTCGTGTTTTTGTCTGCCACTCCGGGTGACTATGAAGTTGGAGTGAGCGACCAAGTAGTTGAGCAAATAATCAGACCGACAGGACTTGTCGATCCCGAGGTAATCGTCAAGCCAACTCGCGGACAGATCGACGACCTCATAGATCAAATTGAGGAGACTGTCGGTCGTGGTGATCGGGTGCTTGTTACGACCCTTACCAAGAAAATGTCGGAAGACCTAACTGATTATTTGTTGGAGTTGGGAGTCAGAGTCCGCTACCTACACAGCGAGATTGACACCATTGAGCGAATAGAAATTCTCAGGGACCTGCGTCTGGGTGAATTTGATGTTCTCGTAGGGATCAACCTTCTGCGGGAAGGTCTGGACTTGCCGGAGGTCTCTTTGGTGGCGATTCTTGACGCAGACAAAGAAGGGTTTCTCAGAAGTCAGACGTCACTAATCCAAACTATTGGAAGAGCTGCCCGTAATGTCGATGGACAGGTCATCATGTACGCCGACAATGTGACTGATTCAATGCGGGTTGCACTCGACGAAACTAACCGGCGGAGAGGCCTGCAACAGGCATATAACCGAGAGCACGGCATTGATCCTCAGACCATCCGCAAAGCAGTGACCGATATTTTGCTGGTACTTCGCGGCCACGAGGAGGGAGCACCAGTTCCCGAGAAACTGGCGTCAAAACGCATTCAGGTTGACGAACAGGCCCGTAAGGATCTAGCCGAATTGCCTGAAGACGACTTGCATCGTCTGATTCACTCCCTGGAGCTGGAAATGGAAGAAGCAGCAGAAGACTTACGGTTCGAGTACGCCGCAAGGCTTCGAGACGAGATCAGAGAGCTAAGGCGTGACTTGCGCGATGCGATGAGTTGACTTTGAAATCGATTGATCAACTCTGGCTGAGCGAGCGACCCAGGAACTAGGTTGCCACTGAGGGCGGTACAGTCATCGCTTGTCGAATTGCTCAACAGAGGGGGTGCAGCGATGCCACACGAGGTACGCGGCGTCATAGCTCGATCCAAAGGTGCTCCGGTATCGGTCGAAAACATTCAGATTCCCGATCCCGGACCCGGCGAAGTCGTAGTCGACGTTCAAGCATGCGGTGTCTGTCACACCGATCTTCACTACCGCGAAGGAGCAATTAACGATGACTTTCCTTTCCTTCTTGGGCATGAAGCAGCGGGCACGGTGAGCCAAGTCGGATCGGGCGTGTCCAACCTAGAACAAGGCGATTTCGTCGTCCTGAATTGGCGGGCAGTATGCGGTGAATGTCGAAGCTGTTTGCGGGGGAGACCCCAGTACTGTTTTGCCACTCACAATGCCCAGCAAAAAATGACCGTTGACGGAGTGGAACTAACTCCTGCACTCGGCATCGGAGCATTTGCCGAGAAGACCTTGGTAGCGGCAGGACAAGCGACCAAAGTGAACGCTGCCGCGGAACCCGAAGTAGCTGGTCTCATCGGATGCGGCGTGATGGCCGGACTGGGAGCGGCGATGAACACCGGGGGTGTGACCCGAGGCGACAGCGTTGCAGTTTGGGGTTGTGGGGGAGTAGGAGACGCAGCGATAGAGGGATCACGGTTAGCAGGAGCACACACGATCATCGCTATAGACCTCGATGATCAAAAGCTCCAGTGGGCCAAAGACTTTGGCGCCACACATACCATCAACACCACAGACATGGATAAGGATCAAGTGGTTGAGGCTGTGCAAGCCCTGACTGGTGGGAATGGTGTCGATGTCGCTATCGAGGCAGTCGGGTTACCCGCCACCTACGAACAAGCATTTTTCGCGCGTGACCTAGCCGGAACAGTGGTTCTTGTCGGAGTTCCAACCCCCGACATGCGCATTGACCTGCCGATGATCGAGGTTTTTGGTCGAGGAGGAGCCCTGAAAAGCTCATGGTACGGCGATTGCCTCCCATCGCGCGACTTTCCAATGCTCATAGATCTGTATCTGCAGGGGCGTCTTCAGCTTGATCGATTCGTATCTGAAAAAATTGGTATCGAAGAAGTAGAAGATGCATTCCACAAGATGGAGCAAGGCGAAGTATTGCGCTCAGTCGTCATGATCTAGCCGATTTGGCTGCTTACGTCCCGTATCTCCACAGGCCCCGAGATATGCTCCGGCACGATGGGTGATCAGTTAGTCGTTCGCGGCGCTAGAGAGAACAATTTGCGTGATATCGACGTAGATCTGCCGCGGGACAGCCTGATCGTCTTCACTGGCTTATCCGGGAGCGGCAAATCATCCTTGGCTTTTGACACCATCTACGCAGAGGGTCAAAGGCGTTATGTCGAATCGCTGTCGGCCTATGCCCGACAATTCCTTGGTCAGATGGACAAGCCGGACGTAGATTTCCTCGAAGGGCTTTCGCCAGCAATTTCCATAGATCAAAAAAGCGCAAGCAGAAATCCTCGATCAACGGTGGGAACCATCACGGAGGTCTACGACTACCTGCGTCTTCTTTATGCAAGGGTGGGCGTCCAGCACGATCCAGAAACCGATGAAGTTGTACAGCGGCAGACGTCCCAAGACATTGTCGACAGAGTCCTTACTCTCGGAGCCGAAAAGAGATTTCAGGTCCTCGCGCCCATAGTCAGGGGCAGAAAAGGCGAATATCACACGCTGTTGTCAGACTTGGCTTCCCAAGGCTACGTCCGAGCACGAGTTGATGGAGAAATGGTCGACCTCGGGGAATCAGAAATTCTTCCAGAAGAACGGCTAGACCGTTACGTGAACCACGACATTGAAGTCATCGTCGATCGCCTTGTCCTTCGAGAAGGCATTGAACAACGACTCACCGAATCGATCGGAGCAGCATTAAGTCTGGCTGATGGTCATGTCTGGATAGAGGTTGTTCCAGAAGAAGGCGAATCCGAAGTCCACACTTACAGCCAGCATCTCTTTTCGCCAACTACAGGGCGGTCCTTCGAAGAGTTAGCCCCACGAAATTTCTCGTTTAACTCCCCTTACGGCGCATGTGGGACATGTGACGGCTTAGGAACGCGATTCGAAGTCGACCCAGAGTTAATCATCCCCAACGTCGACTTGACTATTGAGGAAGGCGCTATTGCACCGTTCGCTACCGGGGCTAGTCGATGGTACGGACGTCTCCTGCGGGCAACTGGTGAAGAGTTCGATATCCCCGTTGACAAGCCCTGGTCGAAGCTCACGACAAAGCAACGGAAACTGCTCTTGTATGGGAGCTCCCAGAACCAGACGTTCACCGTTCGCTATCGGAACCGGTATGGACGCAGCCGTAGCTACACAACGCACTGGGAAGGAGTCATTCCCACCCTTCAACGTCGTCACGCTGACACCGACAGCGACCATTCGCGAGACCGGATCGAAGGGTACATGCGGGAAGTTCCGTGTGGCGCCTGCGACGGTGCTCGACTAAATGAAGTCTCGCTTGCGGTTCGAGTCGCCGGACGAAACATCCACGAACTCTGTTCAGTTTCGATCGGCGAGGCGGCGAAAGTCATCGATGGCTTATCGCTCAATGAACGAGAGACCATAATTGCAGCACCCATCGTCAAGGAAATTGATGCACGTCTAAATTTTCTGTTGGACGTCGGGCTGGACTACCTCACGCTGAATAGATCCGCAGCGACCTTGGCAGGCGGCGAAGCCCAACGAATTCGTTTAGCAAGCCAAATCGGGAGTGGGTTGGAAGGAGTTCTTTATGTCCTCGATGAACCTTCCATCGGCCTTCATCAACGCGATAATCGGCGCCTGATCGAGACTTTGCAGCATTTACGAGATTTGGGGAACACAGTACTGGTTGTAGAACACGATCAAGAAACGATCCTCGAGGCCGATTGGGTGGTCGACATAGGCCCCGGAGCCGGCGAACACGGCGGTGAGATCATCTACAGCGGACCGGTCAAAGGTCTTGCCAACGCAAAGGGATCGATTACCGGCGAATATCTAAAGGGCAGTCGTGTGATTGACATACCTACGGAACGACGGAAGCCCTTCTCAGAGACGCTCACTATCACAGGAGCACGCGAAAACAACCTTCGCTCAATTGATGTTGAGATACCGCTCGGATGCTTCGTTACTGTCACCGGGGTGTCCGGTTCGGGCAAAAGCACTCTGATCAACGAAATCTTGCGCAAATCACTGATGCAGCGCATCTACAAGTCCAAAGAGGTCCCCGGCTTACACACCTCACTTGAAGGTTGGGAAGAACTCGACAAGGTGATCGACATTGACCAGTCACCCATCGGACGCACCCCTCGCTCGAATCCGGCGACCTATACAGGCGCTTTCGACAATATTCGAAAGCTGTTTGCCGCCACCAATGAATCAAAGGTGCGGGGTTACCTACCGGGTCGCTTTAGCTTCAATGTCAAAGGCGGAAGATGTGAGGCTTGCTCGGGCGACGGGACGCTAAAGATCGAAATGCACTTTCTTCCCGATGTTTACGTACCGTGCGAAGTTTGCAAAGGAGCAAGGTACAACAGGGAGACGCTTGAAATTCGATTCAAAGGCATGACTATCGCTGACGTGTTGAATATGCCTTGCGAAGAAGCCCTAGCGTTCTTCTCCGCTCAACCACCGATTGTCCGCCACATGCAAACCTTGGTAGATGTGGGGCTCGGATATATTCGGCTAGGACAGCCAGCGACAACGCTGTCTGGCGGAGAAGCGCAACGCGTAAAGCTTGCCAGCGAACTGGCGAAAAGGCCCACGGGGCACACCATCTACATCCTGGACGAGCCGACGACGGGTCTGCACTTTGAAGATATTCGACGGCTACTTGCAGTACTCAGCCGCCTAGTCGACCAAGGCAACACGGTGATCATCATCGAACACAATCTCGATGTCATAAAGACAGCCGACTGGATCATCGACATGGGCCCAGAAGGGGGAGATGGGGGAGGGTTGGTTGTAGCTAGCGGTCCGCCCGAAAAAGTGGCAAAAATTTCGGCAAGTCACACGGCGCGCTTTCTCGCTCCGGTCCTGTCGAACTGATGCCTGTTCGCCCAATAGCCTTACAGCATGCCTCTGCGTCCCGAGTCCGGCTCAGTCCCCGATCAGCCAGGCAGCTACCAATTTAAAGACAACACAGGGCGCATAATCTACGTCGGCAAGGCCAAGAGTCTACGTAACAGGTTGAACAGTTATTTCCAAGACGTCCGCAACCTGCACCCTCGCACCACTCAAATGCTACAAACAGCCGCATCGGTCGAATGGATTGAGGTGGCCACCGAAGTAGATGCACTCATGCTCGAATACAGCCTGATTCAGAGGCACCAACCACGATTTAACGTGCGACTCAGAGACGATAAGTCGTACCCCTTCCTTTCCATCACTCTGCGCGACGAATGGCCGCGAGCCACCGTCATGAGGGGTAAAAGGAAGAGAGGCAATCGCTACTTCGGACCATTCGGCCATGCTCACGCCATTCGAGAAACCCTAGATCTCCTACTCAGAACATTCCCTATCCGAACATGCAGTGACAACAAAATGGCAGAACACCAACGGTTAGGACGACCGTGCCTGCTTTTTCACATCGAACAATGCGCAGGTCCATGCGTTGGGGAAATTTCCCCAGTTGCCTACGAGGACCTCGTTCGAGACCTCATTCGATTCTTGGAAGGCGACACAGATGAAGTGCTAAGAGACCTCAACAGACGAATGCGGGCCGCGAGCAGTTCCATGGAGTTTGAGCTCGCAGCCAGAATTCGTGACCGCCTATCGAGCGTCAAAAAAGCCATCGAAAAGCGACAAATCGCAGGTACGCGAAATGAAGATTTCGATGTGATTGGCGTCCACGACGACGAGTTAGAAGCGTCTGTACAGGTGTTTTATGTTCGTAAAGGGCGCGTCATGGGGCAGCGCGGTTCAATTGTTGACAAAGTTGAGGACGTCACACAACCAGATCTCATAGCAAGGATCGTCGAAGATCTGTATCACCAAGAAAACCCAATCGGCATGCCCAAAAATGTGTTCGTTCCCGCTCTACCGGACCGACAGGCGCTCTACGAGGAATGGCTAACCAAGCAGCGGGGGTCTCGTGTTGAAATTCGGGTACCGATGCGTGGCGACAAGCGAGCGTTGCACGCAACTGCGACAAAGAACGCTAAGGAATCATTTGCCCGCCATCGTCTCAAGAGAGGCAGCGATCACAACAGTCGAGCACGCGCCCTGCAAGAACTCCAGGAGCATCTGCATCTACCCAATGCTCCGTTACGCATTGAGTGCTATGACATGAGCCATCTCCAAGGAACCGACTACGTCGGTTCGATGGTGGTTCTTGAAGACGCTTTACCACGCAAGAGCGAATATCGTCGCTTCAAAATCCGCGATGTTGCAGGCAACGACGATTTTGCCGCGATGGAAGAGGTCCTTTTCCGCCGCTTTAGAAATTACCTCTCTGAAAGGGAAGCCCCCAATGAAGGTCCCACCAAATTCGCATATCCTCCTCAACTGTTGGTCGTCGACGGCGGGAAAGGGCAACTCGGTGTTGCCGTACGAGTCCTAGAGACCTTGGGGTTAAGCGACGAAATCCCTGTGGCAGCTTTAGCAAAACAGTTCGAAGAAGTCTTCGTTCCCGGACGTTCGAAACCCATCGAGCTACCCCGTGGATCTGACGCCTTATACCTCTTGCAGAGGATTCGCGATGAGAGCCACCGTTTCGCGGTGAGCTACCACCGAACGCTCCGCAACAAACGGATGACTCGCAGTGTCCTCGACAACATATCTGGTCTGGGCGATGTGCGTCGCAAACGCTTGATCAAAGAATTCGGAGGAGTCCGGAAGGTGCAACAAGCCTCACTCGAGGAACTCCTGGCGCTGACTTGGCTCCCAAATCCGGTAGCTCACGCTGTCCATGAAAGGACACAGGGGCGAGCGTGACCAAAGACTCCTGGGACACACATGCGACATGGTGGCAACGTGAGTTCACTCGCGGAGCCGACCCTGAATACGAGGAACAGATACTGCCCTTAGTAGCAGGACTCATTTCCGAAACCGGAAGAGCTCTCGACATCGGATGCGGAGAAGGCCAAGTTGCTCGGCTCTTGGCAACCAGAGGCATCGACGTATATGGAGTTGACCCCGCATGGAATCAGATTTCTGAAGCCATGTACCGAAGCACTGGCGAAGCTTACGGGCAGGCTTCAGCACTGGCGCTCCCCTTCGCAGATGAAGTCTTTGACACAGCGGTGGCATGTTTGGTTTTCGAGCACATAAGCGCCATGAAGCAAGCAATCGGCGAAGTATCCCGAGTCCTGAAGACAGGAGGAAGTTTTGTTTTCTTGCTCAACCATCCACTTCTCCAAACCCCGGGAAGCGGATGGGTTGAGGACCATATGTCGGACCCACCCAACCACTATTGGCGCATCGGCAGCTACCTCGTGGAACAAGAAAGCCTCGAAGAGGTTCAGCTGGGGGTACATATACCTTTCGTGCACCGGCCTTTAAGTGAGTACATAAACGCTCTTGTCGACAACGACCTTCTAGTAGAGCGAATGCTAGAACCGCCCCCGCCGCCGGGTTTCCTCGAACTCAATGATTCATACAAAGCAGCAGCACAGATCCCGCGACTCCTAGTGCTGTCCTGCCGGAAGCGATGATGTTCTGGCTCAATCCATCTAATCTTTCACTATGGCTGACAGCCCAAATTTTGTAGTGGTCGCCGGACTATCCGGTGCGGGTCGCTCCACGGTCGCAGACACCTTGGAAGACTTAGGTTGGTTTGTAATCGACAACTTGCCATCTAGCTTGCTCTCGTCAGCAGCCGAGCTACTGACCGCTTCGCAGTCACGGGTAGAGCGCCTGGCTTTAGTTGCCGGATCGCACCAGCATCAAGAAGATTTGTTGAACTTCCTGAGCAACCTCGAAACGTCGTTAACTCGAGTAATAATCGTCTTCTTAGATGCCGCAACTGACGTTCTTATTCGCCGATACGACCAAACACGTCGGCGACATCCACTCGGCGGCGACAGTGAATCGGTAGCAGAAGCAATACAGAGAGAACGTGAATTGCTTGAACCGATCAAACAAAAAGCCGATCTAGTAATCGATACGAGCGACCTCATTGTGCACGAACTGAAATCGCAGGTAGTCGAAGCCTTTAGCGAGGCCGGCCGTGAACAGCTGATGCAAACAACCGTGCTGTCCTTTGGCTACAAACACGGCATTCCCACCGAAGCAGATTTGGTCATTGACTGTCGATTCTTACCCAATCCATATTGGGTTCCGGATTTGCGGCCGCTCACAGGTCTGGATCACGAAGTCAGGCAATATGTGCTTGCCCAACCCTTAACTGTCACGTTTCTGGCTCGTCTGATGCCACTGCTGGATTTCCTACTTCCCTCATACGTTGATGAAGGCAATGCCTACTTGACTATTGCCTTTGGGTGCACCGGAGGCCGCCACAGAAGTGTTGCCATAGCAGAAGAAATCGGACGAGTCTTGAATGAAAACGGCCACCAGCTTCGAACACGGCATCGAGACCTTGAATCAAAAGAAATATAGAAGTAGCTAATCAATTCGCCACTGCCCGTGGGCGATGGGGTAGACATTCAGCAGCGTCTCTATTCCCTCTCAGAAAGTGAACCTTCTATGACCGTGCGCGTTGGTATTAACGGTTTCGGCCGTATCGGGAGAAACTTCTTTCGAGCTGTTCAGAAACAAGGTGCCGATGTTGAAATCGTCGCTGTAAACGACCTTGGCGACCAGAGCACTATGGCTCATTTATTGAAATATGACTCAGTGTTAGGAAACCTCCCGAATGATATTTCAGCTACAGACGGCGGAATTTCGATTGACGGCCAACTGCTGAAGGTTTTATCTGAACGAAACCCGGCAGACCTGCCCTGGGCAGAGTTGGAAGTGGATGTGGTAATCGAATCCACCGGGATCTTCACTGACAGAGATAAAGCAGCGCACCACTTAGATGCCGGAGCCCCGCTGGTAATAGTTTCCGCCCCCGCTAGCGGCGCTGACGCAACGATTGTCGTTGGAGTGAACCACGACGAATTCGATAAAGGTGCTCACAAAGTGATCTCCAATGCCAGCTGCACCACTAACTGCTTTGTCCCGATGGTGCAAGTGCTCGACGATGCCTTCGGAGTAGAGAAGGGTCTGATGACAACTGTCCACGCCTATACCGGTGACCAGTCACTGGTTGACGGACCACACAGCGATTTACGGAGGGCTCGAGCCTCCGCAGTGAACATCATTCCGACCTCGACCGGAGCGGCCCGCGCCACTGGTCTCGTTTTGCAGGCGATGAACGGGAAGTTGGATGGCACCTCGCTAAGAGTGCCGATCCCAGATGGCTCCATCACCGACTTCACAGCGGTCCTTTCCGCCACGCCCACTGTCGATGAAATCAACAGTGCCTTTGCCTCTGCTGCGTCCAAAGCTCCCCTTGCCGGGATTCTCTCTTACAGTGAAGACCCGTTGGTCTCAGCAGACATCGTCGGAGATCCGTCAAGCTGCGTATTTGATGCGGGTTTGACGATGACTATGGAGAACCTCGTAAAGGTCAGTGGCTGGTACGACAACGAATGGGGTTACTCCAATCGTTTAGTTGACCTCGTCGGGATCACCTGTAGTTGAGTTCGACGTGACCAATCTCTCGATCCCGACTCTCGAAGATTTAGAGTCGTCGATAGGCGGGTTGGAGAACAAACGCGTTTTGGTTCGATGTGATTTCAATGTCCCGCTCCGAAACGGCGAAATAGCTGATGACCTGAGAATCAAAGCTGCAATACCGACGGTTTCGTGGCTAATTGAAAGAAGTGCGGAAGTTGTCCTATGCACTCACTTTGGACGACCGGAGGGGAAGCCTGACCCTAGGTTCTCCATCGAAATTCTTCGTGGTCGGGTCGAAGAATTAGCGCCGAGTGTTGAGCTGATTGAAAACCTTCGGTTCAACCCTGGAGAAACAGCTAATTCCCCTGAGTTTGTCCGCTTTCTGGTGGAGGGCGCTGGTGGAGCGCCCTTTGATGCGTATGTCAACGATGCTTTTGGGGTGTCACACCGTGCCCATGCATCGGTTGTTGGTCCGCCGATGATGCTTCCCTCCGCGGCCGGCCGACTTTTACAGAGAGAAGTTGAAGTTCTCGGGGCCATGAGGTCCAGTCCGCAACGACCGTTCCTAGCGGTACTTGGTGGGGCGAAAGTTAGTGACAAGCTGGGCGTCATCGAAGCCCTGCTTGAAGTTGTCGACCGATTAATCATCGGCGGAGGGATGTGCTTTACCTTCTTGAAAGCTCTAGGGAACAGTGTCGGGGACTCTTTGTGTGAGGACGATCAAGTCGACACGTGCAAACGAATTCTTGAATCAGGAGCGTCGATTTTGCTGCCCAGCGACATAACAGCACTAAGTCCCGAGGGCGAAGTTCGACAGATGGGTCGATCGATGCCGGATGGATGGAAAGGCCTTGATATTGGGCCGGGCAGCGCTGCGGAGTTTGGTGATGCTGTCCTTGATGCCAAAACAGTTTTTTGGAACGGGCCGATGGGAATGTTTGAGGATCCCCGATTTGCTGCGGGTACTGCGGCGCTGGCTCAGTCGTTAGCTGATACGCGTGCTATTACGGTGGTCGGCGGGGGAGACAGTGCAGCGGCTGTAACGGAATTCGGCCTTTCGCCCTACATGGACCACATCAGTACAGGCGGGGGAGCAAGTTTGGAGGTTCTGGAACTCGGCGACCTCCCCGGACTCGCAGCACTTCGAAATTAAGGTACTCAGATGACGCGTATCCCTTTGATCTCCGGCAACTGGAAGATGAATCTCAACCATTTTGAAGCTATTCAGCTAGTTCAGAAATTGAGCTACGAGCTCCGAAATCACGACTACGACGCCGTGGAGGTCTCTGTCCATCCCCCCTTCACCGATCTCCGCTCGGTGCAAACAGTGATTGATGCCGATCGAATGCTGTTCCACCTTGGCGCTCAGAATTGCCACGCCGAAGATTCGGGGGCCTTCACAGGTGAAGTGTCGCCCGCAATGTTGGGAAAAATGGACGTCACCTTCGTAATCGTCGGACACAGCGAACGCCGGGCTCTGTTTGGGGAAACAAACGAAGTTGTTGCAGCGAAGGCGGCGGCTGTAGCGACGCATGGAATGACACCCATCGTGTGTGTGGGGGAGACACTTGAGGAACGCGAAAGCGGTGACGCTCAAGTGATTGTGGAAGCACAGGTAAGGGGAAGTCTGTCCTCACTTAGCGGGGACCAGCTCGCGGAGGTCATCGTCGCATATGAGCCGGTGTGGGCGATAGGTACGGGCGTCACCGCCTCAGCAGACGACGCTCAACTGATGTGCGCGCACATTAGAAGTGTCATTGCAAGCGTGAGAAAATCTGCAGCCGATAAGGTCAGGATCCAGTACGGGGGTTCGGTGAACGCGGCAAACGCAGCGGAATTGATGTCGATGTCAGACATTGACGGAGCCCTAGTCGGTGGAGCGTCGCTGGAGGCAGCGTCTTTCGCGAGGATCGTGAACTTCAAAGACGCCTAAAATCACCGGTATGCCTTCCGATAAGTCGAATCTCAGCCGACCCCACCTTCAGGACGGCCTCATTGCCGTCGTGAAGCGGGACTGTCCCACCTGCCTAGACATCGTCCCGGTGCTCGAAGAACTCAGTCAGCGAGGGCCAGGAATCACGGTTTACACCCAAGACGATGCCGATTTCCCAGCGTCTATTGACACGCGGATCGACGATCGTAGTCTGGAGTTTTCTTGGCATCACAACGTCGAAACTGTGCCAACCCTTATGTACGTCCAGGACGGGGCGGAATTGGCGAGAACGGTCGGGTGGAGCCGCCGTGATTGGGAAGCCATGTCCGGTGTCGATGATCTTGGTACCCAACTTCCAGAGATGCGTCCCGGGTGCGGGTCCTTGTCGGTTGACCCAAATCTCGCAGATGCGTTGGATTCGAAGTTCGGACAACGAATGACGCGAAGCCGCACAGTTGAATTCGCGAACCTCGAGGACGAATTCGACGCGATGTTTGACCGAGGCTGGTCTGACGGTTTGCCGATTATCCCACCGACCGAGGAACGAGTAGCCCGGATGCTTTCGGGCACGGCCCGACCTCCAGATGAGATAGTGGCCATCGTGCCACCCACGCTCAACGAATGCAGTGTTGAAAAGGTCGCTATCAATGCGGTGATGGCTGGCTGCAAACCTGAGTATTTACCAGTCGTGCTGGCGGCAGTGGAGGCTGCGTGCACAGATCAATTCAACATGCATGGTCTCTTGTGCACCCTTTGGTTCTCGGGTCCGATTGTCATTGTCAACGGCCCAATTCGCCGACAAATCGGAATGAACACAGACAAAAACGCATTGGGGCAGGGCAATAGAGCCAATTCCACAATAGGAAGGGCGCTTCAACTCGTCGTGAGAAATGTTGGGGGTGGAAAACCAGGCATAGGGGGCATTGACCGCTCGGCTCTGGGTTCCCCATCCAAGGTTGGATGGTGTTTTGCCGAAGACGAAGAAAACCTACCTGAAGGATGGGACCCGCTGTCGGTCACCCGAGGATTCAAAAGAAACGAAAATACAGTCACACTATTTGCAGGCCACGGACCCATCGGGTGTATAGATCAGATCTCGCGAACACCGGAGTCGTTGATTCGCACGTTGGCGCAGCAACTTCAGGGAGTCGGCAATCGGAAACTCCCGAGCGAAGCCATGATCGTCATGACCCCCGAACATATGAACGTGTTCGCCGCCGCAGGCTGGTCAAAGAGGAAGTTCTACGAAGAGTTAGAACCGCTGCTGCAAATGGATCCTGACCTTTCTGCCCGCGGGGCTTCGGGGATAGAGGAAGGCATACCAGTATCAAGCAACGAGGAAACAGTTTTTGGATCCGTAGCAGGAAGAGAAATCCGCAAGCTCCCTGAATGGTCTCCGATGGTTGTTCGTGCCGGGGGAGGTGCGGGTGGTTTCTCAGCGATATTGGAGGGTTGGGTTCCGGGAAGCAAGGGGAGTACCCCAATTACGCATCGGATCGGCGTCTAGGCACGGCCTTTGTCCCGAGAGTCCGGATCGAGGAGTCGCGTAGAGACGCTGGTACCATCGAGCCTGTGTTGACCTGGATAGTTGGTGCTCTACATCTGATTTCGGCAATCTCGCTCGTGGGCCTTGTGTTGCTACACAGTGGGAAAGGCGGAGGTGTTTCCGACATGTTCGGAGGCAGCGTTGGGGCAACAGCTGCAGGGTCGACTGTTGCCGAAAAGAACCTCAGCCGTATCACCGTGGTCGTAGCAGTTACTTTCGGTTTCACTACGTTGATCTTGGGTTTGTTGCTCGCCTAGTCAGGGGTGTTCGAGCGATCGTGTGCGATCGCCCCATGTTGGCAACTTTCAGGAGGTTGGTAGAGTGGGCCTGCTTCCGGGTCTCGGAATAGCGTCGGAGTGGCGGAATTGGCAGACGCGCTAGACTAAGGATCTAGTGCCCGTTAAGGGTGTGGGGGTTCAAGTCCCCCCTCCGACACGAGGAAATTCTGAAGCGGTGGGGAGAGAGCTTGTACAGAGTGCTCTCCGCAGAATTTCCGCTTCAGTCAAATATGATTACGGTGCGTCCTTCAANTCCGGTAAGCATGGCATCGATCGCTAGTTGAACGTCTTCTATCGGCACTCGTTTGGAAATCAAGCGATCAACGGGTAGGTGACCGTCAAGGTAAGCAGTGCAAAGGTCGCTAATTGCTTGCCCAGGGTCGGTGGCAGCGTAGTAGCTGCCCTTAATAGTTTTTTCCGAACGAATGAGATTGGCGCTGATGAATTCGGTTGCGTCGGAGGTGCTTGGCACGCCAACTAAAACCAGTGATCCTCCGGGTCTGACCGCCTCAAGCCATTCCTCTTGAAGAGCCGTGTTGCCGATAGCTTCCAGGACGACATCAGCGCCCCGGTCATCGGTCAATCTGTAAATCTCTTGAACAGCGTGCGCGTCCGCTTGGACGAAATGAGTTGCACCTAATTCTTCAGCTAGCCGTCGTTTTTTTGGTTCACGGTCGACAGCAATAATTTGGCCTGCCCCCGCCATTTTCGCACCCATGACTGCGCTTAGGCCCACCCCACCGGCACCTACCACGACAATTCGGTCCCCAACCTGAATATTGCCCCGATGCATTGCTGCTCCGACACCTGTTGCAACAGCACAACCCACCACCGCAGCGACCTCGAAAGGTACCCGGGGATCTAGTATCTGACAGCACTCAGCCGGAACAACCATGTGGTCGGCCCACGTTGAAATACCGGAATAATGCAGAACTGGCTGATTTGAGCGCGAGATTCGACTGGTACCGTCGGCCATAAACCCAGTGAAGATTCTTTGTGTAATTTCAGGGCAGAGGTGATGTTGTTTTCGGGCGCAGAAGAAACAATTCTTACAACTAGGCACCCAATTCAACGCAACCCGATCACCCGGCCTGGTGGCACTGACATTGGGCCCGACGGCAACGACTTCCCCAGCGCCCTCATGCCCGAGAACGCAGGGGAGGGGTGCGACGTGCTGACCAGTCACCACGTGTTGGTCGCTGTGACAAATCCCAGCCGCCCCCATTTTGACCAACACTTCGCCTTCCCGAGGTTCACCCAAATCAAGGGTCTCTACCCGGACTGGGCCACCAACAGCGTCAAGGGTCACCGCACTGATTTTCATACCGAAATCTCCAACACCATTTCTAGAGACTAGGGGCGCCTAGGAACCGGCGAGGAATTAATGAACGTCCGATTGCTGTCATGCGAAACTGTGGGAATGGAGATTGACTATCGGTATTTAGTCCGAGCTGACCGCATACACGGAAGCTTGCTCCATGATCGCGACATTTTTGCTGAAGAGATGCAGCAAATCTTTGTCCGAGGGTGGGCTTTCGTCGGACATGAATCAGAAACCAAAAACAATGGCGACTGGGTTAAACGTCAACTGGGCACTGAGTCCGTGATCATGGTTCGTGGAGACGATGGTGAGATCAATGTTCTATCGAACCGGTGTGCACACAGAGGAACTGCTCTGTGCTGGGAGCACAGCGGTAACGATTCTTTTTTCCAGTGCACTTACCACAACTGGCGATTTGGGTTAGACGGCAGCTTACGTGCTGTCCCTTTTCCTGATGGGTATTCAAAACCCAAAGAGGATCTCGGATTGGATCGAGCAGGTCAAGTCGCGAATTACCGGGGTTTCGTTTTTGCGAATTTAGACGGCTCCGCCTGCTCTATCGATGAGCACCTGGGAGATGCTGGGTTCGAGCTCATTGACCGCCTCTGTGAGATGAGCCCCACGGGCAAGATTGATTTGTCCAAAGGTTGGATAGGTCATCGGGTGCAATCGAACTGGAAGTTGTGGCCAGAAAGTGACAGCGATGGATACCACGTGGGTTTTGTCCACGCCTCAATGTCGGCCTCAACCGACACCTACTACGACGACGTTGCCGTAGGCGGCGAAGCAGTTAAGAGCTCACGAGCCGTCGATTACGGGAGGGGACACCTTGAGTTAGATTGGCGACCAAGTTACAAGCAGGAACTCTCCTGGCTGGGTGTAACCAGAGAACGAGTTCGGAACTACTGTTCAGCGCTCGCGAAACGCGTCGGTGATGAGGTGGCTCAACAACTGCTTTGGGATGGCCCCCCACACGCGTTTCTGTTCCCGAACCTCTTTTTGGGGGAAACCGTGATCGCAATCGTGGAACCGGTGAGCCCAACAGAAATGATTCACCGCCACACAGCGGTGCAGTTTGAGGGAGTGGACGACGCATTCAACGAACGCTTACTACGCCAAACCGAGGCGGCTGTCGGGCCCGCCTCGTTTATCACTAGTGACGACGCGATTACGGCAGAACGCATCCAGGCGGGCGTCTCCGGAACAGCTACCTCATGGGCGGCCACCAGTCGGGGCTGGGTAGACCTCAGTCGCGGCATGCACCGAGAAGTAATGGATGAAGGCGGTGTGCGATCAAGCGACGCGTCTGATGAGACGACGAACCGGGGTTTTTGGTCTCGGTACCTCGAAATTATGAGTCAAGAATGAATGCCGACACCGCAACGCAGTTGAAGGCAGAAGTAGAGGAGTTCTTGTACCGCGAAGCCCGTTACGCGGACGAATTTTTGCTTGATGAGTGGGAGGGGTTACTCACAGACGATTTTCATTACTGGGTTCCTGCTGGTCGTATCGAAGGTGACCCAGCGAAGCAGTTGGCCTACCTAAACGACAACCGCGCCCGGGTCGCGACTAGGATTCGACAGCTCCAAACGGGAAAGCGTCTATCGCAACTTCCCACATCTCCAATGCGTCGAATCCTTTCCAACATTGAGGTGCAGCAGGAAGCAGCCGATCAAATTTCAGTGAAAGCAAACTTCGTCATCTACGAGTTGGCTGCTCAATCGACTGGAGAGCTTCGCGTTTGGCCCGGACAAGCGCAATACCAACTGAGACGCTTACAGGGTGAGTTACGAATGGCGGCAAAGTGGATTGAGCTTGTGACGGCTCAGGCGGGGCAACGAAACTTGACCTTTCTCATCTAGAGGGTCATCTCAAACATTTCAGTGGATATCGGCAGTGATCATCCAGATGGGTGGTTGCCTATGACGCGGCTTGGAGCAACGAGTATTGCCGCTCTGCGGCTACGAACCATCTCCTGGTCGTATTGATCGAAGTCATCATGCTGACCACCTGCCGCTAAATAAATTTCTCGCAGAAGCAAACGGAGCCTCTCTGGATCAAAGCTGTGTTCTTGGTCATCTGGCCCGATCAGATCTGCTTTGCCAGTTACAGCTACCCAGTTCCAACCGCGCCGAATCGCTATCGTTACCTCTGACCCGCGGCGCACATGTTTAAGGCGTCCCGCCGATCCCATTGAAACCAATGCAACGCATTCAGTTCCTGTAATGGGGTGGACGATCACCCCACAATTCGCGACGCTTGAGAGAACCCGGCCATCTGCCTGAACCGTGCTGATTGTGGCGAGGCCCGTCTCGTCAGCAAGAAACGTCTTTACATCGTCAAGGTCACTCATTTTCGAAACTTTGTCCCAGCTTTTGTGGATTGAGACGCGACCGGACAGATCGCATGGATCCGTTGTATCACGATTCTGGTAACACTTTCCTGTGGCAAAGTATTTGAAGACATCGCCCTTCAATGGGGTGGCAGACGGGAGTGAGTGAGTGTGTCTGGTGGTTTGACACTTCTGACAGTTGCAGTTTTGCTGGCAGGGCTCTGGAAACTCAATCTCCTTAGAAAGTTGTGATTCTCTAGACACCTACCCCTGTAGAACACCACAGGCTCCGTGGGACGGCATTACCAGAAGAGACCCAGTCTCTGGCAAGATAAACCCATGGACGTTGTACTTACAGGCACAGGGAGCCCGTTACCTGACCCCAATCGAGCAGGACCTTCCACTCTGATCAAGGCAGATGACTGTCACGTCCTTATCGACGCGGGCCGCGGGGTAGTCATGAGAATGGCTGGGGCGGGCTCATTACCCTTGTTCTTGCGTGCCGTGCTGATAACGCACTTACATAGCGACCACATCTGCGACCTCAACGACGTCATCACTACTCACTGGATAATGAGTCAAGGCAACGCAACCTTGCCCATATACGGCCCCCCAGGCATCAAGGAATTCGTGAACAGACAAATGCACGCCCTAGAGGCAGACATCGGCTACCGCATCGAACACCACGAAGAACTCACACACGGCCCCAAAGTAGAAGTTATTGAAGTTGGTGCGGGAGAACAATTTACCCTCGACGACCTGTCAATCAGAATTGCAGCAACCGAACATGCCCCGGCCAAACCGACGGTGGGTTACCGAATAGAGCACAACGAGGTGGCCGTAGCGCTAGTTGGAGACACGGTTCCCTGTGAAGGTGTTGATGAACTGGCCAGAGAGGCTGACGCATACGTCCAGACTGTGATTCGCAGCGATCTTGTAGGTTTGAGCCCGAATCCGATGATGCTCGACATCCTGGATTACCACTCAGATCTGGAACAAGCAGCCCAAACCGCAGCGCGAGTTAACGTCAAACGGCTTGTGCTCACTCACATGGTGCCGGCACCAACCGAAGATCAATACCCAGAGTGGATCAGCCAAGCCCAACACTACTTCGATGGTGAAATAGTGATAGGCGATGACCTCACAACGGTTTCGCTTTAAAGGACATCGTGACTGAAGCCCCCCTGCCCAAGTTTGAAGGGCGAATTGGGAAAACCCTAGAAGACTCTGAGGCCCACTTCGCGCCCCCACGCCACCCCGGTCAAGACGCGCCAAACGTTGTCATCATCTTGCTCGATGACACAGGCTTCTCTCAATTGGGCTGCTACGGATCCGACATCGACACCACGCACCTAGATGCACTCGCTAGCAGGGGCCTCCGATTCACAAATTTTCACGTCACACCACTCTGCTCACCGACTCGGGCAGCTTTGTTGACCGGTCGGTCGCAGCACAGCGTGGGGATGAGATCTGTGTCCAATCATCAAACTGGGTTCCCACATCAACTTGGGCACATAACTAATCACGCCGCAACGATCGCCGAGGTGCTGCAGTCGGAGGGTTACGCAACATTCTGTTCCGGGAAATGGCATCTCGCGCCTACCAACGACATTTCTGCCGCGGGACCTTTCGATCAATGGCCACTGGCTAGAGGATTCGATCGGTTTTACGGCTTCCTCGAAGGCGAAACGGACCAATTCCACCCCGAACTGGTGGTAGATAATCATCACATCGAAGCGCCAACGAACCCCGGAGAGGGCTATCACCTCAGTGAGGATTTAGTGGATCAACTCCTCAAAATGATTAACGACAGTAAAGGGATTCGTGGGGATCGACCATTTTTTGCGTATTTGCCGTTCGGTGCCACTCATGCCCCCCATCAAGCACCTTCGGCCTACCTAAAGAAATATCGAGGTCGTTATGACCAAGGTTGGGACGCTACTCGGGAAGCGTGGTACCGCCGACAAATAGAACTCGGCGTTACCTCCGAAAAAACCCAACTAGCGCCACGTAACAAGGGGGTCGAACCCTGGGACGAACTTCCCGAAACCCACCAGGCATTCGCTTGCCGACTGCAAGAAGCCTTCGCCGCATTCTTAGACCACACGGACGATCAAATTGGGCGCTTCGTCGATGGACTTGAGGAAATGGGAGAGCTAGCGAACACCGTCCTGATTTTCTTAGCTGATAACGGTGCTTCTCAAGAAGGCGGACCCTACGGGGTTATGCACGAGATGAAATTCTTTAACGGAGTGTTTGATTCCCCAGATGATCTCATCAGCCAAATTGATGACATTGGAGGCCCGCATAGCCACTCCAACTATCCATGGGGCTGGGCCCAGTGCGGCAACACTCCATTCAAGTGGTACAAGCAAAACACTCATGAAGGCGGAGTGCACGTACCGATGATTGTCCACTGGCCAGATGGCATCGATGAGGATCAGAACGGTTCACTTCGGGACCAGTTCGTGAATGTAACGGACATCGTCCCCACCCTCTACGAATTACTTTCGGTCACTCCACCTGAGAACTATCGAGGGTATGAACAACTGCCGGTCACCGGTTCTTCGTTCGCGTCGGTCTTAAATTCTGCTGACGCTCCAGCGACTAACAGGCTTCAGTATTTTGAACAGTTCGGCTCCCGGGCTTTAGTGGCTGAAGATGGTGGGGTGTACTGGAAGGCGGTCACGCGCCATAGGCAAGGACAGCCCTTCGAAGAAGATAGGTGGGAGCTCTACAACCTTTCATTGGATGCATCAGAGTGCGTGGACCTTGCTGAGAGCGAACCAGAAAAGCTACAGGAGTTGATCGAAATCTGGTGGGAAGAAGCAGAGCTAAACGGCGTGCTCCCCTTAGATGACCGCACATTGGAACTCTTCGCATCACGACTTGACGACCATTCGCCTCATCCCACCCATCGGAAGTACCGGTATCGCCCACCGATGTCTCCCATACCTGCTCAGGTTTCGCCTTCACCGTCAGGACGGTCGTGGCATCTCACTGCCGTTGTCAACTGTGATGCTTCTGATGAGGGCGTCATTTATGCCAGAGGCAATGAAAATTCCGGCATATCTGTTTTCGTTCAAGATTCGCGCCTGGTGGTGGACTACAACGCGTTCAACGATCATTCCGTGCTGGAATCAGACAATGCATTGGTGTCTGGGGAGAACGAACTATCCGTGTTGGTCGAGCGTCTCAACAAAACTGCCGGCCGAATCAAAATCTCGGTAAACGGCGCGCCATCTGGCCCAATCGAACTTCCCTTCATGATGGGAATGATCAGCTCGATAGGGGCAAGCGTTGGGAGAGATGTGGGATCTCCCGTATCCCCTCGGTATGAGAGTCCCTTCGACTTCACTGGGGACCTTCGAGAAGTCACTATTCAACTGGGCGCTCGAGCCGGGCAAGAAACTGAAGCGAACGGAAAATCTGAAATGTCGCGTCAGTGACCGGAAGGACTCGCCGACGCCCGTCGGCTGCCCAGCTACGTCGCGAAGCTTCGAAGAATTCTGCAGCTTCGGGCATGGAGGGCGGCCGCTTCAGACCACTCTCGGCAAGCCAAACGGCGGAAATCATCGATGGTGCATACGAGTTGCTAGAAACAACTGGGTTTAGCGAGGCGCCTGATTTCGTCAAGAATCACATATGCGAGGCAGGGGGGGAGGTCCGTGAGGGACGACTTCTTTTCCCACGCGAACTCGTGGAGCCCCTGATCACCAGTGCGCCATCGGGTTTCGTGCTTTGTGGCCGAGAAGAGAAACATGATCTAGATCTTTCGGGACATCGGGTACATCTTGGAACAGGCGGGGCCGCCCCGATGGTCATTGATGTCGACACCGGCGAATATCGACGGTCCACTCTGAAAGATCTTTATGATGCTGCGAGGCTCGTCGACTCTCTGCAGCACGTCCATTTTCTAAGTCGACCCCTCGTAGCAGGTGATATGCCCGACGAAGAAACGCTCGACGTTAACACTGCGTACGCGTGTCTGGCAGGAACAACCAAACACGTGGCAACGAGCGCCAGTAATGCTTCGACGGCTCGAGCAGTAGCCGACCTTTGTTTCGAAATAGCTGGATCGCCAGAGCTTTTCGTGCAACGACCATTTCTTTCCTTCAACGTCAACCACGTCACTCCTCCCATGCGAATGAGCGGGGACGCAATGGAAGTCCTTTTGGTGGCAGCTGAACGAGGAATACCGGCACATTGCAATGTCTTCAGCCAAGTAGGTGCGTCAACGCCAGTGAATTTCGGCGCATCCATCGCTCAGACCCTTGCTGAGGCATTAGCCGGAATGGTGTTTAGCTGGGTTGTCAATCCGGAAGCAAAGGTACTTTGTGGCCCCAAACCTATGATTGTTGACCTCAGGACCGGGGCTATGAGTGGGGGAGGCGGAGAACAAGCTTTGATCATGGCTGCCGCGGCTCAGGTCGCCAGGGAGTTGGGTCTACCCAATGTTTCGATCGCCGGAGCGAGTGATTCGAAAATTCCGGATATACAGAGCGGATCCGAAAAGGCGTTAGCCGTAGTGTTGTCAGCACAAGCGGGCAGCAACTTGGTCACCCAAGCATGCGGAATGCATGCTGGCCTGATGGGAGTGTCGTTTGAGAGCTACCTGTTGGACAACGACATGCTCGGAAGTGTGATGAGTTCCCTGCGGCCGCTGGATACCGATGACATGCAACTTGAGGATATTCATTTTGCCGTCACGGAAGGCACCGGCCATTTTCTGGGTGACGAAGCAACATTGGTAAGAATGAATTCTGACTTTGTGTACCCAGACATTGCGGATCGAACCGATTTTCAAAGCTGGGAAGAGCGGAACCGACCGCAGCAGATAGATCTAGCGAGAAACGAAGTGAAAAGGCGCTTAATCCAAGATCCCCTCCAGCTAATTCCTTCAGCGGTGGATCAACAGATCCGAGCCAAATTCGACATCAGGCTGGGCCTTTAACTCTGAGTGCAATAGTCAAAGTATCTAGGAGATGTCGGCGCCCTCAAGCCGGCCGTCTTCCCTCCACTCGTTCAAAATTCGGTGAAAGCGGATAGGACCCGCTCCGTAGCTGGTAGTGAAGAAGCCATCAGGATTTCCGGCTTTACCTTCGTTGTTGTAGTAGCCCGGCGTGCACTCAGCTCGGAAACGTTCTCCCAGCTTCGACTTATCCTGGATTTCGTCGACCCACATCTGCTCTCCCTCAGCAGTGGCTTCGATGACACTGCCTCCCTGATCTCGAACTTGGGAAATCATGTACGAAATGTGCAGCGCTTGCTCATTTAAGGCCTGAGGCACGTTGACCGTCACCGCGGTGTGCGTGAATCCCAAGAAGAAGCAGTTCGGGAAGTCAGTCGTCTGCATTCCATGCAAAGTGCGTGGGCCATTTTCCCACTTCTCGCTGAGAGTCTGTTTGTTACGGCCAACTATGTCGTAGCCGGCTCGTCGGGTGTATCCGGTACCGACTTCAAAGCCAGTCGCAAAGATGATGCAGTCAACCTCGTATTCGATGCCATCGGCAACGACACCCTTTTCTGTGATTTGCTCGACCCCTTTTCCTTGGGTGTCGACCAACGTGACGTTAGGCAAATTGAACGTGGGGAGGTACTCGTCATGAAAGCATGGTCTCTTGCAGAATTGGCGGTACCAAGGCTTCAACGCTTCAGCAGTTGCAGGATCGGCGACGACATCGTCAACGCGGTCCCGAATCGAGTTCATTTTTTGATAGTCAGCCATCTTCATCAGATAGCCCTTCTCTCTCCCCGTGATTCGTCGACCGAGTTTTCGTCCAGCCAGCTTGGCAGCAGTTCCCGTCAAATTCCGAAAGATGTCAGTCCAGCCATCGGAAACTAGGTCTTCGTCTTGATCCCCGCCAGCGACCAAGGTGTTGAAGTTATCCATTCGTCGGTATTGCCACCCCGGTTCCAGAGAAGCGGCCCACTCTGGGTCGGTTTCCCGATTATTTCGGTAATCAATCGAGGAAGGAGTTCGTTGAAAGATGTACAGGTGCTCTGAGGAGTCACCAAGATGAGGAATGCACTGAATAGCAGTGGCGCCCGTTCCAATAATCGCCACCTTCTTGTCAGCAAGGCCAGTGAGGTTTCCACCATTATCTCCACCGGTGTACTCATAATCCCAGCGACTGGTGTGAAACGTGTGACCTTTGAAATCCGACAACCCTGAAATTCCCGGAAGCTTGGGTCGGTTAAGTGGTCCGTTAGCCATTGCAACGAACTGAGCTTTCATCCGGTCACCTCGATCAGTTTCGATGATCCACCGAGACACGCTTTCATCCCAAGTCATTTTGGTAACAGAAGTGCTGAAACACGCATTGTCGTACAGTCCGTAGTGCCGACCAATGTTTTGGGTGTGTTCCATAATCTCTGGAGCGAACGAATACTTGTGTTTTGGTATGTAGTCCAATTCCTCGAGCATTGGTAGATAGCAGTAACTCTCGACGTCACACATGGCCCCCGGATAACGATTCCAGTACCAGGTCCCCCCAAAATCCCCACCGCGTTCTATGACTCGGATATCGCTAAAGCCGGCCTCGCGGAGTCTTCCGCCCATCAGCAGCCCTCCGAAGCCTCCTCCGATGATGACGATTTCAACTTCGTCGAAAAGCGGGTCGCGTTGAGCTGTCTCTTCGTAGGGGTCATCAAGATACTTAGCGAATTCGCCGGTCACTTCGACGTACTGTTCGTTGTGGTCGCCGCGCAACCGCTTGTCTCGTTCTGAGAGATACTTTGCGTGCAACACTTCGGGGTCAAAATCGATCTCGCCCAAGACAGCCGTAACGGCTTCGTGCATTTCGTCCATAACCTGACCTTACTTGGAATCTAAGGTCTATTAGTTAACCGGATGAAGAACTCATACCCAAGCCACCCGCGCCCAAGAAAGAGTGGAACAGTAATAAACATCACGGTTGTCGCCGGCGGTAAGGAACATGCCGTTGGCGAGGCGCGAACCTGTGGCTACCCGACTCAGTAGTTGCCCGGTCTCGATATCGACCACTATCAGATCATCAGTTTGATCGACAGTGAAATCATTAATCACCAACTCCCCAGATTCCGGAAATACCACCGGCTGCATCGACGGCTTGACATCCAAGTGCCACACAGGCTCAAGTTGTCCAGCGGTGGAAATGCCGGCAAGCCCTCCGTTAATTGAGTCCCATGCAATTGCAATATCAAACTCAGGGACATTAACCGGGGGCGCGATGATTCCCCCTCCGGGAGCGCCGAAGGGTTCCAAGGTATCCAAGCGGCCAGTCATCTGATCTACCCGCAACAAACGCTGAGCACCCTTCCAAGGCGCGGGGCGCTGCCAAGACAGGAGCTTCCCTGCGGGTTCATCAAAACGACCATTTGGAAGTCTGTGGTGGATAGCGCGAACACCCTCGATGTCCCCACAGTCCATGAGCCACAGGTGCCCATCAGAGATGCATGAATCCCACGCGAGCCCCCACGGAGAACCCGGCGTTCTGTAACGGCAGACCCAATCGCTGATTTCTGGTTGACCTTGAACCACATCTATCTTCCACACATGTTCTGTCCCGGGAACAAAAACGGAATCAATCCCATCGTGGAAATCCGCGGCGATCCGGCCCATGGATCCCTCAGGAAGCACCAGAGTTTCGATGACTTCAAGGCTTGCGGGATCCACAAAGGTCAGAGTCGTTCCGCCCTGTTCCTCCAAACGCAAATCCTTCGTCACTAGAGTTCCGTCCGACAAGGACAGTAAACCGTTGTGGGCGCGGTCAACCGGAAGCTTGAGCTCATTAAGGACAGAGAGGTTGTGGGGATCGAGGCGGTGAAGGAAAGAGCCGTTAATCGACATAATTGAGCCATCAGCGTGCACCAAGATTGCTCCACACCAGACGTGGTCTCCGCAGGGAAGTGCCGGCGATTCGGCGAGATTTTCGAGGGAGGTCGGATCGAATCGGCTTACCCAACCGAAGGGCGGGGGTCCGACAAAGGCCGGCATTGTGCCTCCCACATACCATTCACCTGGATCGCGGCGAACGGTCATGACGTTCCAACGGTCATTACGTATAAGGGTGACTTGAGCCTCACCGTCAGCGGAATCCAAGCGCCCCGTTCTAGCTTTCTGGCGTCTGTTCCCACCGCATTCAACGGGCCATGGCGAATTCCAATACCCGGGGGCAGTTTCAGTGCGATCGAGAGGTGTGTTTGTCATGGGTGACCCACTAATCTTTTGAGAGTTGAGGTTCGGAACGGTTTGAAGGCGAGGGCGGCTCAATGGAGCGCAACGAGCAAGTAAGCCAGATAAAGATGCTTTTATCGAGGTTGGATTCGGGGACAAATGTAGATGCGGGAGGGGTGAGGCTCAATCCGACATCTAGCTACACCGACCCAATTGTGGCTAGCAGTGAACGAGATTTGTTCTTTCGTGGCCACCCGCAACTGTTAGGGCTGTCCGGGGACTTGCCTGAAGCAGGTTCGTTTTTCACGGCCAACGATCTTGATACACGAATACTGGCAACACGAGATGATGACGGACAATTTCGTGCGTTCGTGAACGCTTGTCGCCACCGAGGAGTAGCTGTTGAGGAACAGGAAAGTGGCAATAAGCGCCGGTTCGCGTGCCCGTTCCACGGTTGGTCTTATGACTCACGGGGTGCATTAGTCGGTGTGCCCAAAGAGGACCACTTCGGAGAGATCGATAAGGATTCTTTCGGTCTGATAGAGCTCTCAGCGCAAGAAAAATACGGGTTCTTGTTCGCTAACCCTGATCCTTCGGGCACGGTCGACATTGATGAGCTACTTGGAACGGAGCTCAGCAAAGAGTTTGAGGCGTGGAATTTCGGAAGTTATAGCCGGCTGGGCGGAGATCGTTACGACGTTGATTGCAACTGGAAGCTCGCCATGGATACCTTCGGGGAGACCTACCACTTCAATTATTTGCATCGGGACTCCTTGGCCACTTTTTTTCAGGGCAACGTTCAGTGTTACGACACTTATGGTCGACATCACCGAATGATTCTTTGCAAGAAGGCCATCCACGAGATGAGAGAGTGGTCCGAGGACCGCTGGGACATTACCGTCGCTGGTTTGCCTGTCTACTGGATCTTCCCCAACAGCATCGTGATGCCGAGCGACTTCGGACTGTACGTGGTCCGCGCATATCCGGATGAAGAAACTCCTAGCCGGCACACCAGCGTCATCTCTTTTTATGTTCGTGGCGACAGAATAGGAACGGCGAGATCCAACACGGTCGCCCCCGAACGCCAAGCTCTTCTCGACACAGCGCCGCTAGAAGTACTTTCAGAGGTTGCTGAGGGATTTGCTGCGATTATTAGAGATGAAGACTATGTCGCAAGTGCTAGCCAGCAGCGGTCAGCTAATAGTGGAGCCGTGGAGCACGTGATGTTTGGTAGGAACGAACCAGCCCTTCATCACTACCACAACACGTACCGTGCAGCGCTGGGACAGGAGCCCCTCCCATTGATTTGATCACTTGGTTGGTCACGGAAGGGGAGCAGTCGAGCATCCAACGCGGCGGTAGCTCTGGCAGGCAGCTACACAACAGAAGTCGGAGGTGGATCGCATCTGCTGTGCAGTTGTTCCAAGACCTCAGTTACCTGTTGTGAGTCGCAAGAGTCCGCAGGCCAGATTGCGACAAGACCATCGCCGTTCAAATCGGTGGCTTCGACACTCGAACGGCTCCCTACTCGTTGAATCAGGTACTTACTGCCGTCGATATTGACGAATCCCTTGAGTCGGAGGATTTGAATCGGGAGATCATCGAGAATTGACCATAGATGGTCCTTTGAGTTCGCGAACGCGTAGGCAATGTGCGAGGTGAGGAAGTTGTTGGTTTTCAACGGCAGATCATCAAAGCTGGACGTGTTCTCTAGGCCGAGAAGGAAAGGGATAGATAGTGCGCGAGCATCGAGAGTTGCCGAGTTGCTGTGCTGGTTTAACCAATCGAACAATAGCTCCGTTTGGGAGTCAGCTAACAGGTCGAGGTGAGTGAGCGCAAGTAGGTCAGCTTGCCTGATCTGCTCAAGGCAGAGGCTTCCGACGAAGCGGTCGTTGCTCTGGGTGCGAATGGTTGAAGCATCGACAGCGACGACGACAGCGTTGAGGGAACAACCTGGCCAGCCCTGCCCGTAGAGAGCGACCTTCGCTGGATGGGCCACGCCGCTTGCTTCGATAATCACATGGTCGAGCAGCGGGCGAATTTTGAGGATCTCATCTAGAGCCGACCCGATGCTGTCGCGAATTGTGCAACAAACACAGCCGTTGGAAAGAGAGATGGTATTTACCCCCCGTTCTGCGATCAAGGCATCGTCTATGTTGATTTCACCGAAGTCGTTGACCAGAACACCCAAGCGCTCGGAGCTACTTTCAGTGAGCAGTCGGTTGATGAGCGAGGTCTTGCCTGCACCTAGATAGCCCCCGATCACCGTTACAGGGATTCTTGGACGAGCAGGTCTCATAGAAGGTAGGGAGTTCCCTCAAAAACCGTGCCTTTGATTGAGATATCGCGTAGCCCCTCTATGCCCACGTCCCAGGGGTCTTCGTTCAACACTGTGAAATCAGCTTTCTTGCCCCACCGAAGGCTGCCTATCTCCGCTTCCTTGTTCAATATGAACGCGGCGTCAATAGTGATAGCTCTCATGGCGGCGTCCAGGGACACTCGTTCGTTTGGGGCGACAAGCTCACCCGATTCGTTGATTCGGTTTGTGGCGATCCAAGCATTATGGAGTGGCTTAGCGGGGGCCATTGTGAAATCCGAATGAAGGGCGAAGGGGATTCCCTCGCGTTCGACAGTGCCCAAGCGAGTCATCTGAGACGCGCGTTCGTGTCCGATGGAGGTGCGGCCGAAGACATCTGACAGTTCGTACAAATAGTAGACCTGTCCAGAAACCACGCCCCCTTGACGTCCAATGCGTCTGACCTGTTGGGCATCAGACAGTCCGAAATGCTCGAACGTAAAGCGGTGGTCAAATCGGGGTCGTTCCCATTGCAATTTCTCCAAGGTCGCCAAAGCAAGCTCGACACCTTCATCTCCGGTGCAATGGACATGAATTTGGAATCCGGCGTTCCACAGCACCCTGGCGGTAGCTTCAAATTGTTCAGGAGGTGTTATCCATTCACCATCGTGGCCGTCAAGGTAACCCGGAGGGTTCAAACGCATGAGTTCCGCGAAAAACCCGCCGTCTGCCAACATTTTGACGTGATTACCAAAAGTTAGCCGGTGCCCATTGCGTTCCCGATGGCTTTGGATCTGTTGAACCAAGTCAACTCGTTGTTGGTCATCATCTCCAGGAGCCATTCCTTCGGTGTTGACGGCATAAGGCATAAATTCCGTACGGAACGGCACCTCCGAACCGCCGATCGTCTCCTCCAATGCAGCCCATTCGAGCTCAAGGTCATACATCGGAAACGCTGCAT
The DNA here is from genome assembly GCA_002721305.1 of Acidimicrobiaceae bacterium. Lineage (GTDB taxonomy): Bacteria > Actinomycetota > Acidimicrobiia > Acidimicrobiales > Poriferisodalaceae > UBA6944. Next base: position 255,843 of record PBKA01000006.1, on the reverse strand, counting down.
CACAGATGGTGGTGTGGCCCCCTGCGTGGATAACGTCACGTGCTCTCTCGAGACCAAGCCTGAAGCGGGAAGGTTCGAGGGAATGGGGAACGAAATGCCTATTCGCGACAAACAACCCATTCTCGAAAAATGCCCCTCGTTCAAGATCGATTTGGGGATGGCGTCGGGCTGAATCCATGTCCAAACCCATCCATTGATAGCAAGCGTCATTAACGATGATGGAGTGGTAACCGCGATGCCACACGACGATTGGGCGCTGACGATTGATGCTGTTAAGGAGTTCTCTGTCAACGTCGCCATGCCATCGTGGGTGATGTCCATAAATAAAGAGAGGTTCGTCATCGGGTCCATCTGCAGCGAATTTGTTGAGAGCGTCGAGAAAGTCAGTTCGTGTGCTCACGGCTCCTATTTCGGCCCAAGGGAGATCCCATTCCACAGCGGTGGCGAACTCCATAGTGAGAAGGCGAGCTGCCATCGATGGATGAAGGTGCGGATCGATAAAGCCGGGCATCAAAACGTCACCACTGAACCTGTCGTCAATGGTGTGTCGCTCTTGTTCCAGCCAGGGCTTCAGTGACTCCAAGTTTCCCACGCCCACTATTTGGCCATCGCGCACCGCTATGGCTTCTGCCACAGGCATAGAGGGCTCCATCGTTCGGATCTGACGCGCCGTATAGACGACCAGTTCGCTCATATATCAGTGCTCGGAGCCCATGTGGAATGAGTACCGCTTGAAATTCTTTCCGGAAGGCGGATTTGACAAACTGGACCTTGCATCAGATCGGAGGCATCAAAGACAAGTGCCTCGGAACAGTCCTTATTGAGGTCAGAAGCGAACGTCACTAGATAACCATCATCTTCTGCTTTGGAACCGTCCCTTGGGGCCATCACGGTCTCGCTGACGAAAACGCCTGGCTCAAATTCGTATAGTTCTTCGGTCCCAGTGTCGAGATTGTGTTTAATGAGGCCGTCGAATGCGAACAAACCCGGGCTGCAGCGAGCGTTATAGGAATATCGGTGTCGCCTACCGGCATGACGCCCGTTGATCATTGGGAATTCGGCGCAAGTCTCGCTCATGGGCTCTTCCGTGCAGCGACCAGTAACTGTGTTGAATTTCCAACGATGGGCCCTGGCTTGGAGAACATTCATGTCTAAAGTCTCGAACCCTTTGTGGCTCCCGGTTCCGCGATCCACTCCGCGGGCAGTCGGGTTATGTTGAAAGAATCCATCGAGGATCACCCAGTCACCCTCTTCGTAAGCATTAGTCCAATGCAAAACAAAGGTGGGGTCTGCTTCGAACCAAAGGATGTCCTCGGTCGATCCGTGCCTTGGTAGTAATGCGAATCTGCTGGGAAGATCGCGATCGAACGTGTTCGAGTAGTAGCCGTCGGCTAGAGCCTCGGGACTCCAAAACAGAGGCAGATCGTTCAAGATTGACCAATTTTCTGTAAAAGCCATGTCATGAGGAAGGCGCGGCCCAGGTAAAGGAATATCTACATGAGTCGTGAGTTCGCCGGCACGGTTAACGACCCCGTAACGCATGTAGGGCGCTTCGGTGAAGTAGCTGAAAAAAAGCAACTCTCCGGTATGTTCATCAAGTTTCGGGTGAGCAGATACGCCTTCTTCGGGAAAGAATCCGTTCCAGGTGGTTTTTCCGAGATCCTCTAAGGTTCGCGGGTCCAAGCGGTACAACTCGCCGCATTGGTAAAAGCTTGCGAGAGCGGCGCCCCCGTGGACAATGACATCGGTTGAAGCATTGTCTTTCATGAACGTGCGAGCACCCCATCCATAATTGGCGATCGCATTCGAAGGGTGTTCGGCGATCCCGGCCCACAGACTCTCGTTGGATTCCTGCTCTGCGAGAAACGCATCGGTCCGAACGAATCGGTTCGCGTAGCGAGCTTCACCGTTTTCGAACGAAATGGAGTGCATCATGCTGTCACCATCAAACGGGTGATAACGCTTAATGGGTTCGAAGAGCGGGTTCTCAGTGTTGCGGAGATAGACACCGTTGAGGTCATCAGGTATCTCGCCTATGACATCCATGTCCCAAGCGTCGTATTCGCGGTGCTGTGGACGCCACACACCAGAGCGATAAGGGTGATCATCGTCAGGTGGTAGCCCTGGTTCGAATGTTTCTCGTAAGGCAAACGTCATTCTTTCCCCCGCTTCGAGATTAGCAACGCTCAACAGCCGGTGGTCTAAAGACATTCGCTGTTAGCTAGTGCACAATAATGCATAGGCGGAAATGTAAAGAGGGCACTGATGGCAAAATTGACGACTGAAGATCTCTATGTTCTATGCCGAAACGATCCAGAGTTTCAGATGGCGTCAAGATATTGGACCGGGGGAGTGCGTTTAGAGATAGGAGAAGCCACCCTTGGAGTCTGTGTCAGAGACGGGCAGACAGACAAAGGAGTTCCCGGCCACGGCACCGGCGTCGTCACAATCAGTGGACCAGAAGAGATTTGGGACCAAGTCCGGAGCGGTAATCCTCCACGATTCATGAATGACATAAATATCGCCACGGGCAAAGGTGGGCTTTCATGGAATGGCGACCGACTCGCCTGGTGGCAACGTCTGCCCGCAATTCAACGACTGTGCGAATTGATACGCACTTCGGATCCACCTGCGGGAGAAATCGGCCGAGAAGGTCGGGGGCACGGATCATTTGACTCTCCTGTCGGGCGTTATCTGCGTTTAGAACTTCAAGGCAGTGAACACAGGATCTATTTCGAAGAAGCAGGGGAAGGCATACCTCTACTCCTGCAACACACCGCTGGGTCTCACGGGGTGCAATGGCGGCACCTTTTTGAGTCGCGAGCTATTACCGATAATTTCCGATTAATAGCGTACGACCTGCCTTTTCATGGCAAATCGATCCCACCGGTAGGACGTGAGTGGTGGTCAGAGCAATACCGCCTTAAAGGTGACTTTTTGCGGTCCGTCCCGCTCGCTATTTCCAAAGCTCTCGAACTCGAGCAGCCTGTTTTCATGGGGTGCTCGGTAGGAGGACTATTAGCTCTGGATTTGGCACAGAAACACCCTGAAACGTTTCGAGCAGTGATTTCAGTTGAAGGAGCTTTGCACGTTGGCGGCAATCTAAACGCCCTAGAAGGGTTTTGGCACCCCCAAGTTTCCAATGAAACTAAGGCGACGATGATGGAAGGCCTGACAGCTCCGGCGTCACCCCTTCCCTATCGGAAGGAAACGACGCAGACTTATGCCGCGGGATGGCCACCGGTGTTCCTGGGAGATCTTTGGTACTACATAGCCGAATACGATTTGAGGGAGTTGGCCTCGACTATCGATACATCTGAGGTTGGCGTCCATATTTTTTCTGGGGAATATGATTTCAGTGCGACCTTAGAGAAGGGTCGGGAAGCTCATGAAGCGATCCCGGGGTCTTCCTTTTGTGAGATGAGAGATATCGGTCATTTCCCTATGTCGGAAAATCCGGCGAAATTCATCGAGTACCTGCTTCCGGTACTTGAAAGCATCAAGGGCGCATAGTTATAGGTATTAACGAAAGGTAACTCAATGGCTGGACACTTCGACATTCGGCGGGCTGGCTTTGGAGATGTGCGGGAGTTGAGTCTTGTGCTGGCGCGTGCCTTTGATGAAGACCCGTTCATGTCGTGGCTTTTTCCCGAACCGGCGTATCGACTGAAATTTGTTCAGGCTTGGATGCGTGTTGAAGTTGAGAGCGCCCTGGCGATGGACGCCAGCTGGGTTTCGCTAGTTAGTGATGAGATCATTGCGGGGACTATTTGGTGTCCACCGGGCCGCGATCTCCATGAAGGGGGAAGGTTCAACCAACTCTGGTATCTGGTGTTGGGAGCGAACCCTGACCGTACATCGGAACTAGCGGAAGGCCTGTCGATGATTGGCAGCAGCCATCCCGAAGAGTTGCACTTTTATCTCAATACCGTGGGAGTTGAACCGTCCCTCGCTGGACAAGGTCACGGTGGGGCGATTATCCGTCACACGCTGGATCTCGCTGATGGGGGTGGGCATCCTTGCTATCTGGAGAGTTCAAGTTCACGAAACGTTCCTCTTTATGAGCGCCTTGGTTTTGAGGTGATCCACGAAATTGCTTTGCCGAATGGTCCAACAATGTGGGGCATGTGGCGCGAAGGGGTTAGGTCAGGTTAAATCTTCCAAGTCGGGAAAGTCGCTTGGCGGTTTGATGTCAACGGTTGCTGATCTTTGTTGCGCCAACATGCCACCGTCGACTTTGATCACGTCGCCAGTTACGTACCCTGATTCCTCTGATGCTAGGAACAAAGCAGGGCCAGTCATGTCGGCAGGTTCCCCGATGCGCCCCATAGGGATGTTCTCGCCTCTGAGCGATCGTTGCGCAGCATCAAGACCGCTTGTATCGATGGAACCGGGCATGAGGGCATTGACTCTGATGCCGTAGGGAGCGAGGTCAAGGGCGAGAGCTCGTGTGAAGGCCTCAATGCCGCCTTTGGTGGCGTCATAGGCGGTGAAGGCACGATGAGCGCGGGTGGCGCCCCCAGAGGACATGTTGATGATGACCCCAGAACCGGCGTGGGCCATGGGGCGAGCGGCTCTATGGGCGCATAGAAAGTGGCCGGTCAGGTTGACGTCAATAATCTTCCGCCACCAAGCCTCGTCGGCTTCGAAAAAGTGAAGCATAGGGCCAACAAGACCAGCGTTGTTGATCAGGACTTGGACGGTACCTATCTCTGATTCGACTGCGGTGAACATTTCGTTGACCTCAGCGCTGTTTGAGACATCTCCGGGAACGGCAAGCGCAGATCCGCCCAAATCAACGATTCGCTCGACGGTGGCAGATGCCAGATCGGGGTCAACGTCATTAACAGCAACCTGAGCTCCATGCTCAGCAAACCTGATCGCTATTGCTTGACCGATTCCGCTTCCAGCGCCGGTTACGAGCGTAACTTTGCTATCTAGATCGTGATATGTAGGCACATCTTCTCCTGAGCGCAACTTTTTCTATTCGGTCCGAAGCAGTTTTGGGGTTCCGCCTAGATCATGGCGAACGGTCCCGACGAGTTCTTCATCGGACACGATGTAACGACAAATTTGCTGAGCGTGTTCCGAAAGTGATTCATAGAGGGGGCGAGGCATAGAGCGAGCCATTGGTTCATGAAACCACGGGGCGTAGTACTCGATATTGGGTATGGCACGTAGTTCATTGGAGAGGTTGGGCGTCCCGCCATGCCACGTTCTTGGGTCGCGGATGAGAGCACTACCTGCAGGTGCCGGACACACAGTGCTGTGTTTCATCCATGATGGCTCGTCACTTAAATCGGGGATTGGTGCTCGTGAATTCTGAGTCCCGGGTATTTGTCGGATGGGCCCATTGAGAGCATTGAAGTCGGTCATCAAGAAGTTGCAACAGACATACGGGCAGGGTAGGTCTCTGAGAGTCATCACTCCGCGGGGGTCCCAAAACGACCCAGAGAACTTTGATCCGTCACTATCCGCTGCAGCGATGTGATCAGTCTTCTCGCGTCGGTCCGCTACATCACTATGGAGCGGTTGGTATTCGACTGCACCTGGTAGACAGAAGTCGCCACCTCCGCCGCGACATATGTAGTCCGGCGATTCGAAGATTGCTTCAAGAATGGGGGTCACCGTGGGGAGATCGATCAGCATCGCCCACTCAGGTTGGTGAACTTGATGACCGGTGGTGCTTGCTGATCCGAAGCTGTATCTGTGAGAGCCGCGGTTGCCTTGACGGGTGGTGTCCAGCTCCATGATTTCAGAGACCACGCGAGCACATCCGTTTCTTATAGTGGTGAGTTGCTCTTCGGTGAGAGCGTTCCTGACCACAACGAATCCATCTCGATAAAAGATTCTCTTTGCGTCTTCGATTCGGTCAGGGTCCAAAATTTCGAGGCCCTTGATGCCGTTGTTCTCGCTTAAACGCAGGCGTTGCTGTTGTAACTCGTGTGAGTGAGGATCGTGGCCGACCCATCCGTAACGGGCTCCCAAGGTCAACGGATCATTCGCCACGAGAAGCCTTCACAAGGTTTCTCAGCAGGCGGATCGCTTCGTCATGAGGAACCCGACCGCATCCGCAAGATGTCGATAGGAGCAGGCGATCTTCATTAACGATTTCAAGTAGTCGTTCGATCCTTTCGGCCAACACTGCAACGGATTCAGGTAGTTGTTTGACATCGGCGATGCCTGCAATGATCTCGATTGACTCAGGAATTTCAGACAACAGGTGACGATCGGCCCATTGACCCGCGTGGCTGCATTCGATATGTATTCGATCAACAAATCCATCGAGCATCTGGATAAGCGGCATTAACGAGGAGAGATTTTGCACCTCGGTTCCTGGGCGTCGCGAAATATCTCCCAGACAGAAATGGACGGTACGGGTGACGGCTGAAACGTCACTAAGCGGGGCGACCAAGGTCTCGAAGAGCGTGGCTGCCGATGATGTTCCGTTGACTAGCGAAGTGGCTTCAGATGGAGCGTCGAGTTGGACCTCAAGAGCGCCTGCTTTGACCATATCGTCGACTTCGTCTTTGACAATTGTCACGTAGTTGGGGAGCTGCTCTCCCAACCTTGGATCCTTTTCCATTCCGAGAGTCATTGTGAGGGGACTTGGCACAGCGCCTTTATCGAGTCGGGATTCGATCTCACTTTCCCTTCGATAACCCAGTGCGTGACCTGTCCCTGTGGGCGCGCACACGTCATCGACGATCCGGTACCGACCGATCCCTTCGTAACCTTTCGACGTGTCCCGTTTTTGAATGGTCTCAAGGCCACTCAGTCGAGGGGGCACGTGGTGAACAAAGTCGGGTCCCCACACCTCTCCACCCATGATTTGATCGACGCCGCAGGCGATCATTTCGTCCATAGAAATGCGGGCCGCTTGCGACAGCAGCGGGGCGGCGTCAGAGTCACTCATCTCGCCTGCGTAGTAGCGCTTTAGTTGAGGTCGTAAACCAAAAGGAATGGGCCAAGAACCGACGCAAGTGGTTCGGAGCGTCATACGTTGACCTTAGCTGCAAGAGCCCGCCAGAGCGTTCGGTAATTGGGCCAGCTGCTGTCCTCAGTGATGTACCCCTCCTGCTCAAGTAAACGAGTTAAACGAGGGAGATTGCGAAACGGCACGCCACTGTCCACGTGATGGGCGAGATGGTGTCCTACGGCTAATGGCACAAGAAAAATTCGAGCGAACATGCCTTGACGGACGTGGTGGGTTGTCTGTCGTCTATCGGCCGATCGGGTCATTCCGCCGTGTTCAGCGATCGCTCTTAGACGGTTCACTACTTGGTAGACGGTCATAAACGGAAGCAGCCACAGATACAGGTAAGCGAATGGACTGCCGGCGGCCCAGAAGAGGCTAAAGATGAACAGTTGTCCCATGTAAAAACGAAGGCTGTTGAGCCAGAAGCGCCGGTTGAAAAGACCCGTCAACCTGGGACGCAAGATTCGGTACCCGGAAACTCCCGTCGCATCCCGGCGGAGTTTTCGACGCATTGAGGAGCTAGTTATCGGGTAAAGGGCGTACAGCAAAAAATCTGGTTCTTTGGGTCCAAATTCGTCACGGTGATGGTGTGTGTGCGCCCGGCGATAGGCGTGGGTGCCGGTCCCGAAGGACAGCCAGCCAAAAATTGTGATTCCCACAAAGTCGTTGATTTTTCGGTTTGAGAACAACAGGCGGTGGGCACCCTCGTGGTGGAGAATAAACATTCGGTTTTGAACGAAACCCATGAGAAAGATGATGCTCAAAGTTACGAACAGGAGGTCAACCCATAGCGCCGCAGCGATAAGCAGAACAGGCAGAGCGATTGAAGAGATACACGTCCATGCGTTTCGGAAATCGTTAATAGCTCGAAGCTCTGCCCGTAACGCTGATGTAGGCCGCCCGTCGGCTCGAAAGTGATCGGTTCCGCTGAAAGGTGACTGACGTGTGGCCATTCCACCAGTCATGGAATTGACAAGTTCATCGTGGCTTGGGGTAGTAGCCATGTAGATACGGTACTGCTTACCGGGTTTCGATTTACTATTCCCCCCCGAATAGGTGCAAGGCTGTTTGATTGTGCAACGAATCATCGCGTTAGATATGGAAGGGGTGATCACACCCGAAATTTGGATAGCTGTTGCTACCCACACCGGGCTACCTGAACTTCGGCTCACCACCCGAGACGAACCCGACTATCACAAGCTGATGGGTCATCGCATCTCGGTCCTGTCTGAACATGGGATTGGGTTAGGACTCATACAAGAGGTGATTTCTGAGCTCGACTTACTTGAAGGGGCACGTGACTTTCTTGACCGGTTACGAAAGCAACACCAGGTGGTCGTGTTGTCGGACACCTTCGAACAATTTGCTGGCCACTTCATGGACCTCTTGGGTTACCCGCATCTCCTATGTCATCGGTTGGAATTGGAGGATGATCGAATTACCCAGTTTGTTCCGAGGGTAGAGGACGCGAAACTGAAAGCAGTTGCGAGCTACCAGGGGCAGGGTTATCACGTGACAGCGATCGGTGATTCCCACAATGACATTGGCATGCTGAGTCAAGCTGACGCGAGCTGCCTCTTTCGGGCTCCGGTAGGACTCCCGGAAAAATATCCGAACTTACATTGTCTTGAGGCCTACCATGATCTTAGCGATTGGATAAAAAATATCCCCGAACAACAGGACCAGGAGATGAAGTTGTGACCTCGCCCGCAAAACTTGCTCATTTCGTGTTGCGGACGAATGACATTGATCGTCTCGCCGAATGGTATTGCACTGTATTGGACGCGCAAGTTGTTCACCGGAACAAGATGATTGCCTTCGCGACATTCGACGAAGAGCACCATCGCGTAGCGTTTCTTGACAGAGGGTTTGATAAAGGTCCAGACCCCGAAGTCAACGGCGTCGACCACGTTGCGTTCACATACGACTCCTTAGGGGATCTCCTAACGAATTATGTTCGTCTCAGGGATCAAGGAATAATGCCGGAGCGGACGATAAACCACGGAATGACTACATCCATGTACTACAAGGACCCTGACGGAAACCGTATCGAGCTACAGGTTGAGAATTTTGACGATCCTCAGGCGGGCATTGAATTCATGAACGGGCCAGTATTTCGCGACAACCCGATCGGAGTTCTGTTTGATGCTGATGAACTTGTGGAGCGGTTTGAGGCCGGAGTTTCGCTTGAAGAATTGGTTCGCCAGGGCGAGAGCTAGGCACTCGAGCAGAAGCTAAGTCTTTTTGCTGATGAAGTAGTTATTACCTCGGTCGTCGCGGATACCTTCGATTCTGATGTCCGTAAACCCGGCTTCGGTGAGGTATTCAGTTGCTAGTTGATGCCCCCATGCGGTGCCCAGGCCATCTCCGCCGTATGCGAGCGACACCGTCATGCAATGCATAGTCGAGATGGTGTACATGAAGGGTGCCATAGGGTCCTCCATGTTCTCCTCTAAGACACTGGATGCTTTCGGCTCGACGCACAAATAGGTGCCGCCGGGACGGAGCATCGCGAATATTCCGGCCAGAGCGTCTTTGGGGCGTGCCTGATCGTGAATGGCGTCAAATGTCGTCACGAGGTCGAAACGTTCGCTTTGGTTTAATGCAGCGGCGTCCGCTACCTCGTAAGAGACGTTGTCTAGGTCGGCCGCTACCTCTGAAGCATGCGCAATGCCGTCAGAAGACATGTCGAATCCCACAAACCGGCTGTTGGGGAACTCTTTTCCTAGGAGGTAACTAGCTAGGCCGCTTCCACATCCGACATCAGCAACATCGATGCCAGAGACCAAGGCGTCGTTCATTTCCAAAAGGGGAACGACTTGGTTAACCAATCCGCTCTGGAAACGACGTTCGCTGGACTCCGACATCAAGGCCTGGAATCGCGGGAATTTGTCGTAGGGGAGTCCGCCGCCTTCCTTAAAGACCTGCACCAAATCGTCTTCGACCTCACCTAAGAGCGAGATTTGTTGCATGGGTACCGTCAGGTTAAGGGGCCCGGCACGTCTGGTAAGCAAACCTGAGTGTTCCTGGGGCAGACAAAAGGTTTCATTGTCGGAGTCATAGTCCACGATCCCGCCGCAAGCCAAGGCATATAGCCATTCGCGTACGTAACGTTCGTCCAGCCCTGCCTTCGCCGCGATATCCGTTGAGGAGGCCGGGTCGCTGCCATCCATTGAATCAAAGAGCCCGGTTTTGTGGCCGATACTCATCATGAGAGATAGGGCACCGTCGTTGAGAATGCCGAGCACTCTCGAGGTGAAGGCCCGCGCTCTGTCCTTGTCGAACGAAGTCTCGGTGTCAGTCATGGACTAATTATCTCATTGTCACCGTGCCCATGTGCTGCAGATGGTCGTTGGGGGTACAGAAACCACATGAGTGGCGCAACTAGGAGCATGAGGATTCCCAGTAAAAACCACATGATGCTGTATCGGTAAACCTCGTGAGTGCCGTCCAGTACCGTGATTGCCGTCGCAGCGCCGATTCCTCCAATGGCGTACCTGAGGCTTTGATGAATACCGTTGGCGGTTGCAGTCGAGTCAGTTGGAATATCCCTGAGGGCCGCGCTGTTTAGCTGACTGGCCAGGACGCCCATTCCGAACCCGAATAGAACCGACGCCGGGAAGAACGCGAACCAGAATTGAGTCTCTTCGGTGAGGAAAAAGTACAGCCAAAAAAAGCCAGCCGTAGCTATCAGCGCGGCCAGAGTCATGATTCCGCGAAAGCCGCGTTTGTCTGCCCAACGGCCACCGAGGACGGCCACAACTGCCGAGAGAACGGGTGAAGGCGTGAACGCCAACCCAACCTTGGTTTTGCTGTACCCCCAAACCTCGGTGAGAAACAGAGGCCAGAGAAACCAACTGGTGAATGCCCCCACCATGGCGAAGGTGACAGCAATGTTGGAGATCGTGAACGAGCGAATCCGGAACAGGGCGGGATCAAACAAGGGTTCGGGATGTTTTGATGATCGGAGAATAAACAAGGGAAGCAGAATGGCCGCACCAATGAAACAGGCGAGCGTGTATGGGGACGCCCAACCCCAACTTCGCCCCTGCAAGGTTGCCAGTACGACTAAGAAAACCGAGGCGCTGCCCATGAGGACACCAAGCAGGTCGAGGGGGCTATCGGCAGAGCGATCAGCGGTTTCTTCGAGGAAGAACTTCGCACCTAGCAGTCCCAAAGCAATGATGGGCACCAGAACCAAGTACACCCAACGCCACGAACTGATCTCTAGAACTAATGCAGCAAAGCCGGGGGAGAGCCCGGAAGCGACCATGCCCGCAGCGGCCCAAATACCGATAACGCTTGCCTGTTTGGACTGAGGAAATCGAGGAAGGACCAGTGCCAGTGACGAGGGAACCGTGAGCGCCCCGAACATGCCCTGTAGGGCCCGGGCAAGTACCAAGATCAAAGGCGACGGTGCGAGACCCGCGCCTAAAGCACCCAGCAGTAGTCCGAACAGTCCGACCCGAAAGACGGTCAAGCGGCCGTATCGGTCAGCCAATCGACCCCCAGCCAACATGGTTGTGGCGAATGCGAGCGAGTACCCAGCGATGATCCAACCAGTCATACCGTTACTCACCCCAGGAAAGGCTCGGATAATTTCCGGGAATGCAACATTAGAAACAGTGACGTTCACTGTTCCTAGGACGAACGCTAATGACCCTGTCGCCAACGCTAGATAAGGGCGGAGGGAGAGGTCGGGTACCTTCTGACCGGCTGAATTTGAGGGAGACACCGAGAATACGTTGGGTACGCGTTGATCCACTCGGACTTCAGTCACTGGCATCAGAGTACGCTGCGTCCACCAGAAAGACATCAACAAAGTGAGCGAGCGCTGATGGAGTCAGAACTTGTACAGACAGAATTAAGGGGTCCCGTGTGCATCCTTACTCTTCATCGCAGAGACAAGCGCAACGCGTTCGATCCGGAGTTGACAGATGCTCTCAACCACGCGCTGGATCAATTCGAAGATGATCCTGCCCAATGGGTTGCTGTTCTCAGCGGCGGACCAGACATGTTCTCTGCGGGCAGTGATCTAAAAGAAGGCAGCGGACAAACTGAACGCGGAGGAGAATATGGAATCATTCGACGTCAACGCCTGAAGCCGATCATTGCCGCAGCAGAGGGTTTGGCCCTTGGCGGAGGCATGGAGATACTGTTTTGCTGCGATTTGATCGTCGCCGCAACAGATCTGCGTTTGGGTCTCCCCGAAGTGAAGAGAGGTGTTCTGCCCACCAGCGGCGGACTTTTCAGAGCACTTCGTTCCCTTCCGCTCCACATCGCAAAAGAACTGGTGTTGACAGGCGAAGAGTTATCGGCAGACCGAGCGTTTCAGTATGGGTTGGTGAATCGACTTGTGGAACCCGGTCGTGCCCTTGAGGAGGCCGTGGCGCTCGCAGAGCAAATCGCCGCAAATTCTCCAACCTCGACTCGTAACTCGGTGCAAGCCATGGAACGCATCTTGGCTGAGGGAGACACTCTTGGTTGGGCAGCTACAGATCATGCACGAGTTGAGGTGTTTGCCAGCGAGGATCGCAAAGAAGGTATTCGCGCGTTTTTCGAACGTCGCGAACCAGAATGGAGTGGTCGATGAGTCGGCTTCAGGTACCCGAAGAAGAGAACCTAGATCAAAGTCAACAAGCTCTCCGAGATGCGGTTGTGGGGTCGAGAAAAGGTCTTGGTCCCGAAGTATGGGGCAGGGGCCCATTCGGTGTTTGGCAGAATGCACCGAACGTCGGACATCCCGCACTAGATCTGGGAGCCGCCGTTAGATTCGACACGGCCCTAGCCGCAGACGTACGCGAAGTCGCGATTTGCTCGGTGGGAGTTCACTACAAGGCCAAGTTCGAGTTCGCGGCGCACAGGGCCATAGGCATAGAAGCGGGATTATCAGCCGACGCCTTGGATCTCTTGGCGGCAGGAGAAGATCCTGGTTGGAGCGGAGAACTGGACTTGGCTCACCGCTATACCGTGGCGTTGTTGCTTGATCATCGCGTGTCAGAAGAGCTCCATCACGAGTTGGTGGAGTGCTTTTCTGAGAGCGGAGCAGTTGAACTGGTCACCACAATCGGCTACTACTGCCTCATCTGTCTGACTCTGAACGCCTTTGAGGTGCCACTATCTAAGGAAATGGAAGACCCATGGCCAGAGATCTAAACGCGCTCTAGGGTGACGGCATGACATTTGACGGTGAATACGGCCCGAGTACATGGGATTGGGTAGCAGAGCAGGCTGAAGAATACGAAAAGTCAAACGGCCAAAATGCAAACATGCTCCGAGATACTGGCCTACCTATCATTGTGATGACCACAATCGGACACCGCACCGGATTGGTTCGCAAGGTCCCTCTCATGAAGGTCGAACATGAAGGTTGCTATGCAATCGTGGCATCAAAGGGCGGAGCGGTAAATCATCCAGGTTGGTACCACAACCTGATGGCGAACCCGACAGTTCTGATACAAGACGGACCAGAGCCATTCGAAACGACCGTGAGGCTGCTCAGTGGCAGCGAACGGGAGGAGTGGTGGGAACGTTCCGTAGCGGCATTTTCCCCTTATGCGGAGTACCAAGAAAAGACCGAGCGGGAGATCCCGCTGTTTATTACCGAGCCGCCGACGTAAAGCTCGATTGAAGTTCCGAGGTAGCAGGAAAAAACGCAAAGATACGAGATCCCTCTCACCAGCATCAGGTTGAGGGGTTTAAGTGCCCGGAACTCTAGAGGTCACCGCTTTATCGTCGGGGGAGCGTTGTTCAGCGCGTCGACGGCGAAACCAGCAGCCATTTTGTATGCCGACATGTATTCCTCAATTTCGTTTCGTGGTATTACGTCTTCGATGTCGTCGAACACTCCACCGCAGCGTTCCTCGACAAGTCCCAGGATGCCGATGGGTCCAGCGCCGCGATTCCTTAGAACGAGTTGATTCATGTCGGCAAGCATTTGAGATTCATAAGTTTTGAGGGCGTCGGCACCCACCCCGGCTTCGACAAACGCTGCGCCGAGTACTCGCGCGTCGACGATTGCTTGACTTGCGCCGTTTGAGCCAACTGGATACATAACGTGCGCAGCGTCACCGATCAGGGCGCAGCGACCATCGACCCATGTATCTAATGGGTCGCGATCCACCATCGGATATTCGTAGACCACTGAAGCTTTCCTGATCAGCTCCGGCACGTCGAGCCAATCAAACGACCAATCCTCGAATTCATTCAAGAACTTGCTTGTGGGAACCTGTTTGTTCCAGTCGCTCTGCCCCCAGTGCTGAGACGTGTCGTAGGTCAGCTCGGCTATCCAATTGATTGTCGCCAGACCGGTTCCAGGATCAGGTTTGCTGATCGGATAGCAAACGAATCGTTGTTCTAACTTGCCTACCAAGACAAAAGAGGCGCCAGTGCGAATGGGTACTGCTTCTGTTGTGCCCCTCCACATCACTGGACCACCCCAAATAGGAGGTCCTTCGTGGGGATGCATTTGAGCTCGCACTGCGCTGTGTAGCCCGTCGGCGCCAATCAGAACGGTTCCTTCTTCTAGCAGTTCTTCCCCCGATTGATTGACAAAGGTCGCCTCGATAGCGTCGTCGTGAGACTGGTAGTGATCTAAACGGCTTCCTGTAATGACCGCACCGGATCCCAATCTCTGAAGTACTTCTTCATACAACATCATTTGTAGTTGCCCGCGATGCACCGAGTATTGGGGCCATAAGTAGCCAGCGTCCAAGCCTCGGGGCTCGGCCCAGACGTCATTGCCATTTCGTCCAACGAGGGCCCATTCCTTCGCTTCGATACCGATGTGGTCAAGTTGGTCGTGGAGACCGAGATCGAAAAGTTCCCTTACAGCGTTGGGTTGAATGTTGATGCCGGCACCTAACGGTTCCAGCTTTTGCACGCTTTCATGAACGACAACAGGTATACCCAACTGGTGGCACGTAAGTGCCATGGTCATCCCAGCGATACCGCCTCCGGCCACAATTACGGTCATGGCAGAAGAATAGAGTCAGAACGTGTAACACTCATCTCGTGTCTGCACTAAATATTTCCCGGATTCTTGATGTCAATCTCGCTCCGGAGGGCCACCTCGCCATTGAATGGGCTCGCCGTCATTCCCCCCTCGTTGACGGCTTTTTACGTGACCGATTGAGCGACAAGGCCTTGGAGGGACGGAGAATAGCGGTGGTTGTGCACCTGGAGGCCAAAACAGCGTTTCTTGCCACCGTCTTAGCCGATGCCGGCGCTGAGGTCGTGGTTGCGGGATCGAATCCTCATTCAACGCGCGATGAGATCGCAGCGGCCCTGGTTGATCGCGGAATTGCAGTTCACTCGACTCGAGACAGTGGTTACGACGCATGGGAGAAAGATCTGCTGTCAGTGGCAGATACTGGCCCTGAGTTCATCATCGATGACGGCGCAGAATTAACGATTCGAATAGCTAGTCAACGACCGGAGTTATTAGCGGAGTTAAAAGGGGTGACGGAACAAACCACCACCGGTGTAGCCCGGCTAGCAGCACTGGCAGAACGAGACATGCTGCCCTTTCCTGCATTGGCGGCAAATGATGCTGCATGCAAACATCTCTTCGATAACAAGTACGGAACCGGTCAAAGCACCATCCAGGCGATCTTGAATCTCACGAACATGTTGATGGCCGGCAAGACGGTGGCGCTCTTAGGCTACGGATGGGTGGGTCGGGGTATCGCCGCTCACGTTAGAGCGCTTGGTGGAACGGCGTGGGTGATCGAAGTCAATCCGGTGAGAGCGTTGGAAGCATTTATGGATGGCCACCAAGTTGGGAATATTGCTACAGCGCTGCCGTCAGCGGATTTTGTAATTACCGCCACAGGCGGACGACGAGCACTGTCGCGAGAACATTTCGCGAATATGAAAGATGGTGTCATTTTGGCTAATGCTGGCCACCACGACCTAGAGATAGATGTGGAAGCCCTAGCAGACGAAGCCTACGACTTTCGAACGGTACGGCAGGGTATTGATGAATACGTGTTGTCAGGTCATCGCTCAGTGCTGGTACTAGCAAATGGGGCGTTGGTGAACATAGCGGGAGGTCTGGGTCATCCGATCGAAATCATGGATCTGTCATTTGCAGTTCAGGGAGTGGGTTGCCATGAACTTGCCCGCGGGGTGGTACCAGCGGGAATTCACGTCATAGCACCGGAAATCGACGCGGAGATCGCTGCAGCGAAACTTGGGTTCCATAACATTCACCTGGATGTCAAAGAGCCACACCAAGAAGACACAATCGATGATCTACTGAGACGGGAAGGCTGACATGTCGACACCGCATATTGACGCAGTGTTGGGGGACTTCGCCCCAGTTGTCCTGATGCCAGGAGATCCACGTCGCGCCGCCTACATTGCCGAAGAACACTTGGCAGAAAGCCGCCAAGTCACTGACGTCCGAAACGCCATAGGATTTACTGGCTCTTACGAGGGCATACCCATTTCTGTGATGCCCTCAGGCATGGGCATGCCTTCTGCAGCGATTTACATCACCGAGTTGTATCGGTCCTTTGAAGTTGAGACCATCATCAGGATCGGTACCGCCGGAGCCTTTTCCCCGGAACTTGACCTTCGCGACATGGTTGCCGCTTCGAACTGCATAACGAACAGTCGAATGCCAGAGTATTTACTGGGTGGACCCGACTACGACCTGCTACCAACCCCGTCCTTATTGGCTACTGCTGCAGACGTAGCGAACGAACACGGTGTTGAACTTCATCAGGGCACGGTCTTCAGTACTGACATCTTTTACGAACCTGATGACACGCTCAATGATCGGATGATTGGAGACGGAGTGTTGTGTGTGGAGATGGAGACAGCAGCCCTTTATGCACTAGCTGAGACTGAGCGAAAACGCGCACTGAGTTTGGTCACTATCTCCGACCACCTGATCACGGGTTCGCGTATGACTCCCGAAGAGCGTCAAAGCACACTTGACCAGATGATTTCATTTTCACTGAAGGTAGCGATCAAAGAAGCAGCGATTATTGGGTGAACCAAGAGCGATATATGTCCAGCGACCGCTCTAACTGACCGATATCTACCCATTCAACTGCCTGGTGAGCCTGGTCGATCGAACCTGGCCCAAAGACAACAAGTTCATCCGCCACTTCCCCATAGCGGAGAGCGTTCGACCCATAGTCCGCGGTGGTTGGTGCAGTGTCTGCAAGCTGAGCGAGGACTGTCACCAGAGAGCAGGAGGGGTCTTGGTAAAAGCCGGGGCTGCCATCTCCATAGAGGGATTCGATGGTTGTTGACAACGGGGCGGCGCTGTTTTCGATGAGTTCGCACAAGGCTGCACGGACTTCGTCGATGTTCTCGCCGGGAGCGGTGCGACGCCCTACATATAACGCGCATGCGTCGGGAATAATATTTCGGGCTAAACCGCCCGAGAGTTCTGTGACCGACACGGTGCCCTTACCCACCGGGGTTGTTGCGTCAAGAGCGGACAGCCGTTCTTGTTCCTCGTCGATAGCGATAACAACACGTGCAGCGCCGCTCAGTGCGTTCGCTCCAAGATGAGGCTTGGAGGAATGCGCGGCATGGCCATGGACGGTGACGTCAAGGCCTATGCCCCCCTTGTGGCCATGAACCGGTGCGCACATTGTTGGCTCAGCAACCACCATTTGTTCGACTCGTTGTCCTCTATCCAACAGCCAGTCGCGATAGCGCGCCGCACCCAACAGACCTCCTCCTTCTTCAGAGACGGTGCCAATCAGGTTCACAGTCGGCACAGGACGGCGACCTTCGTTTCGGAGTTCCTCTAGAACCTGCAATACGACGGCAAAGGTAGGTTTGGTATCGACCGACCCGCGCCCATACACCCTGCCATCTTCGATACGACCATCGAAAGGGTCATCGGACATATGCTCCACCCCGACAGTATCGAGATGAACGTCCACGGTTATGGCTCGATCTGAAGCGCCCTCAAAACGCGCGTAAACGTTGCACCGACCATCCTCAACCTCATCAACGACAACGTCGCCTCCGAGTGAATCAGCATGGTTAGCCAACCAATCTGACAGATCACGTTCTCCGGCATCGCCAGACTTTGGTCCGGCGTGGAGCGGATTGACACTAGGAATCCGTACCAGCTCGGCTACCCGTTCAGCTATCTCCACGTTGTTCTCCCCTTTGGAACAGAATCCTAAACCCTAAGAACCGAAACTGATGCAAGGTAACAGGGGTCTTATGCCGTACGTTGTTTTCCTATGTCGAAGGTTTTGATGTCACTTCCGAAAGGAGAACGCGTCGGGATCGCCTTTTCGGGTGGCCTCGATACCTCTGCTGCGGTTGCTTGGATGAATGAGCATGGCGCTGTCCCGTACGCGTATACAGCTGATCTAGGACAATACGACGAACCGAACCTCGAGGCGGTGCCCGAGAGGGCAGTCCAATATGGTGCAGCGGCAGCCCGAATCGTCGATTGCAGAGCTGAGTTGGTTCGCGAAGGATTGATGGCCTTGCAGTGCGGGGCTTTCCATATATCCACCGCGGGGAAGACGTACTTCAATACCACTCCACTGGGGCGCGCAGTGACAGGCACAATGCTGGTGGCTGCCATGAAAGAGGACGGCGTTGACATCTGGGGTGACGGATCCACATATAAAGGTAACGACATCGAACGCTTCTACAGGTATGGACTACTGGTGAACCCTGACCTCATGGTCTATAAGCCTTGGCTTGACGAAGAATTTGTGAATGAGCTAGGCGGACGCACAGGCATGAGCGAATTCCTTACCCAGCGCGATCTGCCTTACCGCGATCCAGTCGAAAAAGCGTACTCGACCGACGCGAATATTTGGGGAGCAACCCACGAAGCAAAGGCTCTAGAAGAGTTGGATCAAGGAATGGAAATCGTTTCACCCATCATGGGTGTCGCTCATTGGGACAATGCGGTCGAAATACCAGAAGAAGACGTTGTCTTGAAGTTCGAGCAAGGTTGGCCCGTAGCAATCAACGGCGAAACATTCACCGATAAGGTCGCGTTAGTTGAAGTAGCCAACTCAACGGGCGGCCGTCACGGCCTTGGGATGAGCGATCAAATCGAGAATCGCATCATCGAAGCCAAGTCGAGAGGAATTTACGAAAGCCCCGGGATGGCCCTGCTGCAGATTGCCTATGAACGCCTCGTCACAGCGATCCATAATGAAAACACCATCGACAACTACCGGACCATGGGTCGAAAGCTAGGCCGTCTCTTGTACGAAGGTCGTTGGTTCGATCCCCAGAGTCTGATGCTACGGGACTCACTGCTGAGGTGGGTTGGCTCAACGGTTTCAGGCGAAGTCACGATAAGGCTTCGCCGCGGCGACGATTATTCAATTCTGAGTACTGAAGGCCCTGCTTTGACATACGAATCGGACCGGCTTTCGATGGAACGCATTGAAGATCAGCCTTTTGGTCCTGTGGATCGCATTGGCCAATTGACGATGCGGAACCTCGATATTGAGGACAGCCGAGCGAAACTCGATCTTTATCGCGACACCGGCACTCTCGGGGACGGGGGGATCATAGGCCTGGACTCGGGTGAGAGTGAGAGATGACTATAGGGCAGAAGACCTAACAGCAATCCGCTGTTGGGCCCAATCACCAAGCAGGTTCAAGGAAACGACCGTAAGGGTAAGAAACAGCCCCGGCCAAAGGATCGGCAATATGGTCATCCGAATGTCTCGACGGCCCTCGTTGATCATGTTCCCCCACGTCGGCTCAGGGATTTGCACGCTCAGTCCTAGATACGACAAAGTCCCCTCAATCACAATCACGAAGCCAGCGTTGATCAATGCATAAGCAAACAGCGCCGGCAGTATGTTCGGAATGATTTCACGAAAGAGAATTGCGGCTCTTTTGGTGCCGATCGCTTCGGCGGCTTGAACAAATTCTCGGCTCGCTATTGCTAACGTGCTCGCTCGAGCGATACGTACATAAGTCGGAATGCCCAAAACACCAAACACCAAGGCTATGAGGGTGAGATTTCGGACCTTGTAAATCGACACCAAGGCGAGGAGAAGCACCAAAGGCGGAAACGCCAAAACAACGTCTAGGCCTAACATAGTGACTGCTTCGGCGCGGCCCCTGACATAGCCCACGAAGGCCCCAATTAAGCCACCAAAAACTATGCCAAACGCGACGACGGTAAGGGCGACGATTAGTGAGACCCACGCTCCGTGCAGGAGTCTGGAGAAATTGTCCCGTGATAACACGTCGGTCCCCAGAATATGTTCAGCGGAGGGACCTTCGATTGGCGAGGCCTCACCAAAGAGAAATGGCTGATAAAAAGGATCCTGAAGCGGTAACGCCTGGCCGGTCACTCGATCGATCCGGGCATAAATAGCAGCAGTGACAATAAAAAGCAGCCAAAAAAGAGCCAGCTTCACCACGATGGGCATGTCAGAAATCGCGGCCGACAGACCATTTCGTTTCGAGTCAGAAGCGGTGCTCGTTGTTGGATCCTTGTCAGTCCCCGACAAGATCGGCGCCCTTCGTGGCCGAAACGGCGCACGTTTTGGCATCACTGTCTCCGAATTCGGGGATCTAAAGCGAGATACAGCAGATCGACCGCGGTGTTAACGACGACGTAAACGGTTGCGACGAACAGTGTGATTCCTTGAATCATCAGGACATCGCGTTGGTAGATCGCACTGATCAGGCGGGTGCCCAACCCGGGTAACGCAAAAATGGTCTCGATCACCACCGTGCCACCGATGAGCCCACCGAGTTGCAAACCGAAGACTGTGACAGCGGTAAGGGCGCTTGGCCGAAGTGCATGTCGCATGAGGATGTAGCGGCTTTTGAGTCCTTTCGCGCGCGCAGACAACACATAGTCCTCTTTCAAGGTTCCGATCATGTCCGCCCTGATGAGGCGTGCGTTGACTGCCAAGGGAGCTAGCGCTAACGCACTCGCAGGCAATATCGCGGTCTTGAGATTCGCCCAGAGACCCTTGTCTGTAATTCGATTCCAGCCGGTCGAGGGAAACCAGTTGAATTTCAGAGTGAAAAGCCAAATGAAGAAGATTGCCGCTACGAAACCAGGAATGGACAGTGCAGCGGTAGTGAACCCTGACAACAAACGATCGAGACGTCCGCCCTCACGGTAAGCAGAGAATGCACCTATGGGCACCGCACATACAGCGGCGATAACGGTCGCCAAAAGCGCAAGCTCCAATGTGACTGGCACACGGTCCCTTATGGCATCGGCGACGGGCTGGTCAGTGATGTACGACTTTCCGAGATCACCCTGTAGGACGTCACCAACCCAACGTCCGTAGCGCACCAAGGTGGGATCGTTGAGCTTAAGCTCCTCGCGGATGCGCTCTACGGTGTCCCAATCATACAGTCCTTCGGGACCCAAGAGAGCAATGACCGGATCCCCAGGTAGTTGCTCCACCAAGAGAAAGGTAAGAAGTGAAACCGCAAAGAGTGTCGCGATAAGTCGCGCCAAACGTACGATCAAAATCTTTCCCAATGGTGGAACTCCTACCTAAGAATCGCGGTCAATGGTCAATGGTCAGTGCTGATTAGCCGTCGATGAAGACTTGGCTCCAACGGGCAACTGCGGATGGGAACCCGGCCCCCAGAGTGCCATCTGGGAGAAGCCAGCCGTTTACCCCAACAATGTTGGACTCTGTTGCCAACATGGTCGCGGTGTGACCGGAATACCAGACGGGCACATCCCTTGCGAGCCGCATCATCACCATTTCGTAGAGGGCATAACGCTCCTCGAATACATCGGTGCCGATAGCTGCGACTAGCCAGCCAAACATCTCAATGTCGAAATAGTTGGGGAAGTTGAGCGGCGAGAATATGCCGTCCAACCCATATGCAGCGGCCACACCCAAGGTGTGTGGAGCAAACGCAGTGTTGAGATACGTCGACGGATCGTCGTTGCTCGACCAGCGCCAGCAATGTGCACCGTGTTCACCCATGAAATCAGGTGGGGCGCCCAACGCGTAGTTGATGTGTGTTTGTTGGTCATAGTTGGTGACATTGACGTCCACCATTCCCGTAGCACTCCACAACTGCTCAATCACCTGGATAGCAGCGATCAGTGTTGGATCAGGTGGGCAAGAGAGCTCAACTTCGATGTTGTCGCCAACTGCCTTTCCGTCTGAACGCTCAGGGTCATTGACGTATTCCTCGATCAGAGCCTTACCGGCGTCGTAGTCAAATTTCGGCCATGCCGCCGCAACCTTTTCCGAATACCAGGGGCTGTCTGGGCTGAACCACTGGGTACCGGGAAGAGAAATCCCTGTACCACCGAGCGCCTCAATCACAGCGTCTTGGTTGTTCATCTGAGTCAGGCCCTTACGTACCCGAACATCATCCAACGGTGGGTTGTTGTTGTTGTATTGGCCACCGCCAACATTGTTGCCCTGGAACTCAAGGAGAACGATGTCTGCACCGTCTGCTTTAGCGGCGCGGGCGTCACGAATGGTGCCTTGACGCAGCGTTTGCATCATGCTCGTAGTGCCAGAAAGCAGTGAGTCAAGACGGGTTCCTTCGTCTGGAATGGGTCGGAACGATATTGAGTCGAGATACGGCAGTTGATTGCCGTCCCCGTCACTCATCCAGTAGTTCGGATTACGAACGACAATTGTCTCGTTATCCAAATCGCGACTTTCCATCATGAACGGACCGGTTCCGACGGGATTCATTGAGAAACCGTCGAAATCTTCGTTCGCTGCGGCTGGATCAAACACCCCGCCGAGACCGACTCCGTAAAGGAATGCCGGAAATGCGGAATGTGCCCCAGTGAGCACGTACTTGACGGTCAACTCATCGACGGCCACTACCTCGCCGACCTTCGCAGCTGACACGACACCGGCCGCGACAGCACCGACTTTCTGAAGTTCAAACATATCGACCAAGGTCTGAGCGTTGAACGGGTTGCCGTTGTGGAACGTCACTCCTTCCTGGAGTTCGAACGTCCATGCGGTGTAGTCGTCGTTAGGTGACCATGATTTGGCGAGCCACGGACCGTAAGTACCGTCGGCACGTCTCTCGACCATGCGATCGATCATTGAGGTCATCATGACGAGACACGGAGAGGAGCAAGCGTCCTCCCACGGGCGCAAACCCGTACTTTCTGCCTCTAGGCCAATAATGACGCTGCCGCCGTAGCTGCTCTCTTCTGCGACTTCTTCCACTTCAGTATCAACGTCCCCCTCGGCTTCAGTTCCTGCCTCGAGAACGGTGTCTTCCGTTTCGGGTGCTGCTGTTGTTGTTTCTGTTTCTGTGCTGCTCTCGGTATCCGAGCTAGTACTCGAATCCGAATCGCTGTCTCCGCAAGCTGCGCCGATAAGCGCAATTACAAAGAGTGGAGCGACGAGCTTTAGCCAGCTTTTCTTCATGTGAACCCTCCCTGAGTTCTAACTCTAATGCTGGATTTTGCGATGCGTACAATCGACATCGTCGGGCCTCCCGGGCGGGGAAGCAAATGTTGTTCAGGCACTCACCTCCGCCTTTTCGGAAACGGAGACGAGTGGGTGATGACAGGCAACGTAATGGTCCTGGGCAACCTCACGCATAAGCGGCTCTTCTTGGGCGCACCGCTCGGTGGCGTACCTACATCTAGTTCGAAATCGACACCCAGAGGGTGGGTCGATAGGAGACGGAACATCGCTTTCTTCAACCATTGTCACGTCTAGTGGGGCATCCGGATCTGGTACCGGGCTTGATCCCAAAAGTAATTCGGTATAAGGGTGAGCGGGAGCGGAGTACAGCGCATTTGCCTCCGAAACTTCGCAGAGTTTGCCGAGGTACATCACAGCAACTCGGTCAGAAATGTTCTTCACCACTGCCAGATCATGAGCGATAAACACCAACGTCAATCCATAGTCGGCCTTGAGATCCTCAAGCATATTCAATATTTGGGCCTGCACTGACACATCGAGGGCTGACACCGGTTCGTCGCAGATGATTACTTGAGGATTTAGAACCAGAGCTCTGGCAATTGAGATTCTCTGGCATTGGCCGCCAGAGAATTCGTGGGGGCGTTTGTCGCGGGCAATATCTGGATCGATGCCGACCGCCTCCAGCATTTTGTTCACAAGATCATGTTGTTTCGTCGCGTCTCGAGGCCCCCATACGCGCAGTGGCTCGGCGACGACATCACCGATCTTGCGGCGAGGATTCAGCGACGAAATGGGATCTTGAAAGATCATTTGGAGATCTGTTCGCACCTGCCTAAGCGCTTCGTCATCAAGACTCGTCAGATCGGTGCCGTTGTAGGTCACAGTGCCCGATGTCGGAGCAGGAAGTTGGATAAGGGACTTTGCTGTGGTGGATTTCCCACAACCGGACTCACCCACAAGCCCGAGAGTTTCACCCTTTGTTACGTCAAAGCTAATGCCACTAACGGCGTGGACCACCCGGCCCCTCGACACAGGAAACTCGACAACGAGGTCATCTACACGGATCAAGACACTTTCGGGAGAGCGCAGGTGGGCCTTGCCGCTACCAGCCATCAGGAGTCACCTGAGGTCAGCTTGACTGCTGTTTCGTCGACTATTTGCCCTTCGGCCACTGCCAAAGTGGCGAGGCGACCTGATGCAAGATTCGTTTCCCATGCCTCGCGGTTCTCCGCTGTGCCGACCTGGTACCAACACGCTGTTAAGTGTCCTTGATCGGATTCGGTTAGAGGGGGTTCCTCTTCAAAGCACCGCTGCTGGGCATAAGGGCAGCGCGGGCTGAACGAACACCCTTTTGGTGTTGTTATGAGAGTCGGCGGCCGACCAGCTATTGCTGCAAGCCGTGTGTGGCTGGGCTGATCTGTTTTCGGGATCGAACGCAGGAGAGCCTCCGTGTAGGGATGAGACGTCCTGTGGAAGATCCCAGCGGTTTTCGCCTGCTCTACGATCTTTCCGGCATACATGACCAGGATCTCATCGGTTCGTCCCGCGACCACACCTAAATCGTGGGTGACTAGGACCATGGCCATTGATCGTTCTTGTTGTTGCATACCGAGCAGGTTGAGAATTTGATGCTGAACGGTGACATCCAAAGCGGTGGTTGGTTCATCGGCAAAAAGTAGTTTTGGGCTACAAGCGAGGGCAATGGCGATGGAAACCCGTTGGCGCATACCTCCAGATAGCTCGTGGGGGTAAGCATCGATTGCTGTTTCGGCCTCAGGAATTCGGACACTCTTTAGGAGTTCAATGGCGAGTTCTGTAGCTTCCGTTTTCGAGGCACCGAGGTGCTTGCGGACATGTTCGTGGACCTGTCTGCCTATTTTGACTACAGGATTGAGAGAAGTCATAGGGTCCTGGAAAACCATCGCTACTTCTTGACCCCAGATGTCGGTCATTTCGCTCATCGGAAGATTGAGCAGATCTTTACCGAGAAAGTTGACGTGTCCGGAAGTGTGAATATTGTTTCCGAGGTTCAAGCGCATGATGGTTCGTGACAGGACGGTCTTGCCGCAACCACTTTCGCCAACGATTCCCATTGTTTGACCCGGCTGCAAGGAAAAGCTCACTCCATCGACCGCCCGGAGGCGCCCCGCGCCGATTGTGAAGTGGGTGCTGAGGTTGTCAACGGTCAATAGCGGTTCAGAACGCGGGGGAGTCGTTGTTTCAGTCACTATCGCGCTGATCCCCTTCCTCAGCAGGGGCCACGAAGGCTTCCTGCGTTAGGCAGCCTAACGTGCGTTCAGTCGCAAAAAACTAAGCTATGTGGCGCAAAAATTGCAAGAACCAAGTGCGACAATTCCGCAACGAAATAGATGAGGCACGTTCGACGGCTTCTGCTGAGTCGAGAAATTGCATTGGGTCGGCTGGATTCAGCTAGTTCACACCCCAAACCGGTCGATGATGTCATTGAAGGCGTTGCTGGGACGCATTGCCGCAGCAGCGAGCGCCGGGTCGGGCAAGTAGTAGCCGCCGATATCCATGGGTTTGCCCTGGCATTGGATTAGCTCATCAAGAATTTGTTGTTCCGCGTCTCTTAGCTCCTCCGCTAGCGGTGTGAAAAGGCCAGCAAGGGCGGGGTCTTCTGTTTGATCTTTCATCGCCTGTGCCCACCACATTGCCAAATAGAAGTGACTGCCTCGGTTGTCCAACTCGTTCACTTTGCGACTCGGAGACTTACCTTCGTCAAGAAGTCGACCCGTGGCGGTATCAAGAGCGGCACCCAATACTTGTGCGGTCGGGTTGTTGGAAACTCGCGCTAAGTGCTCGAACGATACGGCCAATGCGAGAAACTCGCCCAGACTGTCCCACCGAAGATGATTTTCCGCCTCGAATTGCTGGACGTGTTTAGGTGCCGATCCACCAGCGCCGGTCTCAAACAATCCGCCGCCGTTCATCAGGGGGACGATGGAAAGCATCTTCGCAGAAGTGCCAACTTCAAGAATGGGGAACAGATCAGTGTTGTAGTCCCGCAACACGTTGCCGGTAACAGAGATGGTGTCTTCTCCCGATCTAATCCTCTCAAGGGAAAGCTTCGTCGCTTCAACAGGAGAGAGGATTTCAATGACAAGGCCTTCGGTGTCGTGATCGCTCAAATATGTGCGCACTTTGTCAATGAGTTGAGCATCATGGGCGCGGCTGGCATCAAGCCAAAAGACAACGGTAGCTCCGGTAGCGTGACCTCGGGCAACGGCCAGTTTGACCCAATCCCTGATCGCGGCATCCTTGACGGAGCACATTCTCCAAATGTCTCCTGAATTGACTTCGTGTTCCAACAAAACCTCGTCATCGGGTGTTAGGACGGAAATCGTCCCCGCTTCTTCTATTTCAAAGGTCTTGTCGTGACTTCCGTATTCCTCCGCTTTTTGGGCCATGAGACCCACGTTTGGAACCGAACCCATCGTTGTCGGGTCATAGGCGCCGTTGGCTATGCAGTCGTCAATCACCGCTTGGTAGATGCCGGCGTAGCTGCTGTCAGGAATAACCGCTTTGGTGTCTTGCATCTCACCCTCGGCGTTCCACATCTGCCCCGATGAACGCAACATAGCGGGCATCGATGCGTCAACGATGATGTCACTGGGAACATGGAGGTTGGTGATGCCTCTATCTGAGTCCACCATTGCGAGCCCGGGACCTGCGGCATAGGTGTCGGAAATACTTTTTTCGATAGGAGACCTCTCCTCCGCTGGAAGGGTTTGGACGGCTTCGAGTAGATCACCGAGGCCGTTATTCACGTTCACGCCGAGAGCTTCGAGTCGTTCGCCGTGTTGTTCGAAGACCTCAGAAAAGTAGGAACGGACACAGTGCCCAAAGATGATGGGATCGGCAACTTTCATCATTGTTGCCTTGAGGTGCAGGGAGAAGAGCACGTTTTGGGCTTTGCTGTCTTCGATTTGTTCGCTGAGGAACTTTCGCAGATGCCGAACAGACATAAAGGTCGTGTCGATGACCTCTCCCGCAGACGCCTCAACTTCTTTCAGGACAGTCCGGGTTCCGGTGCTTGAGAGGTGCTCAATACGGAGAGTCGTGTCTGACTCAATGGTGACTGAAGCTTCATTTGACCGGAAGTCGTGGGCGTCCATGCAAGCCACGTGGGTTTTTGAGTCAGGCGACCACTCTCCCATCGAGTGGGGGAACTTTCTCGCGAATTCCTTGACAGCTTTGGGCGCCCTCCGGTCGGAGTTGCCCTCCCTCAAGACTGGATTGACGGCTGAGCCTTTGACGCGGTCGTAGCGTGCCTGTATCTCTTCTTCATCTGCTGTCGATGGTTCAGTCGGGTAGTCAGGTACAGCAAAACCAGTGCCTTGTAACTCAGCGATCACTGCCTGGAGTTGCGGAATCGATGCCGAGATGTTCGGCAGTTTGATGATGTTTGCGTCCGGTAGCAGCGTCATTTCCCCCAGCTCAGCTAAGGCATCCGCGCTTCTTTGTTCTTCCTCGAGATGTTCGGGAAACGCGGCGATGACCCGACCGGCTAAGGAAATGTCGCGTGTTTCGACAGATATCCCTGCTGCTTTTGCGAATGCTTGGATGATGGGCAGAAACGAATAGGTCGCAAGAGCTGGCGCTTCGTCGGTATGGGTATAGATGATTTTGGACATGCCGCTCCGTTTAGCTGTGTGTACCGGGTTAAAGCTACATCTTGTTTACATGAACGCACGTAGTCAGTTGTGTGCATTCGACTGGCTAAAGTCAGTTTGTCTATTTCACAGGCATCGGAGGTAACGACCCATGTCCACTATCGCTTCTCTCGCTGACATCACCCGTGTTCATGCCGCTAGTCAACCGGACAAAATCGCGATGATTTTCGAGGGCCGGGAATGGAGTTACGCGGACTTAGACCGCGAATCCAACCAGGTAGCGAATGCCTTGCTTGCCGCGGGGGTAAAGGCACAAGATCGTGTTGCACATCTAGATAAGAACGGCCCGGAATATTTCAGCTTTCTTTTCGGCGCAAGCAAAATCAATGCAGTTGGCGTGGCCGTGAATTGGCGCTTAGCTGCACCAGAGATGGAGTACATCCTGAATCATGCCGGCGCGAAGGTGCTGCTAATCGGTGAGGAGTTTTTGGGGCACTACGAGCAGATGAGTCTGGAGAGCATCACCACTGTCGTCGTCGTGGGGGATGGGGGCTCACATGTCGATTACAACTCATGGATCGCATCAGCCTCCGACGACGACCCCAGTGCGGAGGTGGGATGGACGGATACCTCCTATCAGCTGTATACCTCGGGCACCACAGGGCTACCCAAGGGCGTTGAACTCACCAACCGCAATTTCTTTGAGATGCTGCCAGCGGCGAGCGATGAGTGGTATTTCGATACCGACAGCGTAAACCTCGTGGCGATGCCGCTATTCCACATTGCAGGCAGTGGGTGGGGAGTGGTGGGTCTCTACAACGGGGGCACCAACGTTCTTTTGCGAGAAGCCGACCTCGTCGAGTTGTTGCGCCTTGTTGAGGCCTACCAGATCACCAATGCATTGTTGGTGCCAGCCATCCTTCAATTCCTCTTGATAACCCCCGAAGCGCAAGACACCGATTTCTCAAGTTTGCGTTGCATGGTCTACGGAGCTTCACCCATCACCGAAGAGGTCCTGGCGGGAAGCATGAACTTGATGGGGTGCAAATTTGTTCAGGCGTACGGGTTGACGGAGACGACTGGCGGGGTCACGATCCTTCGCTCTGATGACCACGATCCGGGCGGCCCCCGCGCCCATTTGCTGCGTTCGGCTGGTGAAGTCTGGGGTGACGTTGAGTTACGCATCGTGGACCCGGAAACCCTCACCGATTTAGAGGACGGTGACGTCGGCGAGATTTGGGTTAAATCGGTTCAAAATTTGAAGAGCTACTGGGATGATCCCACCGCAACTGCGGAAGCCTATCCTGAGGGTATTGACGAGGACGGGCGCGGGTGGTTCCGGACCGGCGACGCAGGCTACATGTCGGAAGGTTTCCTGTTCATTCACGACCGTGTCAAGGACATGATCATTTCGGGGGCGGAGAACATTTACCCCGCTGAGGTAGAGAATGCTTTGATGGCGCACCCTGAGATTGCTGACGCAGCTGTCATTGGCGTACCAGACGAGAAATGGGGAGAAACAGTGAAAGCTATCGTTACTCCAGCAGCTGACTGCGATCCGCAAGAGGCTGAGATCATCGATTATTGCCGTGAACGATTGGCCCATTACAAGTGCCCATCATCGGTCGACCGGATGGAGGTAATTCCGCGGAATCCATCCGGCAAGATACTGAAGACTGAACTTCGAAAGCCATATTGGGAAGGCAAAGAGCGCGGGGTCAACTAGTGGATGTGATTCCCGCGCTGTCGCCCGCCAATTTGCCGAACACGGCCCCTGCCATGAGGCCAGTGCCTCCCGGATAGTTGCCGTAGAAGAGTCCTCCGACAAGTTCACCTGCTGCGTATAGTCCGGGAATCGCTTCTAGACCTGTGTCCAGGACTTGGGCGGAATCATTGATTCTGAGGCCTCCGAATGTGAAAGTCAGACCACATGTCACGTTGTAGGCCTGAAACGGTGGTTGGTCCAGTGTGTTCGCCCAGTTTGTTTTGTTAATCGTGAGTCCTCGAGTTGATCGCCCGTCTTTGACGTTCGGATCGAAATTTGTAGTGGTGTCGACGGCAGCGTTGTAGTCGACAATGGTCTGTATTGCGGCCTGGGTGTCGACACCATCCATTCGGCCACAAAGCTCTTCGATCGAGTCGGCCTGTACTTTGGTGACCTGCTTTATGCGGTATTCATCCCGCAGCAAGTGGTCAACCTTTGCGTCGAAGAGTTGCCACGCTGAATGGTCCGGTTGACGCAGAATTTCTCGTCCATATTTAGCGTATGTGTAGTTCCTGAAGTCAGCGCCCTCGTCCAGAAACCTCTCGCCGTTGTTGTTGATGACAAGGCCGAACGGGTAGCTGTGCTTTTGAAACGCATCGCCAACCGCGAGGTCGCCGAATTCCGGAGCATTGTATTCCCACGCGACCGCGTGAGCGCCGCTCCAATTGCCGTACGGCATAGCTCCTATGTCCAACGCCATACGGATCCCGTCGCCCGTATTGAAGCGCGTTCCCCGAACCTTGGCTAGATCCCAACCCGGGCCCAAATATCTGGTCCGCCACTCTGCGTTGGATTGGAACCCACCGGCGGCAAGGACAACACTTGCGGAAGGAATCTCTACAAGTTTCTGTTTGTGTAAAACCCGCACCCCACCCACGGCATTTCCATCGAACAGAAGGTCTCTTGCCGTGGTGTCGTACCGAAGTTCGATCTGATTCTGCTTCAACGCTCGATGGAGCGCTTCTATGAGCCCTTCCCCACCGCCCCACGTTTCTACCGTCAGACCGCCCCAAAATTTGAATCTGCCGCCCACTTTGAATGCTTGTCGGCCCCATATCGGAGCGAAACGGACTCCCTGATCTCGCAGCCACATAACGGTAGCGTTGCTGTGGGATACGAGATAGTTCGCGAGGTCAGGGTCTGTTCGATAGTCCGTAACGCGGCCCATGTCATCGTAAAACTGGTCCTCGGTGTAGGTTCCGAAATCGGTGTCTTTGATTTCGCTTTCAGTTAAGTCGGGCATCAGGGCAATGAGATCGTCGACGCCGTCGTACGCGAATCGGATGGCGCCGGCAGTGAAACGACTATTGCCCCCGGACTCTTTCGAGGGGGCTCTCTCAAGGACCAGAACTTTGGCGCCTTGTTCACTTGCGGCCAAAGCAGCACAGCACGCGGCATTTCCGGCTCCGACGACGATGACGTCAAACTCAGGAGAATGGGTCATCTTCGTTTCTAACCGACTACAGAGGGGTCATTGATTCGAGATCGGATGAGCCATTGAAACACGTGCCAACCGTTGATCTCCTTGCCAACAGATTCGTGGACTTCGGATGCTGACTGGGAACTAATTTCTCGACCCTGTGGCGCTTTGATGCAAACTTCAGCCGCCCGCTCTGCGTTGAGGTAAAAGCCGACAGCGGAAGCAACTGAGGTTCCCACGGTGAGTAGGCCGTGGTTCGCCAATACAACCAGTCGACCTTCGCCGAGAGCATCAGCTATTCGTTGCCCGGTAGCGAAATCAGTGACGTTGAGCTCCTCGCCGTCGAACACGCCTTGGAGCTCATGGAAGGCGACTGCTTCTTGACTGGTCATGGTGAGAGGGGTCGCTAACGCCGCAAATGGGGTGCCGTAAGGGGTGTGGGCGTGAATTGCGCCAACGACGTCTGGTCGGCTCGCGTGAATAGGTGCATGGATGTAGAAGGCGGCGGGGTTGATCTCAAGCGCTCCCTCGACTACATCCCCCGACTCGTTGACCAGAACCAAGTCGTCGACGGTGGCTTCACCGAATGGAACCCCATAACCAAGAAGCCAGAAGCAATCGGTGTGTTCCGGATCGCGTGCTGTGATGTGACCCGAACCATCAGCGCCCCAACCCCAAGAGGCCATGATTCGGTAACCCAATGCAGCCTCACGTTTCCGAATCAGGCGTTCAACATCAAGTTCAGTGCTCATATGTGGGCCCGACTGAAGCGAAAAGCCTTTGGTCTTGGTGTCTTCAGTTATCGCCATTGATCACTCCCAACATCCAACGGTCCGATCCTTACAGACCCGGTGCACTGGCGTCGATGCCACTCAACACCCGGCCAGCTAATTCAAGTACTGGTTCGGCAACCATCATGTGCTGTGAAGCCACGTGGACATCGCGAAAGTGACGTTGGAGAGCTGATTCTTCATACACCGACGTTCCCCCAACCGATGTGTACATGCGGTCGATGACACCTATTGAGGTAGCAACGGCATGCACTGTTGAAGTCCGTAGAAGTCTCCGTGACTCGAGCGAACATATTCCGTTCTGGGCCTCGGCCCAGGCTGTCGCAATGTCTTCGTAAAATGAGCTCCTGGCTGCTCGAAGGGAAGCATCGGCCACGGCTACTTCGCGATGGAAAGCTGGGCGAGCGGCAAGGGTCCGGTTTGAACCAGTCGGTGTTTTCGATTTGGCTATACCGAGAGCTTCGTCGATGGAGTCGCGGGCCATTCCGAGAGCTATGGCACCTATTGGCAGCGCTAGGTATCCGAAACGGGGAAAGCGATAAATCGGTAACCGTGCCGACGCAGAGGACCGGAGTGCTTCAACCGTGGCTATTCGGTAATCGTCAAGTTCGAGATCTTCTGCGGTATAGGAACTAGAGCCGGACCCGCGGAGTCCGCTGGTGTGCCAATTGTCGAGAATGTCTATCTCATCTGGTCGAAAGAACGCCCGAGCTTCAGCAGGACGGTCATGAGAATCGAGCAGGGGCTCGCCGTTCGGGCTGTGCAAGATGACACCGCCCGAGATCCATGCCGCATTGCGGCAGCCTGAACCCCAGTCCCAGCGTCCGCTTATAGTCCAACGGTCACCCGAGTCGTCAAGTTGTGTTGCGGTCCCTGAGTAGGCAAATACACCGCTAGTGATGAGGTTGGGTTGTTGGGTCAATTCCTTGAGAAGTCGTGGCGACACTGCAGGAAACATGTATTGAGATGTAGCTCCGATGAACACACACCAAGCAGCAGACCCGTTTCCAGTGGCAAGGATTTCGCAGACTTGAGCCAAGTTCTCCGGGGTCGCTCCGATGCCTTCGAGCTCATGTGGGGTGCAAAGCCGGTAGAAGCCGTCGTCGGCGAGACGATCGGCGATGTCTTGGGGAAGCATCCGAGTGGCATCGATTTCTTGACCCCGAGCGCGCAACTCTTCGACGTATCCAGTAGCTAGGTCGCAGAAGTCAGATGCCATGGGTATAGATCAATTTGTGTATGTACTTAACGAACCGCCGTCGGAAACGAGTTGTTCGATAAGGGGTGATATCGACCAATGTTCGCCCCCGATTGTAGATGCGTAATGGTTAATGCGTTCGGCCACCTCTTTGAGGCCGACGGTGTCCGCCCAAAACATTGGACCGCCCGTATACATCGGCCAGCCGTAACCGTTGATCCAAACAACGTCGACGTCGCTGCCCCGAATCGCTATTCCTTCAGACAGGATCTTTGCCCCCTCGTTGACCATGGGGTAAAGGCAACGCTCAAGGATTTCTTGGTCTGAAATTTCGCGGCGTGTGATGCCTTGCTGATCGGCGAACCTTTTGATGATCTCCTCCACTTCGGGGTCAGGAGTAGAGGCTCTTGTGTCCGGGTCGTAGGTGTAATAGCCGCGACCGTTTTTCTGGCCCCTGCGACCGCTTTCGCAGAGAAGTTCTCGAACAGTCGAACTCGAGGAAGTTGTTTCGTCCCATCCAATGTCCAAACCAGCGAGATCGCTCATAGCGAACGGGCCCATGGGAAGGCCGAAATCAAACAACACCCGGTCCACCCGAGAGGGCGCTGCACCTTCGAGAATCATTTTCTCGGCTTCGATTCCACGCATGAACAGCATTCTGTTACCCACGAAACCGTGGCAAACGCCGCACAGTACGGGTGTCTTTCCGATCCTGCGCCCAATGGCCATTGCTGTGGCAATTGCCGTATCAGAGGTCTCATCGCCGCGAACCACTTCCAGCATCTTCATGACATTGGCCGGCGAAAAGAAATGCATTCCTATCACGGCATCGGGACGACTCGTCGCGGAAGCAATTTCGTTGATGTCGAGAGCTGAAGTATTTGATGCCAGGACTGCCCCTTCCGCACAGATCTGATCCAACTGCTCGAAAATGGACTTCTTGAGCTCCATGTTCTCAAACACCGCTTCGATGATGAGGTCACATTCGGCAAAGTCGCCCATGTCTGTTGATCCTGAGATGAGGCCCATGCGACTCTCCACATCGTCACTGGAGATACCTCCGCGTGCCGCTGTCCGTTCGTAGTTGGAGCGAACAATGCCAAGGCCGCGTTCTAGGGATTCCGCATCTCTTTCAACGATGGTCACCGGGATTCCGGCATTCGCGAAATTCATAGCGATGCCACCCCCCATCGTTCCTGCCCCCAGCACACCACAGCGATGGACGTCGAGAGACTTCGTTTCCTTTGGAAGGCCCGGTATCTTCAAAGCGGCGCGCTCGGCGAAGAAGTAGTACTGCTGGGCTTTGGACTGTGTTCCCTTCATTAGGTCACGGAACAGCTCTTGTTCTCTTTCCAGACCTGCTTCAAAGTCAAGACCCACGGCTGCTTCAACGCAGCGGACGTTATATTCCGGGGCAAGAAATCCTCTCGTCTTTCGGGCTATTCCGGCGCGAAAGTCTTCAAATAACGACGTAGGGGTGTCGGCAAGTTTTTCATTTCTGTCTCGAATTCGAAGCAAGGGCATCTTTTCAGAAACAGCGCGACGGGCGAAGTCGATAGCGCCCTGTTCCAGGTCTTCGATGATTTCATCAATGAGCCCGCAAGCAAGTGCTTCGTCGGCGGAGATGGGGTCGCCGCTTGTCATCATCTCTAGCGCTTTCGATGCGCCGGTGATACGGGGTAACCGTTGAGTCCCGCCGGCTCCGGGCAAAAGGCCCAGCTTTACTTCAGGAAGACCATATTGGCTGGAAGCAACACCCACGCGGTAATGGGCGCACAACGCGACTTCTAGCCCTCCACCGAGAGCGGTTCCATGGACCGCGGCTACGACGTGTTTTGAGCAATTCTCCATGGCGTCTTGTGCCTCTTGAAGGCTTGGGGGTTGCGGAGGCCCGGAGAATTCCGTTATGTCTGCCCCCGCTATGAAGGTGCGCCCATCGCAAATGAGCACGATGGCCGCGGCATCGCTCTCCTCTGCTTGTTTCATGCCATCGAGGAGACCTTGCCTGACATGGTGGCTGAGTGCGTTGACAGGTGGATTATCGACGCGAATGATCGCGATGTCGCCGTCAAATTCAAGTTGGACGGACTGAGAGAGTTGTGTCATATGCACAACGTAGGGGACAGAGCGGACCAAAGTCCTATCGAGTGGGGCATCGACGGCAAATCCGATTTGATCTTCTCCGCATTGCGGTAGAGTCTCAAACTCAGAGGGAGCTGCCATGAGTGAGAAACCGGATCCGATGACGGTGCCCTTCGGCACTGTGTTTTGTGACTGGATGACAACCGCCCCCACAAAGGACGGCGTCTATGAATATGGCGGCAACGTTGAGCCCTACGGCGATTTTTCTTTGAGTCCAGCGGCCCACGCCCTTCATTATGGAAGCGCCATATTCGAGGGCCTCAAGGCTCACTGGCAAGTTGATGGTTCGCTTGCAATCTTTCGTCTTGATGACCATGTTGCACGCATGTGTCAGAGCGCGGAGCTCTTGAGGTTGCCCGCGTTAGACGCCGCAGTTTTACGGCAGATGATCGTAGACACGGTCGAAGCCAATGTTGGGGAGGTTCCACCTCCACCTGGTTCCTTGTACATCAGACCAACTCTCATTGGGACCGAACCGAACATTGGAGCGGCGGCGACACCCACGTCTGAGGCGTTGCTGTACATCGTGAACTGCCCGGTCGGTGACTATTTCAAAGGTGGGGTGAGACCATTGACTTTGTTGGTGGAGGAGGAGATTCCACGCACTACCCCTCAATTCGGCATGGTTAAGTCGGGTGCCAACTATGCGATGGCCTTATCGCCCACCTTGGATGCGATGGCGGAGAACGCAGCAGTCGATCAAATCTTGTTTGCAACTGGTGGCGACATTACGGAAACGGGAGCCGCCAATTTTTTTCTCGCGGATAATGACCGTGTTGTGACGCGACAGCTGGACAGCTCCTTTCTTCACGGTGTTACGCGTTCCTCCGTGATAGCACTAGCCGAAGATTTGGGGTACGAGGTACAAGAACGGCCGATTGAGTTGGACGAGCTCGAGAACTGGGCGGGCCGTGGTGAAGCATTTTTGTCCGGGACTGCTGCTGTACTTTCACCCGTTGGAACCATGCTGCGGGGGAATTCGAAAATCGTTTTCGGAGATGGTGAACCCGGAAGCAACACGCTGCGGCTCAGAGAAAGTCTGGTGGCGATTCAGAATGGCAGTGGCGACGACCCCCATGGTTGGCGTACGACCGTCCGGAGCTGACGTAGTGCCCCTGAGCGAGAGGTCTCAAGGTGGGAACTAGTTCTCGGGGTCTGAGGTTCGGCTGGCTGTCTCCGGTGATCGGGAACCAGTGGAGCCGATACCAACCAATCGTCCAATATCAGTGTGACCACATCCTTCCTGCGGTAACTCCGCATTTTGACAGTTTGTGGATAGCGGATCACTTTTATGGATTTGATCAGAAGACGGACCCGTTTCTTGAAGCGTGGACGACCCTGACTTGGTGTGCGGCAAAATTTCCTGATATTGATTTATGTCACCATGTTCTGGGAGTCGGGTATCGGCCACCTGCTCTGACAGCGAAAATGGCCAGCACTCTTCAATATTTGAGTGACAACCGCTTCATCCTTGGCATCGGCGCAGGGTGGAGAGAAGAGGAGTACTTGTCATACGGATATGAATTCCCGAAACCAAGTGTTCGATTCAGTCAGCTAGAGGAAACGATAACTATTTGCCGGTTGATGTGGTCACAGGACGAGCCACACTTCGAAGGTGAGTTCTTTCGGATTGATGGAGCAGCTGCACCACCCTTGCCTGAAACAGCGCCGCCAATCTGCGTCGGAACGTCGGGCGAACAAGTGGGCATACCGTTAGCGGCTCGTCACGCAGATATCTGGAACACCGTTTGGAGGGGGAACAAAGAGTCCCTGATCCGGAAGCGGGACGTAATGATCCAAGAGTTAGAGCGGTGCGGTCGTGAGCGAGCAGATGTTCAATTTTCACTCACCATTGAGAAGCCGTTGCCTCGAACCGGGGAAGAAGCAACTGCGTTCGCAGACATGCTGCATGACTTGATTAACGCGGGGTTCGAACACTTCGTGTTGGATTTCGGGAATCCGGAGTCGCCAGGAGAGGTCGACTTGTTTCTCTCAGATGTAGCGACACCGCTGCGCCATTAAAGACGGACAATTGGCACTTATAGACTGTTCTCTCCGGCCTATCTCTTTGGTCATAGGGGGTTTCAACCAGGCACCATTTTGATGTCCGGGACCTGCGGGCAGCTACAACGCCCGGAGATAGGTTTTAAGGTGTTGTGATGGATTTGCGACTTCGTCAAGTAGCGATGGTCGGGGATCAGTACGACCATACAGAACAGGCTTTGCGGGAAGTGTTCGGCCTTGACGTGGCGTACAGGGATCCCGGACACAGGCCAGGTCATGAGGCTGGGGTGAGCATTTTCGGCCTCAAAAACTTTGTGATGCCGATCGGTAATCAGTTCCTAGAGCTGGTGACACCGTTGGAACCCGGTCCGGCGTCGGCAGGGGGACGTTACATCGAACGCCGAAGCGGTCCGGGCGGTTATATGTTGCTCTTTCAGGTGAAGCGTTCGGATTATGAGTCGCACCTAACTCATTTGGGCGACCTGGGGGTGCGGCTCGTAGCTGGCGGCGATATCAGCGAGAGCGAGAGCGACGCTATCCATGTACATCCGAAGGATCTCCCTGGCTGCCTCGTCGAGTTGCGATGGTGTGAAAACGAGGAAGCGGTCGACGGTGACTGGTGGCCCGTCGAAAAGGACTGGAAAGAACATCGGAATACCGACATGATCGACGCGATTATCGGGGCTGAGATTCAGACCCCTGAACCGGACCAGTTGGCGAGGCGGTGGGGTGACCTGCTCCAGCAAGAAGTCGGCGTGACCGACGGACAGCCGAGCATTTCAACTACAGATGGCCCGGTTCGATTCGTCACTCCGTCAGACGGACGGCCAGAAGGGCTTCGAGGCATAGACGTCCACGCCTCGGATCCGGTGACACTAATAGAGCGAGCGGAGCATTTCGGGCTGGCTTGTGACCAAGGGACAATCGAGGTGTGTGGGATGAAATTCAACCTCGTCGGATAATCCCTAAGTGAGGTACAAGCCGGTGTGTTCTCCGAGAAGCGGGGCGCGACTTGTCGACCACCACTGAGCATTTGTCCTAAAGGGTGCACCGGGAACGGTCACCTCCGTGCCATCTTGGAGTTCGGTCGATGACCAGTATCCAGCGGCCTTGAGGTGGGGATCGTCGACCAGGGCATCAATTGTATTGACAGGCGTAATCGGTATTCCTCGTCGTTGTCCCTCTTCGAAAAGTTCAAGGCGAGTTCCCTGAGTCGTCAGCTCTTCAACCCATTCATCAATCAGGTCCTTGGCTTCAATGCGCACAGCATTGTCTTCGAAGACAGCTTCGGTGATGCTTTCGTTGCCGGTGGTTTCGGCCACCCACTGAGCCATAGCAAGCCAGTGTCTGGGCATAAGCACGATCAGTGAAACGAACCCGTCTTTGCACGGGTAAAGACCGAAGGGGCGCCCTAAGTCCCTCCGATTACCTGTGCGTTGCCGATGAACCCTGTCATCCAACAGCATCGGGACGCCTGTTTCGGGTGCGATAGCTAGGGCGGCTTCCTGCATTGAGACTTCAATGTTTTGGGCATTGCCGGTAAGTCTTTTGGAACGTAACGCAAGGAGAGTTCCGGCCAGGGCCGATGCGCCCGCCGCGTGACAAATCAGTTGCACCGGGGCTGCGGGCGCAACTGGTGCGCGGTCCGTAAAGCCTGTGGTGTAGAGGATGCCTGAGGCTGCCCATGCAATGAGATTGGAACTCTGCCAGCCCCGCTTTGGACCGGTCAGTCCGAATGGGAGAATCCGGGTTCGGATAGTTGCGGGGTTCACGGCTTCGTCGGGAAACATTGCATTTTCGGGCAATTGATCTTCGAAAATTACGTCTGCTTGTGACACGACCTGTGCAAGAGAGGCGCTATCTCCTGGGTCGATGACAACGCTTCGTGTGCCCATAGCCAAGTAGTTCCACCACAAACTATTTTCTGGCGGTTCGAGTGTCTCAACAAACGGTGCCAATCGCCTCAGTGAGGACCCTTCGGGAGGTTCGAGTCGAACTACTTCGGCGCCCAGTCCGGCGAAGAGTCGCGTTGCGTAGGCACCGGTAAGGCCGGTGGTGTCGATCACCTTTATGCCGGTATAGGGCCCGCTCATCAGAGGTCCCTCGCATCCTCGACGCCGGGGAGGAACATATGGATCCAATCATCCCAGGGCCGTGTCGTCACTGTTTCAGGATCAACTGGCTCGAATGCGGCGGCTGTCTCGACCAGTTC
The DNA here is from genome assembly GCA_002721305.1 of Acidimicrobiaceae bacterium. Lineage (GTDB taxonomy): Bacteria > Actinomycetota > Acidimicrobiia > Acidimicrobiales > Poriferisodalaceae > UBA6944. The sequence continues at coordinate 216,337 of PBKA01000006.1, read as the reverse complement.
ATCAATTTGGACATCGCTCAGCCCAGCGAGCTCGCGCAGTACTTCGCGGGTGTGTTGACCCATGGATGGCCCTGCGTGAGACCACGTTCCTGAAGTGCCGTCGAGTTTGACGGCGCTGCCGCTGAATACGTCTCTTCCCAGCCGCTTTGACGGGGCGACTTGGTACCAGTTCCGACTGATGACATGGGTGTCGTGTAGCAGATCTTCATTGGTTGAAACTGTATGAGCTGCGATGCCATGTTTTTGAAGACGGTGAGCCAAATCTTCTACCTGGAAGTTGACGGTCCATGTCGCTAATTGTTCGTCTAACTCGTCTTGTTGAGCGAGACGGAGGCTGGGGTCGTCGAATTTCGAATCAATGGCGTCCCCGACGAGTTCCCGTAGGGTGTCCCAATCATCTTCGTCGGAGGCGCTAATGGCTATCCACCGTTCGTCCCCAGCGCAGGGGTAGACGCCTTGTGGTGCACCCCACATTGAACGGTTTCCCATTCGGCTGTATACGGTTCCAGTTAGGTCATAGTCCATGACGAATGGTCCAAGTAACGCCAAAGTGGTTTCGAATTGGCTGATGTCGACGTGAACTCCTTTCCCGGTGAGGTCGCGTTGCTCTAGTCCGGTGAGTGTGGCTATTGCCGCATGCAAAGCTGACATGTAGTCGGGTGGGGCGACCGTCGCTATGCCAGCAGGGGGATCATCGCTATGGCCGGTGAAGTCATCCATTCCGACAAGGGGTGCTTGGTTGGGGCCCCAGGCGACGAACGGGTAATAGGGCATCTCCGGGTTGCTGCCAAATCCAGGTAGTTGTACATAGACGATTTCGGGATTGACTGCCTTGACAGCCTCGTAGTCGAAACCGAGATCAGCGAGTGCTCGAGCACCGAAGTTAGCCAAGAACACATCGCATTCGGCGATGAGGGTCATTGCCGTCGCTCTGCCCTGTTCAGTCTTGAGTTCTAGACCAACACTACGCTTTGAGGCGTTCATCTCGGAGACGTACGGGCTGGTATCTCCGGCGATGGAAGCGAGGTCTTCTCTGTCCCTCAACCAAGCGGAGCCAAGCAAACGCACTACATCGGGACTCGTCCGCGACTCAATTTTGAGCACATCCGCGCCGAAGTGGGCCATCAATCTGCCGCAGAAGGGTGAAGCAATAGCTATCCCTAACTCAAAGACCCTTATCCCGCTAAGCGGCAACTGTTCCTCGGCCTGTGTCATGTCGCTTCCCCCAAAGCTCAAGACGTTACGTACCCTAATCTCTTATCGCGATGTCGAGCTTCTTTGGTTCGGTGCTCAGGGTCTCCCAAGCCCCCTCCTCCTGGAAACTCTACGATCAGGTGGCGTCCTGCAGGTACCAACGTGTTTCCTTTCGCAGGGACCGCGGTTCCATCGTCGAGACTGAGGCGCCCAGGTAAACCGTCGGATCCGCCTTGGCGTCCTCTAGCCGGATGCTGCACCCGCTCATAAGTTGCGCTGAAAAGGAACTCCCCGTCGGTTCTGTGGCCAAGTTCGACAATCTGTCCTAAACCGCCTCGGAATTGTCCGTCACCTCCTGAATCTGGGCGGAACTCTTTACGCCAAAAGATGAGTGGGGAGACAACTTCGTTGATTTCAACAGGCATGTTGCGCACGCCGCTCGGGAAAGCGGTTGCCGACAAACCGTCTTGACCTGGACGTGCTCCGGCGCCCCCTGAGTTGAAACTCATCATCATGAATGTCCCATCGGAGTCGTCATCCCAGGAGCCGCTTGCCAGTAGATTCCACAGGGAGCTAGTTCCTTCAGCGGGAACCCTTTCCGGAATAATTTGGGTAAGGCAGCCGTAGACCGCATCTGGAAGCATTTGGCCCATGACGTGGCGGATGTTCACTGCTGCCGGACGAGGGGCGTTCAGGATGCACCCAGAGGGTGCCGAGACTGCAATGACTTGGAGAGAACCCGCGTTGTTCGGGATGTTTGGGCCGATAATGCAACGCACACCGAACGATGTATATGCGTCGGTGTAAGACATGGGGACGTTGATGCCGTGAGGTTGCACGCTGCTCGTTCCCTCGAAGGAAACAGCTATCCCGTCTTTGTTTATCTCTAATTCCGTCACGATGTCGAGAGGTGTGTCGACACCATCGACCCTCATGGAGGATCTCCAGGTTCCTCTGGGGAGGGTCGCTATTTCTTTGAGCATTGCTGAGCGAGAGGTATCGATGATGTAGTCGCCCAGTTCATCGAGATCGTCGAGGTTGTACTCGTCCATCATCTCAATGAGACGCAGCGCACCGACCCGGTTGCACGCCGCGAGCGAATATATGTCACCCATGACTTGGACGCTGTCTCGAACATTGGTCTCAATGATTTTCACGACGTTGGGGTCAAATACGTCCTCTGCGGCGAATCGCATGATTGGCAACTGCAGGCCTTCGTGGAAGATTTCACGAGAAGCCGAGCTAAAACCAACTCCGCCGATATCGACCACATGACTTGTGAAAGCAAAAAGTGCCACTACTCGGTCCCCACGGAACACGGGTGTAACGACGACAACGTCGAAAAGGTGGCCGGTTCCCTTCCAGGGATCATTAGTCAGATAAATGTCACCAGGTCGCATCGCGTGAACAGGAAACTCGTCCAAGAAATGGCCGACAGAAGCAGCCATCGAATTGACGTGACCTGGTGTGCCCGTCACCGATTGAGCCAGCATCCGGCCCTGTGGATCAAAGACCCCTGCGGAGAGGTCGCCCGCTTCGCGAGTAGAAGTCGAAAATGCGGACCGGACGAGGGTGGTGGCCTGTTCTTGTACCACCGCGATCAGGCGGTTCCACATGATGTCTCTATTCAGAATTTCTAAAGCTTGGGAGCGATTGGTATCGGTGTCGTCGGACAACACGGTTTGGTTTTGGATTCGAAGATGTCCGTTTTCTGTCAGCCATGCGCGATACGACGTTGGAACGAAGGTAGTGGTCTGATCCTCAGTGATGAGGACGGGGCCTTCGACACAGAGGCCTTGAAGATCGCCACGGCGGACTATTGACGTCGGTGTCATTGTCGCAGTTGCAGAATCAGCTGCCATGGTTGTCTGCAAATCTGTGATCGTCCGTTTTGGGGCGTCCGAATTTTCAAGCGGCGGTACTCGTGGCGGTGAGCTCACGGTCGCAACCCAGCTCAAGGTCTCGACCCCCAGTCCAGTGATTTCGCGTCCGTAAAGGCGCCGATATTCGTCTACGAATGCCTCTTCCAACACCTTTTGAAGGTGGGCGGCGTCCGGTTGAGGAGTGCAGAGAATCTCGTCGAGATCGAGGTCGACAGTTATTTCGTGGCCCTGACCCGCGTATCGCATGAATGCCTTAGCGCTTTGGGTCAACTCTGAACCCTGAGCGGCTCGACGCACAATTTGTTCCGATTCGCGGAGCATCTCTTCAAGCATTGTGGTGAGGTCGTTAACGTCGAGTGTATCCAGATGGACGTACCGCGTTCTGACATTTTCGTGGGATGCGGGAGCGTGCAAAAAACCAATTGCTGAACCGACGCCCGCTCCGCTGGGAACAATCACGTCGGAAATACCGAGTTTCTCAGCGACACGGACGGCATGGAGGGGAGCTGCTCCGCCAAACGCGATCAGGGTACCGTCGGTGATGTCGCATCCTTGCTCGATCGCGTGGACCCGCCCCGCGCTGGCCATATTTTCGTCAACCGTCTCCACGATTCCGATGGCCGCCAACTGGGTGTCCAAAGAACCTTCGCCGGTGAGTGCTCCGGCAATTGCCTGAATCGCAGCTTCCTTGGAAAAGTTGAGGTCGCCGTCCGAAAAGCCGTCAGGCAGAATACGACCCAAGGCAACGTCAGCGTCGGTGACTGTCGGTGCCTTGCCGCCTCGACCGTAGCAAGCGGGGCCGGGTTCACTGCCGGCGCTAGTTGGACCGACCGCGATGCGCCCCAACTCATCAAGTTGAGCGATCGATGATCCACCGGCACCGATTTCGACCATCTCGATCACTGGTAAGCGCAAAGGCAATCCACTGCCCGATAGGAACCTATATTCGCGTCCTACCTCGAACTCTCGTGACGTTCGGGGGTGGCCGCCGTTGATGATGCAGAGCTTCGCTGTGGTTCCGCCCATATCAAAACTCAAGGCCTTGTCCAGTTCGAAGGAGCGGGCCAATTCAGCAGACAACAACGCTCCTCCGGCGGGTCCACTTTCGACGAGCCGGACAGGGAAACGAAGAGCGTCTTCGAGCGTTCCGAGTCCTCCGCCCGATTGCATTAGGAGCATTGGGCAAGTCATTCCTAATGAGCGTCTACGAGATTCGAGATCTTCCAAGTAACGGGTGAGCAAGGGCTGGATGTAGGCATTGGCGCATGTCGTTGACAGACGTTCGTATTCTCGGATCTCCGGACACACCTCGCTGGACAGGGAGATAGCGACATCCGGCCAGTGAGCTCGCACAAAGTCAGCTGCTCGTTGCTCATGTTCCGCGTTCATGTAACTGTGGAGGAAGCCGATGGCAACGCTTTCGACGGCGCTTTCCTTCATGGCGCGAATCGATTCTTCGAGTTCGCTGATCTCTAAATCCCGAAGCACGCGGCCTGTTGAATCCAGTCTTTCGGGTATGCCGAAGCGGAGGTCTCGGGGGACAAGGGGTTCCGGTCGTGTCATAGCTAAGTCGTATTGTTCGAATCGGTTTTCGTGCGCCATTTCAACGGAGTCGCGCATACCTGCAGTTGTGAGTAGTGCTGTAACTGCGCCGCTTCTTTCGATCAGGGCGTTTGTGGCAAGAGTCGTACCGTGCACGAATACGTCAACGTCGCTAGCGAGAAGCTTGGCCTCGATCAAGACATCCTCTATTCCCTGAAGTACCGCTGTTGCAGGCTCTTGAGGGGTGGTGAGGACTTTGGTGGTGTGAAGGTTGTCAGGAGTCTCAAGTGCAATATCGGTAAATGTTCCACCGATATCGGCTGCAAGACGAATCCGCGTCATGGTTCGAGCCTAGGGCAGAGAACGATGATCACAGTTCGAGGGAATCGAGGTTGCGCGAAATCACCATCTTTTGAACCTCTGAGGTCCCTTCGTAGATCTGGTAGACACGTACGTCGCGAAAGATCTTCTCGACAAGGTGATCCTCGAGAAAGCCCGCACCGCCGTGAATCTGAATTGCTTTGGAAGCCACGCGTTCCGCCATTTCAGACGCAAATAGTTTCGCCATCGAGGCAGCAGTAGCGGAGTCGCTTCCCGCGTCTTGAAGCGCTGCTGCGTGCAGGTACATCTGACGAGCGACCTCAACCTCTGTTGCCATTTCGGCGAGAGTGAAAGCGATGTTCTGGTGTTTGATGATTGGTTTCCCAAATGTTTCTCGCTGGGAGGCGTAATCGCGAGACAGCTGCAATGCCTGCCGCGCACCACCTACGGCTTGTGCAGCTGTTGCTATCCGACCCAAGGACAGACCCCCGAGAGCGATGCTCAGACCACGACCCTCGGTACCGAGTAGGTCCGTTGCCGGAACACGCATCGAATCGAAACGCACCTGGCACAGATCGTTAGTTTTATGACCGAGTTTCCGTTCAGTGTTGAGTACCTGATAACCAGGGTTATCTGTGGGCGTGACGAAAACGCTGATTCCGGGCTTGTTTGCCTCTGGGTCGGTCACGGCGACGATCATCGCAATGTCCGAAGTTGAACCTGCGGTTATGAATGCCTTGTGTCCGTCAATGACATATTCGTTGCCATCTCGGATCGCTCGGGTAGAGATGGACGAGGCATCCGAACCGGTGTGGGGCTCGGTTAAGTGAAATGAACCAAGCCATTCCGCCGAACAGAGTTTCGGCAAAAACCGTTCCTTTTGATCCGAGTTACCGTGGGTAGCGATGCCGAGGGCTACCGGTGAGTTGTTCGCCGACATCATGTTGCTAATACCACCGTCTACAGCGGCGATTTCTTCCATAGCAACTGCATAGGAGACGAAGTCCAGACCTGAACCCCCATAGACAGGATCGATCGTCATACCCATAAGCCCGACACTTGCCATGGATTGATACAGGCTCTTCGGTGGACCTCCACTTGCTTCCCATGACCGGACATTGGGTTCGATCTCGGTACGGGCGAATTGGCGTGCAACCTCACGTATCGCCTTGTGCTCGGAACTGAGAATCACAGAAAGACGATAGGTCGCTAATAGCAACCCATGCCAAGGTTCTCTAGAGTTTGGTGTATGGGTACCGGCGATAACCGTGCAACTGCGCCAGTGGAATTAAGTGGTGACGGACTCCAAATAGCGATTGTTCATGCGAGATGGAACACATCCATAGTTGAACGGCTGGTCGCGGGGGCCGATCGCGGCTTGACAGCTTTTGGTGCGACAGTGGTGGGTCCAGTTTCCGTTCCTGGTTGTTTTGAGTTGCCGATGGCGTGCCGTGCTGTTGCGTCTTCGGGTGATGTTGATGCGATCGTTGCTGTTGGAGCAGTGGTGCGGGGAGAAACCACCCATTACGAAATCGTGTCCGAGGGGTGCGCTGCGGGAATCCAACAGGTCCAGTTGGAGACGGCGGTGCCCATAGCTTTTGGCGTTCTGACGGTTGAATCTACAGAGCAAGCAATGGAACGTTCCCAAGGGCCGGGTCTACACAACGTTGGGGAAGAGGCAGCTATCGCATCAATTGAGATGGCTCGTTTGACAGAGATGTGGGCCTGATCTCATCTAGCTGATGACGGATTGCGGCCACGCGAGGAACTGTCAGAAAATCCCCCTCGCGGTGCTGCTACGGTTTCACTTACCAAGATCAGCCCAGTAGGGGCTTAAAAGGGGAATTTATGCGTTACTACTCATGTGACTCCCATGTGGTCGAGGCAGCCGAAATCTATGACGGTTTGACGGACAAATTTGGTGAACGGGCGCCTTTTATCGAAAAGGACTATCAGGGAAAACCGGGAACGTGGCTGGTACTCCCGGGAGGGATGCAAACGCTTCCCGTAGGTCGACTGGGGATAGCGGGAGCGCGCCTCGACGACCCTGCGACCCATGAACGAATTGCCATGGGCTACGACGGTTTCAATCCCGGGGTCATGGACCCGGTTGCGCGCTTGGAGGAACAGACCACAGATGGGATTGTTGGCGAGGTGATGTACCCAAGCCTCAGCATGTTCACCTTTGCCATCCCCGACCCCGAAGTGAGGGATCAGGCATTTCGTCAACACAACGACTGGGTTTTGGACTATTGCTCTGTTGATCGGGATCGCCTGATTGGTATCGGGTGTTTGCCTCTGCCCGATGTGGATCGTGCAATAGCCGAAATCGACCGTTCAGCGGAACGTGGAGTCCGAGGGTTTGCTATTCCGACCCACGTTGACCCCTCCCTGCCTTACAACGACCCTGCGTTCGATCCGTTTTGGGCGCGGGCTCAGGAATACGGCGTCCCCCTCACGATGCATATTTTCACCGGCCAGACGTTAGATGGCGGCCTCCCCAAACATTGGGGCACTCCCGGTGGCCACCTCAAGGGATACACGCTGGCTCACACGACAGCAGTCAACACAATGATCGATCTCATTTGTGGGGGAGTAGTGGAACGCTTCCCCGAACTGAAGTTCGTCATTAGCGAATACGAAACGGGTTGGGTTGCGCATACCTTGCAGCGCTTGGATCACGCCTCGTACCGGACCCCTTGGGAGTTAGCGGACGGTTTGACAATGAAACCTTCGGAATATTTTGACCGCAACTTTTGGGTGACCTTCGAGGACGACGAAGAAGGCATTGCCACTCGTCACGCGATTGGTGTCACAAACCTGCTTTGGGGTAACGATTACCCCCACCATGACTCGATATGGCCAAATTCTCGACCAATTCTCGATGACATTTTGGCGGACGTACCAGATGACGAGAGAGAGGCCATGGTCTGGGGCAATGTCGTTGACCTGTATGACATAGACCCAGATTCATTGCCAGCTATGGCCTAGCGTTTTACACAAGGTGGCGAAGTATCGCGTGCCCGACAGCCTCTCCGTTTTCCATTGGGCCAAAATGGGTCAAGCCCTCCATTGGTAACAGTTCTCCGAATCGAAGGTGGGAGGCTATTGGTGCGGCCATTTCAGGAGGTAGTTCGTTGCCGGGGGCGACAGCTTCGCCTCGCGCTACGACCACCGGTGCGTTGATGGACCCCAAAGACGTGAAGTCGGTTGTTGTCGCCGAACCAAAGATCCGTGCCTCCGTGTCGCCCGAGCAGCTGAGGCGTACACCGTCCCCAGATGAGTAGGTGCCGAGCTCAGCGTAGGCCCTTACTGCGGTTTCCTCGCAGCCACCGAAAGGAGCTTTACTCAAGAGACGTTCAATGAAGTCCTCTAGAGAAGAGAATTCGGTTCGTCGTCGCCGAGCAGCCTCAACTAGAGGATGATCCCCGGCAGGGCGCTCATGCCCGTCGGGGACCATCACGGGCTCGAACAACCAGAGCCGTCTAAACGTGCCCGGATTTTCCAACTCAGTGCGAATGAGGGTTGCACCTCCGAGGGAATGTCCCACCGCATCAATTTGATCGTTGCCGATCGCCGCAACGGCATTGAGGATTTCGTCGACTAGTCGTGACCTGTCAACATCCAAAGGGGGTTGGTTGATTCGTGATGCGCCGTGGCCACGAAAATCCAAGCCGAAACATTGACGGTGTTTTCTAAGTACGGGTACGACGGTCGCCCACATGCCAGCGTTCAGACCGTTACCGTGTGTCAGCAGCAGAGGTGGGCCGTCGCCGCCGAAATCATGGAGAGCGCACGGTTCGCCATCGGCACCAGTTAGTAGCAACATCACCGATGAGAATACCGACGTGTAACAATATCGGTATGTCTAGTTTTATTTCTGGTGACGTTGAACTCCACTTTGATGACTACGGAAGCGGCTTTCCGGTGCTTCTCATAGCACCTGGGGGAATGAAATCGGAGGCTTCGTTTTGGGAGTCGACGCCTTGGAATCCGATTCATCAACTGAGCGATAACTTTCGTGTCATAGCGATGGATCAACGCAATGCGGGGCGGTCAAAGGGCCCAATCGCCGCCGATCACAGTTGGGGGACTTATGCGGACGATCAACTCTCGTTGCTTGACCACTTAGGGATCGACCGGTTTCACGTCGCTGGCATGTGTATTGGTGGACCATATGTGATGGGTTTGATCGAGCGTGCGCCGCAGCGAGTGACAGCCGCTGTGTTATTTCAAACCATTGGACTCAGCGGCAACAGAGAAGCCTTTTTCGACATGTACGACGCATGGGCCCAGGAACTACGACCCCAGCGACCCGAGGTATCTGAGAGCGACTGGGAACAGTTCAAAACGAATATGTACGGTTCAGACAACTTTCTTTTCAACGTCGACGAGGATTTCGTGCGATCCGTTGAAACGCCGCTGTTAGTCATGGAAGGAAGCGACTTGTACCATCCTTCCGAATCCTCGATAGCGGTCAGTGAGTTAGCTCAAAACGCGACCCTCATTCGCGACTGGAAGGCTGGCGCAGCGATGGAAATGGCGGCACAACAGTTCGCTGATTTCTTAGAGGCGCATAGGCCCTGAGCCCTCGAACCCAATAACCAAAACGGAGCAGGAATGTTGAATCTTTCAGGCAAGGTTGCAGTAGTTACCGGCGCGAGCCGAGGAATTGGTGAGGCAAGCGCTCGAGCCCTTGACGGGTGTGGAGCCCAAGTGGTGTTGAGCGGTCGAACCGTTTCGGATTTGGAACGGGTCGCAGCTGATCTGACTAATACCCCTTTGGTGATCCCATGCGACCTCTCCGAGTCGGGCGCCGGAACTCATTTAGCGGGGAGCGTGTTGGATCAGGTCGGAGGGATCGATGTGCTCGTCAACAACGCGGGAATTCCGATGCGTCGCCTGCCAGAGAAATTAACGGAGGAAGAGATTGATCTGGTTTTCGCGGTCAACGTCCGTTCTCTCCTTACCTTGTCAATCGGTCTGGCGCCCTCGATGAAAGAACGGGGAGGGGGCTCAATAATCAACGTCAGTTCGGTGGCAGGAGTACGTGGACCCGGCGCGAGAGTCGCTTACGCCGGGACTAAAGGGGCGGTTGACGCTATGACTCGAGCGTTAGCTTCAGACTGGGGACCGGATGGGGTCAGAGTGAATTCAATTGCTCCTGGGTTGATCGCCACCGCCATCTGGGAAGAGAGTCGAAACACCGTTCCTGGGCTCATTGAAGACATGGAAGGACAGATCGCTTTGAAGCGGTGGGGATACGGGGATGATATAGCCGATGTCGTAGTGTTTTTTGCCAGTGACGCATCTCGATATGTGACCGGAGAAACATTGGTCGTTGATGGAGGCCTTGCCCGGGTTACTGCCTCGGCCCAACCTCAGGTCCTTCCGGAACTCCTCGAATGAGGTCATCGTTAAGCTTCGGGATTTTTGATCAACTCGAGAACGACGGGGAGACTGAAATCTCGGCCCAGTATCGCAATCATCTCGAATTGGCACGCATCGCCGATGAGGGCGGGTTCACTCATTGGTTCAAATCCGAGCATCACAGCGTGCCATTAGACATAGCGCCAAGCATCAATGTCTTTCTCGGCGCAGTAATCCAAGCAACACAGCGCATCCGGATTTCATCCCTAGTTCATCTCTTCCCGTTCTACGAACCCATGCGGCTGTATGAGGAACTGTGCATGCTCGACCATCTCAGCGAAGGACGTCTTGACATCGGGTTTGGCAAAGGGGTGAGCCCACCTGAGCAGATCCTTTGGGGAGTACCCGCTGATGAGGCGTTGGATCGGACAAATGAGGTTTTGGAGTTTGTCTTGTCAGCTATGAACCTCGCCACCACTGAAGGTCTGGGTTGTCTATTTAATTTTGAGGGCTTGTACTGGTCGGCTAGCGATCATCCTCTAGAAATTGGGCCGTTTCAAGAACCGCACCCTCCGTTGTGGCGACCGGGGAACCCTTCAACTGCCGCTCAGATGGGTGTCAGCACCATTATTCCCGGTCCGACAGCGTTGCTTCCCGAACGCGTCGAGGCGTTTCGCAGCGAACAGACCAGCGAAGGGCCAGGTGGTTACGCCCCGATTGTCTCCACATTGCGGAGGGTAGTCATAGCGGCGACACAAGAGGAGGCCCTTCAGGTGGCGGAAAGAGCATGGCGGCACTTTGATGCCAATCTGACCAAACTATTCAGAAAGTACGATCTTTGGCCGCCGACTATCGTGCCGAGCTTTCTGGGTGATGTAGAAATGGCGTTAGCGACGGAATCTTTGATCGTCGGAACCCCCCAGCAGGTCCAAGAGTATTTCGTTCAAATGGAGGAGGAGTCGATGCTGGAACACGTCACCATTTCTCCTGCGTTTGGCAATCTCTCACCTCATGAGGCAAGAACAACCCTTGAGGCCTTTATCGAACATGTCATCGAGGGCTAGAACGCCAAATCAAGCGGGGAGAAATCGAGTCGTTCCGCTCCGTCTTCGGTAATCAGGGTCTGGATTTCAAGTTTGACGCCTTCGCCTCCGTCGCGACGCGCCACGAAGGATTCAACTGTGAAGACCATCCCAGGTTCGATCACTCCGTCGTACCCGAATTGCTCCCATGCTGCTGGTAGGGAGATGTTGGGATATTCATCACATTGACCAACGCCATGAAATAGGCACGAGTAGTGACGGAATTGATCTACGTCGGGGACCATCGACTCAAAGGTAAGTTCGCGAAATGAGCGTCCCGGTGTTAGCAGTTGGGTATTCGTCGCGACCATTTCTGATGCAATGCTGTGCAAATTGGACTGTTGAGCGGTGGGTTGGGTGTTCCCGGCCACGAACGTTCGAGAGATGTCGCACATCATGCCATAGGCCCCTACAAGGTCCGTGTCGTAAGCCACGAGGTCCCCGGCCTGAATTTTTCTGCTACTGGCTTCCTGCATCCAAGGGTTGGTTCTGGGCCCCGATGCCAGTAACTGGGTTTCAATCCACTCGCCGGCGCGGCGAATATTGCCAGCATGTAAGAAAGCCCATACCTCTCGCTCAGTCATACCGGGGACAGCTGAGAGGCGAAGTTCTTCCATAGTTGTCTCACACGCGTGGACGGCGCAACGCATGGCCTTGATCTCATCCTCACCTTTGAGCTTTCGAGCTTCCTCCATCACCTCGTAACCGAAACCGACAGCTATGCCTTTATCGGCAAGCAGTTGATGACCAGGTCCATGCAAAACATCGACTGCCAAACGTGTGTTGGGTGATTGGTGATGAAGGATTACCGAATAGATCTCTTCAACCCAACGTTCCGCAATCTCCGGATACCGTGGGCCGTTCAAGAAATAGCTGACTCCTACCGCCGGTCTCACCTCATCGACCACATGAGAGTGGCCGTTAAGAAATTCTGTGTTCGTGTAGTCCCAAACGATGACGTAACCGTCCGCGGACACATACGCGTAGCGTGCACCGTTATGCATGACCCACAACTGCATATTGGTACTGTCCGTTGCATACCGAACATTCAGAGGGTCGAACAGGAGAATTCCCCCATAGTCAAATCGCTGTAATTGGGCGACCACCCTTTCGAGCCTGTATTGGCGCATGGCTGGCAAGTCAGGAAGATCCAAACCCGCTGCTTTCCACTCGGTCAGACAGGGCTCGCCGGGGCCAAGATTAATGTGGTGTCCTTCATTAGCGGCACGAATGAACTCAGCTGATTCATCGCCGACTCGATGTATCGCGGTAGAGGATCTATGTTTTTGTATCGCTTGACTGAGGCGAGTGTGGTTTTTGCCCTTCATTTCAACCGCGCATCCTTTCTCCGAGGGGGTCAAAGAGTGGTTCGGAGAGCAGCGTGGCTCGGCGTCTAATCCCCAAAACCTCGATCTGCCATGGTTCAGTGCTGTCGACTAATTCAGCGGGGATATAACCCATGGCGACCGAGGAAGCGGAATTGTGGGCATAGCCTCCAGAGGTAACCCATCCGACAACCGTCTCACCGAGCCAGATCGGTTCGTCACCGAGAACATCGGCAGCTTGGTCGTTGTCGGGAACGTCGACGGTCCATGTCCGTAATGCTTTAGTGGTTCCGCCTGGGCGTTTGGCTGCGAGCGCTTCGGCGCCGATGAAGTTGCGATTCGTGTCGATGAAGCGGTCAAGTCCTGCTTCAAATGGGTCATATATCGGTCGATATTCGCGACCCCAGGAGCCAAAGCTTTTCTCTAGTCTCAGACTGTTCAACGCGGAGCTACCAAACGGCCTGATCCCAAGGTCTTTGCCCGCGTCGATCAGAAGATCGAACAAATACCGCTGATAGCGTGCCGGCATCCAAAGTTCGTAACCCAGATCTCCTGTAAATGTCAGCCGGCCGACAAGAACCGGGGCGAGACCCACTTCTAGGGATTGGAAGTTCAGGAAGGGAAAAGCTTCATTTGATACGTCGCTTTCGACGCACCTTTGAAGCAATTCGCGGCATTGGGGTCCTGCGATGGACAGTCCAGTCAGCTCGTACCCGCGGGTGATGTAGGAACAGGGTTCACCTGCCCAGGCAGTGAGAGTTTGGTCGAAGTGTCGTTCGTAGTACCGCTCGGCGATACCAGAACCAAAGAGATAAAAGGATTCCTCTCTAGCAGTGTTGCTGGTACTTCCTCCGATGATGGTTCCAAAGGGTCCTTCGGCTTGCCCTGGTGATGGCGGAACGCAGCCCACCGTCAAATCCCCGATCAGGTTTCCGTTTTCGTTCAACATCGGTGTCAATGTCAAGCGGCCCGGGGCTGGTATCCGTCCGGCCAGCAAGTTTGATAGAAAGTCGCGTGCACCGGGTCCGGTGAACTGGAATTTCGAAAACCCTGACGTATCGGTGATGCCGACCGCAGTCCGAACGGCGTGACTCTCTTGTGCGGTCGACTTCCAGGCGTTGGAGCGGTACCACGTGAGATCTTCGGTGGGTGTCTTCCCAGGCTCTTGGAACCATTGGGCGACTTCCAGCCCGTAGGACTCACCCCACACGGCATTGAGATCGACTAGGCGATCGTGTATCGGAGTTGTCTGCAGTGGACGGCCGACCGGTAGGAATTCGTTCGGGTATGTGATCCGGAAACGGCGTGCGTAGTTCTCTTTGACTTTGGCTTGCGTGTAGGCGCTGGTGCTGAAATCGCCGTACCTGCTGACGTCCATACCCCATACGTCGAAGCCCGGGTCGCCGTCGGTCATCCAGTTGGCCAAAGCAAGGCCAACCCCGCCTGATTGGGAAATTCCGGCCATGACGGCACACGCACACCAGTACCCGGGTAAACCTCTGACAGGGCCGAGTAGTGGATTGCCGTCAGGGGAGAAGGTGAATGGGCCGTTTATCACCTGCTTCAAGCCGGCCTCCGCGAAGATGGGGAAATGGGCGAAACCCACGTCGAGGTTTTGCGCGATGTGTTCAAGATCCGGAGCGAGCAACTCCATACCAAAGTCCCAAGGAGTTTCGTTCGGAGACCAAGGCCTCCCATTGTGTTCGTAGGTTCCGAGAAGCAGGCCGCCGCCTTCCTGACGCATGTATATCTCGCCACCGAAATCGATGCTGTGAAGAAATTGGTGACCGGTTCGTGCGTTGTAGTCCGCCACAGCGGGGAGGTCTTCGGTCAGAATGTATGTGTGCTCCATTGCGAGCACTGGCAAGTTGAGGCCTACCATTCGTCCGACTTCGCGTGCCCACAAACCACCAGCATTAACCACGTGTGCGGACCGAATTGTGTCGAGTTCTTCCCCGGTGCTTGTTCTAAAGGTGTGAACTGACCAACGGCCATCAGATGTTGGCTCCAGGTCGCGGACCCAGGTGTCCCGGAAGATTTGAGCACCATTCTGTCGCGCTGCTTTCGCGAATGCGTGGGTCACACCTGACGGATCGACGTGTCCTTCATGGGCGTCGTACATGGCGCCGACAAAGAACTGTTCATCGAAAATCGGCAGCAATTCCTTGGCCTCGGCAACCGACAGCAGTTCGGTCTCCATACCCAGATAGCGGCCGCGGGCGTGGGCGTTGCGGAGCCAGTCCATGCGTTGCTCGTTGTCGGCGAGCATTATCCCTCCTGTGACGGTGACGCCGCAGTCTTGACCAGATAGTTCCTCGATCTCTTTGTAAAGCTCAATGGTGTACTGCTGGAGCTTGGCGACGTTGGGGTCCGCATTGAGGGTGTGCATCCCACCAGCGGAGTGCCATGTAGAACCGGCGGTAAGTTCAGTTCGTTCGAGAAGAACGACATCAGTCCAACCGGCTTGAGTCAGGTGATAGAGGACACTGGCGCCAATGACTCCACCCCCTATGACTATGACTTGGGTTTCGCTGGGTAGATCAGTCACAACTCGTTGCTTTCCTTAGTAATCGGTGGGTACGCCACCTTCTGCCACGCGTCGAGCCAGAAATTCGTCTAGTTGACGTCGACGCTCTGGGTCGAATGGAGGCTCAGTGTGGGCAGCCACAATGGTTTTGGCTAGGACTTCGGCGCGGTGATGGGCTTCCAACCGTCCGGATTCCTCCCATGACTCATAGTTACTCCAACTCGAAACCATGGGTTGAAAGTGTTCCGATTCGTAACGCTCCTGGGTGTGGGGCGATCCAAAGAAATGCCCGGCTGGCCCTACTTCGGCGATGGCCTCCACTGCCAAGGTGGCGTCATCGACGGTAATTGGGCGCAACATTTCAGTGACCATGTTCAAAATATCGGCATCGATCACAAACTTCTCGTAGGACGTCAACAAGCCGCCTTCGAGCCAACCTGTTCCGTGGAGGAGCAAGTTGACCCCGCCCATGACCGCACCCCAGATAGCAATCGTGCTTTCATAAGCTGATTGAGCGTCGACGCTGTTGGACGCATTGACATTCGATGATCTGTAGGGGAGACCGTAACGACGGGCTAGTTGACCACCTATCAAGCAGGCTTTCCAGTACTCAGGTGTTCCGAACGCCGGGCTCCCAGAGCGCATATCGACATTGGATGTGAACCCG
The DNA here is from genome assembly GCA_002721305.1 of Acidimicrobiaceae bacterium. GTDB lineage: Bacteria > Actinomycetota > Acidimicrobiia > Acidimicrobiales > Poriferisodalaceae > UBA6944. The sequence continues at coordinate 200,426 of PBKA01000006.1, read as the reverse complement.
CCGTAGGCGACCGGAGCTCCCTTACGAACGACTTGGGTGTAGGCCACGCCTGCCAATGCCTCAGCGTTTTGAAGCACGAGCGCTCCTGCGATTGTTACTGGTGCCATGGCGCCGGCCAAGGTAAACGGGGTGATCACAATGAGTTGGTTGCGCGATGACATCTCTTGTATGCCTTGAAGCATGGGAGCGTCGTAGCGCAGGGGAGTGCTGGCGTTGATGACGGAGTAGAGCGATGGCTGCTGGTCCATGGTTTTTGCATCGACTCCGCGTGCGATGCGGACCATTTCGATGACGTCGCGGTTTCTTTGTTTTCCCAAGCTGTAGACGAAGGGCACCTTGTCCGACAGGGTCAACATGTCATAGCTGGCCTCGAGGTGACGGATCGATGGATGAAGGTCCATGGGCTCAACGGGGTAACCAGCCACTGTGTGAACCGAATTCAGCACCTGCCCCATTTTGATGAGGTTTCGATAGTCCTCCCGATTGCCGTCACGTCGGCCTCGGCCGAAGCCGGTAACGAAGGGCGGGCTTGCAACTGACGTGAAAATCAGATGATTGCCCCCGAATAAGAGGTCGCGATGTGGTTCGCGGCCGTGAAGTAAGAATTCAGACGGAGCCAGTTTCACTAGGCCTTCGATGAGGTCGGAATCGAATCGGACACGGTTTCCCGACACATCTGCGCCCGCGTCGGCCAGCTGTTCTTTGGCTTGGTCGTCGAGAAAATCTATTCCAGTGGTCGCGAGTACCTCGAGGGACGCAAGGTGGATTGCCTCTAGTTCGTCATCGGAAACAGCTCTGAGCGGTTCGAAACGCATCTGAGGTTGCTTCCAATCGGGTTGTTCCTGTACTGGATCACGAGTCTTGGACCGGGTAGAACGCGCGCCACGTTTAGACATGGCCGGGCGGTGTGTAGGGGACCTTATGGCTGATGTCGGGTTGTTTCATGTGATCCCTCCGGAGTGGGGCGACGCTACACCTGAATCGTTTGCAAGAAGAGTAACTAGTCATCAGAAACTTGGATAGCAAAACGCGGAGAGAGCGGAGCCTGAGCTCCGCCCTCTTCCGATGTGTCCTGCCCCCGGAGGAAGCAGAAATATTCAGCTATCAGCCAGCGGCAGCGCGAGCGGCGTCAAGCCAGCCGTCGACCTTAGAACGGTTGTCCGCAATCCAGTCGGCAGCGAGATCCTTAGGATCAGCACCTTCTCCTTGCGCTACGTTCGCCAGCGAGATCTCCATCACGGAGAATGTTATTTGCTTCAACAGCTCCTCCGCTGCTGGGTTTGCAGCAAGGAAGTCATTGTTAGCAGCAGCCCGGATGTCAGCGGCTTTCCAGCCGATGGGGCACATGCCGTCGGCGCTACGTGCAGGACACTGGTCTTCACTGATGGCCGCGGTGCCGGGACGCTGATCCCAGCCCTCACCGCCGTCTTGACCCATTGGATTGGAGTCATCCAAGATGGCTTCCATTCCAAGCCAGTAGGCGTTATCACCCGGACGGATCTGGGTGATGTAAGCCGAAGGTGTCCATGTGTAAGCAACAACAGGTAGCCCCTCGTTGACCATGTCAACCGCTTGCGCCCACATTGGGTCGTAGCCAGCCTTCACCTGTTGAAGGTTCTTGTAACCAGCGAAGGCAAGTTGCGAGTTGATGATGTTGTCGCAAGTCCAGTCCTCTGGGCAGCCCATGATGTCGACCATTCCGTTACCCGGGTTGGCATCGGTCGCGTCGTAGGCAGCAATTGCGTCAGCATTATTATCCAGATCCTCAAGGGTCCAAATGCCGTACTCGTCGGCGAAAGACTTGGTGATCAGATAGCCCTGGAGGCCACCTGACATCATTTCTTCACCAATTACGCTCACAACTTCACCAACTAGTGAGCCGTCTGTACGTTCGGCGTCGAGCCAACTTTGGTGGCCGGGCATCCACGTGTTTGCCCAGAAGTCCATGTCGCCTTCAGCCATAGCCATAAACGCGTTTTGAGGACCCAGTTCCATGTCAGCTGACTCGGAGACGGTGTAACCGAGCTCACGCATCAGTGCTGTGTAAATTTCGGCTTGAACGTAGCCGGTGCTCCAGCTAGCGCGGCCGACCGTGACACTCACACCTTCACCAGGTGTCATGTTCATCGCCGCTGCCTCTGTGGTCGCAGGCGCAGAAGCTGAAGCATCCGATGAGCTATCAGAGCCTGAGTCGTCGTCACTGCCGCAAGCGGCCAATATTAGGAGCGCAGCAGCCGCAACAGCGACACCGCGCGTCATTATTTTCTTCTTCATAAAGGGGGCCCTCCCTAGAGTCCCTAGATATTCGCCCGCGAGTATTCGACTCCAGACGGCGACAAGCAGGTTAGTCCAACAAAAGGCCAAAACCCAGCATCCGGAGCGGAAAGGGGGCTATGTATAGACCTGTTTTCGGTCAAACTCCGACAACGTTGCCCTGACACTTGCGCCGCCGGTGATGCCCGCAAACGCCATAAACATAGCTCCTACGCCCGATACGAGGTTCGGATCAGCCACACGGGAGATGCTCGCGACCCACGCTATTCCAAGAGCGAGAAGGCCGAGCCCTAATCCGCATACCAGGGAACACCATCGATAGAGAAATTGTTCGTCTTGTGAGATGAATCCGCTGGCGGGTATAGCGACGACAAGAGCGAGTAGACCTACGGCCAAGCCAAGCCATCCAAGTCCTGCTCCTTTATTGGAGTAGCCGTCATATATGACATCACCTGTTCGCTGGGCCTTGGCGATGAGTGCTGTGTATTCGGCGGCCAAACTACCTACTTTGGCGTTGTCGCCGAGGGCTTCCGCTTCGTCACTTTGAGCTTGAATAGCATCAAGTTGCAGCTGCAATTCGGGTCCAATTACCGACTCGGCTCGGGTATCGAAGGTCCAACCGGAGTAGCCAGAAATCACAATGAGCAGCACCGCGAACGCCAAGCCGAAGATACGACCCACCCGGATGCCGGACGCGAGTGGTCGCCTTGCTCCCATGGGAGCGTTCCAAACCCACGCAACAGCGCCAGCCGAGGCGATCAAGCAACCGATGAAGGTGATGTAGACCCCCGCGGAGCGGGTGAACTGCGTTGCTTCGTCAGGTACGGAGGCCAGTAACGCCGAAACAGCGACGACCAAACCGGTAAGGCTGAATATCACCGCGCCGTCGGGCCCTAACCAGCGGCTTCTCTGACCAGGTGTTTTCCACGTCGCGTAAATTGAAAAAGCGACGGTGAGGAGCGATAGGAGAATCAGGAAGCCGAACCAAGAACCGCCAGATGCCGCAAACCCGTTGAAGCTAGCGCCCACTAGATCGTGATCAGCATTTCGGGCATATGCCGACACGAACCCGGCACCTTTGTTCCATGGCAAGAACAGCCCAATGACTCCGACTATGACTCCCAGGGTCGCGCCACGCATGGCGAATCGCTCCCGAGGCGTCAATGACTGGTAGATAGCGTCGAGATCTTCCTCTTCGACTGAAACCTGTGGTTTGTCGGAGCCTTTCGGCAGCAACTCCTCGGGCGTTCTGGTGTTCTTCCATGCAGCAGCTATGCGCCCCAAAAGGCCAGTCCGATCGCCGTCGTCGGGTTGTGTCATCCGGTCGAGTACTACGGCAACAATGAAGAAGGCAAGACCACCAGAACCGGCAAGCGCTATGTCTTGGTTCGCAATCGCCCTATACAGCAGCCTGCCGAGTCCCCCGGCTCCCATAATTGCGGCGATTCCAAGCATGGAGATAGCTAAGAGGAGAGTTTGGTTGATGCCCGTCATGAGCGCTGCGCGAGCGAGTGGTAGCTGAACGTCGGTCAGTACACGTCTCTCCGAAGCGCCATAGGCCCGCGCCGCTTCCACGACGTCCTCGGGCACTTGCCGGATGCCTAGGTTGGTGAGCCGGATGAGGGGCGGCAGGGCGAAAACCATCGTCACCATCGTTGCCGATACAAATCCCACTCCAAAGAAAAAGACGAATGGAAGCATGTACACGAATGAGTGCACCACTTGCATGGCGTCTAGCACCGGGCGCACGATTCGCCAAACGCCATCGACTCTGCCACAAGCAACACCAGTGGGAATGCCGATGATCACGCACAAGATCACCGCAACGGCAATAAAGCCGATTGTTCGAGCGGTTTCTTTCCAATATTCATCGCCCAAGAGGCCACAAACGGTGAGACCCAGAAAGGATCCGACTCCAACCTGAAGGCCGCGAAATGCCCAACCAGCAAAAAACGCGGCCAAACATACAGTCATCCACGACAATCCAAGGAGCCACTCGTCGACGATGATTTCGAGCATCGTCTGAAATGGCCACTTGATGGCCGCGAGTGTTTCTTTCATGTTGAGATCCACCCAAATGGTGATCTGTTCGACCCAGTCACCAACGGGGATCTGCCACTTGTCCAGGATCGAATTTTGTCGTTGATCCCAATCACCAATGCTGCGGTACCAGACAACCCCGGCCAGAGCTAACGCTCCGCCGACAATGGTCGCAGTTCGGCGGTTCCTGAGCGCTCCGAAGAGCATCAAAATCGGTATAGCAAAGACCCCTATTAGCGCGATTATTTCGATGGCCGAAGCGACCGCATCGGCGACTTGATCGCCTTTTTCTAAGTCGGTTATCTTTCCGACGGAGCGGTCAACAAAATGTCCGTCGCCACCGGCTGCATATAGGGATTTCACATGTATACCTCTCGTTCGAAGGCATCAGCCAAAGCCTCAACACGTCCCAGTTCCTCGAGGACTGCAGTCGGGTCAAGCCGCCCGACCAGACGACCAGCGGGGTCACAGCACGCTATTGGGAGTCCTTTACCGGCATCGGCATACAGTTCGTTCAGAGTCTGATCGGGGTTGGCAACAGGAACATCTGTGCGAATGGCACTGCTGAGCGTCGGTGTGCCTTGGCGTTGCACTCGCTCTATGTCGGATTTGGTGACGAGTCCAACGCATACCCCAGCGTTGTCGACGACGAGTCGGTCTCCGGATGCGCTGACAGATCGCTGAACTTCTTCAAAATCGGCGCTGTCGAGGATCGGATCCGCGGGGACCATCACCTCCTCAACCTTGATCACTCGACCTTGGTCAACGTCCTGTACGAACTCCGCGACGTAGCCCGTGGCTGGTTCAGTAAGGATTTCCTCGGGGGTTCCGATCTGCACGACCACTCCATCTTTCATGATGCAAACTCGGTCGCCTATACGGAGGGCTTCGTTCAGGTCATGGGTGATGAAAAGGATTGTCTTGTGAACTTCATCTTGGATTGCCATCAGCTCGTCTTGCATCTGACGTCTAATCAGTGGATCCAAGGCGCTGAAAGCTTCATCCATTAACAGGATGTCCGGATCCGACGCCAGCGCTCGAGCAAGTCCGACTCGTTGCTGCATCCCGCCCGATAACTCGCTCGTAGCGTTATCGGCGTAAGGTTCAAGGCCGACCAGTCTGAGAGCCCCTAAGGCCGCCGTTTCGCGTTCAGCCCTATCGACTTTTTGGACCTTTAGACCGTAGGCGACGTTGTCGATGACGTTTCGATGAGGAAACAACGCGAAGTGTTGGAAGACCATTCCCATTTTTTCCCGCCGAAATGCTTGGAGTTCTTTGCCATGAAGCGTTTGGACGTCAACCCCATCAACCCAAACCTCTCCGGACGTCACGTCGTGAAGCTTGTTGACAGTGCGAATAGCGGTGGATTTACCGGAACCTGAAAGTCCCATAACAACGAAGATTTCGCCTTTTCCAATGGTGAACGAAACGTTGCTGAGTCCGACGACGTGGCCGGATTGTTTTTGAACATCGTTCTTGTGCACACCTGCTTGGGCTAGATCAAATGCTCGGCCTCGTGGTTGGGGCCCAAAAATCTTGAACACTTCCTCGAGGCGAATGATCTGTTCTGTGTCCGGCATTGGGGTCCTGTGGCCTTTCTGTCGGTCGCCGCGCCGCTGCAAAGGCCGCGGGGAGGCAGAGCCAACATAACAGCGGGGAGAGGGTGATATGAGCATTCCCGCAGAATCGCTCCTCGAAACGGCATTCATGGGGAGCGTCCAAAGAACTTTCCGATGGCTCCACGGTGGTGAGAATGGTTAAGTGAGTCGTGTCAGCACTTCTTGGAGAATTTCGTAGTTATCTTCGTCAAAACAGACAAAAATGACTTCGTTGAATGGTGAAGGGTCTCCATGTGTGCAAAGCCAATCAAGAACGCTGGTGACGGCGATTGGTGCAGCCAATTCACGCGGAAAGCCGTATACGCCGGTGCTGATTGCCGGAAATGCGACGCTTCTCGCTCCAACTTGGGCGGCTAAGGCAAGAGCCGAGCTATAACAGTTTGAGAGCAGTGTGCTGCTGTCAATCGGGTCATGGTTTTCCCAAATGGGGCCCACAGTGTGAATGACCCAGGAAGCGAATAGGCGTCCGGCTGACGTCACCACCGATGTGCCCGTTGGGCATGAACCTTGAGCACTAATAATTGTCCGGCATTCCTCCATCACTGTGGGACCAGCCGCGATGTGGATCGCTCCGTCGACGCCACCTCCACCGGCCAACGCTGAATTAGCGGCGTTGACGATCGCATCAACTCTTAACGTGGTGATATCACCCTGCACAACGGTGAGCTCGGTTTGTTGTCGGCTCTCAGACAAGTGTGAAGCCCTCATAGTTGTTGGAAGCAACTTCCTCACAACGTTCCGCGTAGTCCGGAAATCCAATCAACGGCATGAAAACCCGGGTTTTGCCCGGAATGTTCGCTCCCAAGTACCAAGAATTGCAACTTGGGTAGAGGGTCTGATCAGCGATGGAATTGACGTGGCTCACCCAAGCATCCGCGGCGTCAGGTTTGGCTTCGATTGCTGCGTAGCCGTTATCTCTCATTGAAACCAAACAATCCCGGATCCATTCGACATGTTGTTCAATGGCCATAATCATGTTCGTCAACACCGAAGGGCTACCCGGACCGGTCACGGTGAAAAGGTTGGGAAAGCTCGGAATTCCCAACCCGAGGTATGTGCGTGGCCCATTGGCCCAGGCTTCGTTGAGCGTGTAGTCGGCTACACCCGTGATATTCATCTTCAACAGGGACCCCGTCATCGCGTCAAAGCCGGTCGCGAACACAAGGGCATCGAAGGTGAACTCTTCTCCTCGGACTCTAAGCCCATGGGGTGTGATTGTTTCTATCTCATGGTCGGATATGTCGATAAGTTGAACATGGCTGGAATTGAAGGTTTCGTAGTAGTGGGTATCTAAGCAGGGTCGTTTGCAGGCGATGGTGTTGGTTGGGGATAACAGCGTTGCGAGTTCAGGGTCGTCGACCTTGGCTGTGATGTGCCCCCGAACGTAGTCAGCTACCCGTTCGTTGGATTCCGGATCGACAACTATGTCGATGTAGGAGCGGTAAAAACTGAACCCTCCGTAGTCCCACCGCTCATCCATTCGAGCTCGGAATTCAGTGTCGGAGGCTTCCCTTGCAGAGTCTTCGTTGGGCGGAAATATTGAGAGGATTCCAGAACGTTCCGCTCGTGCTGCCTGCCGGAGTTCGTCGTACCTGCTTTTGACTTCGGCTTGTACTGCTGGTTCTAACGGCTGGTTGTGGGCAGGGATCGAGTAGTTGGGTGTTCGCTGGAACACGGTGAGTTCGGCCGCTTCAGAGGCAATCACCGGAATTGCTTGTACCGCAGATGACCCGGTGCCGATTATCCCTACCCGTTGGCCTGTGAAATCGACCTGTTCGTGGGGCCACCGTCCTGTGTGATACACGTCCCCTTCGAAGGTCTCCAACCCGGGGAACTCAGGAAGATTGGCGGTGGAAAGGCAGCCTGTCGCTGCGACAACAAATGCCGCTTCATAGGTGCGTTGGTTCGTTGACACGGTCCACTTTTGGGTAGTGCTGTCGTAGGACATTGATTCCACGTTGGTGTCGAAATCAATTAGGTCAGCCAGATCGAATCTTTCAGCGACGTGTTCCGCATACCGCAAAATCTCAGGTTGTCCCGCGTATCGTTCGGTCCACTCCCATTCTTGTTGGAGATCGTCGTCGAAAGAGTAGGAGTACTGAAGACTCTCCACATCGCAGCGAGCTCCGGGATACCGATTCCAGTACCATGTTCCACCCACTCCGGATCCGCGTTCAACCGCCGACACATGGAATCCTGATTCTCGCAATAGATGTAGGGAATAGAGGCCTCCGAAACCAGCGCCGACGACCAGAACATCTCTCTTTTCGACTGATGTCACAACTGAACCTCCCGCCAGACATCAAAATTAGCTGTTTCATCAACTCAAGGTGGAAACGCTTTGTGTGGTTTGCAGTCTGCACAGCTAAACGAGGGTGAGCGATCTAGCATTTGGACGGAACGGTTGGAGTAAAACGTGACTTACGAAAGAATTCGTTATGAAATGCCGGCAGAGGGCGTCGCCCGAATCACGCTGGCAAGGCCAGAAGCGGCCAACGCCCAGGACTACCTGATGCTCTCGGAGCTCAACAGGGCCTTCGACCTTGCGGCAGGCGACGATTCTGTAAGAGTTGTAGTGCTCGCCGCCGACGGAAAACACTTCTCTTCGGGTCATGACTTGTCTGCGGGAGACGTCAACATGAGCGATTTCCCGACCGTCGGCACCCAATGCCACTTCGATGCTGCGGGCACTGAGGGATACATGGCGCGAGAAGCTGAAATGTATCTAGGGCTGTGTTGGCGATGGCGAAATCTTGCCAAGCCGACTATCGCACAGGTCCAAGGGAAGGTTATTGCGGGCGGGCTGATGCTTGTATGGCCAATGGACCTCATCGTTGCGGCTGATGACGCTAGTTTCAGCGATCCCGTGGTGGCGTTCAACGTGAATGGGGTCGAGTATTTTGCCCATCCATTTGAAGCTGGCACCCGTCTCGCAAAGGAGATGCTCTTCACGGGCCGTCCCATCACTGCGAACGAACTCATGGAACGAGGAATGGTTAACAAGGTGGTGCCCAGGAGTGAACTGGAAAGCGAGACACTTGAGTTGGCGGCACACATAGCTAAACGCCCCATGTTTGGACTGACTTTGGCGAAGCAGAGCGTCAACCAGACCGTCGATGCAATGGGTATGTACAGCGCCCTGCAAGCGGCATTTAGCCTTCATCATGTCGGTCATAGTCACAACATGGAAATTCACGGGAGGCGTATCGACCCAAGTGGCATCGATGTCATCAGGTCCGAAGCGTGACCGAACCGTGCGATCTTGGGGCACTGGCGGCTCGAGAGGCAATTTCAAGTCGCGATCTTTCCCCTGTGGAGTTGACGCGATCGTGTCTTGATCGAATCGACGAGTTAAATCCGACTCTCAATGCCATCATCGCCCGTGCCGACGAAAAGGCTCTTGATCAAGCTCGCATCGCAGAAACAGAGATTCTCGATGGAACCGCGGAGGGGATCCTCCACGGTCTTCCAGTGGCGATCAAAGATATGCAGGCGACCGAGGGGCTAACCACGACCTACGGAACCGCGTTCTATAAAGACAATGTGCCCTCTGAAGACTCAGGAATTGTCGCTCGGGTCAAAGCGGCGGGGGGAATTGTTATCGGCAAAACCAACATCCCCGAGATGAGCATCGGGGCGAACACCATAAATCGAGTCTTTGGAGCGACCGGAAATCCCTACTCTCCTGAATTGACTTGCGGTGGCTCTTCAGGGGGGTCTGCTGTATCGGTCGCGACAGGTATGGCTCCGCTGGCGACTGGATCCGACCACGGAGGGAGTCTTCGAATTCCAGCCACGTTCTGCGGCGTAGTTGGGCATCGTGCTACGCCCGGAACTGTCCCAAACGAAAGTCGCACCATCACACAAACCAATTACAGTCTTCAAGGACCCATGGCCCGGACGGTCGATGATGTTGCTTTGCTGCTCGGCGCGGTCGCTGCCCGTGACCGGTCTAGTCGACGAGATCCCATGAGCTTTCCCTTGGACGCGGGCCAGTTTCTCCGACTGGAGACCAAAGATCTCAAGGCCGTCCGTTTCGGTGTCACGCCCGACTTCGGCGGGCTGCTTGTTTCAGCGCAAGTTCGCCGACTATTTGAAGAGCGAATTGCTTATCTGGAACACGCCGGGTGTCAACTAGCGGCGACCCCTATTGACCTTACTGATGCCATCGATGTCGATTGGCAACTCCGCGCTGACATCTTCGCGACTCAGTATCACCGCGAGGTTGAGTCGTTCGACGACACCTTCAATCCGAATGTCTTTCGCACTTACGAAACAGCGCTTTCGACCTCGGTGTTAGCCATCGCACAAGCACGCCGACGCCAAAAAGAACTTTTTGAAGCGGTCGATGCAGTGTTCGACCAGGTTGACGTGTTGCTGTGCCCCGGGGTAAGCGTTCCGCCCTTTCCATGGGCCTCTTTGCACCCCACGCAAATTGATGGCAACGCTGTGCCCAACTACATGGCTTGGCTCGGTCTTACTAGTTGCCTAACAGTGGTGGGGCACCCAGTAACAGCTTTGCCGGCTGGGCTAGACGACAACGGCCTGCCATTCGGATTCCAGTGCGTGGGCCCCATGTACCAAGATGCGATGCTTCTTGGCGTGGCCAAGGCTCTCGAAGAGTGCTTCGAAGGCTCGGTCCTTTGTCGAACCCCGCAACCTGACCGTTCTCAGATTGTCGCCTCGGACCCTCAGTGTCAGCGATTGGGACGTGAGGCGGCGATTGCTGCGGCGAAGTAAGAAAGGATCACGGAGCCCCCTCTGCGATGCTCTCTAGGGTGGCCTCGACGAAGAGCTGCCGTTCCTCGACAACAGCTTGTTCGATGTTCCACGCGTGTCGAATCTTGAATGATTCGGCTCCAGCAAATTCCATTTCGTGGTTCAGCACCCGCTCCACATGACGTTCAGCGAACTCCTTTGCTGCTGACAAGTCGTAGAAATTGATGGGCTCGTTGACATGTACTCGAAAAAGACCCCTACGAGGGGCGCTGATGACGACGTGCTTGAGTATCCGGATAGTGGCAACCGCAGCGCCAAACGCATTTGCGACTTCGTGGTGCTCAGGGATTGAGGAACCCGAGCCCATGATTTCGCCCTCCTGAGGCACGAAGATTGATGCAGGGGCACCGACAGCTGTTATCGGGGCCGTGACACCCAATCCAACGGTCAACAGAGCAGAGGAACCGGGTCCCTGGGAAAGAGCCTTTTGGGTCCGGAGAACCGACTTGAGTTCCTCGGGTACAACACCGTCACGGTCTGCAGCTGCCAAAAGCGCTGCTTCGGTGATTCTATTCGCAATCGTTTCGACGACGAGCTTGGACATCTCCTGTTCATCATGAGCCACGGGAAGCCCATGGCGATCAAGTAGTCGGGCAAGCAAGCGGGCACCCAACACGGCAGGGTCTTTCGGATAGCGGGCATCGGAGCCGAGCACATGTGCCGCGTCGGTGGGCGTGAATGCGGTTATTCCAATGACCCCGGCCGAACGAAGGCGATCAACGGAATTGTGTCGAACTCCCGAAGAAACGACCTCCTCAAGAGCTAGTCCTGTGGGGGATGCCTCTAGTTCTAAGAGGATCTCACTTTCCCAGTCTGATCGCGGTGTCCACTCATTGCCGCGCTGCCGCAGCCACAAATACACGCCGTCGGTGTTGCGAGGGGACGACCTCGCGGCTTGTTCTCGTAATAGATCCAGAAGGGCCGGACGTTCCATGGCCGCTACAACTAACGGTGTTGCTCGACGTGGCCCAACCGTAAAGGGTTCATCTCCGAGCGGATGGAATTGAACTTGGCTGTCGCCACCAATCCCTGACGTGTGGGCCCTGACGGCGTTCACCATGGTCTCGTGTCCTCCAACGACGGCTCCTGACCTGCTCGAAACCGCTCGCCCTTCGACTATCACCGCGACATCAGTTGTAGTACCGCCGACGTCGACCACGATTCCGCTACGCATCGAGGCGAGTTCTGCGGCCCCAACAGCGCTGGCGGCAGGGCCCGAAAGCACTGTTTCGATTGGCCGACTGCTTACGAAATCCGATGACACTAATGATCCGTCTCCGCGTACGATCATCAACCGAGCAGCTAAACCGAGTTGGCGCATGGAGATCTGCACAGCGGACAGCAAGTCGCTGATGATCGGAACCAGCTGTGCGTTCAGGAGCGCTGTTACGGCTCGTTTAGGTGCATTCAATTTCGATGAGAGGTGGTGGCTCAGAGTCACTGGTTTCCCTGTCGCCTGTTCGATAAAGGCATGTGCGGCTAGTTCATGGTCGGGGTTGCGAACGCTGAACGAGCTGGCCACGGCATACCCATCGAGGTGGTCGTCGTTCTCACCCAACCATCGCCTCAAAGGCTCGAGGTTGATTGCGGCGACCTCCTGGCCATGGGAGGAGTGACCTCCATCGAGTTGTATGTGTGGGCTATCAACTAGGAGCCGTGCCAGCCCTTCGCGGTTGAATACTTCGTCGTTGAATCCGATGGTCACGAGGCCCGCGGGTCGGCCGCTGTCTTCAACTAGGGCGTTGGTCGCGAGGGTCGTAGAAACCGAGACAACAGCGATTTCGTGGGGATCGACAGCACTGGTCTCCAGCACAGACGCGAGTGCAGTCGATACACAGCTACTTAGGTCGTCATGGGTGGTGGGGGTTTTGGCTTTGCCTAGGACCGCCTGTGTTCGGTTGCAGTAAATCAGCGCGTCCGTGAATGTGCCACCCGTATCAATGCCTAGGGAAAGATCCTTCACAAATCCGATTTTGACATCCGGAGAGCACTAGAAGCCAATAAGGGTGCACGGCTGGGGGAGTCGGCATAGTGTTTTCGGATGCTTCTGGAAAACGTCCGCGTGCTTGATTTCACACAATATCTCTCAGGTCCAAGCGCCACTCGAATGCTTGCTGAACTCGGCGCCGATGTGATCAAGGTCGAATATGGACCTACAGGCGACCCTAGTCGTTCATTACCTTTCACATCGGACGAGGGGTCCTCCTATTACACCCAACAGAACAGGGGCAAGCGGTCGTTGTGCATTGATCTGAGCAAAGACGAAGGTTGCGCTCTTGCCCGCGATATAGCGTTGCGTTGCGATTTGGTGGTCGAAAACTTCGGACCTGGTGTTCTAGAACGGCGCAGCCTGGATTGGGAGAATTTGAGACTGGGGAACCCGAAGTTGATCATGGCCTCCATTTCAGCATTCGGAAAGACCGGGCCTCTTTCGCACCTACAGGGCTTCGACCTGATGGGACAGGCGCTTTCGGGCATGATGCACCTCACTGGGGAACCCGATGGTGCCCCGCAGTTCACGGGATCCCCTATATCAGACTGTGCGGCTGGCCTCACCCTATTTGGAGCAATTGGGCACGCACTCTTTCACCGCGAGCGAACCGGTGAGGGCCAATACATTGAAGTCACACTGGTCGATCCACTGTTTTCGATGCATTCGATCGCAGTTCAAGGTCACAGCGCTACCAGGGGTGAGTGGGCCCAGGAGAGATCGGGTCGCCAATTCAGTATCGTCGTTCCCTCGGGAACCTACCAAGGACCTGACGGGTGGGTCGTGTTACAGGTCCTAGAGCCGCAGTGGGAACGTCTTTGCGAGGCGATGGATCAGAAAGCATTAGCTACAGACGCCCGATTCGGAAGCCCCGAGGCGCGTGTTGAGAATGCCCAGGAACTACTTCGTTTAGTCGAAGTGTGGATGCAGGAATTCGACTCCAATGCTGAACTCCTCTCATACCTCGAGGGCTGGAGAATTCCAGCGGCGCCAGTTCTCAGTCCCCAAGAGGCCATGGTGCATCCCCATTTCACTGAACGAGGTATGGTCCGAACCGTCCAAGATCCGCACTTCGGAGAAATAACGGTGACCGGGTTGCCAGCCCGATTCAGCGCTAGCGACCCTCCGGATCGAGAACCCCCGGCACCGACGCTGGGGGAACACACCCGGGAAATACTCGAAGAGTTGCTTGACTTGTCCCAAGATCAGATCGAACTCCTCCAAGAAGAGGGTGTTGTGGTGTCGTAAACGTGACAACGTGACACCCAAGCCCTGATGAGTAATGATTGTTCGACGACGAAATTCTCGTTAGTTCACGACCTCAATGGAGACATAATTATGGCGATCGAGTCGGTCAAGAAAATGGTCGAGGCAGCGAAAGCTGAGATAGACAACATTTCACCAGCAGAAGCGTCTCGCCGAGCTACCGAACAAGGGGCTCTGATAGTTGACATTCGCGATGTGCGCGAGATGCAGCGTGATGGTGCAATTCCGGGTGCCATGCACGCTCCAAGAGGGATGCTTGAGTTTTGGGTATCTCCAGACTCGCCATACACGAAGGAAGTTTTCGGTGAGGACAGGGAGTTCATTTTGTGTTGCGCTGGCGGCATGAGGTCTGCATTGTCTGCGAAGACCTTAAAGGACATGGGGATGGACCGGATTAGTCACATCGAAACAGGGTTCGGCGGCTGGGAGGCTGACGAAATGCCCGTTGAGAGCTACGAAGATTGGAAAGCTAATCGGGCGAAGTGACCCGCGAACTGCTTCATCAGATCTTCAAGCTGCATCAAATGCCCGTGAGTGATACCGAACCCGAGTCGAAGCTAATTACTAGCTATTGCGAACCTTGGTCTCTACGTGCGGGCGACAGCATCGAATGGTTTGGGTCAAGTCTTTTGCCAACGCAAGGTTTCCTTGACGTCGTGAAGCTGGACTGTGGTGACCCGACTCGCAGTGGACCAGGATTTTCTGAACAGTCGTGCGACGTTATTAAACCAACTCCCATCGACTTGGTTGAACAACCCCTCCTACCGGGTTCATATGCAGAGGCCCGAATAGAAAAGTGCGAATCTGAAGCATCGTTGACACTCAGCTTTTGGTTCCAGCCGACTCTCCTCAAGCGCGATGGCGTGATCGCGTCCGTTGCATCTGATGACGCTTTGCTGGAGATCTACAACTCGGGCAGTTCTCTTATGGGCCGGTTCGGTTCGGTAGAGCTTTCCCTTAGGACAGCACCTCTTGAACGACGCCGTTGGTATCACTTGACTGTCCAGGTCGATGGATCGAGAGAAGCCGCCGACGTGACCGTTGTTGCGCCTCGGTCTGCTTCACCGGGCCGCGATCTGCTGCAGGAGGGCATTGAAGAGTCAACCCTCCCGATTCCTTCTCTGACCTTCACAAATCCTGTTTTCAGGCTTGCTGCAGGGCCGGGAGGTGACAGGTGGGACGGCCGCATAGCTGAACCACATCTAAGAATCGGCGATGTCATCCATGAATGGAGCTTCGCGGCCGACCTTGAGGACCGTGAGATATTTTCGATCGACGGCGACATGGCGTTGAGGCTGTTTCAGTTGCCGACCCGGGGTGTCACTGGACCAGACTGGACAGGAGAACATCAGCGTTGGACGGATCGGCCCGAACAATGGAACGCTATTCACTTTCATCATGACGACCTCTACGACGCCGGCTGGCAGCCCAACCAGGAGGTCAAGATTCCCAAGGAAACGCCGAGCGGAATCTACTGTTTCCGCTTTCAGTCAGACCTTGGTATCGATCGGATTCCCTTTTTTGTGAGGCCGGCAGTCCACTCGCCTGACATCGGAGTCGCCCTCTTGATGCCCACGGCCACCTATATGGCATACGCCAATCACAGAATGCTGATCGAAGGCGCTGATTTCGTGGGTGCCAGAACGAATCTGCGACCCGAACATCAATATCTCGTTGACCACAAAGAGGTCGGCTTGAGCCATTACGAAAAGCACCCTGATGGGAGTGGTGTGATGTTTAGTTCACGCCGCAGACCGGTGCTTCAGGTAAGACCGGGAGCAGACGGATGGAATTTCACTCCCGACACCGACATCAACGCCTTTCTGGTCCACGCCGATGTGGGGCATGACGTAGTCACCGATGAAGACGTTCACGCTGAGGGTTACGAAGCGCTCGCCCCCTATCGGGTGATCGTCACTGGCACCCATCCGGAGTATTGGTCGACAGCGATGCTGGATGCGCTCGACGCATGGCAACGCGACGGTGGCCGCCTTATGTACCTGGGGGGGAACGGTTTCTACTGGAGAGTCGCCTTCAGCGATCAGTGGCCCGGTGCAATCGAGTTGAGACGTGCCGAGGATGGGGTGAGGAACTGGCAGACAGGAGATGGTGAGAACTATCACGCTTGGGGTGGCGAATACGGTGGTCTGTGGCGACGAAACGGACGGGCACCGAACCAATTGGTCGGCGTGGG
The DNA here is from genome assembly GCA_002721305.1 of Acidimicrobiaceae bacterium. Lineage (GTDB taxonomy): Bacteria > Actinomycetota > Acidimicrobiia > Acidimicrobiales > Poriferisodalaceae > UBA6944. The sequence goes on along the minus strand of PBKA01000006.1, from coordinate 184,264 downwards.
ATTCGCAGCTCAAGGCTTTGAGAAGGCGACACATTACGAGCGGCACCCAATGGCGAAAGATTCTCGCGCGTCGTGGATACTTGATGGAGTTGACGACGAATTGATCGGAACGTCGGGACTCGGCGGCGGGGCGGCCGGTCAAGAGGTCGACCGCTATGACGAACGTCTTGGATCTCCCAGCCATGCAGTGGTGCTCGCATCAGCAACTGACTTCGGGCCCGACATGTTGAGAACCAAAGAAGAGTTTGAGGGAACAGTCGCGTTTCCGAGCCCAGATCCGTTGGTACGGGCGGATATCGTGTTTTATGAAACACCGGGCGGCGGTGCTGTTTTTAGTGTTGGATCAATATCGTGGTTCGGTGCCCTTGCGCGCGATGCCTACGACAACGATGTAGCGCGCATCACCACCAATGTTTTGGAACGCTTTCTGGATCCCACGCCTTTCGACATTCCAGAAATTGAAAGCTAAGGGCGCTTAATCGAAGCCAGAAGATCGGCTATACGGTTGTCAGGCGGGTAGTAGCCGTCAGGCAGGTCGGTCACCCCCGCGGATGTCCCAGCTTGGGGCTCTGACGACGTTGCTGCGGGCGCGGCTTGTTCCACGGAGGGCGTGGATACCGGGTCTGCGGGTGGAGGTACTTCCTCGGCGTCTACGTCAATTCCGGCCGCCTTGCGAGCGTCCCTTGATTTTGCGGTTAGCGCAGCGAGGCGCGGATCGTCGGTCGCCGATGCTGCATCTGATCCCGACTCGGGCGTGGACTTCTTAGCGGGCGGTGGCGGCTCGGTTGCTTCGGTCGAGGGTTCTGAGGGGCTCGCCTCGTCAGGGGCCATGAGGGCCGTTGGGGCGACTGCGACGGGAACTGCAGCAGCTACCGTTGAAGTAGCTGGGCCGTCGCTGGTGGCCGCTGGAGCCGCTTTGATGAATTCCCAAGCGGCGGGGGAGACAAGCTTTGCCTCAGAAACTGAGAGAACGTCAACACCATTGTCGAACCGGACCCTGTAGCGGGTTGTCTTCACGCCAATAGAGCGACCTACTTTGCCGGTAGTTCCGGCGGAAACACCGGGGAGGTCATCGATAAGGACAACACGCGCCCCTTTTTTCAGGGTCGAACTCTCAGGTGCCATGGCCCAGAGCGTAGACCCTTTGACAGTGCTAATCGAACTCATCGGGGCGTATTTCCGACAATCTGAACTGAGGATTCGTCGACACGTTTTCTCTGGCCGATGCGGGCCCGCGAAAGATCGAGCAGGCGCGAAACTGATCGGCTCTATGCTCTCGGGGCAGATGACGTGGAGGTGTTTGTATGTCAACAGCTTTGGTGGTGGGGGGTACTGGTCCGACTGGGCCTCATGTAGTGAACGGTCTGCTTGCCCGGGGTCACCAAGTAACGATTCTCCACACTGGTGCCCACGAGTCGGCGGACATCCCCGCCAGTGTTGAGCACATCCATACAGACCCCTTTGATGTGGACAAGACGTCTAATGCTCTGGGTACGCGTACGTTCGACCTTGTCGTCGTCATGTATGGGCGGCTAAGAGAGTTGGCTGCTCTTTGTGAAGGACGGACCGGACGCTTCATCAGCGTAGGTGGCGTACCGGCGTACACGGGCTGGGGCGACGCCGATGCGTTGTGGCCACCAGGTATGCGTGTTCCGACCCGGGAGTGGTCCCGACTAGTTGTGGATGAGGATGTTGACTTTGCCGTTAACCGCAAAGTCACCAATATTGCCCGCAGCGAAGTCGCTGTCTTCGACCATCATCCAACAGCGTCTCATTTGAGGTACCCGTGGATCTACGGACCTGGGCAAGTTGCGAGTTTGGAGTGGTCGATCGTTCGACGCATTCTTGACGGCAGAAAACAGCTGATTCTTCCAGATGGAGGTATGAGCCTCCAGTCGCGGGCATACGCGGTCAACGCGGCCCATTTGTTGTTGACCATCGTCGACAAGCCAGAGATTGCGTCCGGTGAGGTCTACAACGCGTCAGACGAATGGACACCAACATTGCTCCAATGGGCAGAAATAATTGCCGACGCTTTGGATCACGAGTTCGAGATCGTCAGCATGCCTTGGGAATACGCGACTCTCGCTCAACGTCTGACAGTGCGAGGCACGCCTCATCATCGAGTCACTTCCAGCGAAAAAGCAACCTTCGATCTGGGTTATCGAGATGTAGTTGATCCGATTGACGGGTTAGCTATTACATCTCGACACCTTTTTGATAACCCCTTAGAACCTGGTGGTTCCGCGGAACGGTCACTCTCGGACCTCTTCGATTACGAGGGCGAAGACCGGCTAATCGAGGTCTGGAAAGCTGCGATGACCGATGTCTCGCGAGTCTCGCTTGAGGTCGATGCCGGGCTTACCGACAGGTATTCGGCGGCGTTTGATGACAGCAAGCGAACCGAATGGACGACAATCAAGAAATAGTCGGATTCAAATCAATGGTGAGACCGGCTCAAGATTCCGTCGCTACGTATCGCATCAGATCCCCGAACCAATGATCGAGGGCTGACTTGGCATGATCAGGTAGCTCTCCATCTTTGAGCTCCGAGACGACACCAACACCCAGTGTTGTCGGAAACGCGTGATGGCTAAGAGCCTGACAAACAGTCAACAATTGTTCTCGGACGTTTTCTCCGGCCCGTGAACCAGGACTGATGCTCACGATGCCCACAGAACGATCAAGGAGGCAGCCGGCTCCGAAAGGGCGAGATAACCAGTCAATCGCATTCTTCAATGCCCCTGGAATGCCGTAGTTGTATTCGGGACTAAATATCACCACCAATTCGCTCTCCAACACAGCAGCTTTGAGGTCGGATACGGGGCCCGGGTCGCGGAGATCCTCGACATCTTGGTTGTACAACGGCAGCAGTCCAAGATCGGGAATGTTCACGGACGTTGTTTGGTCCAGCATGCGTGCGGCGTAAGTCGCCGCGGCTTTGTTGAGTGAGGCCGAACGAAGGCTCCCGACAAGAAAGGTGGACCTCAGAGCGCTAGCCATGAGTGGAGATACCTCCATCGACGGGAAGGGTTATCCCTGTCAGCCAGGATCCAGCTCGACTGGCGAGAAAGATGGTGGCCGCAACGATGTCTTCCGGGGTGCCGATGCGACCAAGAGGTGTGGTTGCGATGACTCCCGCTCGCCTCGCTGGATCGTCGAGCACGTAACTCATCATTTTTGATTCAAAGGGACCAGGTGCGATGGTGTTGACGTTGATGTGCTCCTTGACGAGATGGTGCGCTAAATGGCGCGTCAACATGTGCACGCCAGCTTTGGAGGCGGAATAGGAGTAGTTGTCCCCGAATGGTACCCGAACGCCATCAATGGAACCGATCATGATCACACGAGCGGGGGCCTCGAATGAAGCAGCGGCTCTGAGTTCCGGAAGCAGCGCCTGCGTCAACATAAACGGAGCTTTCACGTTTACGTTGAGCACCTTGTCGAACCCACTTGACGGGAATTCGCCGATCGGAGCGCCCCAAGCTGCGCCAGCGTTGTTTACCAGCAAATCAAGATGGTCTTCCTTGGAGCGAAATTCGCTCACAAACCCCGCCAAGCTCTCATCGTCGCTTAGATCTGCAGGAATGGCGGTGCACGGGCCGTGCTCGCTGAGGTTTGCGGCGGCTTGACTGCAGTCATCAGCTTTCCGGGAGGTGATGTAGACGTTCACTCCATTGCGGAGTAAACCTTCGCTGATCATGTAGCCGATGCCGCGGCTACCGCCGGTAACTATTGCAGTCTTGCCCTCAACGTCGAATAAGTCCTTGATCTTCATTTCTAGGACCGTAGTCAAACTTCGCGGCCGTGGCTCACTCACATCGGGAGTAGCCGGTGCCTCAACCTACTCTCAGGGGTTTGAGCTTTGAACAAGAACCTCTGTGGCTTTAACCGATACCCACAGCCCCAGCCCTTTGCGAAGCTCCAGATCGGATGCCGCGGACAGGGTTATATCGGCATAGATCGTGACTGGTCCTGAGAGGGTTACTCGGGCGAGTTCTCCCACCGACTCAATGGTCTCTATTTCGCAAAACCATTTATTTCGCGGACTGCCCACGGGAGCTTCGAGGAATAACGCCACTGAACTTGGGTTGATGGCGATGGTCACTTCGCCGGTCAAACCCGATTCAGATGTGGCGATTTGAGTGCCATCTGCAAGCTGCACTGACGAGCCGCTGCCAACGCCGGCGAAGAAGTTCCAGCCGATCAGGCTGGCGATCCATGGTGTGGCCGGATGCTCTCCGATCTCCCCGATCGATCCGAACTGGGAAATTGATCCGCCCTCCAGCACCATGACACTGTCTGCAAGTGCGAAAGCGTCAGCGGGGTCGTGAGTTACGATCAATGCCCCCGACACCTGATCATTCAACGCTGATCTTATGAGGTGACGGGCTTGGATTCTCCCACTCGGATCTAACGAAGCCAGAGGCTCATCGAGGAACACCATCTTCGGGGATGTGAGCAGAGTTCTCGCCAACGCGACTCTCTGCTGTTGGCCCGCTGATAATGCCGTGGCTCTGTTTTTCAACAAGTGTGACAATTCAAGCAACTCAACTAACGGCGACGTCTCTATTTCTACATTTGTTCCAAAAGCGAGATTTTGTTCGACCGTCATGTGGGGAAACAACAGACAATCATCAAACACCATTCCGAAATCCCTGTGATGCGGGGAGACGAATTGATCTTGCCCCGGGGCTTCAATGGTTACACCATCAAGGAGGATCCATCCCGACCTGAGAGGTAGCCAACCGAAGAGTGCGTACAAAAAGCTTGTCTTGCCCGCACCATTCGGACCCATTATGGCAACGGTTTCGCCAGGAGCGACCTGTAACTCAACATCGAGGAGAAATTCGCCGCGTTCGACCACCACATGGGTGTCGAGCAGAGGCTGCGGTTGCTCAGTCACCGGGCCGGCCACCATCTATCTCGTAAAGCAACTAGGACCGTTAGGGACACCAAGATCAAAACCACGCTCATGGCAAGAGCGGCGTCTTGGTCTGTCTCCATGGCGACAAACACTGCTAGAGGCATAGTTTGAGTACTGCCTGGGACATTGCCTGCAAACGTGATTGTCGCGCCAAATTCGCCCAGCGCACGAGCCCATGCAAGAACGCCAGCAGCGACAAGGGAGCCCTTGATGCTCGGTAGCACTACTTGCATCGTTACCCGAGTCTGGTTGGCGCCTAGTGATGCTGCCGCTAGTTCGAATCTCGGGTCTAATGAGCGAAGGGCGGTCTCCGTTGTCAAAACGACGAATGGTAGCGCCACGAACGTGTTGGCGAGCACGACACCGGCAAGCGAGTAGGGCAAGACGAGGCCGGTGACGTCTTCAAGTGACGACCCCAGAACGCCGTTTCGGCCAAAGGCAAACAGCAGGGCGGCTCCTCCGACCACTGGGGGCAACACCATCGGCAAGGTCATAAGCGCCCGTGTGATTGACGCTTTGATGCCCTCCATCCGCGACAGGATCAGTGCAACAGGAATTCCTAAGAGCAATGCGGTGCCCGCCGCTATCAGGCTTGTGACGAGAGAAAGGATTAGGGCATCCACTACTACCTGCTCTCTCAGGAGCTCGTGTATTCGCGACCACGGCACCCGCCACAGAAGGGCCACCAGTGGCGTCGCGACTAGGGCCACAACTACAAAAGCGAAATAACGAAATTGGCGGGGCAAAGGCGCTCTCATGGTCTCAAAAACCCCAGTTCCTGAAGAACTTTCCAAGCCCTCTCGTGTGTGATCGCATCGGCGAAGGCGTTGATGTCTTGCCGTCTTTGTCCGTCACGCGCCACGGCCAGAGAGTAGGAGGTAATAAACGCATCCGCCCCTGTTCCCGTCATTTCGATCACCTCTTCTTGAGCCCCCTGTGCATCTGAGCGGTACACGAAGCCGAAATCGACCTCACCTCTCGAGACACGGGCGAGGACCGCCTTGACATTGGGTTCCCTTGTGGCTGTCGATAAATCGACCCCAGATGCCTCAGCGAAAGCAAATGCCAAGGCGCCACATGGAGCCCCTTGGATACAGATTGCGGCCCTCCGGTCACCCCGGGTTAGATCAGCAAGGGTGTTGACATCAGATGCGATGCGCGGGTCCATGACCACAGTGAGGGAATTACGCGCAATCGTCACGGGCCGTAGAAAAGATCCGTCCTTCTGGAGCCGGTCCATATGAGTTGCTCCCGCCAATAAGACCAAGTCTGCGCTCGCCCCTTCAACTATTTGGTTCACCAGTGCTCCGCTGCCAGCGATATTTAGGCGTACATCGATTTCGGGGTACTTGCGTTCGAAATCCACTCGGATGACTTCGGCGAACTCTGTCATCGACGAGGCGACAAACACATTGAGCGATCTCTTGGGAGAGCCGCAGGACGTGGACAGCAGCAATGCGGTAATGGTGACGGCCAGCAGCACCCAACGTGCAGCAGCTCCCTTTTGGCTGGACTGGATCGGCATGAACTCACTCACTCGGCGCCTGCAATTGATCTAGCTTGCACGTATGGCAACGCATTTGGATTGGTACGGCTGTGCAACATTCTCACTGCGCACGGCCGGATTAACAATATTTTTAGACGCGTACATTGACCGCCCTCAGGGGGCTGAAGGGACCGGCCTTACGGCATCGGACGTCACTGAAGCTGATTACCTGCTCATCGGTCATAGCCATTTCGATCACCTTTGGGGTGCCGAACGCATCTTGGAGAACACCGATGCGACGCTTATCGGTTCGTATGAGTCGGTTCGGGTAATGGAGCAGGCAGGAGTTGCTTTGGATCGAATGATTTGTGTAGCGGGAGGCGAAACCGTCGCTCTGTCAGATGATGTGACCGTCTCCGTGTACCCAAGCCAGCATTCGTGTGTGTGGTCGCACGCGAAGATGGACGAACCCGATGTTGTCTGCCTTGGGGACCTAGGTGTCACCTGGCAGGACCAGCAGCAACGAATGCGCGAGCTCATGTCCTATCTGTCAACTGAGACGTCGCAGGCGGTACAAAACCATCTTGCTGAGGCGTCACCCGGACACAGCGACCGCGGCGACGGTGGCGCCCTTGTCTATCTGATCGAAGGGCCCGATGGCTCCATTTTGTTTCAGGATTCAGCCGGTGCTTGGTCCGGGATTTTCGACACCTTGAACCCTGACGTGGCGATTTTGGCGGCCGCTGGACGAGCCAACATCGACGGCGAGCCAATCCAAGGATCCTTGGCTGAATTCGTAGCGATGGAGGCCGCCGCATTGAAACCGAGGAAACTCATCTACGGCCATCACGACGATTGGATGCCGGGGTTTTCCATCCCTGTAAACACTGACGCAATCAACACTGCGGTAAGGCAAATGCACCCGAGCGTGGAAATCATTGAACCGCACTACATGGAAAGTACTGAGATCCTGCCCTAGTGGTCGCCTACTAGAATCTTTGCGTGCCAAAACTTCATCCAGACCAAGTCCATAAATTTATCGTTCAGACCTGCGAAGCCATGGGCAGCGAGAACACAGAGGCCATGTTGGTGGCCGACCAGTTGGTCGAAGCCAACCTCGCGGGGCACGACTCGCACGGTGTCGGAATGATGCCTGCCTACGTTGAGGGTGTGCTTGGAGGTCGCTTACAGATCAATAGTCACCCGACTGTCATTGTCGACAGTGGACCGTTGCTAACCCTTGATGGGAACGCCGGTTATGGACAAGTAAACGGCCATGAGGCGATGGACTTGGGTATCGAGCGGGCGGCGCAGCATGGCGTGGCCTTAGTCGGTCTTCGCAACAGCTACCACATCGGACGAATCGGGCATTGGGCAGAGCAATGCGCGGCGGCGGGCTATGCGTCCCTCCACATGGTTAATGTCATAGGTCATCCACCACTAGTGGCCGCATACGGTGGAGCAGAGGCTCGGTTCGGGACCAACCCGTTTTGCGCTGCTGTCCCGGGCAGAGACGGACGGCCAGGGTTCTTGCTGGACATGGCTACCAGCATCATCGCCGGCGGGAAGGCAAGGGTGGCGGCGAATAAGGGAGTCAAGGTGCCCCCCGACACCATCATCGACGTCAATGGCAATCTGACGGACGACCCGAACGCGTTCTGGTACACCGATCCCACCGGGGAACGCGGGGGCGCACTTGTTGCGTTTGGAGACCATAAAGGCTCCGGGCTTGCCATCATGTGTGAACTATTGAGCGCTGCGTTACTGGGAGGGGAAACCGCCCATCCAAAGAATGCTCGCGATGGCCGCATAATCAACAGCATGCTGTCAGTGATCATCGATCCGGGTGCCACTGGGGACGCTGAGACCTTCTTCGAAGAAATCGAGTTGTTCAGAGACTTTGTCTTGGACTCTCGTCTCAGATCTGATTGTGACGAGATATTGGTCCCGGGCCAACCGGAGCAAATTGCTCGGTTGGATCGGGCGGAAGGTTTCGAGGTTGATCCCGTGACGATCGACCAGCTGCGGTCGAGTGCTGCTAAGGCGGGAATGAAATCGGGTAGCGTCGACGGACTGCTTGGCTAATTTGTCGCTAACCCTGCGTCTACTGAGCCAACCTATACGCAGCTATTCCTTGGGTCTTTGGCTTCCCTAATGTCTTGAACCCATCCCGCCGTCAACCAAGTGTCAGAAAGTTATAACTGTCCTCGCGACAGTTCCCTCTTTCATCCAGGTATATCCGTCGTTGACTTCGTCAAGGCCGATCGTCGCTGACACCATTTCGTCGAGTAATAGCCGTCCAGTGAGGTACAGATCAATCATTTGAGGAATGTCGGTTCGAAATTGGTTGGAGCCCATCATCGAACCCTGAAGTTTCTTTTCGCTCAGGAGTTCTATCCCTCTGATTTCCAATTTCGTGGAAGAGGGCACCATTCCAATCACAGTCGCTGTGCCGCCCATCTCAAGCATCTCGAATGCCTGCTCGGCAGTCTCTTTAAGCCCGATGGCTTCGAAGCTGTATTCGACGCCGCCTTTGGTCATTTCTCGGACCGCATCGACGACGCTCTCCACTTCGGCGGCGTTGACTGTGTCAGTCGCCCCCATCAGGCGCGCTGTCTCCAGTTTCGTCGTGTTGGTGTCGACCGCAATGATTCTTCCGGCTCCCGCTACGCGAGCTCCCTGGATCGCTGACAGACCAATACCACCGCAACCGATCACGCAGACGGTCGCTCCTACGGGAACAGATGCCGTGCGCACCGCTGCCCCGAAGCCAGTAGTGACGCCACAACCAATAAGACAAGCTTTCTCTAGCGGGACATCGGTTGTGACTTTCACCACCCCGTTCTGATGTACGAGCATTTCTTCGGCAAAGCCGCCCAGACGTGCCATCTGGTCAACCGGTGTGCCGTCGGTGCGTTGCAGGCGGGGCGCGTCATCGCGACTGCGCGAAGTGGCGCGGCCGTTGGTGCAGCGATGCGGGTTGCCGGACAGACATTGTCGGCATTGCCCGCAAAAGATAGAAAGGCACGCCACAACGTGATCACCCGGTGCGACGTAGGTGACATCGGCCCCAACTGCCTGCACGATCCCGGCCGATTCGTGCCCCATCACCGCTGGCACTTTCGTACGAAATAGCCCCTCCATGAAATGTAAATCGGAGTGACAAAGACCAGCCCCAACAGTCTGAATGAGGACTTCTTGAGGCCCGGGAGCATCAACGGTGAGATCTTCAATCACCAGCTCACCCGGTTGTTCACATAAAACGGCGGCTTTCATAGTTATTCCTTAACCTTCTGCTTTGCCGCAAAGATTAGGTGGAACAGGGACGGCCTGCCGGCAGATCACCTCCTAAGATGCTCAAAGACATCGAGCCTGTGACGTGGCTTAACGGACATGCAGGTCAACAAACGGCAGGATCTACCTTTCGGAGCGCAAAATGGCAAACGAACTCGGACACCTTCCGAAAATCGGCGATCTGACCGAAGATCAGGAAGCACGGTTAGACACGTGGTACGCGAAGGCCTACAAAGACGACAATCTGTTTCGAACTTTGGCCAACGATGGTCTCACTTTGGAGATGTTTTTGAGTTGGGTCGGCGTCGTGTACGGAGGGGACTCCGGTCTCGACCGCCAGATGATTGAGTTGTGTCGCATCCGCATGGCAAACGTCAATGAGTGTTTCCACTGAAGCATGGTTAAGAGCGCATCGTTGGTGCGCACCGGACTCACCGAGGAAATGGTTGATCAGCTCTCCGATTATGAAGCATCAGACCTCCCCGAATCATGGAAGGCAGCTCTGTGCTTCAGTGAACATCTCTCAGGCAGTCCAAAAGGCCCCTTGTCCGATGAGTTGCACGGTCGATTGAGCGATCATTTTTCGGACGTTGAGATACTCAGACTTGGCGCCCTTCTTTCGGTTGGAAGCGGATGGCAGCGAATGATCGAAGCGTTCGGCATTCGACCTGATCATTACCAAACCGGACAATCCGGTCCGTGGGCGAAGTGAGTGCCCCCGATCGCCTAGCTCGAGTCCATGGGGATCCCGCCGCGCAGTGCGGTGAGTAGTGACCTCACCCTCCGAACAGCCAGTTGATTCGCCCGGGATCGTGAAGCTGAATCGCGGCCCGAACTCAACCACCTGGACCTTGCAAGTGACGGACTCGATTGCAGGCGCTACAGGAACCCTTCATGGGGGTTGCGCCTTAGCGGCGGCCGCTGAAGCGCTCGAACTTACAACGGGCCGGGAGATCGCTTACATCTCTGGTCAGTTCCTCAGTCGTGCTCCGGTGGGATCCGAAGTGGCTCTGGAGGTCGAGGAGTCCGCTGTAGGTAACAGGATCACCCAAGCCGCCGTGACGTGTCGGCTCGGTGACGTCACGGTTCTTCGGGCCGCGGCTGCGTTGGGCGGGCACGAACTTGACGTGGATCGCCAGTGGCTTACACCTCCGTCTGTACCGAGTCCTGAAGCCTGCCCAAGGCGCGGCCCGACTTCACTATCCGGCAGGTCATTTAACGATTTTGCCGACATCAGAGTGGCAGCGCAGCAACCGGGCGACAAAGTTGTTTGCTATTGGGCTCAGCTCGAAGGCACACTCGCGTCGACGCGGCAAGGTTTGATCGCGCTTGCCGATCTGCTTCCGAGTGGAATGCGGGTGAGCCTTGACGCAGGATTCCGGGGTTCGAGTTTGGATCATTCGGTGCGGTTAGTCGCGTCTGAGCAAAGCGAATGGGTTTTGTTGTGTATCGAGTCAGCTGCGGTGCGACACAGCGTGGGCCACGGCAACGTGGAGATCTATTCGCAAAACGGGAATTTGCTTGCTCTTGGAAGTCAGTCATTTGCAATATCGTCGATCACTGGAACCTTAGATCGCTAGGGGAGTGAGAAAGGAGCGCAACGATGAGCGCGTACGTTGTATTTCAGGGTGATGTCGAAGACCTCGATGGTTATGAGCGGTACAAGCTTCTGGCAGCGAAGTCAGTGGAGGAGCATGGTGGAACTTATCTCGTCAGGGGCGGATCTTGGATTTCATTGGAGGGAGAACCCCCGCCGTCAAGAAATGTGATCATTTGCTTTCCAACCATGGAAGCCGCTCAAAGTTGGTACAGCAGCGAGACTTATGTCCAAGCCCGGCCGCTACGGCAAGCGGCCAGCACCGGCGCGTTATACGTGATTGAAGGATAAATCCGCAGGGAGTCAACCTCGGCCGACGAACGGCATTTCGTTGGCCATTATCGTCATTTGTAAAATGTTCGCGTCAGGTGGCAGTTCAGCCATAAAGGCAACGGCCTCCCCGACGTCCTCGACGTTCATTGTCGCTTCAGCCATGGTGTCACCATTGGGTTGCAACACCCCCTTACTCATTTGAGCGGTGAGTGGTGTAGCCGCGTTTCCTATGTCGATTTGACCAACTGTTATTCCAAACGAGCGACCTTCAAGCGAGAGGGCTTTGGTGAGACCGGTGATTGCGTGTTTGGTGGCGGTGTACGGCGACGAAAACGGTCGAGGAGTCTGGGCTGAAACCGAGCCGTTGTTGATGATTCGTCCACCCGTTGGCGACTGCAACTTCATTTGCCGGAACGCGGCCCGAGCGCACAGCCACGACGCCGTCAAATTTGTATCCACCACTTGTTTCCACGTTTCTACGGGCAAATCCTCTACAGGCACGGGCGGTGCGCCGATACCAGCGTTGTTGAATAGCAGGTCAACTCTCCCAAAAGACTCAATAGTTTCAGTGAATAACTCATCCACGGCAGAAGGGACTGACACATCTGCGACAACGGCCATATTTCGGTCATTCAATACATCTGACACGGCCTGCAGAGGCTCAAGTCGACGGCCACAAATGACTGTTTTCCAGCCCTTCTGGTTGAGAGCAGCCGCAGCCGCTGCGCCGACGCCGGTCCCGCCGCCTGTGATAATTGCGACACGGTCTTGGTCGATACTGGGCAACTTAACCCCCTTGTGTTTGTTTCTGAAGGCGTGCCCATTCGTCGCGCAAGCCGACAGTCCGATGGAAATACCGATCTGAGGTTGCATCTGCGGCGAAATATCCGAGACGTTCAAACTGTACGACCTCATTCGCTGCGACCTCTGCGAGAGATTTTTCGAACTTGCAGTTCTCTATGATTTCGATTGACGAAGGGTTCAGATCGTCAAGGGCGTCACCAGTCGCCTCGCCGGGAACCAACGCAGTAAATAAGCGATCATAGAGAGCGACCGAACCGTCAAGGGCGTTATTCGCGTCGACCCAGTGTATGGTCGATTTCACCTTACGGCCATCAGGTGCCGCACCTCCGGCCGTCTCGGGGTCATAAGTGCAGTGAACCTCGACTGGGTTGCCTTCACTGTCGCAGACAGCCCCGGTGCATGTGACTAGATAGCCGCCCCGTAGCCTGACTTCCTGACCTGGGGAAAGCCTAAAATATTTGGGAGGGGGCTCGAGGCGGAAGTCATCCTCTTCGATCCAAAGTTCTCCGCTGAAGGACACGTCTCGGGTACCGTCGGCCTCATTCTCAGGATTATTTGACAACCTCCTTGATTCCGATATGCGGCGATCGGAATCGTCATTAGGCCAATTGGTGATGATGAGTTTCAGAGGCTTCAACACGGCCATCCTCCGTTGAGCCGTTGCGTTCAATTCTGAGCGCACGAATGACTCAAGTAGCTCTATGTCATGTCGCGAATTTGTGCGGGATACCCCGATGAACGAACAGAATTCTCGAATTGCGGCCGGTGGGTAGCCGCGACGCCTCAGGGCTCGAAGGGTTGGAAGTCGCGGGTCGTCCCAGCCATTGACGTGATGACCGTCGACCAGTTCCTTCAGTTTTCGTTTTGATGTGACGGTATAAGTGAACTCGAGCCGAGCAAACTCCGTCTGGTAAGGGGCCGGCTCGTCAAGCGGTAGGTGCTGGAGATACCAGTCATACAGGGCCCGATTGTCTGAGAACTCCAAGCTGCACAAGGAGTGAGTGACGCCTTCAATGGCGTCACCTTGCCCGTGAGCCCAATCGTAACTCGGGTAAACCTTCCATCGATCGCCGGTTCGATAGTGGTCCTTGAAACGGATCCTGTACATAACCGGATCCCTCATTTGCATGTTCTCGTGCTGCATGTCGATTTTCGCCCGCAGAACACGGGATCCCTCGACATACCTGCCGTCTCTCATGCCACGGAAAAGCTCGATGTTCTCTTCGGGTGTCCTGTCTCGAAACGGACTCTCTATGCCCGGCTTGCCGTATCCGCCGCGTTGCTCCGCAATGGATTCCGCGGTCTGATCATCTACATATGCCAGGCCTTTTGAAATGAGTAGCTCAGCCCACTCATAGAGCTACTCGAAATAATCGGAGGAGTGCTTGAGGGCGTCAGGTGAAAAGCCAAGCCACTCAATATCTTCGACTATGGCGTCGACGAAGCTCTGATCCTCAGTTGTGGGGTTGGTGTCATCCAGCCTGAGGGTGCAGCTACCACCATTTTCACGAGCGATTGAGAAGTCTAAAACGATTGCTTTTGCGTGTCCGATATGAAGATATCCGTTGGGTTCAGGTGGAAACCTCGTTTGCACTCGGCCCCCAAAGCGCTGAGTCTTGGTGTCTTCTTCTACCAAGTCCCTCACAAAATCAGAGCGTGGTGGGTCCGTGGTCTCATCCTGATTAAGCGAATTTTGCGTCAAATCGGACACCGCTCGTCTTCGAAACTGCCCCCAAGTTACCCTGATTCCCCGTTGGAGGCAGCGTCTAATTGTCCTAAATGCTTCGGGGGCCAGGTTCCCGGGACCACCCCTGTTTGGATTAAAAAGCTCGCTGTACTCTCCAGCGTTGAGAGGATTTTGCTCGCTGTGGCATCGTCGAAGATCGAACCTAGGGGAGCACATCCACGGTCCGTTTCAAGTTCGATACCCTTTCGTTGTCGCCGCCCCATTTCGGTATGGCGCCCGTCCTCGTCTAGCCAACCTCGGTCAAACAGAAGCCCCGCCTCTTCGTTCCATTCTTCCCTGGTCCAGCCGCGAATTTTCTGAATGATTTCTGGTGTTCCTCGACCATCAGCCACCATTAATAGGTGACAGCCCAAGCCGGACACAGCCGCTGAGCGCAAAGCGTGATTGTGTGAGTCGAATCTGTATTCACGAAGCAACGTCGACGCATGCCACAGTCCCATAAGTGGAAGATTCGGCCACTGTTCGTTGGCCCAGGCGGCGAACAGTGGTTTGTCGGCGCTGTCTAACGTTGAAATTCCTGACTTCAGCGCTTCGGTTAACTCAACCAGATCATGTTCGAAGTCATAGGCGTGGAATATTCGAGACAGTGCTTCCTCGACGAGTTGCTGATGCAATGCGCGAGTCTGTCGCGGATCGAGGATCTCCCAACAACTTGGTACCGCGCGTTCGACCATTCGTGGGGCAAAGTTGTAAAAGACCTGCGTTACTTGCTCTGCTGACGCTGCACCCAAAGGCGCCGATCGGTAGCCGAAATATGCGTGCCACCAGCCGTTGTAGCCCGCCGCATTGAAACGGGTGATTTCTTCGGCGTAATAACTGCACGAGTGCAGCGGTTCCGCAACGCGCGCCAACTGTCGCACCAAATCGTCAGGGGGAGTGTTCATCGCCGTGTTATTTCTCTGCGGCTTGTTTTCGTAAACCTCGTCTGAAATCTTCCACGGTGGAAATACGGTCGACTCGGAGCTCGTGATCGTAGGTCTCCCAGATATTCCCCTCCACGGGTGTCATAGACAACAGAATTACAGCGCCGTCGGGTCCCCCCGCCTCTATGTGCGATTCATCACCGTCGTGGCTGGTGTAGGTGCCGGCGGCCCGGGTGTCGACCAGTTTTTCCGGATCATCGACTTTGTATATCAAATGTTCACCTTCCAAGACCAGCGTCTTGACCGGTCCGATATGGCGATGGGGGACACAACTGACTCCGGGTTCAAACTTCATCAGCATCTGAACTAACCGGTCATTGTCGTCGACCTCGAGAACGTTGTAATAGAGGCCGGCGAAACCCGGAAATTGGATCCATTTGACCGTGGAAGCGAGTGTTTTTGGTGGCATCTCAATCCTGTCGACGGGGTGCCTCCGAACGGAAGCAGCATCATCTTATTCGTCAGTGTTTCCCTTGGGTTCTTTGGGAAGGCCGAGAACACGTTCACCGATTATGTTTTTCTGAATTTCGTCCGTACCGCCGGCGATTGATTGCGCTGGGGTTGAAACAAGCACCTCAGCGATTAGCTCATTTGGCGTCACACTCGTACCAGTTAATACGCCATGTGTCCCAAGAATCGTCGAATGCGCCCGGGCGCTCTTCTTGGCTGTGACGCTCATGTTCAGTTTTGCCACGGATCCCTCCGGACCCGGTGGCCGGCCCGCACGTCGGGCAGCACTTGCCCTTTTGGTGGTCCAGACAGATGTGCGGCGAAGTTCTTCGATTTGCGCCACGAGGTTTCTAACGAGAGGATCGTTTTGCCTGCCTAAGTTACGGGCTTGGGGGAGGACTAACTTCGGTCGCCCAGCGCGTTGCGGATACCAGCTATACGTTGCGAAGTACTCGTCTGCTTCCCGTTTCGCCGCTTTGACTAGAGGGCTTTCGTTCACGGGGAATTTGGGGCGAGGAGTGGCGACGGCACTGCGTTCGTGGGCGAGTGTGGTGAGGGCAACTCGCCATCCATCACCTTCCTGGGAAATCAAGTTTGCGGCGGGAACTCGTGCCTCATCCAGGAAAACTTCATTGAACGACGAATGGCCGTTCATTTGATGGAGGGGACGCACCTCTACGGCCGCTTGTTGCATCGGAATCAGAAAGAACGAAATGCCTTGATGCTTTGATGAGTCGTTGTTGGTTCGCGCGAGGAGAATTCCAAAATCGGCCTTTTGGGCCCCGGAGTTCCACACCTTCTGACCCGAGATGACCCATTCGTCTCCATCTCGTTCAGCACGGGTTGCCAAACTGGCGAGGTCGGAGCCAGCGCCCGGCTCGCTGAACAACTGGCACCATTTATGAGCACCGGTCAAAATCGGCAAAAGAAACTGGTCCCTTTGTTCATCGGTCGCCCACTCCAACAACGTCGGTGCCACCAAATACGTGCTGACACCCGAGGCCATCCCTACCGCACCGGCGTCGTGGAGAATTTGCCGACAGACCGCCTCACTTGAAGGGGGAAGGTTCCGACCGAACCACTCGGTAGGCCAAGAGGGGTTACCCCAACCACTTCGCGCCAGTTCGGTTCGCCAGCCCACCAGGTCGCCCGCGGGGTCCCACCGCTCGTTGACCCACTCTCGCATCTCCTCTGTGTAGCGAGGCTCTCGGTTCATATCACCAGCCATTAACGTGAACGAAATCGGAGGAAGGTTTTCTGCGTCCGGCCTTGAAGTCGGTGCCATTTGTGTAGGCAACGGGACTAAGAGCCACTTGTTGCACTGTGTCGAAGGGAATGCCGAGAATCTCCGCTACATCTGCCTCTCTCTGGAGGTGCACAGTCGTCCAACAGGTACCTAAACCGCGATTGCGCGCGGCGAGCATGAAGCTCCACGCTGCTTGGATCACAGAGCCCCACTTGACTGCTTGGTTCATGGCGTCAGCGCCATCGAGTCTCCCGGTAATGCAGGGGACGAAAATAGCGGGAACCTCTGGGAACACTTCTGCCAGATGGCGGGCCGATCCCATCATGTTGAGCCAAGACGCCTGGTCGCCCTCTGCCCCCTGTCTTGAAACGGAAGCATCGAGATATTCATCGGTCACCATCGAAGTCCACACTTGTTTGTAGACCGAGCCGACTGCACGACATTGCTCTCGATCATTCGAGACGACGAAATGCCAGTCCTGGCGAAGTGAACCGGTGGGAGCTTGCAAAGCAATTGCGAGGCACTCCCTCAACACCTCTTCGCCGACCTCTCTCTCAAGATCAAGGCGACGCCTCACCGACCGCGTGGTCGTCAGAACCTCGTCTGCGGTTAACTCAAGTGTCATTGCTGTACCTGCCCTATTGCTCAAATGTGACTTGCGCGGTGCCGATCACGCCCGTCCGACCGTCCTCAGCAATGATTGCAAGGTCTAGCTCAACACTGAGGTCATCCTCATTCAAGTCGGTCACGGCGCCTGTCATGGTTACGTGAGAGTCCACCAGCAGGGCGCCCCGAAAGACCGTGTCAATTTCACGGATGGTGCAGCCCGGCGCCCAACGATGGATCATTGCAGCCAAGAGTCCTTGACTCATGATCCCCGGGACGATGGCGGAAGGGAAACCTTCTTTTCGGGCCGCCTCGTGGTCGATAAACCGCTCAAACACATGTTTCGCCGCCTCGCAAAAGGCCGTCACGGTAGGCATGGAAACGTCGGGAGTTTCCTCGGGGAGATCGTCGCCGAGTTCTACGTCTCTGAATTGCACTCCATCTCCCATGCTCAATCGGCTTTCTTAATCATTTTCCAGTCGACTGTTGAGACGAGATGCCCTGATTCGTTACGGAACTCCATACGCTGGACGATGAAGATCATTGTCCCGCTGCGCCCGGTTTTATCGAAGATATCCGCAATCGTGGTCGTCGCAGTGAGCGTATCTCCAGCGCGGATCGGAGCATGAACTTCTACCTTCTTGCCGCCGTCGACTCCGAACCCGCCGCCGATCTGAGGAAAGTCCTTCGGGAACACCCGTCCGGACATGCAATGGGTGGTAAACCCTGGATGCGCTTGGAAGTCGGCGTGGGTGGGGTCGATGAAGCGAGGATCCATTTCACCGCAAGCCACAGCCCACGCCACCATGTTCGGTGCCGTCATCTCAAAGGTCGTCCAATCGAACTCGACGCCGACCCACTGGTCTCGTATCGCTGCGAGGTTGAGGTCTGGTTTGTCCATCTCCATCGACCTTATTCTGCTCCCACTCGACCGAGGACTTAATGAAACATCTTCTCGTCCGAAAATATCACTCAACGGCAAAGTTGGTTGAATCCGGTAATGATTACTTCTATGGCGGAGAAGATCGAGAAGGAGTACCAGGCCCGTATCAGAAATGCTTGGGCCGGCAGGATCAGTGGATGCATGTTGGGAAAGCCAATCGAGCAAATGTCCATGCGTAAGGGGCCGCTGAAACTTGAAGACTATTTGACTGCGGTTGAAGCGTTTCCGCTAAGGGACTACGTGCCCTTCGCTCCGGAAATAGACGACCATGTTGACCATCCTGGCGCCTGCCGTGGACTGATGTCACATGCGATTCCAGATGACGACATCAACTACACCGTGACCTCATTGCTGCTAATTGAAGAATACGGACGCGATTTTACGACGGCCGATGTCGGGCGGATCTGGCTGCGTTATTTACCTGGGGCCATGGTCTTCACAGCGGAACGCGAGGCGTACGCCAAACTCCTCGCAGGCGCGGGGATGAGGTACCCGTCTGGAGCCGAGCCGGCTATCGATCTAGCTGAGTGCAGCGACAACCAGTACAACGAGTGGATAGGAGCTCAAATCAGAGCTGATCTCTACGGATGGATCAATCCAGGCGACCCTGATCAAGCCGCGAGCATGGCAGAACGCGACGCTGCGTTGAGTCACCGTGGCGAAGGTATACACGGAGCAGTAGCAGTAGCGGTCGCGGGCGCCTTAATAGGTGGTGGATTGAGGCCCGCAAACGCCATCGAGACCGCTGCTGACTTCCTACCTTCTGATTCGGAATGCGCAAAGGCCATATCGCTAGGCCTATCCGAGGCCTCAAGTCCGAACGCCGCGCGGATCCATGCGGCATTTGAGGGCATGTCGCCCGTGCATACAGTCAACAACTTGGCACTGGTCGCTTGGGGTTTGGCCAGAAATTCCAACGACTTCGGTGCAGCCGTCGGTGAGACCGTCACAGCCGGATGGGACACCGACTGCAACGGAGCCACGGTCGGCGGCCTCTGGGGACTCGGTGGAGAGCAAATTTCAGAGGAATGGCTGACCCCCTGGAACGGCACCGTTCGAACAAGCCTTAGCGGCATCTCTGATCTGAGTTTGGACGAACTAGCCACAAGGACGTCGGCGCTTTTGAACTAAGAGGTTGCGGCCGGTCGCATAGACACAGCTGAGAAGTTGCCGGCGTGTAGAGCGTCTACCAGTGAGTGAATATCAGGGATTTCTTGACCGGGAAAGTCTGTGGCACAGTAACCAATTCGACTCACAACGTGACTATCACTACCGCCGAAACCCTTGTAATCGAGTTTTTCTGCCATCTCAAGCGACCATTCGTCTTCGCCGGGAATCGAGCCGCCGTTGAGCACTTCTACGGTGTGAACGCCTGTGACGGTTCCCCGTTCCTCATAGTGAGCGAATAGGCCGACCCGCTTTCGTCCAGGGTGGCACGGAGCAGCAAAGGCGCCAGCTTTACTGCTTTCCTCTAGAACAACCTCTAGGGGGAGACGTACATCGGTGAAATCCAACGCCCCTAACAAGTCATCGTTGACGCCGAAGACCAACACATGACCGAAATCGGTCTCGACTTCGCTTGCTTTCATGATGACCAAGCCGTACTGATCTTCCAAATGTCGATAGTCGGACTCAGCGTCAAATTGGCGGTGTTCTGTTAGGACGAAGCCGTCGAGCGGTAATTCTTTCTTAAGGATCCACTGACAGTAGTTTTCGACCTTGGCTCGCCCGTCGTCAGATTTGATGGAGTGGGTGTGGAGATCTAGCCGCATGCTGCTCGTGTCAACTCAGTTCGAAAACCGGAACGGCGAATACCTCGCCATCATCACGTTCTTGCTTGACATACTTCGCAGTTACACGTGCTCCGATGCCAACATCGTCAGGGTCACAATCGACTATGACGGTCAAGATTCGAGGGCCTTCATCCAGAGTCACATAAGCCATTATGTAGGGGCAAGCTTGAGCAAACCCTCGAGCCTGATTTTGCTCGGTGATTGTGAACGTGTAGATCTCGCCCTCACCGGTTCCCACGAAATGTTCAAGATGTTCGCTTTCCAGACAATGGGCACACAGCCCTCGAGGCCGATGTTGCACGAGCGTGCATTTCCGGCACCTCTGGAGCACTAGCTCGTTCCGCCCGGTGCCTTCCCAGTAACCGCGCGTTTCCCAGCTCGCATAAGGAGCTGGATGGTTTATGGCATTCATCTGTCCACCCCAAGAATCAGTGTTGCGCCGCTGTGCTTGTCTCCGATGGTTCCGCCCGTGCCGTGAGCCAATGCAACCTCAGGATCGCCTACTTGCCGTGCGTCGCATTCCTGGCGAAGCTGTTTAACAGCTTCGATCACCAAGAATATGCCGCGCATTCCTGGGTGGTTTGAGGACAACCCACCCCCGTCCGGGTTCACCGGCAATGATCCTCCAATACTGATTCCCCCTTCAGATACGAAATCGCCACCTTCTCCGAAAGCACAAAAGCCCAGATTTTCAAGGGTTGCGAGAACGGTGATGGTGAAGGAGTCGTAAATCATTGCCAGATCAACATCGGAACGGTCTAGCCCCGCCATAGTGAAGGCTCGGTCTCCGGACTGTTGCGCCGCGATTGTCAGTAGATCGCTCCGCCCTACCCCCTGATGCTGAACGGCCTCACCACATCCCAAGAGTTGAATAGGCGGCTTGGGTAAGTCTCTGGCGCGTTCGAGGGACGTAAGCACGACGGCGCCGCCTCCGTCGCTGATGATGCAACAGTCCAGCAGATGGAGTGGTCGCGAGATCATGCGGCTGCCCAGAACATCATCAACCGTGATAGGCGATCTCATTTTCGCGTTCGGGTTGAGGCCGGCGTGTTTGCGCATTGTTATAGCAACTTCCGCCAGCTGCTCACTAGTGGTCCCGTATGTGTTCATGTGTAAATTCGCGTACATCGCGTAGCTACCCACAGTGGTCATGCCGTAAGGACTCGTGAACGCGGCGTCCGGGTTCTTTGACTCTCCGGCGCCGCCCGTTCCTATGGCCATGGCGTTCGAAGCGGCAGTCGATCCGTAGAGCACTAGAGCCACGTTGCAGAGGCCTGCATGTATCGCTGCTGCTGCATGACTCACATGTGCTACGAACGACGATCCGCCGATGTTCGTGCCATCCAGATAGTCGGGTCGCACATCGAGGTATTCTGCCAAATCGACAATGCCCATCATCCCCATCGACATCGAGGCACCAAATAGGCCGTCGACGTCAGCACGGTCCAAACCTGCATCGTCGAGAGCGCCCTTCGCACACTCTGCCATAATTTGAAATTCGGTTTTATTGGGCGAAAAGCGACTCGGATGTTCGTACACGCCAACTATGGCGGTGTTCATGGGGAACGGATTGCTGCTCACGATGACAAACCTAGGCTGTTAATCGTTCGAGCGATCACGGCGGCCAAAGACTGTGGCTGTTCGATTGCCCCGTGACGTCCAGCACCGGGGAGTGTCTCCACCGATGCATCCGCAAGGTCACGCACGAGACCCTCACTTGATTCGCGTGACGCGGATTCGCTGTGTTCGCCTATGACAACCAACGTGGGGGTTCCTATACCGCTTAACTCGGCTTCAGCGTTCCAGGAGCGTTGAGCTCTTCGCGCACCCAAGGTTGCTCTTGGATCGGTTTTGACCCACTGCGCGAAGGCTTCGCGAAGCACCTTTTCGTCAGGTTCAGGGGCATACCCGCTTGTGTCGAAGTTTCGCCGGGCCTTGCCCGCGGTAATAAGTTCTAGTTCTTTGATCTCCTCTGTTAGATCTGCGTCAGGGCCCACTGTCCCGATGCAGATGAGAGCATCCACCGTTACCTGCTGGCGTTTCGTGAGTTCCAGACCGACGGCGGCCCCAAGTCCTTCACCGACCACCACCAAAGACCCAACGTCCCACTCCCGGAGCAGCTCTTCGGTGTGTTGTGCGAATTCCTCGATCGAGGCGAGGCTGTCAAGGGAGCCGCTGCGACCATGCCCAGGGAAATCGAAGCTGACCGGCGAGTGGTCCTCCGCTAACGCGTCCATAACGGAAGCAAAGGAGTTGCCATTGGCGCCCGCGTCGTGCAGAAACAGGATTGTTTGACCGCGTTCCAACGGGGGAGGGGAACCTGGGAGAGTCGTTTCCCCTCGGTGGTGAACAAGGATCGCAGTCCCAGCAATTTCGAAATACTTGTCCGGCACGTAGCGAACCGTATCGGACAAAAAGCACCGCGGGCGACGGAATCACAAAAGTTCTAATCCGGCAAGTCGATCACTGGTTAGCGTTGAGTACCTCGCGAAATGAGCGACCCTTATCGATCTCGGGTTCTTTGGGAAGTCCTAATATTCGCTCCCCAATGATGTTGCGTTGTATCTGATCTGTCCCGCCGCCAATCGATGTGAAATAGGCATTCAACATTGAATATGTTGCGTCTGCAGCGTCATCTGATGCGGACCCAGCCAACGTTGCCTCTGCACCCAATATGTCGGCTTGTAATCGACCGGCGTAATGGAGCATGCGTGACATCGCCAGTTTGCCTAACGAGACGATCGGAGTCATGGTTCCCTGCTCGATAGCGGCCTTTGCGCGCCGATTATTCCATTCGTTGAGTACCCGCCAGGAGTGGAGCTTCATCAGGCGTTGCCGAAGTTCTGGCTCGGAATTGCGGCCGCGGCGTTGAGCAAGGGCCGTCAATGACAAATCCGGAACCGGTGCTGGCGCTTCGCTACCTACCTCACGGGCACCCTGCAACGGTTCTGATGAATCTCTTTGTTGGGTCGCACCCATCGCTGACCGTTCGTAAGCCAGGGCCGACGTCAACACCCACCAACCCTCATTGAGATCACCGAGCATGTTGTCGTTTGGCACCCGGGCGTCGGTGAGAAAGACTTCATTAAAACGTGAATCGCCGGTTGCCTGACGCAGTGGCCGAACCTCGATACCTTCCTGCTTCATTGGGATCAGGAAGAAAGACAAACCCCGATGTTTAGGCTGATCAAGGTCGGTGCGCGCTATGAGGAACGCGTAGTCGGCGTGGCGACCACCTGACGTCCATACTTTCTGGCCGTTGACTATCCATTCATCGCCGTCGCGGACAGCGCTAGTTCGGACTCCGGCAAGGTCCGACCCTGCTGAGGGCTCGCTGTACAACAGACACATTGCGATTTCACCGAGCATCAGACCGCGAAGGACTTTTTCTTTCAGTGCGTCACTGGCATGGGAGGCAATGGTGGCGGCCCAGAGGTTGACGACGTCTTGGCCCCAGCCCTGGAGTCCTCGTCCGAGAACAGAATCATTTGATGCGGAATCCTCATTAACGAGACTGTTTCCGGCCGCGCTTCGAAAGACGGCGTCCGTCGCCCGAGCGTCCGCAGACGAAAGACCCCTGCCGTACCACGCTTTGGGCCAGCTGGGAGCAGCCCACCCAGAATCAACCAAAGCCTCCAACCACAACTTTTTGTCCCCGGCGGGTGGGTGGCTTTCTAGCCACGCGGCGGCCTCCGCGACCGCATCAGCAGTGCTGCTGCTCATTGCTCTGCGCTTGTCTTAATCCCCTCGAGGGTCGCCTCAATCGTTCCTCGAACCGCGGCTTTCCGACCCGTAAGGCCGTCGTCGTCAAGTTTCGCAAGCGATGGTGGTAGGGCCATGACGTCCCAAATCTCGGTCAATTCGGTCCCCGAAGACGTTTCAGCTAATTGATATGTCCAGCGGACAAAAGGTCCATCATCAGGCGCCGCGACAAACTCAAAGCAATGACCTGGCTCGGCAATTGTGACTTCCACTGGGACTGACCATTCAAAGGCTTTGATTCGATTGGTGCCGAGAAACCGCGAACCAACTTCGCCGGGGGCGCCACTAATCCATTCCCCGCCGATATTCTCTGTGCTCCATTCGCCCATACGTGCCAGATCACTCACAAGTGAGTACACCTTCTCGGGCGAAGCATTGATTTCCTTTGAAACCTCTAAGTGCATGTCGTGAACAGTCATGCCAAAAAGCTAGCGCTACAGCGAGTTCTTTGCCGCGAAACGAAACCCCGAATATTTGGGTTGGTCAATTGCCACTTGGTTCACCACCGATTCGCGGAGATATTCGTGAAGATCTTCGCTATCGATGGGTATTGAACCCTCCCGTATGGCCTCCACGAGCCACCACCGAAGGTCATCAAAAGTGCCGGTACGCCCAAGGAGATCTCGGAGACGAAGTTCTTCTCTTCTGCGTAGCTCCGGACCAATCGTTAACTCTCGATTAACGATGTCAAGGCTGTTACCCGCCACACGTGCGAGAAAGTTGACGCGCCCCGAGGTCACCGACATCACATCACCATGAAGGAAATCCCGCACGCTTGTCACTAGCTCATCGACTCTGGGCATGTCAGATGGCCGTTGTGACGGTTGAGGGTCTACCAGGTCAACAGGTCCGGGAATGAGCAGATTGACGCAGTCGAGTTGACATTCAGAGGACCGTCGACCTATCCCGGGGCGCTCCACCGTCGCGTCGGGACCGGTCCGATATTGGTCCGTCATACCCAAACAGCCGATCGCCCACCAGAAACTTCCGAAGACCTCCCAGTATTTGAATGCTTCGCGATCCACACGACGACCACTTTCGGCCTCGTACCCTTTCACCAAGTCGTCGATATTGCCGAAGCCGCCGACCTCGAGGTCTCGTTCCCCGAAGCGCCACGAGTTTGTGCAAATCCAACCAAGGTCACGCATCGGGTCGCCTATGTGTGCGGTCTCCCAATCCAGCACCGCCTTGAGCCCCACTTCGGCGTCGACCATTAGATTGCCGTTACGGAAATCGTTGTGGACAAGCATCAAATCCCCGCCGACGGGTAAGTGTTCCCTGAGCCACATTCCTGCGAAGTCAATCATCGGTTGCGCTGTATCCCACTCGCGATAGCGACTCCATGTCTGTTCCAGAGATTCCTCAGGCGTGAGCGTCGGCAATCGCTCACGTAGACCGTTTTTGTCTAAGTCGATCGCATGAATTTTCGCTAACTCACGACCGCACTGTTCTGCGAGCAAGGGGCGCACTTCGTCAAGCTCCGATGCCCGGACGATCCGCGAACCCAAAGTTTCGCCATCCAACCACTCCATAATGAAACCGACCCCAACACCGTCTTCAGGCTTCAAGTCGTAGTAGACCTCGGGTTCAACGACACCGTTCTCCCGTGCAGTCCTCATCAACAGAGACTCGCAATCAAGCCCAATTGCGCTGACATTTTCGCGGTCAACCCCACCAGCGCCGCGCCTCATGCAAAATTGCTGGCTTCCGTTGGAGGTGCTGACCACAAGTCGGTACGTCTCCATGCTTGCCCCGCCTGAAAGACGTTCAACAGACAGCAACTCTTCGCAGCCCGGTAACTCCCGTATTGCGACGCTGCGTAATGGTTCGAAAAATTGTGGTTCCGACATTTCAGAACTCAAACTGGTTCCTGCTGTGACCCAAAAATCGTAGGTGCGCCCCCTTGTGACCAGTCGGGAGCACCAATAACTTCTCGACCTTCCACGACGACACACTGAGCAGACTTCCCTCCGATGACAGCGCCGCTCAACTGCCCCGTCACGCCGTTAGCGCCGATATGGGCGATGGGATACGAATCTGCCCGGGAGTAGGTTTGCAAAAGGAGCGGGCGGGGTTTTGACGAGTCGTTCGGAACCGATCCGTGGATCATGCAGCAATTGTGCACGGTTACCGATCCGGCAGGGCCGGTGAGCCACACCATGTCATCAAGATCAATATTGGCGACATCCGCCGAATTCAAAGCGCCACCCCACTCGCCGGAGTCCAAATATTGGTCATAGAGGGGTCCGGTATGACTGCCGGGCAGTACTCCCATGGGGCCCATTGATTCGTCGACGTCTTCTAGGTAAACCCCGATCGTCAGTGGACTGAAATCCGTATGGGGCCAGAACTGAATATCTTGATGCCATTTGACCTCCTCGCCCCCATCGGACCATTTGAAATTCAGTTTTGAGTGGTGATACCGCACGGGTCCCTTCAAGACCGCGCACGCTAGCTGGGCGGCTAGACCCTCCAAAGCAAAGTTTCGGAACCTCTCATGGTTATCGACCGGTGAATTCAAACGGCGAATGCGGGGTTCATCCGAGGTGTGATCCGGTTCGAGGTCCAACAACTTCCCTGACCCTTCCATCCCTCTACTCAGTTCCACAAATTCTTGCGCTGCCTCTTGAAGTTCCGAAAGAGTGATGAGATCCACTAGCCCCTCAAGATGCAGATATCCCCGACGCTCATAATGCTCAAGGTCATCGGGAGTAAGGAGATTTGGGGCCGTGGGGATTTTTTTCACATTCAAATGTTATCTCGGCCTCGAAAGGAGCGTCCCGTCAGGAGAATCTCCCTTATGGTTACAACATGGGCGAACGGTTGGTTGTCAGCGGCGGGTTGGCTTTGGACTCCCGGGGTGAGAAAGCCGCTGATCTGTTAATCGGCGACGGCATTATTCAAGCAATAGGCGACCCCGGTTCGTTCTCAGGTCTTGGTTTAACGGTTGATGCATCCGATGCCTTGGTGATGCCTGGGTTCGTCGATATTCAGGTTCACTTTCGCACACCCGGGGGAGAAGAAAGTGAAGACATCACTTCTGGCGCGGCCGGCGCTGCTTTGGGCGGCGTTACAGCCTGTGTGATGATGCCCAACACCATCCCAACCATCGATCATCCGGCCATTGTTTTGGAAGTTCTGGAACTCGGCAGGGGTTCACCGTGCGATATTCATACCTCCGCGTCGATAACTGTTGGTCGGGCTGGTGAGGAGCTTGTCGATATCGCAGCGCTTCATGGGGTAGGGGTCAATGTATTCACCGACGATGGCACCGTTGTCGATGACCCTAACTTGATGAAACGGGCGCTTGCCGCCAGCCACGCCCTTCCCGGCATTGTTGTAAGCCAACATGCAGAGCATTCAGCGATGGTGGAGGGAGGAGTGATAAACGAAGGTCCGGTATCGGAACGCCTCGGGCTGAAGGGACGACCCTCCGAAGCAGAAGTAGTGATCGTGGACCGCGACATTGAGTTAGCAAGGCAAACGGGCGGCCGCTACCACGTTCTTCACATGTCGACCTCCGCAGCAACTCAGCTCGTGCGCGACGCTAAATCTGCCGGCGTCCAAGTCACCGCTGAGGTGACGCCACAGCACCTGATCCTCACTGAGGATGATGTGGAGCGCTTGGGTACTTCCGGCAAGATGAACCCACCACTACGCACCGCCTCGGACGTCGCAGGTTTGCGGGCTGGGGTCTTTGACGGGACCATCGACGCGATAGCCACGGATCACGCACCTCATTCACCGGCGTCAAAGGCCATGCCTCTGGCAGTTGCGCCCCCTGGGATGTTAGGGGTCGAAACCATGGCCTCGGTCATATGGAGCGAACTCGTAGCACCCGGTCTGATGACGCCTCAACGCTTCATAGCGTTACTCTCATCAGCGCCAGCCAGGATTGCTGGCCTTGAGGACCACGGCCGCATCATTGATGTCGGGGAGCCCGCCAACATCGCGGTGTTTGACCCACACCGGCGTTGGGTGATTAATCCCAATCACCTTCAAAGCAAGAGTGAAAACACGCCTTGGCCCGATAAAGAGGTGACTGGTCGCGTCCGACACACAATCTGTATGGGCGATTTAGTTGTGCACGCTGAGTCGCTCACCTAGGGCTGCAGACAGCAATTCGCTGCCCTGTAGGATCATCGCGCCTACCTTAAGTAGCGAAATTCAAACCAAAGGGTGTGTCGTGTCATTCAAGTTCGCAAACATTGACGGAAGAGCCTCGGTCGTGGAGGGCGGTGCCTACTTCGACCTCGAACGAATTTCGAAGGGCTCAATAGACCACGACCCAATGGTGGCAATCGGCCAACTCGACGAGATACATAGGGTCTCCGGGAACTTGGCAGGCCATGACAGCGATGGAGCCCTAGCTGATGCGAAGCTGAACGCCCCGGTCCCCTCGCCCCGGAACTCTTTCGGGGTCGGCCTGAACTACAAGGACCACGCCGAAGAATCAAAAATGGACCTACCAAAGGTCCCCGTCGTCTTTACGAAGTATCCATCTTGCATAACGGGTCCATTTGACGAGGTGTGTCTCCGAGGCGAAATGAACGACTACGAAGCTGAACTAGTCGCGGTCATAGGGCGCACAGCTCGCGACGTCTCGGTCGACGAAGCATGGTCCCACGTTGCTGGTTTGACAATCGGCCAGGACATCTCCGACCGTGCACTCCAGCTTGCTGCCCGACCAGCTCACTTCGGCCTTGGGAAATCGCGCGACACCTACGGTCCTATAGGGCCAATCCTGGTATCCCCTGATGCACTAGATGACCCAAACGACCTTCCCATCACCTGCGATATCAATGGAGAACGGCGCCAAGATGCTAAAACCAGCAGCCTAATTTTTGACGTCCCTTTTCTGGTCAGCTACCTCTCGGAAGTCATGACATTAGAAGCTGGAGATCTCATATTCACCGGCACGCCAGCTGGCGTAGGCATGCCGGACAAGCGTTTCTTGAAGCCCGGTGACGTTATACGAACGTCAATTGACGGCATAGGCGTCATGGAGAACATCTGTCGCTAATCGAGACGCACCGACTTCAGTCGCTACCAAGCGCCTCGTTCACGCAACGATTCCAGCTTATCCCAGTCGTACCCGGCTTCAACCAAAACCATCTCTGTGTCCTGACCCAAATGCGGTGCTTCGATCCCGTGTCGAGTGGGGGTGTCTGACATCTGAATGGGACATCCGACCATGTTGACGGTTCCAAATTGTGGGTGATCGACTTCAACGATGTAGCCGTTGGCGAAAGATTGTGGATCTGCAACTACCTGGTCATGGGACCGCACCGGCGAAAACCTCTGAGCCTCAGCGCCGAGTCGCTCGACCCACTCTGCTGTGGAACGCTGGCTGAATATCTCGATGAAGTCTTTCCGCATTTCGCGGGCGATCTCTTTGGTCACGAAATATGAGTTGTATGTCGGATGGTCAACCCAATCGGGGCGCTCGATCGCCCGGCACATACCTTCCCACAAGTGTTCGGGACAACCAGCCATTGCGAGAGCGCCATCCGAGGTCGGAAACACACCGTACAAAGCGTGCACAAGCGGGTGACCACCGTTGGAGCGGCCCGCCAGTTCCCCGGTCAAGAAATAATGCGTATATTCGGGTGCCTGCATCCAGATCTGGCCGCCAAGAAGACTTACATCCACCCGCTGGCCTCGCCCTGTGCGCTCCCTAGCAAATAGGGCTGCGATGATTCCAGTTTGCAAATTCTGAGAGCCGCAGTGATCAGCGAGCAATGACGCCACGGTCGTTACTGGTTCACCGTCGTTTCCTATGCCTGCGATGACCCCACCGGCTGCTTCGCCAACAATGTCGGCACCCTCGCGCAACGCATCAGGTCCAGTTGGACCAAGAAAGCTTCCGGCCGCCCAAATAATCCCGGGATTCACAGACGCAAGGTCGTCATATCCAAGACCCCAACCGTCAAGAGTCCCTGGCTGGAAGTTCGACAAAACTACGTCTGAGATCTCCACCAACTTCAGAAAGGCTTCTCGGCCAGCATCAGTGCGCAAGTCGAGTGTGACCGATTTCTTCCCCCTGTTACATGCTTCCCAAAACACTGAGGTGCCGAGATCCTCAATTACACCCACATGACGACCCATGTCGCCGATCTCGGGCAGCTCAATTTTCAACACCTCGGCGCCGAGATCATGCAACATGGCTGCTGCCTGAGGTCCTTGCACCAAAGTTGACAAATCCAAAACACGGATACCGTCTAAGGCTCCTGACATTTCAACCTCTCATGGACTAGAAGGTACGTAGCTAAAAGCGACGTAGATCAAAAACGCTCACGTCACCGTAGCAATCGAGAGTCCATTCATGAACCAAGCACAGCAAGAAAGCGTTTCCGATGTCCTCCTTCTAACGAATGCGGCTGCAAATCGCGGGCGAGCGGAAGCGGTTGGGCACGAGGTTGAACTCTCCCTAAGGCGCACCGGTTTTGTTGTGCAGCATGAGCTCCCACCTGATCCAGCAGCAACGGAGGCGATTGTCCGCGACGCAGTGCAGAATGAGCGACGCGTTGTGGCTGTTGGGGGAGACGGATTTATCCACCACATAATCCAACAGTGCGCGGAGACGAAAACGACCCTTGGGATAGTGCCAGCTGGAACGGGTAACGACCTGGCGTTTGGATTGAACCTCGCCACCGACCTCGACACCGCCGTTGCGGCGGCAGTGGGTCCTTCTCAGGCGTGCGACGTGCTGAAGTTTGAGGACGACGGGGGCCGTATCCGGTACGGCGCAACGATCGCTACAGCCGGATTTTCGGTATCGGTCAACGTAAAAGCGGAGGAGTTGAGTTGGCCGCGCGGTCCAAGTAGATACACGGTTGCCACCCTGATGAAGCTTGTGGGGTTGCGCCGCTATGAGCTGGAACTCGACGTGGATGGATGCACTCTCGACGGAAGATGCCTCATGGTAGCAATCGCGAACACACGCGCCTTCGGAGGTGGCATGCAGATTGCTCCGGCCGCAGGAGCACTTACTGGCAATGCAGAAATCGTTGTCATACGAGACAGTTCGGCACTCACCCTTCTTCGGATGCTTCCGAAGACATTCAGCGGTAGTCATGTCGGCCATCCATCAATTGAAGTCATGTCCGGACGACATGTTCGGCTTCACCTAAAGGAAATCGATGCCTCCGAGCCCTGCAGAATGAGATCCGACGGCGAAGACGTGGGTTCTTTGCCTCAAACAGTTACGGTTGTGGCTGGAGGACTGCAAATAGCGGGAGTGTCTCGGACACAATCCGCTAGTTGCGAGGCTAGAGACACCAACGAATGACGAAAACAGCTGTTGCCTCAATGACGGAGGCCGAGACACGAACCTTCAGCGTATCGATGGTTATCTCAGGAGTACGCTGCGGCCTCACTTACGTGATCTTGCCGTTTTTGGCTCCGGTTGTCGGTATCGGTTCTGGCGTGGGTCCCTGGCTGGGTCTCTTGTTGGGCACCGTAGCGATAGGGGCGAACCTACTAAGCATTTACCGCTTCTGGAATGGCGACAGGCGGTGGAAAATGACGATGACGGCTATCAACCTCTCGGTCATTATCC
Organism: Acidimicrobiaceae bacterium; assembly: GCA_002721305.1. Classification (GTDB taxonomy): domain Bacteria; phylum Actinomycetota; class Acidimicrobiia; order Acidimicrobiales; family Poriferisodalaceae; genus UBA6944. The sequence continues at coordinate 152,852 of PBKA01000006.1, read as the reverse complement.
TCCTAATGTTTCTAGTGGTAGGCGACATCCGAGAGTTAGTCACGTGAACAACAACGAGCCTCTCAAAGCTGTGTTAAGGCGAAAAGTTCAAGCTTGGGAACTGTCGTGCAAATAGTCTTTGTTGACTCGACCAGCGCCGACACCGTTCAAAAACTCGAGCGACTCGGCCACAATTGCACCATTCTCTCCTCAGAACAACGGCTTGCTCTAGAGGATCATGTCACCTCGGCTGACGTGGTCGTCGTGCGGAGCACCTCAATAACCCGCGACGTCATCGCTGCAGCGCCTCAACTCGGCCTTATTGTCAGAGCAGGCGCTGGCACCGACACCATAGATCTTGATTACGCAAGCGAAAAAGGCGTATATGTCTGCAATGTCCCAGGGCAAAACGCTGTTGCAGTCGCGGAACTCACCCTTGGTCTGATTCTGGCCATCGACCGCCAGATACCTGCTGCTGTATCGGACCTGAACCGCGGCGTGTGGAATAAAGACACCTATTCCCGGGCTCGTGGCTTAAAAGGGCAAGCGCTTGGGATCCTGGGTATGGGAAAAATAGGCCTCGAGGTAACTGTTCGAGCCGCCAGTTTCGGTCTTTCAATTCACACGCTCGCGAGAAGCGGACGTGACCAAGTGACACAACAGAAGCTCGAGCAGTTGGATGTGCATCTCCACGAGACGTTGGAGGAACTCCTCAAAGCCGTCGACATTGTCTCTTTGCATCTTCCCTTGACTGATGAAACGCGGGGCATGGTCGATGCGCAGTTCCTTTCACACCTGAGGCACGGCGCTATGTTGATCAACACCTCACGCGGCGGGTTGGTGAACGAGAATGATTTGACCCAAGCCATGGCCGATCGCGACATCCGGGTCGGGTTAGACGTCTACTCGTCAGAACCGATATCCGGGAGCGAAGACTGGAACACCTCACTCAGTGATCACGCGAATTTCATCGGCACCCATCACATAGGAGCATCGACTGATCAGGCGCGCCAGGCCATCGCCGATGGCGTGTTTGAGGCCATCGGGGAATATCAAGTTGGCGTTCCGACAAACTGTGTGAATATCGCGGGCAGGCCCCTCGGCGAATGCGCCATAACGGTTCGCCACAAAGACGAGGTCGGGGTTCTCGCCGGGGTTCTGTCGTGTCTTCGCCTCGCCGGAATCAATGTCCAGCAAATGCGTAACGAAATTTTTGAAGGTGCCGGGCCAACTGCCGCTATAGCAACTATTCGGCTGTCTCAAGCTCCGAACCCGGAAACAATCGAAATCCTCGAAACACTCGACAATGTGCTCCGCGTTGACGTTCTGGGAGCTTCATAACGGTCAAGGATGTCTTTCAGTTCGGAGGCCCTCCACCGCCTTCTGCCGCCATTCGACGGTGTTCTCTACCTGATTGAAGGTGAAGATGTGAAGGCCTTCGACTTTTAGGGGTTTGAGATCGGAAGCTAAGGGTATGAGGAGTTTGTTGGGGTCGTATCCCCCCGGCGCGAACATCCTCGCGAGCGTCGACCGGTTTTTCTTCAGGAACCGCAAAGAAGCACCTACGCCTAAGCGGGCCCCTACGGTCAAGAGTTTCGTCCGCTCAACCACACCTGGGATTCCCAGATGAACCGGGAGCGTTAAGCCGGTGTTCCTCTCATCGGTCAACCACACGCGAATAGCTTCAGGGTCGAAACACATTTGGGTTGCGGCATGACCACTGACCTTGCCAGCAACAAGCAACTCTTGTTTCCGGCGCAGACTCTCGGAGAGCGTGCCGGCGCTGATGAACGCGTGCCCATCCGGGTAAGCGGTAACACCGATATGTTCCAACCCATGTTCCAGTTCCAGGATCGTTTCGAGCACTTGGAGGGAGTCCGTAAAGGGTCCGAAGGGTTCCGGGGCGTCGCCCCCAACAAGAAAAAGTTCTGAAGCGCCAAATTCCTGCAACTGTGCCAAAAGTGTTTGCAGATGCTTCTTACTGGTCACCATACGTGCGGCTAGATGGGGTACTGGGCGTAGCCCGAGATCGAAAAGTTCTCGGCTCAGCGCCCACGTATCCTCAAGGGTCTTGGCTGGTGACGCCGTCACCGATACTGGAGAGGCCGACGGGAAGTGGGGGAGTTGGTCCGCAAGGTTATTCAGGGGGATTACCTCAAACCGGGCAGTGCTGAGAAGCTCCCGCCGGTGTTCCCTGTCGGCCGATGTCTCTTTAGATCGAAAAAGGGGCAAGAATAGGTCCTCAACTTAAGCCGACGATATTTCCATCAGCATCAATATCTATATGCCGCGCCGCTGGATTTTTCCCCAAACCCGGCATGGTTCGCATATCGCCACAAATCGGATAGACAAACCCTGCTCCAACCGACGCGCGGACCTCCCTCACCGGCAGTGTCCATCCTGTGGGGGCTCCGGGAAGCTTGGGATCCGACGAGATCGAAAGATGGGTCTTGGCAATGCATACCGGCAGGTTGCCGAAGCCGTTGCTTTCGTAAGTATCAAGTTGCTTGTTGGCTTGGGCCGTAAAAGTGACATCGTCCGCCCCGTACACGCGCTGTGCGACGGTACGGATCTTGTCACGCAGAGAAACATCGTCACCATAAAGAGGAGCGAAAGAACTCGGTTCCAGAGCCGCGTCAGCGACAGCTTCAGCAAGATTTGCGGCCCCAGCCCCGCCGTCGGCGAAATGGGTGCACCTCGCTGAGCGAGCGCCATATTCTTCCGCTATTTCCGCGATGGCTTTCAGGTCACCTTCCTTATCATCCGGGAAAGCATTGATCGCCACGACTGGCGTCACACCGTGAATCTTCATATTTTCGAGCTGTTTGCGGAGATTCGCACCGCCCGCGTGAACCTCTGCAGGGTTCTCCAGGAGTAACGCTTCTGGCAGAGGTCGTCCAGCAACAATCTTGTGGTTGCCTGAATGGGCCTTGAGTCCTCTTACGGTTGCAACGAGGACAGCTGCATCTGGGTTGAGACCCGAATATCGACATTTGATGTTGAAAAATCTCTCAGCGCCCATGTCCGCACCGAATCCTGCTTCTGTGAGAAGAAAATCGGCCGTCTTTATTCCAATCTGGTCTGCGACGATGGACGAGTTCCCTGTGGCTATGTTCCCAAAAGGACCGGTGTGGACCAGCGCAGGTGTACCTTCCAGTGTTTGCATGAGGTTCGGCTTAATGGCTTCGCGAAGGATCACAGTCATTGCACCGGCGACACCAAGGTCCTCGGCGGTTACAGGCGAATTATCTTTCGTGTAACCAATGACGATATTCCCCATCTTTTGCCGCAGGTCTTGAAGAGACGTTGCTAGCGCCAACGCCGCCATAACCTCTGACGCTGCCGTAATGTCAAATCCGCTCTCACGGGGTATCCCATCGAGACGGCCACCGAGACCCAACGTTACGTTCCTTAGGGCGCGGTCGTTGATATCGACCACTCGCCTCCAAGTAACATTGTGGATGTCGATGCCCAAGTCGTTGCCGTGGAACAAGTGGGCATCTAAGACAGCGGCGCACATATTGTGGGCGGCTGTCACAGCGTGCATATCGCCTGTCAGATGGAGGTTAAAAAGCTCCATGGGAACAACTTGGCTGTAGCCACCCCCAGCAGCGCCGCCCTTGATGCCAAAAGTGGGTCCCATTGACGGTTGTCGAATAGCGATCGTTGCCGATTTTCCGATGTGGCTGAACGCTTGCCCCAACCCCACAGTGGTTGTTGTCTTACCTTCGCCAAGGGGCGTCGGTGTGATAGCAGACACCACCACGTACTTGGCGTCAGGACGTTCGGCGAGTGCCTCGATCGCCTCCAGCTGAACTTTCGCTGCCCCAGCCCCGTACAACTCAAGATTCTCCTCCGGTATTCCGGCTGCTGCAGCAACGTCCCTCAAAGGTAGCAACCGCGCACTGGTAGCAATTTCAAGATCACTCGGGATCGCCATCACTACGCACCTTTCCGGAGGTTTGCCAGCTCCGCTGCACTGGCGGAAATCCAAAATCCTGTCATAGACAGTCTGCCACCTCAACAGCTAAAGTTTCGCTTTACGGAACAGTTCCATAATACAGAATCAGTTCGCCGGGTAAGACGCGTAGCTTTGTTAGCGCAAGTACCTGGCTGACTAACGTGGACGCAGCGCCTGAAGGGCTAGCCTCCGGTTGCCCCGACGCCGATAGTAAAGAGGATCGAGAGTGAGCGACTTTCCAACAAAGACACGTTGCGTTGTAATCGGAGCCGGCATCGTCGGTAACTGCCTGGTAGGTCATCTCAGCGATATGGGTTGGGACGACATCGTGCTGCTCGACAAGGGTCCGCTGCCCAATCCTGGTGGTTCGACCGGGCACGCGTCGAACTTTATCTTCCCCTGCGATCACTCAAAGGAGATTGTCGACCTCACCCTGGACAGCCAGAGGCAATACGAAGAACTAGGCCTGCAGAACACTTGTGGCGGAATCGAGGTTGCCCGAACTGAAGAGCGGATGGAGGAGTTCAAGAGGCGAATGACCTCCGCAAAATGTTGGGGCATCCCCTCGACCTTGCTCACCCCAGCGGAGGTTAGGGAACTTGTTCCATTCATTTCCGAAGACGTAATTCTTGGTGGCTTTTACACGCCAAGCGTCAGCGCCGTTGATTCGCTGGAAACTGGTACCCAAATGCGCAAAAAGGCCCAGGAAGCTGGCCATCTGCAGGTTTTCGCCAATACGGAAGTCACAGACATCGAGACCACGAAGGGAAAGAACAAACCGAAAGTTTCTGCAGTTGTGACCGACCGCGGTCGGATTGAGTGCGACACCGTCGTCGTAGCCTGCGGTGTGTGGAGTCCGCGCATCGCCGAAATGGCCGGAGCGTCAATCCCTTTAACCCCGGCTGTGCATCAAATGGCCGACGTCGGACCATTTGACGTTCTTGTCGAAACCCAACAGGAGTTGGCCTATCCGATTGTGCGCGACATGGACACGTTTTGCTATGAGCGTCAAACTGCCGGATCAATGGAGGTCGGGTCCTACGCTCACCGGCCCATTCTTCACCGTGTCGATGAAATCCCGTCAAACGAAGAAGCAGCTCTGAGCCCAACGGAAATGCCGTTCACCGCCGATGACTTCGACCAGCAGATGGAGGAAGCGATCGAGCTGATGGAGTTTCTTGGCGACGGCGAGATCAAATATGCGATTAACGGCCTTCTTTCCCTGACACCTGACGCGAATCCGGTTCTTGGGCCGACAGTCGAAGTGGAAGACCTCTGGTCCGCTGCAGCAGTTTGGATCAAGGAAGGTCCCGGTGTTGGGCGGCTTGTCGCCGAATGGATGACCTATGGATACCCTCACCTAACTGATCCTCACGGAGCGGACATCTCACGGTTCTATCCTCAGCAACGCAACGTGCACCATATCGAGGCCCGCTGCGAAGAGCATTTCAATAAGACGTACGGGATTGTCCACCCGCGTGAGCAGTGGGACAGTCGCCGCGACGTCACAACCGGCCCCGTAAAAGCGCGGACCGACGCCCTCGGCGCCTTTTACTTCGAGGCCGGCGGTTGGGAAAGGCCCCATTGGTATGAAACCAATCGAGACTTGGTCGAGAGTTACGGAATCCAGGAACGTGAACACGAATGGGATGGACGTTGGTGGTCCCCAATTTCAGATGCAGAACATCTGCACCTGCGCGACCATGCCGGCATCGTCGATCTTTCAGCGTTCCAAATTTTTGAAATATCGGGACCCGGGTCACTTGAGTACATAGATCACATGGTCGTAAATAAGTGCGATGTGAAAGTCGGCGGCTCGATTTACACCCCGGTCCTCAACCCCTCAGGAGGATTCCGTTCCGACCTCACCATCCTTCGACTCGGCTTGGAGCATTTTAGGATCATCACAGGAGCGTTCGATGGGGGCAGAGACGAATATTGGTTTAGACACAATATGCCGGGTGATGGAACTGTCCAATTCGAGAATCGAACCAACGCTATGTGCACATTGGGTGTTTGGGGCCCCAATACCGCGGATCTCCTATCGACCATCACGGAGTCACACTTCGATCAAGCCGCCTTTCCTTACGGCTCCTGCCAGGAGGTCCTTCTTGCGGGAATCCCAACAGAAATGTTCAGGGTCTCATACGTCGGCGACTCCGGGTTCGAGATCTACGCCGCTATGCAACACGGCCTCGCCCTCTGGGATGCGATAACCGAAGCCGGCCAAGCCTTCAATCTCCGTCCGGTGGGCGCGGCGGTTTACGGGACCAGTGGACGTATCGAAAAGGGCTACCGCCTGATGGGCGCCGAACTTGAAAGCGAATACACACCGGTCGAGGCAGGCCTAGCACGGCCCAAAGTCAAAGCTGCAGACTTCATCGGCAAAGCAAACTACCTAGAAGCACGCGACGATTCGCCATGCGCCCAACTTTGCGTATTGTCGATGGACGACCTCGTCTGCGACGACGGGTACGAACGCTTCCCGATGGGTTCAGGAAACGAGCCCGTTCTTTCTTCCACGGGAGAACGATTAGTCGATGCTAAAGGGAGGGTGAGTCGCGTCACAACGGCGGGCAACGCCCCATCAGTGGGGAAATACCTCCTGATGGCCTACCTCCCGATTGAGTTGTGCACCCCCGGAACCGAACTCCAAGTGATGTACCAAAACGAGCTCTATCCCGTGACAGTCGAAGCAACAGGACCGAACTTGGCGCTCTTCGACCCCGAAAACGACAGAATGAAAAACTGAAATGCTGACACCTCAACGTGGTAAGGAAGAGCCATGCGGATTCTTGTCTGCGTAAAACGCGTTCCTGCACCAGGATCGAGAATCAATATCACTCCCGATGCATTGAACGTCGACACGAGCCATCTGGGCTTCACCACGAGCCCACACGAAGAGTGTGCAGTCGAAGAGGCCACTCAAATCGTCGAAGAACACGGTGGTTCGGTAACCGTCCTCACCGTCGGCCCGCCCGAGGCCGAAGAGCAACTGCGATACGCAGCCAGCGTTGGCGGTAGTGATTTCGTCCTAGTCATAAACGACAGCGGTGAAGACTGGGATCCACAACAAACCTCAAATGCGATTCTGGAAGCCATCGCAGACCTAGAAGCCGCTGACGGAGAGTATGACCTGATCCTTTTTGGTAACGAGTCTGCAGATGCCGGCGGCTACCAGATCGGTATCAAAGTCGCTGTTGCTTTAGGACGCCCAGCGGTCAATGGGATAAAGGGAATCGATGTCAACGACGGCGCTTTGACAGCGCGGCGCGAAGTGGACATCGGGTATGAGGTCTACACCGTACCGACACCGGCAGTGCTTGGAGTTAAAGAGGGGATTAACTTGCCGCGGTACCCGACCATGAAAGGCCGGCTGGCCTCTAAGAAGGCCGAAATCAACAAGCGCGAGTCATCCGCTCTTCCGGGACCACAACAAAAAATTCGCCTGCACCAACCCGAAGAGACCGTAACCGAAACACAGATCTTGGGCGATGGCAGTGACGCAGCAGTCAAGATTGTGGACCTCCTCGACGAACTAGGGGTCCTTTAATGAGCGGCGTTTACGTGGTCGTCGAACATGATCAAAGCTGCTTCGCTCCCGCCAGTCGAGAAGCTCTTAGTGCAGCGCGGAATTTAGGTGAAACGCTTCAGGAACCGGTAGTCGCAACACTCATAGGCGAGCACATTCCCGAATTCGCAGCATTATGCGAAGAATACGGTGTTGTCGAAGGGGTCAACCTTAACGACCCCAAAATACTTGACTATGGGCCCGAGCTTTGGGGACAAGCACTGGCCGAACTCTTGGTGCTACGTAATCCTCGAGTTGTTCTAACCGTTGGCACAGACCGGGGCAACGAAGTGCTTGCTCAAGCGAGTGCTCGGACAGGGGTCCCGTTTGTCGCAAACTGCATTGACGTCAACCATGACGGTGTGTGGAACATGACGCGCCTCCAGTGGGGTGGCTCCCTGCTAGAAGACAGCGCCGTCGACAGTCCCACGATTTTCCTCACCTACGCACACCACTCGATGGATGACGCACCCGCACCCGCGCCGAAAAACGCTGTGATCGACACGATCGACTTGGATCTAGATCCCATCCTCGCCCGAACCATGGTTCAGGATCGGGTGACATTGACTGAAGGCACGACTCTCTCAACCGCCGCAGTGGTGGTCTCAGGAGGTAGGGGGGTGGGATCAGCTGAAGGATTCGCTTCCTTGGAAGAGCTCGCCGAGTTGCTGTCCGGCAAGGTGGGATGCTCCAGAGCGGTTACGAATAACGGGTGGCGCAGCCATGCCGACCAGGTTGGGCAGACGGGGACCCGCATCGCGCCGGAGATCTACATCGCCTGTGGAATCTCCGGAGCGATCCAACACTGGGTAGGCGCTATGGCCTCCAAAAATATTCTTGCAATTAACACTGACCCGGAAGCAAACATGGTCACTAAGGCTGGATACGCGGTTCTCGGAGATCTCCACGAAGTTATTCCTGCCGTGATTTCCGAGATCAGGCACCGTCGAGGTATCGACAGCTAGTCCTATACGAGCCGCTTTCCCAAATCCGAGCACACATCAATCAGTCGAATACCAAGATCATGTGCACGATCAGGGTCGGGGAAACGATAAGCAGGGCCATGCACATGAAGCAGTGCGACAACCTCATTGTTGTGGCCGTAGACAGGCGCTGCGACGGAATTCAGCCCGTCCGCGAACTCCTCGAAGCCCCATGCATAACCAACACTCCTGATCTGCTTTACCCGAGTCCGAATTGCTTCGTCTGCAACAACGCTGCCTGAAGTCGTAGCTACGAGTTCCCTATCCAAGTAAGAGTCGAGATCTTGAGGGGAGAAGTGTGCCAGAGCGACTAGGCCCGAAGGAACCAAATGCAATGGCGCGTATTCGCCCGTCCAATCTCTGACCTGCACTTCACTGTCTGGCCCCACGTGATCCAAGTAGTAGACGTCTGTTCCCTCGCGGATCCCTATCCCGACGGTCTCTTCTACTTCCGCCGCCAAAGCAGCTAAGAAAGGCCGCGACAGGGCAACGATGTTTCGTCCCCCGGAGAGCTCGGCCACGACGTCGAGCAAACCGTCTCCGATTGCGTACTGGCCACCACTTGTCTCTTGCACCACTGCATGCTCTTCCTCCAACGCAGAGAGAAGGCGGGCGACAGTGCTTTTAGGTAGCGAAACCGCCTCTGAGAGCTGTGTGACTCCCATTGGCGCTGAAGCTAGGGCCCTCAATATCGCGAACGCCCGCTGTACTGACTGGACCACTGCCATTGTTCCTCCCGTGTGAGTGTGCCACATTGCGGAACAGAGTCGCACGTTTGATTGGACACCGGTTGAAAAATGGCGGGAGTCCAACGCCAGATAGTGCATGCCAAGACACGGATCCTTTGAATTTGCACTCCTAGACTAGAAGGTGGAACCCGCTCGCCAGGAGTTCAAATGAAGAGACGTGAAGCTCGCACCGAACCCCTCGCACGACTCAACGCACCTTTGGTGCGCACAAACGGCGAACTGTTGCCCACAACATGGGATCATGCGTTGGATACCGCCGCCCAAGGCTTCTCTGAGATTCTCAACACGAGAGGCCCCGAGCACATCGGTTTGTTTAGTTGCTCGAAGAGCACCAACGAAATGAACTATGCGGCCCAAAAGTTCATGAGGACGGCAATTCGGTCAAACAACATCGATTCGTGTAATCGAACGTGACACGCTCCCAGCGTCGTCGGTCTGGCGACAGTGTTCGGAGCGGGTGGCGGGACATCGTCGTATCAGGAAGTCGAAGAAACTGATTTTGTCCTTCTCTGGGGTTCCAATGCCCGAACAGCTCACCCGATCTATTTTCACCACGTTCTAAAGGGCATCCGCAATGGAGCAGCAATGTACGCCGTGGACCCACGCCTTACCGACTCAGCAAAGTTCGCCGATGCTTGGCTCGGGATAGACGTCGGCACCGACATCGCTTTGGCGAACGCCCTCGCGCGGGAGATCATCGCCTCTGACCTACACGCCCCTGAATTCATTCAGCACGCAACAACGGGTTTCGAACAGTTCGCAGAGCATGTCGATTCCTACACACTCGACTTTGCAGCGGAAATAACAGGGGTTGAAGCGGGGTCCATCAAGGACTTAGCCCACCGTTACGCCACTGCGGAATCTGCACAAATACTTTGGACGCTCGGAATTACTGAACATCACAACGGCGTCGAAAATGTGCTCTCGTTGTGCAACCTCGCGCTCTTAACTGGCCACGTTGGCCGCTGGGGCTCTGGACTGGTGCCTTTACGCGGTCAAAACAATGTGCAAGGCGGCGGCGACATGGGTGCCCTGCCAAACAAACTTCCCGGATTTCAGGACGTGAATGACCCGATTGCACGAAAGAAATTTGAGGAGCTTTATGGAGTGGCGCTAAATCCGCGGCCTGGTCTCCATCTAACCCTCATGTTCGAAGCGATGTCCAAAGGCGAACTGTCTGGCCTCTACATCATCGGAGAGAACCCCGCAGAATCTGAAGCCGACGTCCAACGAGCTCGGACGCTACTGGAAGGGCTCGACTTTTTGGTCGTGCAGGACATCTTCATGACTCGGACAGCGGAGATGGCCGACGTGGTTTTGCCAGCATCCGTAGGCTGGGCTGAATCCGAAGGAACCGTAACCTCTAGCGAGCGCAGAGTTCAACGAGTACGCGCAGCGCTGACTCCACCTGAAGGTGCCAGGCATGACCACGACATCATCGGCGATCTTGCCGAATGTATGAACGTCCCTTGGCCTGCTCGCAGCCCGGAAGAACTCTGGGATGAACTTAGAACCCTGTCCTCAATGCACAGGGGCATGAGCTACGCCCGGCTTGAGGAACATCAAGGCCTTCAATGGCCTTGCCCCGACAATGATCATCCGGGCACCACTTACCTGCATTCCTGGTTATGGGAAGAAGATCTAGGCGGCCGAGAACCAGCACCGTTTTCTCTTACAGAGCACTCAGGACCGAAAGAGGCACTCAGCAGCGAATTCCCGATTCGGCTCACAACCGGCAGGGTTCTTGATTCATTCAACACAGGAGTCCAATCGCGAGGTTACAGATCACCCATTCGATCGGGCAGCGATCTGGAAATTAGCCCCATGGATGCGGAACACCTGGGGCTCAGCAACGGAGAAGAAGTTGTCGTTTCCTCGCCCCGAGGCAGCGTCAAAATGACAATCACCATTGAAAGAGATCAACCACGAGGCCTAGCATTCACAACCTTCCACTTCCCCGAATTAGTGGATTTGAACGTTCTGACCAACGATCAATGGGACCCCCTAAGCGGTACAGCCGAATTCAAAGCAGCAGCCATCCGTATTGATAAATTGACTGGCCACGACCGTGCCTGATCTCAAATTCAGCAACGCCGAACCAGACGAAAGTGAACGCCTGTTGATCGATGCATTGGTCGACAACCCGCCGATCATAAGACACAGCGAACGGGTGGTTCATGGGGGAGTGCGACGCGCCAAGGACGTTCGCCACCTGTTGCTGCCTGGCCTCCATTTGCTAAATAACTCCAAGGGCTGGATTTCACCAGGTGGTCTGAACTATCTAGCCGAAAGTCTTCGAGTGCCGCCGGCAGAGGCATTCGGCGTCGCCTCGTTCTACGATTTATTCGAACTCGAGGAACCCGAGGGTGACGGACCTCGCCATCACGTATGTGTTGACCCAAGTTGCGCGATAGCTGGCGCTTCTTCCTACGCCGAACATTTGCGTTCACAAGGGCACTCAGTCCACGAAAGCCCTTGCCTTGGACAATGCGAACGCGGCCCCGCCTTGTTCGTGCAGGCAAGGGGATCGGCCCCAATCGATATGAGCTCTGGCGCTAACGAAGAGCCACAGTTCGACACCACTTTGAGCAACAAACTGCTCCAGCGGTTTGGCAACGTCGACCCAACAAGCCTCGAGTCTTACCGCGAAAGCGGCGGCTACCAAGCGTTGGATAGAGCGCTTTCCCTTGGAAGTGACGAGGTCTTAAAACTTGTCACGGACGCCGGGCTAACAGGCCGAGGGGGCGCAGCATTTCCGACCGGTATCAAGTGGCGAGCGGTTGCCGAACACCATGGGCCGCAAAAGTACGTCGTCGCCAACGCTGATGAGAGTGAGCCCGGAACATTCAAGGATCGGATGATTCTTGAGAACGACCCCTTCGCTCTTATAGAAGCGATGACTATTGCTGGGGTCAGCACAGGCTGCTTCAAGGGTTGGATCTATGTTCGCGGTGAATACACAACGGCGGCGGAACTATTAACGTCCGCTATTGAACAGGCTTACGATGCTGGCTTGCTGGGCGAACATGCGCAGAACGATAGCTACAGCTTCGACATAGAGTTGCGCCAAGGCGCCGGCGCGTACATTTGCGGCGAGGAGACCGCCCTGTTTAATTCCATAGAGGGCTTTCGTGGGGAGCCGAGGAGCAAACCACCTTTCCCAACCGACAGCGGCTTGTTCGGGTGTCCGACCATCGTGAACAACCCTGAAACATTGCTAAACGTCTTGGAAATCGTTCTCCACGGTGTCGAAGGATTTCGGGCAGCCGGCACCCGCGAGTCCCCTGGAACCAAGCTGTTCTGTGTATCTGGCGACGTCGGCCGTCCCGGACTCTACGAAGCCGAATTCGGTGTACCCCTGCGGGTCCTGCTGGCGGCTGCTGACACGCCATCAAGCGAAATTCGAGCGGTCCTCTTGGGAGGCGCTGCGGGCTCTTTCCTCGGCCCTGATCAACTGGACGTTCCCTTATCTTTTGAAGGTGCGGCTGCCAGCGATGCCACCCTTGGCTCGGGAGCGGTAATGGCATTTTCGAAAGATGCTGATTTTCTGGGCATTGTGAGCCAACTCGCTAAATTCTTTCGCGATGAGTCGTGCGGCCAATGCGTTCCTTGTCGGATTGGTACGACTCGCCAACACGAGGTTCTCCTACAAATCGACAGCACTGGACCCAATTCCAAGCAACGTAACCTGCTTGCTGACCTCTCCCTCGTCATGGGAGACGCTTCTATCTGTGGTCTCGGCCATACCGCGGCGTCTGCCGTTCAGTCGGCACTTCGGGAAGGGCTGCTGGGTGAGCCCTATGAGTAACGATCACGTATCTCTCGTCATCAACGAGCAACCGGTCACCGTCGGAGCTGGGACGACCATTCTTGAGGCAGCCCAATCGCTAGGCATCGCAATTCCTACTCTGTGCTGGGCCGAAAACTTAACGCCCGCAAACGTGTGTCGGCTCTGTGTGGTCGAAGCAGAGGGCGCGAGGACCCTCGTACCAGCATGCTCTCGTGCGTGCGAGGACGGAGCCGAGATTCGTACCGACACAAACAGAGTCGCCCAAAGTCGTCGGATGGTGTTGGAACTTTTGGACTCCACCAACGACCTCTCGCAAAGTCCTGAGTTGCAAACTCTCATCGACGAATACGGCGCAGACTCGTCTCGCTACACGGATCCGGCCACGCCAGAACCTTCACCCAAAATTGAAGATGATCTGTTTATCCGTGCCTATGACCGGTGCGTTCTTTGCTACAAGTGCGTCGAGGCGTGTGGAGAGGACGCCCAGTTCTCGTTCGCGATCTCCATCGCCGATCGGGGATTTGATGCTCGGGTCTCCACTGAATACGACGTTCCGCTGCCAGAGTCGGCCTGCGTGTATTGCGGAAACTGCATCGGCGTTTGCCCAACCAACGCACTCCAGTTCAAAACCGAATTTGACCTACGTGAGGCTTCCGACTGGCGCCCTGAAGACCAGGAAGTCACCGAAACGATCTGCTCCTATTGTGGTGTCGGGTGCACTTTGGAGCTTCACACGCAAGACAATCAAATCGTGAAAGTCACCTCACCTGCCGATCACTCGGTGACTTCCGGTCACCTGTGCGTCAAGGGTCGGTTCGGCTGGGAGTATTTGCAAGCGCCCGTTTATCGGCCGCCGAGTGACCCGTAACGATTAACCAAATTAGCTTCCATTGGCTATCGGGGGCAGGCATACTTTGAGCCCACCACGAGCAAGTCAGGGGCTTTGGGAACTCTCAATGACTCATTCGAAATCGCTGATATCTGCTTGGTCGCTCTTTCTGGGTATCGCCCTACTACAGGCTGGAGTCGGACTCCAACGGCCGCTACTTGGCTTGCGCGCGGAAGCAGCCGGGTTCGGCCCGACGGCAATGTCGTTGGTGATGACCGCCTACTACGCCGGATTCGTTCTTGGCACTCGCTACGTGGGCAAAGGGTTAGGTGCAGTTGGTCACATCCGTACCTTCGCGGGACTGGCTTCCATCGCTTCAACCATCGCGCTCTTGCAGGGAATTTGGATCAATCCGTGGACTTGGGGCTTCTGCCGTTTGACCTTCGGACTATGCATCGCTGCACTCTACGTCGTAGCAGAATCATGGCTCAACGACTTCGCCACTAACGAGAATCGAGGCGGACTTCTCAGTTCGTACATGGTGGTAGCTATTGCCGCCACCCTGCTTGGGCAGTATTCGGTGGGGCTAGCAAGCGTCTCCAATTTCACCCTTTTTGCCTTTGCCTCGATCTTGGTATCGATGTCTTTGGTACCGGTGACTCTTTCTCCCAGAGCCTCCGCCCCAGCGGATATTCCCGAACCAATAACAATCAAGGAGCTCTACTCCATCGTTCCCACTGGCCTTGTCATCTGCTGCCTATCGGGAATGACCCTTGGCTCACTCATCGGACTAGGTCCCGTCTATGGGTCCATTCGGGGGTGGAGTCCGATACAGATTGCCAACTTTGTCGGAGCACCATTGGCTGGGTCAGTAGTGCTACAGATCCCCTTGGGCCGACTCTCTGACCATGTCCCGCGACGCGCCGTCATGACCGTGTCCGCTGTCGGCGCGACCATTATGTGCTTTATCACGGCCCAACTCAACGGAACCGACGCTACGTCCCTCGGCTGTCTATTTCTGCTTGGGGGGCTAGCTCTCCCTCTGTACTCGATGTCAGTGGCTTACACCAACGACTGGCTACAACCAGGAGAGCGGACATCCGCCGCCGCGTTGTTGGTGCGGATTCACGGCGTAGGTTCCTTCCTTGGCCCCTTGCTCGCCGGGCTGATCATCGGCACAAATCTGAAGATCTATTTTTATTTTCCCTTATTCAGCTTCTTGATCATGAGTCTCTACCTCTTCTATCGAATCTTCTTCCATAAGGCTCCTGCTCTTGAAGAACAGACTCCATTCATTCCGTTCCCTTTGCGGGCATCGCGAATGGTGACCAAGATGTTCAGCCGCAATGGTCACTAACGGAGGTTCTAACTAACCGGAAAAATAGGGGGGCGATTCAGGTTCCATCGGGCTGTTGCCTAAAATCAGATCCGCTGCCCTCTCCGCAATCATCATCGTTGGAGCGTAGATGTTGCCATTCGTGATCAACGGCATCACCGAGGCATCAACCACCTTGAGTCCACTCACACCATGTACTCCCATTGTCTTGGGATCCACAACGGACAGGTCGTCGACGCCCATCTGCGCTGTTCCGCATGGATGCAAAGCTGTTTCTGAGTCCCTACGAACCCAGTCCAATATTTCTTCGTCAGAGTTCACCTCGGGGCCGGGCGACAGCTCTCTGTCACTTATATGTGCAAACGCAGGCTGCTCAAGGATCCTCCGGGCAACCCTGACCGCGTCCACCCAGTCCTGGCGATCTCCTTCGGTGCCCAGATAGTTGAACTTGATTCGCGGCTTTCGGGCAGGGTCATCGGAAGCGATGTGCACAGAGCCCCGAGATCGTGCCTGCATTGGGCCGACATGAACCTGGAATCCGTGTCTTGTGTCAGCGATGGTCCCGTCATACCTCACTGCTAAGGGAAGGAAATGGATCATCACGTTCGGATAGCTTGCTTCGTCACCCGCCCTGACAAAACCCCCCGCCTCGAAGTGGTTGGTCGCGGCTGGGCCACGCCTAAATAGCCATTGAAGACCAATCCAAGGTCGTCGCCACACCGCTAGGTTCGGTTGTTGAGTTATCGGTTTTATCGACGAGTGTTGGATATACACCTCCAAGTGGTCTTGGAGATTCTCACCGACGCCGGGCAGATGATTCACAACCGGCACACCCGCTGACTCCAGCACCGGGCTCGGTCCGATCCCACTCAGTTGAAGTAAATGCGGTGTATTGATTGCCCCCGCGCAACATATGGTCGTGCGAGCGAAGAACCTTTTCGAACGAACGTGTTTGCCGAACACCGTTCGTTCCTCCACCTCAGCGCCCACTACGCCACCCCTTTCAATGATCAGTCGCGTCGCTTGGGTCCGGGTCCGCACAGTGAGATTCTTTCGGTCGAGGACGGGATACAGGTACGCCCTTGCTGCGCTTAATCGCCGTCCCCGGTATACATTCCGATCGAACGGTGCGAAACCTTCTTGTCGAAACCCGTTGACATCGGAGGTCAGCGAATACCCAGCCTCGTTGCATGCTCGAAAGAACGCCTCGAAGATCTCTCCGTCCGCTGGACCTCTCTCGAGTTTCAAAGGCCCTGTCTCTCCACGCCACTCATCGGCACCGGTCAAACAGGATTCGAGCTTCTTGAAGTAGGGAAGCGTGTGCGCATAATCCCACGACTCCATACCGGGTAAGGCCGCCCAACGCTCCATGTCGAGAGGGTTTCCTCGCTGGAAGATCATCCCGTTGATGCTCGAACTTCCACCCAGCACCTTGCCGCGCGCGTGGAATACCTTTCGACCGCCGAGCTCAGGTTCAGGAACCGTTTCGTACATCCAGTCATAGAAGCGAGATCCAATCGGAAACGAAAAGCCTGCAGGCATGTGGATGAAGGGGTCCCATATGTAGTCCGGACGCCCTGCCTCCAACAACAACACCTTGTTTGTCGGTTCCGAACTCAAACGGTTCGCTATCGCACAACCTGCGGATCCGCCACCAAGAATAAGAAAGTCATAGGTGGCTTCTTCGTCAATAGCTTCCCGGCTTGCCATCATCTCGCCTCTGCGCGCTGAAAGTCGCTTTGCAGCGTATCCTCGCTGTCGTGAAGAGCCGGTACACAGCCCAATGATTGGTGCGGTCCTCGGTCTTTTCGCCGCCTTCCTCATTGGCTTATCCGATCTTTTCGGGAGGCGAATTACACCGAAATCGTCCGCAATAACCACCGCACTGACGCTCCAACTTTTCGCAGCTATTTCCGTCATTCTCGGTTTGCTGCTGTGGCCCGGAGAATTTCAACGTTCAGCCCTCATCTTGGGCGCTTGCTCCGGGGTTGGGTTCGCCACGGGGCTCTGCTGCTACTACTTGGGTCTAACACGCTCTTCATCTGCGCTAGTCGCCCCCGTCGCCGCCGTACTCTCAGTCTTGATCCCCTTCGCCTGGGCTCTTGCACGACGTTTCGACGTTTCGGCCTTAGCTGTTATTGGCGTACTGATCGCGCTCCTCGGACTGACTTTGGTGACAAGGAAGCCACAGGCTCAGGAAACCAATAGATCTGGTCTCAAGTGGGGCATCTGCTCCGGTCTCGGCTATGGATTCGGGCAGGCGTTCCTTCTCGACATCGAGTCCATTGCGGGCCCGATCGCGATCGTTAGCCAAAGGGTTATTGCCTATTTGGTAATGGTCCCAGTCGCCTTAGCCGCTGGCTCACAGACATTTCCTCCTCCGGGAACTCGCATAGCCGGGATCTGGGCCGGGATCTTCGCCGGTGGCGCCAGTGTCGCATTGTTCCAAGGCCTGCGTTACGACCCGCTTGCCACCGTCACAGCCGTCGCTATTTTCCCGATCTTCACTATTTGTGTTGGGCGCGTCTTCTACGGCGATTCCGTAACTCGCGGACAAGTCGTCGGAATCCTCTTCGCTATTGCCGGGACCATCGCAGTCATCGCAGGCTAGTCAGCCTATTTGGTCGGGTTCTTCGCTTTTTCTTCGCTCTATATACTCAAGCATCGCTCTATCAGCTTCGCCGTCAAGAGGAGGCGGCTGGTATTCACTCAGCATCTGTTTCCAAGCACCGTTGGCCCTTTCAGCTGAAGTCAGTTCACCTTCCTCAAGCCACTGTTCGTAACTGTTGCTGTCTGCTGTGCTGGATCTGTAAAACGCCGATTCGAAATTTTGCAGGGTGTGAGAGTTTCCAAGAAAATGGTCACCGTGTCGGTTGGTACGAAATGCATCCATCGCCTGACCATTCTCTGTCATATCGATACCACTCGCGTACACCTCCATCATTCCCAGTTGGTCAGCGTCCATCAGTAGTTTTTCATAACTCAACGCTAAGCCGCCCTCGATCCATCCCGCAGCATGAAGCACGAAGTGCACTCCTGCTTGCATGGTCGGTAGCAGCGTTGAAAGGGACTCGTAGGCCGCTTGAGCATCGGGTGCTTTGGACGAGGTCAACATGCCGCCAGAACGAAACGGCACTCCGACACGCCTTGCTAAGGCTGCCATTAAATAGATTGCCAACCCTCCCTCGGGAGTCCCAAATGTAGGGGCACCCGTGGCCATAGACATTGATGAGGCGAAGGTTCCGAAGATCACAGGAGCCCCAGGGCGAACCAACTGGCAGAAAGCCATTCCTGAAAGCGCTTCAGCGAGGGCCTGAGCAGCAAGACCAGCCACAGTCACCGGAGACATTGCCCCGGCGAGAATGAACGGCGAAATAATGCATGCTTGATTGTTCTCTGCGTATACCTTCGCTGCTCCTAACATGGTTGCATCCCAGCGCAGCGGTGACGACGCATTAATTAAGTTAGTCAAGACCGTGCGGTCGGCTAGATCTCCTCCGAACGCAAGGCGGCACAGCTCAACAGAGTCGGCGGCTCTTTGAGGTGCCGTAACGGAACCCATGAGTGGTTTGTCGCTGTACTTCAGGTGTGCATAGACCATGTCCAGGTGCCGCTTGTTTACCGGAATATCTACCGGTTCGACCACGGTGCCTCCACTGTGGTGGAGGTGAGGCAATTGATAGGTCAACTTGACGATATTCCTGAAGTCCTCGAGCGTTGCGTACCTTCGGCCAGCATCAAGGTCAGTGATGAATGGGGATCCATAATTAGGTGCAAAAACAGTGCTGTTGCCACCGATGTGGACCGACCGTTCGGGGTTCCTTGCCTCTTGTACGAATTCCTGAGGCGCTGTGTCCTGTACCAAGGCCCTGCACAGGCCTGGGGGAAATTTCACTAACTCCCCTTGCACTTCAGCTCCGGCATTTTCCCAAAGCTCGAGTGCCTCAGGGAATTCTTGAAAGGCGATGCCAATTTCACTCAGAATGATTTCAGCATTGGCTTCTATTTGAAGTAAACCCTCTTCGTCCAGTACCTCGACCGGCTTAAGTTGCCGCTCAAGGTAGGGCTTGAATTCTAGGGAACGGCCAGTTCGGGCTGCTCTGCGGGCACTTCTGCCACCTGATCGACGACTAGTCAACTCATTAATCCTTTCGTCGACCGCGACGTTTCGTGTTTCGGTCGCCGGGCGTAGACGTTAGAGGAGAAGAGGGAAGTTCAACAGTTCTAGCCAAATGGGTGTGGTCCGCAGTCGCATGGGGGAAGGCCATTGCTTCGACAAACATCTCCTGGAACCGCGATTCAGTTGCCGTTTCGATTTTTTCAACCTGACGAACGAGCCTCTCAATTTCCTCACGTTCTTCAAAGGAGAGCAGCAGACGAGCAGCCCCGCTACCTGCAGCGTTTCCCACTGCTTGGACAACCTCAACTTCACAGTCAGGGAGGAGTCCTAAAACCATCGCGTAAACCGGGTCAATCTGTGCACCGAATGCGCCCGCAAGGCGGATCTCTTCTGGACCCGAACTATCGGCGTGTTCCAGAAGGAGGTCTATTCCTGCTCGCAGCGCCGCTTTCGCTAGTTGAATAGCCCTGATGTCGTTTTGGGTTATGACGATTTCTTGAGGTGCCACAGGTCCTTCGCCGTTATAGAGGACAAATGAGAATGTTCGGCCGTCCGCTACCACACGCTTCGTCTTGGACCGATTATCAAGCAACGTCCCATCAGAACTCATGAGACCACTCAAGAAGAGTTCCGCTACCGCCTCAATTATGCCGGAACCACATATCCCTGTGACCCCTGTTTCGCCTATCGCTTCAGCGAATCCAGGATCGGTGGACCAGTGGTCGCACCCTATGACCTTGATGGCCGGTTCAAACGAGTTCTTGTCGATTCGTACCCGCTCGATAGCACCCTTGGTGGCCCTTTGACCATGGCTGATTTGCGCTCCCTCAAATGCGGGTCCCGTAGGGCTAGATGCCGCCAGGATCCGGTCTGCGTTTCCGAAAACAATCTCGGCGTTGGTACCGACGTCAACGAGTAACTGTTTTCGTACTCCTTTGCTTGTTCCCTCGGAGAGAATAGCGGCGGCTGAGTCCGCTCCAACGTGACCAGCGATGCACGGTGCGAAATACACCCACGCGTGTTCTGCAGGAATTTCTAACTGGTTCGCTGGGAGCTCAACCGCGTTCTCAGTTGCCAATTCGAAGGGCATTTGACCGAGTGGAACGACGTCAAACCCGAGAAACGAATGATGCATAATGGGGTTACCCACCAACACTATTTCCGTAATGTCGCCACCGTCTCGACCGGCACTGCGAACTAAAGCAGTGATGAGGTCGCCGACGGACTCCCTCACCAGGCTCCGCAGATCAATAGCCCCGTTGGCGTTCATCATGACGTAGCTCACTCGGCTCATGAGGTCCTCGCCAAGTCGAATTTGTGAGTTCATCAACCCCTCGCTGGCAAGTATTTCCCCGCTCCCAAGATCTATGAGGTGACCGGCAATAGTGGTCGACCCGATATCTATTGCGACACCTAGGTTGTCGAGCGATGCCCCCAACCGCACCCTCTGCAGGACCCTTCCGGTGGGGGAGCGACGCAGCTGGACCGTGACGGTGCCTTCTCTGTCGGAGGCAAGCGACTCGAGTTCTTGTCCCGCTCCCGGCGCCACATCTGTAGGCACGAGACCCCACTCCCGTTCAAGGGCCTCGATGACTGCCTCCAGTCTTTGGGAAAGGTCGAGATCCCGTGGATCTATGTCAACGACATGCAAGCTCGTCACTGGATCAAGCCTAAGTTCGCCGATGTTGATCTCTTTGCGGATGACAGGTGCGTGTAGTTGACTTCCCGGGGGGACGTCCAGAACGACCGCTCCACGTATACGAGCTTGGCAACCCAGTCGGGCGTCAGGTTCCATGGGGCGCTTCCCGCTATATGTCATCTCCGTGGCGCCGACTTCGCTGAGGTGTTCTGCTGTTGAGGTAATCGCCCATTTGGCAAAATCACCTAGGGAAGGGATCACTTGGCAACGGCCGCAAATTCCTCGCCCTCCACAGACACTGTCTAAGTCGACGCCCGATTGTCGAGCGACGTCCAAAACCGTGGCGCCATCTTCCGCGTCTGCCTCAATGCCGCTAGGGGTGAAGATCACTCGATGTGAAGACGCCATGTTTCAGCAGGTTGGTTATGACGCGTTGCCGCGTCGCCGGTTCCGTCGCGTCCCGCGGGCTTCAGTGCCGGCCCCGGGGTCTCTATGGTCAGAAATCCAAGCAGCGCAATTCTCATCATTGCCCATGAGAACATCGGCTCCCATTACGGCCGCTTTTACTTCAGCGTGCAGCGGATTCATGATCGCTGACGTCATGCCCGCTGCAATCGCCATCGACAGGAAAGTCCCCGTGATGATGTGACGATTCGGCAAGCCGAAGCTGACATTTGACGCTCCACAGGTCGTGTTGACACCGAGTTCGTCTCTTAGTCGACGCACAAGATGAAACACCTGACGGCCAGCGCTCCCCATCGCTCCGATAGGCATCACCAAAGGGTCCACAACGACGTCGGCGGAGGCAATCCCGTGGTCATTCGCCGCGGACACAATCTTTTTTGCCACCTCGAACCGTACGTCTGGGTCCTCGCTTATGCCCGTTTCGTCGTTTGATATTGCTACTACCGCTGCCCCGTTCTTTGCGACAAGCGGAAGGACCCGATCTAGGACTTCTTGCTCTCCTGTCACCGAATTAATTAGAGGTTTTCCTTCATAAGCTTCGATTCCCGCCTCCAGAGCTTCAATGATCGAAGAGTCGATAGAAAGAGGCACATCGGTGACGGCCTGGACCAAGCGAATAGCGTCAGCCAACAGTGCTGGTTCGTCGGCCAGCGGGATACCGGCGTTGACGTCAAGCATGTGTGCCCCCGCGGCGACTTGTGCAATCGCATCAGCTTCCACCCGCGAAAAGTCACCGTTCTTCATCTCCTCAGCAAGCATCTTCCGGCCGGTGGGGTTTATCCGTTCGCCGATCATTACGAACGGGCGGTCAAATCCAATAACTACCTCTTTGGACGCGGAAGATATGACTGTGTCAGTCATGCCACGCCTCTTTCTGAAAGCAGAGGTCGACGTTAGTGCCGGAGCCCATTGACCTCATCCTTCCCTATCTTTGCTTGGCCACCGTTGCGGACCAGTTCTTCGAGGGCCTCGTTGTCATAGCTGCTTTCAATTGACGCAGCCAAAGCTTTCAGTTGGGACCTGATCTCGCCCTGCAGTGGCTCAACCTGCCGGTGCCATTCCTGAACATATGCAGTAGTTTCGGTTAGGCCCGCCACAGCTGCGGCGCGGTCGATCGCGTCTTGGAATCGAGCCGTCAAGAGAATTTTTTCCCGTTTCCCACCACTTTCGGCAGCAACTTGGGCTGGGATATCCCTCCAGGAGATGATCATCATCTCGTCTCTGTGACGGCGTCGGTTCTTCACCTTACGGGCGCTCTCGCGTTAACTGCCGGGTCGGAGACGCCACCGCAACACCGGTACCGGTCTCCATCGCGGTCCCCAACTGCCCGTAACCTGTTTCCTTGATGGTTAAGGGTAAGCCGAGCCGCTCCGCGGCGGCCTCCGCCGCTGCAACGAGCGACGGGTCCCCGGTTTGAGCTAGATAGAGGACTCGTTCGTAGTTACCGAAATACAGATCAAAAAGCTCGGGATGTTGATTAATGCCGAGGGCCTCGAACACGAGACGATCGAAATGTTTCACCAGGTAATCAGTCAGATAGAACGTTGCCGGATTTTCTGAGTGAAGGCGCTCGAATGCACCCGGGGGAAGAAAAAACTCATAGCAGTGCGATCCGGGGAGTCGCTCGACTTTATAGTCCCGGCAGACGTCATCGATCGCTCCACCTGTTCCGCAATCGCCATATCCCACCACAACGCTGTCGTAATTGACAGCCTCCTCCTCCAACCGATGTCGCAATTGGTCCGCGATCTTCTCCGGCCGATTATGTAGAGAGGCTGGCAAGTATTCCACAGTGACGTTTCGCGTCTTATTGAGTGCCAAAATGTCATTCACTTCGCGGGCCAGCGCACCGCAGCCAAGAAACAGGACCCTAGGTTCGGTCATTGTTTTTGGCGTTTCCTCTGGACTAGGTCGCTAGCTGTTTCCGCAGCGACCGCGGCGTCGCGACAGTACGCATCTGCGCCGATCGCGTCGCCGAACTCTTGGTTCAATGGAGCGCCCCCTACCAAGATGATGTAGTCGTCACGCAACCCCTGCTCAGTCATCGTATCGATCACGACTTTCATATATGGCATCGTCGTCGTCAGAAGAGCGGACATGCCGAGGATGTCGGGTTTGTGTTCATCCAAAGCCGCTAGATATTCCTCAACATCGGTGTTGATGCC
Source organism: Acidimicrobiaceae bacterium (assembly GCA_002721305.1). Lineage (GTDB taxonomy): Bacteria > Actinomycetota > Acidimicrobiia > Acidimicrobiales > Poriferisodalaceae > UBA6944. The sequence goes on along the minus strand of PBKA01000006.1, from coordinate 129,265 downwards.
GAGATCGATGACCTCGAAACCAGCGCCCTCGAGCATCATTGCCACCAGGTTCTTACCGATGTCATGAATGTCCCCCTTCACGGTTCCTACTACAACCTTCCCGACAGGCTCGGCCCCGGTTTCAGCCAACAGGGGTCTGAGGATCTCCATTCCGGCCTTCATCGCGTTAGCGGCGAGTAGAACCTCGGGAACGAAGAGGATTCCGTCTCTGAAGTCGATCCCAACAATTCGCATCCCTTCGACAAGCGCGTCGTTGAGGACTTTGTCTGCCGACCATCCGCGGCCGAGCAGAATTTCGGTACCGTCGACGATCTCCTCCGCCAGGCCGTCGTAGAGATCATCATGCATTTGGGCTGTTAGATCTTCGTCATTAAGAGTCGATAGATCGAGTTCGATCTCACCATCAGGCACGTCAGTCATGCTCGTAGCTCCAAGTCCACATCATCATGCGCTCCTGGTCTTCAGCGGGCTCCTGTTGCCCCACACAGTACATTCATACCGCTATGTGGAACAGTACCGTATCTCGGATCATTTCGTGCTCCGAACGTTCTTTAACGCCGCCTCAATGCATTCGTCAAGGTCAAGCATCTGCGTGTCCCCAGTGCTACGTGGGGTGAATTCAATCTGGCCTTTTTCCAAGTTGCGGGCGCCAATCGTTAATCGAAATGGGATCCCGACTAATTCGGCGTCGGCAAATTTCACTCCCGGTCGAGCGTCTCTGTCATCAACCAAGACGTCTAGGCCTGCGGCCCGGAAAGCAGTTTCAGCTTTTTCAGCAATTCGCATCGATGTTCGGTCATCGACATCCAAGACCGTGATCAACATATGAAACGGGGCGACCGACATCGGCCAGACCAGGCCCGCTTCATCGTGGTGATTCTCAGCTATTGCCGCAACAGCTCTTCCAATTCCTATCCCATAGCTACCCATCGTAGGAATTTGGGCTTTGCCGTCAGCATCCAAGACTGAGATACCCATAGATTCTGCGTACTTTCGCCCGAGCTTGAAGATATGCCCCGCTTCAATGCAGCGAACGACCGACAAAAGAGCGCCACAATCTATACACGCTTCGCCTTCTTCGACTTCTCGCAAGTCCGTCCATTCACTCACCGAAATGTCGGCCTCGACAGATACGCCTCGCAGATGCCAATCATCCTCGTTGGCACCAGTAAACATATTGAAACGACCTTGAAGAGCTAGATCGGCCAAAACTCTGATCTTTTCAACCCCTACGGCGCCAAGACTTCCAGGTGCGGCACCAAGAGCTTCCAAGGTTTCTTCCGTCGTAGCGGGCCGAACCTCAATTGCTCCGGTTGAATCCTGAAGCTTCTGAAGGTTCAACTGATGGTCTCCCCTTAACAGAGCGAGCGTGAGTTCACCGTCGAGAACCATCACCATGGTTTTGATTTGTTGAACCGCCAACGCTTGGCTCTCGAGTCCAGCAAGATCAGCAATAGAGCGAACCCCGGGAGTCGGGAACCGCTCAAGGGTTGTTCCGTCATCTTCGTCCAGCACTTCTTCGAGCTGAGACGTCCCTCGTTCAACGTTGGCGCGGTATCCGCATGAGTCACACACCAGAACGTCGTCCTCGCCAGCTGGGGAAGGAACCATGAACTCGACGCTCGCTGTTCCACCCATGGCCCCGGAGGAGGCCTGCACCGGCATTGCATTCAACCCCATGCGTTCAAAGATGCGAACATACGCGTCGTGGTGTGCTTCGAACGCTCTGTCCAGCCCCGAGTCTTCTAAGTCGAAACTGTAAGAATCCTTCATGGCGAACTCGCGGACGCGAAGTAAGCCACTTTTGGGACGCTGTTCGTCACGGAACTTCATTTGGATTTGGTACCAAAGTTGAGGCAATTCTTTATATGAATGCAACGAAGTAGCGAGGTGTGAGAATACTTCCTCATGCGTCATACCGAGGGCTAGATCAGTCCCGCCTCGGTCCTGAAGCCGAAACATGTCGTCGCCCATTACGTCCCAGCGCCCGCTTTGCTTCCATAAGGAAGCCGGGTGCATGGCTGGTAGTAGGAACTCCTGACCACCTATGGAGTTCATCTCCTCTCGAACTATCTGCGCGACTTTTTCATGAACACGCAGACCCATAGGAAGCAGGCTGTAATGACCAGCGTGTAGTTGACGAATGAACCCGGCTCTGACCAGCAATTTGTGGCTGACAGCCTCAGCGTCAGCTGGTGCATCTCGCAAAGTGGGGATGAAAGCGGAAGACCAGCGCATTACCCCACTGTACGGCACCATTACCGTCGCAAAGGAGCCAATTAACGCCGTTATGTGGTGTTTGCGGACAAAGGGCGCTACCATAGATAGCCGTCGGTCCCGCCTGCGCTTCAGGTGGTGACCGATTGGACCTTGAAACAGAGTTTGCCGAAACTTCGGTAGTCGTTTCGGCGGACACTCGTGTCAGTGTGCCAGCGCACCTTCGCAATCAGCCATCTGTATGACTGTTTGTGAGGTTCTGCTTTCAGCAATCCCGCGAAGCTAAGAAGAAGCCACGTGGACGCATCTAATCCAACAATTGAAATTGAAAACTCCAAAACAACCGAGGGCGATCCTCGATCTTTGTTGGCGTCCCTGTCGTGGAGCCAGATCGCCGCTCGCGCGCGCATCGAAGCTGATGGCATGGCAACCGAAGAGGAAGTCCATGAATTGGCCTCAGACCCGATCCGATGGCGAAATGTGCTTATCGACATGATCGAGGAGGTCGAAGACCAAATTCAATCAATCCGCCGCATGAGAGGACCCCAGCGAAAACAAGTGATCCTGGACTTTGAAGGGGAGTTAACTCTGCTGACCGAGGCCTACGAACGCGCGACTGGCGAACCTTACAGCGTCGAGGAGGACGAGGAATCCGTTCCACTGATTCCAGTTGACGCAGTTCCTGAACCTGTTGCTCTTCAGCTTTCGTGGACAGCCGGTCGAGTCATTGCATGGGCCGCTGGGGCTTTCACTGAAGCAGAGTCAGCTGAACAAGTGCTCGCGCGCTTAGTTGCCGCTGGAGCTCCAGAGAACGCCTGGGAGGATCACAGGCGAATTGAACTTCCTTCGGGGTTAACAGCACCCGCCCTCAGCGCTCAGGTAGCCGATGTACTGGGCTGGCTCGCTGCACTTTCCACTCAGCCTTGGGAAGACGTCGCCGAGAAAAGCCCGGCTCAACTGGAACTGAACGGAGCACCCGACTTAGAAACCGAAGCGGACTCGGGTCAGCAGGTTCCGGCACCTGATCACATTGATCCCGCCAATCAAGCCAATATCCAACAAATTGGTGCCAGTGCCCGTTGGTTGAGTCTTGTGGCGGCTACAGCTGTCGGGCTAGTCGCCCAAGGAAGAACTGTTCCGAAGCTGCAACGAATTCGAAAGAGACGCAATAAACGAAACCGCAACAACAAAGGAGAGTTCATCGTTCAATGGATGCCCGGGATAATCAGTAAAAGTAGGCTCGAAGCATTCGCCAATGCCCTGCCTGGAACCGTAACATCTGCTGACCCCGGACCCGATGCCCGAGCGGTGGTTCAGTCAGCACTTACCGGCATGGTCAACGCAATTGTGACGAGTGCGGCGAGTCGACTAGATGTTCCCGCGCCGCCCCCAGAACCTCGAACGAAGGCCGAGATCGCGGAAACGTTCTTAGCGAATTTGGCTGGAGAACCGTTTACCGCCGCGGCCGATCACGGCTCGGATCTCGCACGAAAACTCGAGCAATGGGCCCGACCCGTGACCGCCGTCGCGAAATATGCGTTGATAGTTCAACTTGACGAACCAGATGATTCCGGTGCTTGGCAACTCAGGGTGCTCTCGCCGGGACCCGAGAACTCTTTGGACCCTGTCGAGGTTGCGATGGTGAGTGGATCCAATACTCGCCGAACCGAAGTCAAAGGACAATACGCTCGCCTCGAACGAATGGTGCCGGCACTCTTACGTCCCGGGGGGCGACGCCGAGGAGAAGTGTTACTCGACCAGGATGAGGCATGGGAACTGATGGCTCAGACCGGGCCTGCACTCGAATCTGCTGGCTTCGATGTTCGGGTACCTGCTCTCTCACGCCGCCGGCAGGTCGCTCAACTTCGTTTAACTGCCGAAGACGCCGACAGTATCGTCGGAGCCCAACAGCTCACTGCCGTGAGTTGGAGTGCAGTGTTTGGCGAAGTTGAACTCACGGCGTCGGAAATCCAAGCCCTAGCACTGCAGGCCAAACCGTTGGTCCAGTCACACGGTCGTTGGGTGGCACTGGATAAAGCGGACTTGGCCGAAGCGGCTGCAGCCTTGGCAGATCGAGCCGAAACCACAGAACTCACCGGCGCACAAATGCTTAGGCATGCACTGGGCCTCGAAGGCGGCGGCGTCAGCGGTGGAGTCACCCTGGCGGGCAGCAGCTGGGCGAGTGATCTGCTTCGCGCCGCGGGTTCCATCGATTCCGATCTCGACATCCAGCCCAAGGGCTTCAAAGGCGAACTGCGGAGCTACCAAGCCGAAGCGCTGGGATGGCTTACCTTCCTTGATGAAGCCGGCCTCGGGGGATGTTTGGCCTTAGATATGGGGTTGGGTAAGACACCCACGATCTTGGCGCGTATCGGCGCTCACCCAGGGGATAGCCCTGCTCTGGTGGTGGCGCCTCCAGCTGTGGTCGGCAACTGGGCAGCCGAAGCGAAACGCTTCACACCCGGGCTCAAGACCCTGGTGCACCATGGACCCTCGCGCTCATCTGGAGCGGCCCTCAGAGCAAAGATTCGAGCATCTGATGTAGTGATCACCACATACGGCACAGCGGTCCGCGACATAGATGAACTATCGGACGTCGTTTGGGATCGGGTGGTTCTCGATGAGGCACAAGTCATCAAGAACCACCGCAGCGCCACAGCCAAAGAACTGAGGAAACTCAACGCCAGAGTCCGCTTAGCCCTAACGGGGACCCCCATCGAAAACGGTCTCGGCGACCTTTGGGCGATTATGGATTTCTGCAACCCTGGACTTGTAGGCGGTCGGACTGCATTCATCGACCAACTCAGCCAGATCGGTGATGCAATCGGCGCGGCGGAGTCAGCCCTACACGCCCTCAACGGCGTTCTAGTGTTCCGCCGAACCAAAGCGGAACCCCTAATAGCGGCCGAGCTACCCGATCGAATAGACGAGCTCGCCCACTGCACAATGACCCCCGAACAGATCGGTCTTTACCAGGCAGTATTGGACAAATTGGTTCGCGATACCGCAGAAAGTGAACAGAACACGACGCAACAAAAAGGTCTCGTGCTCGCTGCTATTACCGCTCTCAAGCAGATTTGCAATCACCCACTTAACTACGACAGAGAAGACCCAAACCTCGCGCTTGACGGACGAAGCGGCAAGCTCACTCGATTAAACGAAATTGTGGATGCTGTGTTCGCCGCGGACGAAAGAATCCTCATTTTCACCCACTTCGCGACATGGGGGGAACGTCTTGCTACCTACCTCAGTGAACGTACGGGCAAAGACATCGAGTGTTACCACGGGGGACTGGCGCGAGGCACTCGTGACCGACTCGTGGAAAGCTTCCAAACCGGAACCGGAGCCGGAGCTATGGTGCTTTCGCTTAAAGCTGGCGGAACCGGACTCAATCTGACCGCTGCTAGCCATGTTGTCCTCTACGACCGTTGGTGGAACCCAGCAGTTGAGGACCAAGCGCGCGATCGGGTCTGGCGCATTGGCCAAACAAAAACCGTTATCTGCCACCGTCTCGTATGCCCCGGCACGGTCGATGAGCGGGTGGAAGAAGTTGTACAAGGCAAACGGAGAATTGCGGACATGGTTCTTCCAAAATCCAGTTCCCTCGGCGACCTCGATGCCGAACAGTTGAGGACAGCCCTGGGAATTGATCAAGACGCTCTCTTGACGTCTGATCCTGATGAACTACTCGAAGACACCCTTCTGGGAGAAGCTCCATGACCAAACGACGCAAGAGTTCAAGGACTCGACGACTTGGTGACAACGGCGCCTCACCCGAGGTCGACAAGGAAAGTAGAGACTTCTGGCACGGCCCCAACCCGTTGCCTGACTCTCCAGCCAAGATTCACGTCACCGAGGAAGCAGCCGCTGTTATACGCAGCCTTGGTGATCCGCCCCTGGGAAGCCAAGCAGAAAGTGCTGAACACTACTTTCAAGCTGTATACCAACGAAGCGTTGCTCTCGCGTCGGCGCTCGCCGCGGCCGCTGAAATGGTCGGTGACGATGAAGACGAAACTGATGACGGCTGACGCCCGTCAGCTCTCGGGTTCGAAACCAACAACTTTGCCGCGATTGATACTCACCCAATCTCGCGCCTCCAAATAGGGTTTGAAGGTGTTGTAAATGGCTTGCTCGTCCGTGGCCTGCTTTGGACGTTGCATCTCATACAGGTGGGGGAATTCGAGCCAGGTGGTTACCGCGTCCCACAACCGCAAAGCCGCATCGCCCTTGGGTGGATCAAGCAGCACAGGACCAAAAAACGCCTGCCCGTCAGGAAAGAACAACGTGGGCACCCCGAACCCTCCGGTATCAACTACGCGATCATGTTCGGTCTTGATCTCATCGTGGGTTGTCTCATCCTGAATCGATTCTTCCACGATGCTTGGATCAGCCCCGATCTGCTCCAATAAATGCTTCGCTACATCTGGGTTATGGGGCCGATTGCCATCAACGTGAAGAGCTTTGCCCGCCACCGCATACCACTGATCCAAGAGGTCCATATCGAGGCGCCGAAGGATCACTCCAATTCGCATCATTGACCATCCGTAGCTCCACTCTCGTTCCCACGGATGCTTCTTGCCTTCACGAAGGTTTATCTCCTCAAGACTGAAGAACTTCCAATTAACCGTCAAATCAAGCTGATCGCGTACGTCCCGCATCCATAGCGAAGTCTGATAGGCCCACGGACACATCACATCAAAATGAAAATCAACTTCAGTTGGCGCGGTGTAGGTACTCATTTCATCGTTCTTTCTGATCCGGCAGCTGATAGCAGCGTACGCCCATCCGGAGAGTTGATGCCGTTATTCGTAAGATTACGCCGACCTACTGTAAGCAAAGAAGGCCGTCAGGCACTAAAACGGGCCCAACCAAATAGGGGAGATGGCCAATGGCGGAAATTGCGATAGTCGGAGACGGACCTGGTGGCCTCAGTGCCGCACTCTTCCTTGCCCGATCCGAAAACTCGGTAACGGTTTACGGCATTGACGCAACGGTCATGCACTATGCGTTCCTCAACAACTATCTAGGTATAGAAGCAATTAGCGGAACCGACTTCCAAACAGCAGCCCGGAATCAAGTTGAACAGGCCGGTGCAGCGTTGAGCAGCGAAGAGGTAACTGCCGTTTCCGTCAACGACGGCTCGATCACGTTAACCACCGAAAGCGGTGATGCGGAAGTCGACTTCCTCATTCTTAGTGAAGGCAAACAAATGCCATTGGCCAATTCACTTGGTATCCAAGTCACCGCCGGCGAAGACGATCTAGTTCCTGTTGACAGCAACGGAAAAACCGCTATCGACCACGTTTACGTCGTAGGTCGAAGCGCCCGCCCGAGCCGAAGCCAAGCAATAATCTCGGCTGGGGACGGAGCTGCTGCTGCGCTGGACATATTGTCCGAAATTGAGGGGAACGACGTCCAAGACTGGGACTCACCCCCCAAGGACTAGTGGGGGAGCGGTACTTATCCTTTCCCGTGACGGAGTAACTGACCCGGAGTAGCCCCGGTGCACTCTCCTGAACGGAACGTTATGTGGCCGTTAACGATTATGTGGTCGTAACCAGCCGCTCGCTGAACCCGCCGCCATTCGCCACCTGGCAAGTCGTATTCGACGTCACCGATCCAGTTCGGAAGTATTTCCAGTTCCTCCATGTCGTAGACCAACACGTCAGCCGCAGCACCTTCGCGCAAAGACCCTCGATCCCGAAAACCAGCTGCGTGAGCGGGCAGATTAGATAGCCGATAGTGGGCCTCTTCCAAGGTCACTACACCCTCATCGCGGACAAGCCACGTCAAAAAGTCTGTCGTGTATGCACCACCTGTGAAGAATTTGGTGTGTGCACCACCATCTGAAACCCCTGGTATCGCGTACGGGGAAGTGGTCATCATCTCTGCCATAAATTCAGCGTTGGAACCTTTATCCGGCCCAAGGAACTCAACATTGAGGTCGCCCTGGAGAGAAAGATCCAACATGACCTCAATGTGGTGCTTGCCTTGCGCTTGCGCTATGTCGCCAACAGATTTCCCCACATATTCTTGGAGGTCGCCTTGTCGATTTACTCCTTGAACCACCAGACTCTTCGGGTTGCCCCCCACACCGGCTTGGATGACCTGAAGTCGCCTATCAGCTTCTTCAGCCTCTTCCACTAATGCCTTGCGCAGGTCTGGGTCCTGCATCTTCTCAATTTTCTCTTCTTTGGTTCCGGTGGTTACAGCCCTCCACGCGGGTGACGCATCATAAAGGTTCCAATGTTCCAAGGTGAACGCGAAGCCCGCACGTCCGGTACCGCATTGCGCGTAAATCGGCAACCCTCGTTCTCTACACTTTTCGATCCATCTCAGGGGCCGACGATGGACCTCTGGATCTTGGCGGGCGGGAGCCACGACGTTATGCAAAATCGGTCGTTGAGCCACTTCCGCCAGCTCCTCAAGAAATGCGATGTCCGCTCGAATGTCGCCAGTGCCTTGAGTTATCTGAATGAATCCCTCATCTCGGTCCGCCAACACACGAGCCAAATTTAAAATGTCCTCATCACACATGATGTCGGTAACCATGGGGGAGCCATCGAAATCGGCTTGCACGCTGTCAGGTCCGAGTCGTTGTATCGAGAATCCGCACAAGCCAGCGTCCATGCCCTCGTGCAACAAACGGGCCATTTCTTTCCGCTCCATATCAGACGCCGGTTCACCCGCCTTAGCTTTTTCCAACCCCATCACATACGTCATTAGTGAAGCGGTCGGCATGTATTGAATGACGTTGACCCCTTTGGGTATCCGATCGAGAGAATCCAAGTACTCCGGAATGGTTTCCCAATCCCATTCCATGCCCTCTTTCATCGATTCAAAGGGGATCGCTTCTGTACGGGTCATCGTCAACATCGAACGTTCCCGAAAATCCTCAGCCACAGGGGCGAAGCCGAACCCACAATTACCCAGCACCACCGAGGTAACCCCGTGATAGCCGGAAATCGTGCACCAAGGATCCCAGCGGATTTGAGCGTCGTAATGAGTGTGTAAATCAACGAAACCCGGAGCCACGATCTTGCCTGTCGCGTCGATCACTTCATCTGCAACACCATCGGCGCGGCCACCAATCTTCGCTATCTGGCCATTCTTTATCCAAAGGTCGCCCTTGAAGCGAGGAACTCTCGTGCCATCGACGATCGTTCCACCAGAGATGTGTATGTCATAGTCAGCCATGTCGCCCCCATAAATTCGGATTCACACTCCAAATTAGAACGAACCCGCTGTACACAGCGTAATCATCTGCAAACATTGTTGCGTGACATCACGCGATGCGGCGAGCGGTCGAACCTTTGCTTCGGCAGTATCGGCAGTCTTAGATCATCTGGAACCGGGCGACGTTCTGACGTATGGAGAGGTAGCTGAAGAAGCTGGGTACCCAGGGGGAGCGCGGGCAGTAGGCCAATTCTTGAAACGAAACACCGGCTTCCCTTGGTGGCGAATCGTCAACTCCAGGGGACGTTTAGCGCCTGGGAATGAGGCTGCCCAACGACAACTCCTCGAAAGCGAAGGGGTGATCATCAAAGACGGACACGTTGTTTCCATGCGCTAACGCCGCCATGCTTTCGCAGACGACGGCGGAACAAAGCCGAAAAGCTTCCACCGCCCGCAAATGTCTACCTAAGATCTTTGTGTGGCCAGACCTAAGAAACCCAAATCATCTAAGAAACAAACAAAACCAAAGCTCGATGGGTTACCCGAGAACTTTCGCAAAGCAATAGAGGCCAAACAGTCCAAAGCCGGGGGCAAACAGAAAGACGCTCGCTCCGGTGCTCCCAACACCGGCTACGCAGGCGGCACCCCAAAGCGAACCGGAGGCCGCGACCGCTGACCATCGGAGGAGCGGGCCCGAAAGAGACGCATATGGCCATTTTGGTCCAGTTTTAGGCGACTTTACATAATATGGGTTATAGGCGTTATCATATATTCAGGACCTAAACGTCAAGGGCGTGCCCGTATTCCTTGCTGTGCCTGACAATGAAGTCTTTCCGCGGCTCCACCGGAGCGCCCATCATTACCTCAAAGGCCTTCTTCGCTTTCTTCGCGTCGTCGACTGTAATCCGGCGCAAAACCCTAGTCTCTGGGTCCAGCGTGGTCTCGAGTAACTCGTCGTCATCCATTTCGCCGAGTCCTTTGAAACGGGTAATCCTATAACGACGCCCCTTCTTGTCTAGGTCTGATGTCCGTTGATCTAGGTCGGACTGGGAATAGACAAACTCTTTGTCCTGTCCGAGAACCAACGCGTGGGTTGGAGGTTGAGCAGCATAAACATGGCCGTTCTCTAGGAGCGGCGCCATGTAGTGGTAGATCAAAGTCAGAACCAGGCAACGAATGTGACTTCCGTCAACGTCCGCATCGGCCAAAAGCACTAGGCGGTCATACCGGCGTGCGTCAAGGTCGAATTCAGCGCCTGAACCCGCACCGACCGCAGTGAACAGAGCCGTCGCTTCGGCGTTGTCTAACACCGCTTTCTTTGTGCCCTTGCCTGCATTCACTACTTTCCCTCTTAGAGGCAACACGGCTTGCCATGCACTGTCCCGGGCCCGCTTGGCTGGCCCTGCCGCCGAGTCCCCCTCGACGATTAACAGCTCGCCGTCTGGATGCACACGACAGTCTGAAAGTTTGTCCGGCAGGCCGTTATTTCCGAGTTGAGCGGCCTTTCGCCGGTTGTCGAGGGCCTGCTTAGTACTGACACGGTTGACTACGGCGTCAGCTACTTTGTCCAGAATCGCCTTAACGTGAATCTTCTTGGATCCTTTAGCCGTGCCGTCAAACCATTCTTTAAGCCCGTCGCGAGTTACTGCTCCGATGATCTTTTGGGCTTCAGGTGTGCCTAATTCGCGTTTTGTCTGACCGCGGAACTGAGGTTCAGGAAAGACCGCTCGCACCACGGCAATGAGCCCCTCTTGAGCGTCTTCTTTCTGAGCTTTGGCGTCATCCTTCAACTTTCGGAGTTTTCTGGGATCCGCTGCTGATATTGCTTGGTTCACCGCGGCGGTGAGGGACCGTTCAAAGCCGGCGACGTGCGTGCCGCCGTCTGGTGTTGGGATGGTGTTGACGAAACTTACGATCTTGCTTTCGTAGCTGTGAACCCAACGCAAGGCAATGTCAACATGACACTCCCGGATGACCTCTTTGAGCTTGCCGTCGACAGGGACCTTTTCTGAGAACTCTCCTTGGCCTGTCAACCGAACTAGACCCGTAACCGGCGGCGTCTCCCCTGACAAGAAATCTACGTAGTCTGCTAGACCGCCTTTCGAGACAAACTCTTCCGCAGTTTTTTTTCCGCCTTTTCTCTTGTCGGAAAGTCGGATCTTTAGTCCAGGAACTAAAAAACACACTTGACTAAGACGTTCGCGGACCTCTTCATAATCAATTACGGCTTCGGGGTCAAAGATGTCCCGATCGGGCCAGAAGCGCACTCGAGTTCCGGTGCGAGTAGCAGGAACCTTGCCCACCTTCTTGAGGGAATGAGACTCAGTGAAACGGCCGTTCTTAGTGACGTGTCCTGCGACTTGATCTTTGAAGTCAAGACGGTGGGTGCCGCTTTTACGGTCGACTTCTACCGACATTCGCGTCGACAATGCATTCACGACCGACGCTCCGACGCCGTGTAATCCCCCGGAAGCACCGTAGGCTCCGTTGCCGAATTTGCCACCGGCATGCAGCTCAGTGAAAACCACCTCTAGTGCCGTGACGTCGCCTTCTTTCTTCTCTAGCGGTATGCCACGACCATCGTCGGTAATTTCGTACGACCCGTCTGAGTGGAATATGACCTCTACAAGTTTCGCGTGGCCAGCGGCTGCCTCATCGACGCTGTTATCGATGATTTCCCACAACAAATGGGTTAATCCGCCTGACCCTGTGCCGCCGATATACATGCCAGGACGTTTGCGGACTGCCTCAAGACCCTCCAGAACTTCGATGTCGTCGGCGTCGTAACTCGTGGTTTCCCTTTTCTTTGTTGGTTTCTTTGTTCCAGCAGCCATTAGAAGCGGTACTCCCCTACTAGAACCACGCGATTTTCGAGACTAATCGTTTGCCCATCTCTTCTTGTTGGCTCAATCGAGAGTGGCTCTGGTGTCGGTTCCAATTTCTTCTCGTCTTGTGAATCCGCTACGACCGCTGCCAATTGCTGGTTTCGACCAACCCATGCGAATGTCGCTGTGGTTTCAAAATCACGCCATTTAACAGTTCGCACTCCTCCTGTAGCGCGTCCTTTTGCTGGAATTTCGGCGACGTCAGTTCCTTTGACCGCGCCTTCATCGCTGACAACAAGCACCATCGTTCCGAAGTCAACGACGCCTGCAGCAAGAAGTCTCGCTCCGGGTTTTAGTTTCATTCCCGCTACTCCCCCAGCGCCGGGTCCCTGAAGCGAGATTCCTTTGGAGGCAGTCCGTAGCGCCTGTCCGTCTGAGGCGACCATGATGATTTCAGTGTCTTCGGTTGCTGTAAACGCTGAGACAACGCGGTCATCTCCTTTGAGGTTGATGGCTGAGCTACCCGTCCGGAGCGAGGTGAGGGCCTGAGATTCCAATCGTTTGGCCACGCCATTTCTTGTCACCAGCACTATGGGGTCGCTGCCCTCACCGAAGAGGCCAACTACCTTCTCGCCGCGGGCTAGGGAGAACATCTCGGTTACGGAGGCCCCGCGACTGCCTCGCACCATCTCTGGCACCTCGCGAGCTTTGACCGTCAACAACCTTCCGTGGTCGGTTACGGCCAAGATCGGCGAATATGCACTTGTCTCAAGACTGCGAGCGACGACGTCGTGTCGTCCCGGTTTCACCTTGAACTCATCGTCGGGCGATCGACGGCCCAGCAGTCCCGAAGTTGACAACGTAACTAAGGTCGTCTGATCGCCGAGCTCATCGACCATCTCTTCTTGAACTTCAATTACCTCATCGTCTATGACAGCTAGGTCCGATTCACTGATCACACTGCTTCGCCGAGAACCGCTGAATTCTGCTACCAGTTCCCGTAGTTCGTCTCGAACTGTGTTCCTTTGTTTGGTCTCGGATGCCAGCAGTTTCTTTAGGGCCGCGATGTCACTTTGGACCTCTGTTAGCTCCTCTCGCAACTTGTCGACCTCTAACGCCGTGAGCCTTCGAAGTTGCATGTCGAGGATGTGGGTCGCCTGGACCTCAGTCAGTTTCAAGTCCTTTACGAGTCGTTCTTTAGCTTTTGCCGCATCTTTTGAGCCACGAATTATCGAAATCACTTTCTCGATGTTGTCGAGGGCGAGGAGGAGTCCGAGCAATACGTGCTCCCGCTCCTCCGCTTTGGACAGTCGGTAGGTGGCTCGCCGGACGATGACTTCAAGACGATGGTCGATGTAGTGCTTACATAACTCGTAGAGGCTCAGCGTTGTTGGCACACCATCAACTAGCGCAACGTTGTTAATCCCGAAACTCTCTTCCAAGGGTGTCAGCCGATAGAGCTTTTCCAATAGCGAGTGGGGACCTACCCCGGACTTGCATTCAATGACGAGGCGGAGACCGTGGTTACGATCGGAGAGATCGACAACAGCGGCAATACCGTCAAGCTTGCCACCCGCGATCAGTTCCCGTATTTTCGCCTGAACTCGCTCGGGGCCGACGGCGTAAGGCAATTCGGTGACGATAATTCCTTGTCGGCGCGCAGTTATGTTTTCTATTTCGGCCCGCGCCCTAACGCGAATCGTACCTCTTCCGGTTTTGTAGGCCTCCCTCAGCGCCCCATCGTCAACGATGATTCCTCCGGTTGGAAAGTCCGGGCCCTCGAGATGCTTCATCAAGTCGTCGACTGTCGGCTTGGGTCGACGTTTGGTCAAAACGTGTTCGATTACCGCTGCTACCTCAGCCAGATTGTGCGGAGCCATGTTGGTTGCCATACCGACTGCTATGCCTGACGCTCCATTGACCAACAAATTGGGCAGAGCCGCCGGGAGACACACCGGCTCTTCGCGTTCTCCATCAAAGTTGGGAACAAAGTCGACAGTATCCTCATCGAGGTCTTGGACCATTGTCATTGCAGCCGCTGTGAGGCGCGCTTCTGTGTAGCGATATGCCGCTGGCGGATCATCGAGGCTGCCGAAATTTCCTTTAGGGTCAACAAACGGAACAGACATTGAGAAACCCTGACCCATACGCACCATTGCTTCGTAGATGGCACCGTCGCCATGCGGGTGATACTTCCCCATTACCTCCCCGACCACCCCGGCTGATTTTCGGAAGGGTGTCGCTGGGCGCAGGCCCAGATCCGCCATGACATACAGGATTCTGCGCTGGACCGGTTTCAGTCCGTCTCGAACGTCTGGTATCGCGCGGCTCGTGGTAACAGAAAGCGCGTACGGCATGAACGAATCGCGCATCTCGTCATCGACGGCAATTTCGACGATCTCACGCGCAAATTTTTCGGGTACTTTCGCTTTAGCCATAACTTCCTGGTCTTTTCCTCTGTTGAGCCGAGGGTAGGACGCTCCAGCGCTTTAGGGAGGTCATTCATCCACAAAACCTTCTGGGTGGAAACGCGCCACCGAGAGATGATTTCGGTAACGTTTACTTCTGTATTCAGGGACCAGCGAGGGGGCCTTTCCTCCCCTGACGCCTCCCGTCCGACTAGCCGGAGAACCCGGAGCAATAATGAGCCGACGTATCGATGTCGAACTGACGAGCCAGAACGATGACGGATCTTGGACTTGGCGAGCCGCCGGCGCCAAACAACCTAAAGGCACTCTCGATGGGGCCCTTTTATATAACGGGGCCTCGGTTGGCGATGTGTGTCGGGCGGACGCAGATTTTGACGTCGACGGAATTTTCGTAACAGCTGTTCTGCCGCCTAAAGGCCGAAGTGGCCGGCCCGACGATGAGCGCATTGAACTCTTAGGATCCGGCACGGAATTTCAGGCCGTAACGACGCAGTTGGCAAAAAAGAGTCGTTCAGGAAAACGAAACGATGGTCGTCGCCGCTCTGATCGCAAAAAAGGCAAACGCGACGTTGATAATAGGAGCAAGGACAACAAAGGCCGCCGCAACAACCGTGACAACAAAGCCCGTAAACCAAAGACGGAAGCGCCCGCCAAGCCAAAACCGAAGAAGCTGAAGCCAGGTCGCACCCATCGAAAGGCGTTGATCGACGGATTGCCAGAGGAACAGCGGGTCATCGCTGAACAAGTCTCTCGGGGCGGCATAGCAGCCGTACGAAAAGAAATCGAAGCGCAGAATTTACGGGCGCAAGAAGACGGTGGCGAAGCCGTTCGGGCTGATGCACTCATCGCATTGGCTGAATCGTTGATACCTCAACTGAAGGTCGCAGAATGGCGCGACAGAGCGGATGCGGCTCTGAAATCTATGGATGAAGTTGACATTCGAGATTTGCGCACCGTTTTGGTTGCGGCCGAGGACTTTGCCCGTGACGACGAGAGTCGTGCTCTTACCGAGAAGATTCGCGCCGGGCTGAACCAGCGTGTAGAAAAAGACCAAGGTGAATGGCAAGAGGAGATTCGTGTCGCCCTCAAAGAGGAGCGTGTTGTGCGGGCCCTTCGGCTGAGTTCCCGACCCCCCAAAGCCGGAAGCCCTCTCCCTCCCGATATAGCCGAAACCCTAACGACCCAGGCCAACGAAGCGCTAGGCGGGGACGTGAGTCAGCAGCGCCTAGGCATCGTCCTCGAAGCTATAGCGTTTTCGCCTATACGCCCTTACGTCGCCCTTGCTCATATTCCCCCTGATCCCGGTAAGGAACTCGTTGACATTGTGACCAAGGTGTCAGATCGAATTCCCGATATCGCTCGAAAATTCGGGATTGAGCCGATCGAGAAGTCCAGGGGAAGACGAAGGGGCAAGAGACCGAAATCTCCACCCCCGGAGACATCAAAGGATCAAGAAGTTGTTGCAGAGCCTGATAGCGCAGACGGGCCGGACGACCAGATCGTCTTAGTTGCGGAGGATCCCCCAGCAGTGAAACCCGGTTTGACCCACGAGGAAGCGCCCTCCATCGAAATGGGCGATGGAGTGACCCCCGACCATCTCGCTACTTCGCTCGCTGATGGCCAAGAAGGGTCTGCCTCCGTCGTTGACGTCGCTATGGCTCCAGTGGAGTCGCCAGCTGACGAAGAGAAAGGCCTCGGTTAACAGATGGTCGTAGATTACGAAAAGAACGGCAACGTTTGCCTTTTTACTCTCAATCGCCCCGACGCCCGTAACGCCGTCAACTATGACGTCTCATCGGAGATGGAAGCTCATCTTGACGAATTCGAGGCAGATGACACTGCTTGGGTGGGCATCCTCGCTGCCAAAGGGCCGGTTTTCAGCGCTGGCGCCGATTTGAAGGCCGTCAGTAGTGGCCAAGGCATCGAAACCGAAAAAGGTGGCTTCGCTGGGCTCGTTAGATATCCCCGGACCAAACCCTTGATAGCGGCTGTTGACGGCGCGGCGCTGGCGGGCGGGCTGGAGATCGTGCTCGCATGTGACCTAGTCGTTGCTTCGCCATTAGCTACTTTCGGCATCCCTGAGGTGAAGCGAAGCCTTATTGCCGGGGCAGGGGGCCTCTTTCGCCTTCCAGCGGCGCTGGCTCAAAACGTCGCTATGGAGATGGCCCTGACCGGAGATCCTATTTCTGCTCAACGCGCCTTTGACCTTGGCCTCGTGAACAAACTATCCGAGCCGGGGAATGTGGTTAAGGCTGCCGAGGACTTAGCCGATCAAATTTCGGTCAATGCCCCTATCGCCGTGCGCGAAAGCCGCAAAGTAGTTCTTGAGAGCCACGGCGTACCAGACGAAGAGGGCTGGCAGATCACGAGGGACCATTTCCGTACCGTGGTCAAGACTGAAGACTTTAAAGAGGGACCTCTTGCCTTCGTAGAAAAGCGCGAGCCTGTATGGAAGGGTCGTTAAGAACCCCAAATACCGCGGTCATTGAGAAAAGTCACTAAGCCCGGTGAGACCTGCAGTGACTCCATGTCAGTTTTGTCGGCAAGAATCACCTCTAGTGCGTCGTCCCCGGGTTTGGCTGAGTCTGGGTTCTGGGCCTCAACGAGAAAATCGGCAATAAGGTAGCGCTGATCGAGCGCGTAACGTTCGACCCAGCCGACAAATTCGCCACAAGTGGCCACGAGGCCAGTTTCTTCGTGAATCTCCCGTTCCACGGCGCGCTGCCAAGTCTCACCTGTTTCGACATGGCCACCAGGTATCGACCAATACCCTTCGCCGGGTGGTTTGCCTCGACGAACAAGAAGGAGTTTTCCCTTCGAACGGATAATCCCTCCTACGCAACACGCCGGCATTGTCCGTCGTGTCACATCAATCGCTGTCCAGGGGACGATAAACAGTAAGGAGCCGCGCCTTGAACCCGAAGGTTTCAAAGAAATTTTTTGTCGCACGATTTCCAGGCAACGCCATTGAGTCAATCCCAACGCATCCTCGTTCGGTACACCATTCGATCACATTCGCCACCAGAGCCTCCCCTACCCCAACCTGCCGGGCTTCGGGTTGAACCCACATATCCGTAATCCTGCCGAGGAGTTCACCTGTTCGGAGAAGCTCTACGCCAGCGACGGCGTAACCCACCGGGACGTCGTCAATCTGACCCACCCAAAGTTGCTCATCGGGGTTATGGAAAGCTGTCTCCAAGCTTGCTCGGAAAGGAGGAATGCGTGTTTCGCGCCGACTCCATACCCATCCACCCCTGTTGTCAGCTTGTTCTGCAACTGCTAACTCAGCGAATTCCTCTAGAAGGGGCAGATCATCAGGCGCGGCCGGCCGACATCCTTCCATCATTGAGCAGAACGCTTCGCTTCGAGTGCTTTTTCCGCCTGTAGGCGCCCATCTTCACCGGCACTCAGGTCGATATGGGTAAACATTTCTGCTACGGCGCGGTGCCCTGCCTTTTGGGCGATTTGGTGATACATCTCTTGCGCAATCCGGCGATAGTTCGGGTGCCCCTGTGGTTGACTGCGTAACTCAATCATGTGCAAGGCCTCGCGAGCATTGAACTGCATTATGTAACGAACACGGAACGCCATCGAAACGGCATATGAGGCTTGCACAGGAAAGTCTGTGAGCAAAAGGTCATAGAGAGCTCGTGACCGTTCCATCACCCCGTCATACCGCTCGCCTAATCCTGCGCTAAGGACAGATCCAGGTATTTCATAACCGTGGTCGGGTGTTAACGCCTGCCATTCGATAGTTAAGAGCCGGTGACGTTGCAAATCTCGAAAGCCTCCGTAGTCGCCGAGCACATCGAAGCGATAGTCAAGTCGCTCAAGTGCCCGTCCCGGCCGGTGGCGCCTATTAGCTCTGTCACCTACATAACGTCGCACCAACTCGAGTCGCTGCTCCCCTGCCATCTCATCTACCACGTCAACTAATTGTGTCTCAGGTAAATGGCTATAGGGGTAAAGCATCGCTGCGAGCATTTTCCGCTCACCATCCGGATCCCAATCAATTAACTCGACCTCTTGAGCTGGATTGGGACTTAAGTCTTGCGTCAACGTCGTGGCGAATTCCTTCATCGCCCCGTAATTCTTCTCTAGGTAATCAGACCACGCGATGCCGCGTTCTTCGACGTCCACACGCCTCAGAAAAGACGGAATGACTTTTCGCAGCTCCGCCAGCATCATCTCTGAATAAGACCTTGCTTCCGGCAGGGGATGAGCCCTCATCCGTAGCAGCAGAGCTTCATAAGCCTGCCCTGTGCCGTAGATGCCGACGTTTGAGAGGCTCGCTGCTGGCAGGAGTCCCCGAACGGCGTCAAAGGCTTTGGCTCTGATGGTTTGTCGGTACGCCAAATCCCCGATGTCGTTCCCTTGTTCATGTTGTGATCGGTAAAAATCTTGCAAGAGCGGCACCAACTCCGCGTAGGTCTCAAAGATGCGGTCCATCTCCCCGACGTATTTCGTACCTACAGATGCTCCAAGGATCTCTGGGTCGCGGTGATAGCGGTACCTTCCGTCAATTCGAGTGTCATAACTCAAGTAACGAGTCGATTGCTCGAGGTACGACATGAGCCTTCCCCACTCAAGCACTTTGGTGAGTAAGTTCGACGCCTGTTCGCAAGCGAGGTGCACTCCTCCGAGCTGAGCCACCGAGTCGTCTCCGTACTCCACGAAGACCCTTTGATACAACTCCTCGGCTTTAGCTAGGCCCACAGTTGCGTCAATGGAGTGATCGCCCGAGATGTCCAGATCATCGACAAACTCGTCAAGAAAAAGCCGGCGTAGGCTCTTGTGAGTTCGGCTATAACGAGCAAACAAGGCGCCTTTGACTACTTCCGGTAGGTTGACGAGAGCAAAAACCGGTTGATCTAGATTCGTGAAATAGCGACGAAGGATATCTTCCTCGCTAGGTGTGAATTGCTCTGTCGCGTAGTTGTTCAAGATCAGTTCGTGGGTTGGCTACAAAGGTCAAGGTTCGCTTGTACTAGCTCTGATCGTACGACTATCCGTCAGCACAGTCGCGCACCCTCGGTTCGGTATCCCTAGTAGACGATAGAGATCGCGTCGGGAATGACTCTGACAGCCACTGTTTGACAGTCGCCCACCGAAACTCCATCGATAATTGCTCTCGTGCGTCTCGGAAAGCTATGGCTGAATTCTTTGATTCGACGCGAGTCAAGATTTGAATTCGGAAGGTGCTCTCCCGATTTGATCCGCTGCCGAGCAAGCCATCGCTGATGCAGCGACAAGTCGCCTGCTAGCAGATCCAACCAGCCATCGTTGGGGTGTGCACGCGGCGCCACGCGCCATGAGCCTCTCCATTCCGAGTTCATGATCGCCGTGATTGCGCCACGCCACCAATTTCTTAGAAAGAAAACATGCGCTACGGCCGCGTACCGGCGATCCTCGATCAGAACCTCTGCCACATCGATCGAAGCCGCCCTAGCCGAGGAGCTATCAAGTCGAGCTTCTCCTCCAATCGGCGACCCTGCCGCCCTCCAGATGTCGCCACCAATGACCCCTATGACGGGTACTTCCATGGCATTGTCCCAGCTTTCTTCAACGATTCGACCAATTTCGCTGTCGGTTGATGCGACGTTGACCGGGCAACCGTCTCTGTATGACTCACCCCATTCGCTCCCCGACTTAATGGGCATCGTCGAAAATCACCTCATCGTCTCCTTCTTGCACCCTCGCTGCCGCTGCAACGAGATCCCTATCAAGTAGTTCACAAGCTTGCTTAGCGCAATTTCGTAATTCTTTTGTAGGAGCTACGTCCCCTATTTGGCTTAACAAGTCGACCACTTGCCGGATATGACGAACGAAATCGCCGGCTGAGGTGGCATCATCCAACACGTCAGCAAGTTCATGGCCTGACGCCCAGCCGTGAACCGTTCCGATGATGGTCGGGTCAGGTGAACGGCTTTCTGGTAGGCCACGTTCGCGTTCTTCGCGACGAAGCCGGGAACTGTGAGCCAGCAGGGCTTCGACCTTTTCCTTGATTGACACGCTCGGGTACCAAGGCGACGGCGGATCGAGGCGGCTGCGATGTTCGTAAGTCAAGACCGACACCACACTTGCCAGCTCGGGTGGGGAGAGGTCGCCGAACAGGTTCTCTGAGATACACAAGGCCGCGAGCAGGTCCATCTCATGAAAAATTCCGCGTAAATACTCGCCAAGGGGTGTTAGTTGCCAAGCCTCACAGCACCCGAATATCTCCATGATCTCCTCGATTGCTAACAGAGCTTGACTCAGACCTCCTTCAGCCACTGCTATTCGGTCCTGTACCGCCAAAATGCGTCTACGTGCATCAGCCACTCGTTCCTCGGCCTTTAACCGCTCAACGTCGAGGTCAGCTTTCGGCCTTCGGACCTCAAGGATGATTCCAAGTTCTGTTAACTCTTGTTTCAGTAGTCGCGCACAACTTCGTTGATATTCACGGCGGTTCGGTGCGTAAGGTTTCGGTAGTTCGATATCGCTGAGTGTTCGAGGGCTCATATCGAATTCCTTTCCGCTGAGCATCATGACTTTTCCTCTCGGAGATACGACGCGAATCCGATGCTCGCCACCCCGTCGACTAGTCGTCCCCAAGACCAATAGGAACTGTGCTTCGGTTCCATGGATACGTTCGATGATTGCCCCTGGTCGCAACTTCTCGAGGGGCGCTGAACCGGTTCGATTCGGTCTTGGGTCTGCCTGTTTGCGCCCATCGACTGGCACCCCCAACCGCTTGAGTTCTTTCTCTGCTGTACCGAGTGATGCTTTTGCTTTGTCCAACTCTGTTATCAGCGTCACAATGTTGCTGTTTGAGCGATATTGGGCAAACGACCTTTCTAGGAGACCAACGGCGTCTTCACGAATTACCCGCGTCATCAGGTTCGCTGCCATGTTGTAGGTCGGGCGGAACGCTGACTCCAAAATAAAGTCGTTGCTACGCGCCAGCTGACTCAGCTGGCTGAAGGATTCGTATGGACTCCAGAGGGCATACGCGTGCCCAGTCGAGTCGATGCCTCTCCTGCCTGCCCGCCCTGTCAATTGGGTGTATTCACCTGGGGTCAATGTCACATGACCTTCTCCTCGGAAGCGGCTGAGTTGTTCGATAACCACCGACTTCGCTGGCAGATTCACCCCCATCGCAAGGGTTTCGGTAGCGAACACCACTTTTAACAAGCCTGCGGCGAAACAGTCCTCGACCGCCTCCTTGAATGGAGTTACCATGCCCGCGTGATGTGAGGCCAGACCGGCTTGGAGGCCTCGTAGCCATCCTTCGAAGTTAAGTAGAGAAAGATCCGCTTGGGCTAGATCACCGACATGTTGTTCCACGATGGTTTCTACGCGTTGTTTTTCTCGCCCGTCCAGAAAGTCCAACCCATGTTCCAAAGCATTTTGGACCGCGTCATCGCATCCTTGACGCGAAAACACAAAGAAGATGGCGGGTAAGCGATCTCCTTGATCCAGGTGAGTTATTACCTCACCCCGTCTTGGTCGACCGACATCTCCCCCTCGACTTTTGGGCCCACGATGTCGTTGGCCTCGCATCTTTGACAGATAGCGCTCAACTTCGTAATTGCTCTCGCCGTTTCGCAAGGTGCGAAACTCCTGAAGTCGACGGTGCCGCTTATCAAAAATCAGGAAGTGGTCATGGAGTTCCACCGGCCTAGTCGTCTCAATGACAGCAACGCACTCGCTATGAACTTCAGTGATCCACCCGGCTACTTCCGCTGCGTTGCTCACCGTCGCGGACAGGCACACCAGTCTCGTTCTTGCCGGAAGCTGCATGATGACTTCTTCCCAAACGGGGCCTCTATAAGGATCTTGGAGAAAGTGAACCTCATCAAGAACAACGAGCCCAAGGTTGTCGAGTCGAGGGCTTCTGGCGTAAATCATGTTCCTGAGAACTTCGGTTGTCATCACAACCACGTCAGCTTCTGGTCTGACTGCGTTGTCGCCGGTCAGTAACCCCACACGCTCTTTGCCCAGCCATCGCGAGAGATCTTTAAACTTTTGATTCGACAACGCCTTAATCGGCGTCGTGTAGACCACCGTCCGTCCTTTAGCTAGGACCTTCTCTATGGCGTATTCAGCTACGAGAGTTTTGCCCGCTGAAGTTGGGGCCGCGACCAACGCTGAGAGGCCTTCATCCACTATCTCAAATCCTTCGAGTTGGAATGCATCGGGCATCAAGCCGCGGCCGGTCAACAGCGTCGAATCGAATGACCCAGATGGAGTGTTCATCGTCCTGGAGGCAACGCGGAAGGGCGCTGAGATCGTTGGAGATAACGTCCTACCACGATTGACAGTTCGAAAAATATATACATCGGGATCGATAGTGCTGCCAGGGACACTGGATCCCCTGAAGGTGTAATGATCGCCGCCGCTACAACGATGCCGACGATGGCGAATCGACGCAATGCGCTCAGCCGTGAAGGTGACACCACACCTGCAATTTGAAGAAATATCAGTAAAACGGGAAATTCGAAGCCGATGCCAAAGGCGACCATCATGTAGGTGATCAATCCGAGATACGCCCCCGGTGAAAACAGCGGGTCAACCGACTCGCCCCCAAAAGAGATGAGAAAGTCAAGCGCTCTTTCGAATGTCATGTAGGCGAGAACTGCCCCACACGCGAAGAGCAGCAGCCCGCTCAACACGAATGGCAGGGCATAACGCCTTTCTCGTCTGTTGAGCGCCGGTGTGATGAATCGCCAGAGATTCCATAACAGGACGGGCATGGCGAGAACAAAGCCAATGTATAGGGATACACGTATCCGCGTCTTAAAGCCATCAAGCGGTTCGGTAATGACCAAAGTGCATGCGCGGTCAATGCCTTGAGACTCAAGAACTCTGCAATACGGGGGCAGGAAAAAGTTATCGAGCAACCAGTCGTACAGAAACAAGCCTGCGACTGCACCCATGCCTATGGCGACGGCACTGACTATTAGTCGACCACGAAGTTCCACTAAATGGTCCCAGAACGACTGCGGCGCTGGATTAGTTCGCCGCCGAAACCTCACTCCTCTTCTCCGGTGGCCGTCCCATCTTCGTTCTCGTCTGTCGACTCCACTTGTTGTCGTTCCAAGTCACGCCCATGAGAGTCTGCTACCACGTCGTCTATCGCCGACTCGAACTCCATTTTGATTTGTGAGCTGAAACGTCGAAGTTGCGCTGTTCCCTTTGCTAGTTGTCGCGCAACTTGTGGCAGTTGTTTTGGTCCAAGCGCAACCAGAGCCACCAAACTGATGATTAGAACCTCATTGGGAGTCAGATTCACAGAACTGAGGCTAGGTGCTCGAAAGCGGTGAGCGGCGACGGCGACCAGACCTTGAGATGAGAGAGACAAACATCCGCCTCAAACGCACACCAGCGATTCTTTCGATGTGCTCGTGGGCACGGTCGCTTTGGGTTGATACTTCTCTCAATGCGGATCCAGCATTGTCAAGACTCGAGAGCGATTTCCTGACCTCCTCTTGGACAATCGCTGCAACTCGCCAGAGAAGGATTCCCAAAGCGAGAATCACTAGCGCTGCGGTTGCACCGAGAACTGCCACAAGCACACGTTAGGGCGTTTCTTGCGGAGTCGTTTAGTTTGAAGAATGATCAGATGGTGCAACAGCGACTTCCTTCGCTTCGACACCCTCCTGTGCGCTTTGCTCACCGGGGGGCACGAGCCCACGCCCCAGAGAACACGTTGAACGCGTTCGAACTGGCGCTGCGTCTCGGAGCTACCGGACTTGAGACCGATGTGTGGCTATCAAAAGAGGGCGTACCAGTACTTGACCATGATGGAAGCGTCAGAACTGGCATTCGGCGGAGATCAATTGTCAAGATGTCTCAAGATGAGCTACCTGGGCACATACCGACGCTGGAAAATCTGTACAAGACATGTGGAACTGACTTCGAACTATCGATAGATATTAAGGATCTTCGGGCTGTGGAACCTGTGCTGTCGGTCAGTCGCATGTTCAATGCGGAGACCCGGCTGTGGCTATGTCATCCGGACCCACTGGTCATCGCCGGTTGGCGTGACTTGACTGTTGGCAAGTTAGTTAATTCGACACGGCTGAAACTCATGAAGCAGGGACCTGAACGTCATGCGGCAGAGCTTGCAACAGCTGGGGTTGACGCAGTCAACCTTCATCACAGCGACTGGACTGGCGGTTTGACCACGCTTTTCCATCGTTTCAATCGATACTGCATCGCTTGGGACGCCCAGCATGTCCGCATAATCAGAGATCTTGTCCGGATGGGTATTGATGGTGTGCACAGCGATCACGTGGATAGGTTGCAAACCGGATTCGATGAAGCCGTCTAGGTCAAGGTCTACCGATGCCTTTGATCGGCCAAATGCGCAAAAAAACTTCGCCAACAAGTAGGTCTTTGTGGATTGATCCGAAGAATCGACTGTCGCGGCTGTTGTAACGGTTATCACCCATGACGAAGACATGGTCTTCGGGCACCACTCTTTCCTCGAAGTCTGCAGTATCAACACCGGTCAAGAGGTACGGTTCGTCTAAGGGCCTCCCGTCAACCAAGACGACTCCTCCTCGGGCTCCTATCGTCTCTCCCTCAAGTCCGACGACCCGCTTAACGAAATCCTTTAATTCGGTGCTCTCTAGATTCGGTGGCCTGTTGAACACGACCAGGTCTCCTCGTTCAACATTTCCTAGGGTGAAAGCGAGCTTGTAGACCATGACGCGGTCGTCAACAACCAATGTCGGATGCATCGACTCCGACGGGATGAAATACGTTTGAATCAGTGTGAGACGCAGGGTGAATGCAGCCAAAAGTGCAACTGCGATAATCAATACCCATTCACGAGCAGGTCGCCAGTTGAACGCCCTTAATCTCACAACAAGATTCATCTGTAGCCTCTTCTCGCCCGTCAAGTAGTCCCCATCAGCCACGCAACCGAAGCGCCCACATATGAGCAAGCGAGGGCATCGTCTGTTAGCGGTCTACCCATCGTCTCAAGCGTAATCACCGAACCGTCAAGTGCTGCTGCGATGTCGATCGGCTCGATCGAACATGGTCGGTGGTTTAGCGACGTGATCCACGAGCTCTCTACCCCGTGGGGAATCGGGACGTCAATGGAAGTTGGCGTGGCTTCTAGGATCGTTTTCATGTGGTGACTTACGCCGTTGTGTCGTTCTCGGGGATCGACGTCCGATGCCCTGACACAGACTGCCACCTCAGCGCCCAAAGCTGACAGCGTGGCTGCGTGACCAGCGAGCTCCAACGAAGAAAACCCTAGACCTAAACCTGTCCCAACATGGCCTGGGCCCGCACTAACCACAACCTTGCTGTGATTGTTGTCGAGAAGAGCGGCTATACCAGATGCAACGTTGATGGCTTCGAGGTCTCCACCAAACGCTTGGCCTGCGGTAACTGTCAAGCCCAGCAGGTTGCGTCTCCTTAAATCGGCTACCAGGTCACTTAGGGCGAGAGGAAGCGCAGCTTGATCTGTCATGAGATAGCCCAAATCGGGAGAATTCATTCCTGCCGCCACTGCTCCGAGGTGGCTATGCAATACGCAAAGTAGGACCCTGGCGCCATTCAGGTCGAGGCGAGTCGATACATGAGGATCAACCTCTGTCTGTTCTGAAAGGTACCTTGCTTTGATAATGCGGCCCGGTCGGAGTTCCGAGTTGCCCTCTGGGTCAGTTATCCAATGGATGACGTGGGATCCTCCGGTACCGAGGTCGAGGTCCACGGCGGTTGTATTCACCACAACATGATCGCCTGCTCTCACTGCTCCGATTAAGTCGGCGAGGCAGTACGCCGTTGAGCCGTCGTCAAGAATTACCTTCTGTAAACCGTCCCGCTCGTCCACAATGCAGTCAACTGTTCTTGAAGAGAAGCGCGGCATGATCGTGTCCTACAACGACTCGATCAAGGCATCGACGCGTTCATCATGGGCAAGGAACGGATCCTTACACAGGACTGTCCGTTGTGCCTGGTCGTTTAACTTGAGGTGGACCCAATCGACTGTGTAGTCGCGCTTCTTCTCCTTGGCTTGACGAACGAATTCCCCCCGCAACCGAGCTCTGGTGGTTTGCGGCGGCTGGTCCACTGCTGTCTCAATGTCAGCGTCGTCAAGAATCCGTTCGACTAGACCGTTTCGCTGCATCAAGTAGAAAACTCCTCGGGTCTGGTTGACATCGTGGTACTGAAGGTCCAGGAGAGCCGCTCTTGGGTCACCTAATTCCAAATTGTGTTTGGTTTTGTAGCGTTCCAGAAGGTGGTACTTAATTACCCAATCCACTTCGCGATCAAGAGTCAAAGGGTCTTGTTCGATTGCCTGCATGCAGTGCTCCCACATTGCCAAGGCTCGTTTCTCTTCTGGATTGAGTTCATTTCTATCTGCGAAGCGTTGTGCGCGTTCAAGGTATTCAGACTGGATTTCGAAGGCACTTGCCTCTCTGCCGTTAGCCAAGCGGACCCGGCGTCGACACGTAATGTCGTGACTAATCTCTCGAATTGCTCGAATCGGGTTCTCAAGTGTCAAGTCCCGGAGAATTACTGCGGGGTCTTCCATCATTCTCAACAGCAGCGCTGTCGCGCCTACCTTCAAGAACGAGGTGTATTCGCTCATGTTGGAATCGCCGACAATGACGTGCAAACGTCTGTAACGCTCAGCGTCGGCATGCGGTTCATCTCGAGTGTTAATGATTGGTCGGCTTCGCGTTGTAGCGCTTGAGACGCCTTCCCAAATGTGTTCTGCCCGTTGAGCGATGCTGTACATGGCCCCACGGGCGCTCTGCAGGACCTTTCCAGCTCCTGTATAGATTTGTCTCGATACGAGGAAAGGAATGAGCACTTCCGCGTAATTGGAAAAATCATCGCGGCGGCTCGTTAAGTAGTTTTCGTGACAGCCGTAGCTGTTACCGGCGCTATCCGTGTTGTTTTTGAACAGGTAGATGGTGCTGCCGGTGATGCCTTCCTCAGCGAGACGCTCCTCCGCGTTTTCGACCAGACGCTCTAGGATTCGCTCGCCCGCGCGGTCGTGACAGACGACCTCATAAACCGAATCGCATTCAGGTGTCGCGTATTCCGGATGCGAACCGACATCTAGATATAACCGGGCGCCGTTTGCCAGAAACACGTTGCTTGAACGTCCCCATGAGACGACTCGCCGAAAAAGATACCTAGCCACCTCGTCGGGGCTCAGCCGGCGCTGCCCGCGAATGGTGCACGTGACCCCATACTCGTTCTCTAGGCCCATGATTCTTCGCTGCACGAAGGACACCGTATCTCTAGAACACACTCTCGATGTAAACCGACGTTGGGATCGAGTTTCCCGAAATACAGCTATTGCACCAAAATAGCTTCTACTTCTGAATCATCGAGTCTCTGGAAGCAACGACGTCCACTATCTGCGGCGAGAACCGCCACCTCAAGTTCTTCAGCTCCAATTGTTCGGTCCGGCCCTGCCAACGCGTTGACTGTAAGTCTTACTGCGCTATCGCGATCCAAGTTCTCTGCCCACCCTTCGGCAAGTCGTTCGAGAACTGACTCTGAATCACCACCGATGCAGCACCAGTGCAACTCATCAGCGACAGTACCGTCATATTGGATTCGATATAACTCAGCGGAACCGTCGACGTCGATCTCAGCTACAACAATCTCTACTTCCATTGGCTTCATCTCGTGGGTGAAGATTTGGCCCAGCATTTGCGCGTATTGGTTCGCGAGGCTGCGTGCGTCTACGTCTTCTCGGCTGTATTGGTAGCCCTTGAGTTCTGCATAGCGAACCCCAGCAATTCTCAGTTGGTCAAATTCGTTGTATCTACCGACCCCGCCGAACGCTATTCGGTCGTAGATCTCCGAAACTTTTCGAAGGGTCGAGCTGGCATTTTCTGCGACTAATGCGATACCGCCCTGATATTCGACAGCTGCAAGGCTACGGCCACGCGAGATTCCTTTGCGGGCGTAGTCAGCCCTGTCCTGCATAAGTTGCTCAGGGCTTACATACATTCCGGGCATAGTCATACCGGCTACTCCCCCCCGTTGAGTTCTTCTCTAAATGTGGCGAACACCTCGCCGGATTCGTCATCGCTCAGCTGTCGAAACCCATCCGCTGTGATGACGCTTAGCACTGGATAGATTCCTCGAATTGGATCCGGGCCACCCGTTGCGCTGTCTTCATCAGCGGCATGCCACAGTGCTTTGACAGCAAGTGAAAGGGCTTCTTCTGTAGACAGGTCTGATTGAAATCCCAGTTTCACCACCGTTCCGGCGTGCAAGCTTCCTGATCCACTAGTCGCATAGTCTTGCTCTTCGTAGCGACCACCTGTCACATCGAACTGAAAGAGACGTCCCGTAGCGCGGGCTTCGTCATAGCCTGCAAAGATTGGGACAACAGCGAGCCCCTGCATAGCTTGTGGCAGGTTTCCACGAAGCATCTCTGCAAGTTGGTTCGCCTTGCCCTCGAGCGTTAACGGCTTGCCTTCTATCTTTTCGTAATACTCCAGCTGCAGCTGAAACACGCGGACCATCTGGAGAGCAGGCCCTGCGGCGCCTGCTATAGCGACAGCTGAGTGATCATCTGCTGGGAATACCTTCTGCATGTCTCGATGACTGATCAAGTGGCCAGCTGTAGCTCGTCGATCCCCCGCTACGACGACTCCGTCCGCACACCGTAGAGCGAGGACCGTCGTTGCGTGCCCAGCGTCGATGAAGCCCGGAAGGTCGTTAGGAAATGGGTCTAAACCATTATGTTTCAGGAGAGTAAGGAAATCGGTTCCGGGGTCCTCACCGGGGCCAAAAAATGGAATCGAGCTCACTCTCCACCCTTTTGGACATAGTTCTTTACAAACTCTTCGGCATTGCTCTCTAACACACCGTCGATCTCATCAAGCAGGTCATCAAGTTCCGCCTTTAATTCCTCGCCTGTATTTGCGGCATCTATCTCTTCAGCATCTGATTCATCAGATCGAGATGCCGGCCGCCGCCTCTGTTCCCGTTCAGCCATGAATGCCTCCTACCTCTCGCAATTCTACGGGGTCCTTACGTGCCCAAGCGCCGCAAAAGCTCCGCTGCATTGTCACATTCATCTAACAAGTTAGCGACATGGACCTCTGTTCCTCGCAATGGTTCGAGCATTGGCACTCGCCTCAAGGGGTCACTACCAACGTCGAACACCATCGAATCCCAATTAGCTGCGACGATCGCATCGGGATATCGCTCAAGGCATCGACCTCTAAAGTAAGCCCTCGTCGTCGGAGGCGGGTTACCAATTGCGTTGTCGACTTGTTCATCCGTAGACACCCGGGTCAGCCCTATTCGCCTTGCCAAGCCCTTGTCCGGGCGAAGGTCGTGATACTGCAGGTCGAGAGCAGCCATTCGGGGGTCTGACCATTCAAGGTTGTGTCGTTGTTGAAACCCTTCATAGAGCCGTCGTTTGGCAATCCAATCAATGGAATCGGTCAAGGAGTCGGGGTCGCTTTCCAGGGCAGAGAGCACGTCATGCCATTGACGCAAGATGTCGTTGCCGATGTCGTCACCACCAACAACTTCGAATCCGTATCGGTCGGACCACAGTTGTGCTGCCGCGTAATAGGCCCACAGAACGTCCAGCGCCGAGGCCCTCTGACCGTTCAGTAGGCGATGCGACATCTCGAGATCGACGTCGTAGCTAATCTCTCTCAGAGTCTTTACGGGAGTTTCGAACGCACAGTCGTTTGGCGCCATGTCGTCATCAATCATGGCGAGGACAATCGCAGTGGTGCCCAACTTCAAATACGTCTGAACCTCACTCATGTTCGCGTCGCCGACAATGACGTGGAGTCTCCGGTATTTCTTGCTGTCAGCATGCGGCTCGTCTCGGGTATTGACGATAGGTCTCTTCAGGGTCGTTTCAAGCCCGACCTCCTCCTCAAAAAAATCGGCTCGTTGCGTGATTTGGAAGGGAACGTCCGCATGGGTCAGACCCGGCGCTTCTGAACCAACCTTTCCCGCTCCGCAGAAGATTTGCCGGGAAATGAAAAACGGCATTATCTGCTGCACGATTCGCCCAAAAGGGACTGCCCGGTCCACGAGGTAGTTTTCGTGGCACCCGTAGCTGTTCCCTTTTCCATCGCTGTTGTTCTTGTGTATGACCAGTTCTTCCCCATCTGGCAACAGCTCGTTTGCCTTTTCCATTGAGCGGATCAGTATCTCTTCTGCGGCACGATCGTAAATCGTGCATTGCTTGGCATCCGTGCATTCCGGCGTTGACAACTCCGGGTGAGCGTGGTCGACGTAATACCTCGCCCCGTTTGTTAAAACGGCGTTGACCAGGTGTGTCTCAATTTCAGGTGCAAGCGCATCGAACTCGTTGAAGCCCCGAGCGTCAACCCCAGGGTGCTCATCTTCAAAGTCCCAACCTATGCGGCGCTCGAGGAAACCATTGACGTAGGCATTGATAATCATCGAGGAGGCCGCCACCGGGTTGGACTCACCATCGTTGCGATGCAGGATCCCAAATTCGGTTTCGATTCCTAGAACCTTGTGTACAGCCACAGATGGACCTTAGCTGGGTGGCTGACCCTTAGAGATATTGGCCTGTCTGGACTCTTTCGATCGCCCGACCGCCTTCGCCGTCGAATTCATCGTCGGCACTAAGCAACGTTCGAATGAAAACGATACGTTCACCCTTTTTGCCCGAGATTTTTGCCCAGTCATCAGGGTTCGTTGTATTTGGCAAATCTTCGTGTTCCTTGTATTCCTGTCGGATCGAACCGAGCAGGTCATCCAAGCGAATGCCATAGCCACCCGTGGCGATAGATCGCTTAATGGCGGTTTTCTTGGAACGTCGAACAATATTTTCAATCATCGCTCCAGAGGCAAAATCCTTGAAGTACATAATCTCTTTGTCACCGTTTTGGTAGGTGACCTCGAGAAAGCGATTGTGTTCTTCGGGTCGGTACATCTCCTCTACCGTTCGCTCGATCATTACCCTGACCGCTTTGTCCGGATCGCCGCCTCCGAGCTCATCGATTTCAATAGCGTCAATGGGTAACTCTTGTTTCAGGTAGGTCGCAAAGATTGCTGAGGCAGCTGTTTCGTCTGGCCGATGAATCTTGATCTTCACATCTAAGCGACCGGGTCTGAGGATTGCGGGGTCAATGAGATCTTCACGATTTGAAGCACCAATGACAATCACATTTCGCAGCCCCTCGACCCCGTCAATTTCCGCCAACAGTTGTGGCACTACCGTTGATTCCATATCTGAACTAATTCCGCTGCCTCGTGTTCGAAACAGGGACTCCATCTCGTCGAAGAAGACGATGACCGGCCACCCTTCACTGGCTTTTTCCCGAGCCCGTTGAAAGATTTGTCGGATTTGACGTTCAGTTTCCCCTACGTACTTGTTCAGCAGCTCGGGGCCTTTGATATTTATGAAGAAGCTCTGTGCTTCTCCGTCACCTGCGACGTCCGCGACCTTCTTCGCCAAAGAGTTAGCGACTGCTTTCGCTATGAGGGTTTTCCCACAGCCTGGTGGCCCATAGAGAAGTATCCCTTTGGGTGCTGGCAGGTCGTATTCACGAAACAGGTCTTGATGCAAATACGGCAGTTCCACGGCGTCGGTAATTTGCTCTATCTGCCCGTCTAGCCCTCCTATGTCGTCGTAGGTGACGTTGGGTACTTCTTCTAGCAGTAGCTCGTCAACTTCGGGGCGCGGAAGTCGTTCCAGCACCAAGTTTGCTCGAACGTCGAGGAGTAAGGAGTCACCAGACCTCAATGTCTGTTCTCTCAAGTGATCACCCAAGTCAACGACCCGTTCTTCGTCAGCCCTGCCTGTGACGAGCGCACGCTCTCCGTCGGCGAGGACTTCTTTGAGAGTGACAACCTCCCCGGAGCTGCCCGGCTCGCGGGCCATAACCACATTCATCGATTCGTTGAGCACTACCTCTGCTCCCGCATCGAGTTCCTCTGCCAGGAGGTCCGGGTGCAGGCTGACTCGCACCTTCCGTCCGTTGACATGAACATCGACCGTGTCGTCGTCGTTGGATGCAATGAAAGTCCCGTATGCGGAGGGTGGTTGCGTCAGTTTCTCCACTTCGTCCCTAAGTGTTGCTATATGCTCTCTCGCTTCACGCAGCGTGAAAGTAAGTTTTTCATTTTGGGAGACGGCTTGAGCGAGTTGCCCCTTGGTTTCCAACAGTCGTTCCTCAAGTGTGGTGACCCGCTTTGGTGTGTCAACGAGTTTTCTCCTCAAGAGACCGACTTCGGATTCGAGCGCTCGGATCTGGCTTCGAAGCGCGGCTATTTCGCCGGCCGTTGGTTCTGATCCACTCATGTCATCTTCGCTTGACATCACGATCCCCGGACTTTGCGCTTGCCTGAACCGGAAGCTACACGAATACGCGATGGAAGTGGCTCAACGAAGCAAATACCTTTTGCCGAACTTTGTAAGAAAGTTGCGCCTGCTCCTCACCATCAAGGTAAATTGGAAGGCGTCGGCTCGACATTGTGGGCTGGCATCCCCCTTGGAACCGCCGAGCTTCCTTGCACCAAGGAGAAAGGCAACAGCATGAAAGTCTGGATTGATCAAGACCTTTGCACGGGCGATGGCCTCTGCGAGGAGATCGCGCCTGATGTGTTCACCCTGCTAGATGACGGTTTGGCGTATGTCGTGGAAGACGGGAACGTCATGTCGGACCCAGGCGGCGCTGAAGCCCTGGCAAACTTCCCTGATTCCCAGCTCGACGCTGTAATCGAGTCGGCCGAAGAGTGCCCCGGGGAATGCATCTATATCGAAGCTTGATTCAAGTATCACTCCGTCGAATCGTCACATCGGCTTCCGTTAGGCCCCGTTGACACCCTCAACGTATGCATTTCCCTGTGCCGACTACGCTGCGTTCTCCAAAAGCGACTGTTTCGGCAATAAAACCAGCTATTTCCGACCGGTCCAAGACGTAGGCGGCGCGCTGATAGTCCGGTGCGTTACTCGGTGCCACTGCGAAAATAATACCTAGGACGGATCCTTCCGTATCTACAACAGGAGCCCCACTGTCGCCTGACTGTAAGTGCGCGGCGGCAAACCAAAATTTGCGGGTGATATCCATCGAGTCATAGAGGTCTCTACCATTATCGGTCGCTCGTTCAACAAGCCGTATTGGCGCAGTGCGCAGTGGACCTCCGGCTGGATGCCCAACCACAGCAGCCAGCTGTCCCGCCTGTGGGACCTGGAGCCGCAGGGGTACTAGGTCAGGATCTACTCGAAGGAGCGCTAGGTCCCTCTCCGGATCAAAAGCTGTAACAGTAGCTGGAGATGGCTGTTGGCCGGGAAGTGCTATTTCAACATTTTGTGACCCTGCGACCACGTGAGCATTCGTTAACGCTGCACCAGGTGCGATCACAAATGCTGTTCCGTCTTGGCGTTGACTGCATGCCACCGATTGAACACGAACTACCGAGGCCGCCACGGTCTCTAAGATCTCTGCACTCACCGCTAGTTCCTCGGGCGGTTCTCCAACCTCAACTGGGGGTGTCTTTGAGTCGAATGACGGAATTCGGGGCCAATCCTCCAACAGTCGATCCAAGAGCCCGCGTCCGTTAGGGGTCAGCGGCGACAGTTGTTCCACAACCGCGACCACTTTGGATGCAGAAGTTTGGCGCTGCGGCCAACCTTGGGCTGCTGAGAATGGTGGGAGTATCAGCCACACAAGCAGTGCCACAGTTCCGACTCCTCCAGCCACCCCTGCCAGCGAATCGAGCCATCTAAATGGGCGAGGGACAAGGTTACGAAGACCGCGAGCGAGACGCCACCCGATAGCGTGGCCGATCACTCCTGCAACCAACACCGCCAGCGCCGCAGTTACTAGCCGTTGATGTTCTCCCTTGACACCCAGAATGTCAATGGAGTCCGCAGCCCATCTAGCCGCAACGAGAGCCCCCAGCCCAAACCCCACCCATGCGCCGAGACGGCCGATTAACCCTCCGCGCCAGCCCATAATTACCGCAAGAACTGCCAAGACACCGAAGACTGCGTCGAGAATCACGGGCTAACCGCTAGCTCTCAATGAGGCGGGCGTGTGTCAAGAACCCTGTGTGCGCAACCATTCGATGGTCCGGTCGCACGGAGTTACCCTCGACATGCCATGTTCGGTTTAAGACTTCAACAGTCTCGATGAGGGCCCAAGGTCCACTGGCGAGCCGCTTGCGCAGGGTTTGCACTTGGATGATTGATGGGTTGTACGCCACCAAAATGCCGCCCCGCCGCAAGGAGCCCTCTAGGTGGGGTACCACTTGCCATGGCTCTGGTAAATCAAGCACTGCTCTATCGAAACCCGTGTCCTCATGTTCTTCGTACGCGTCGCGAAGTTTGACCTCATATGCGGTAAGGATCTCGGACCCTAAGAACATTTCGACGTTGGAGACGGCCGTTGCGGCGAAATCTTCGCGAATTTCGTAGCCGGTGACCAGGGCTCCTGCCCGCAATAGAACCGTTGACAACGCTCCCGACCCAACACCGGATTCAAAGACGCGTTGACCGGGTGAGATGTCCGCCAAGATCAGCATCGGTCCGAGGTCTTTGGGGTAGATGACCTGAGCACCTCGCGGCATCTTTAAGACGTGATCATTAATTGTTGGTCGAAGGACTACGAAGCGAGCGTTCGAACCAGTTCTGTACTCGCTACCTTCCGGACTCCCGATAATTACGTCGTGGGCTATAACCCCTGAGTGGGAGTGGAATTCTCCTCCGTCTGCCAATTCGATCATGTAACGCCGCTGCCGATTATCTATGAGAAGCACCTGCTCCCCCGCAGCAAGACGGCGCAAATCCGAATTTCGGGCAGTTCCTGGTTTTCTCACGGGCGACCGTCTGTTCCTCGTTCGACGTGATCTATACGCAACGATTCGCCCGGCTTCAGTTCTCGTTGAAACTCCACTCTGGGCTTACGTTTACTGAGGTGTCGCATGACTCGAAACGTCGTCGCGACTGCTGCTACTGCAACCCATATTCCGCTTCCATTCCGGCCGCGACGCCAAGAACTTGAGAGGATCCGCCCTAGACGAAAATCGCTGAATTCAGTTCGCAGTCCCATTAAAGCCTGACGATCTCAACAAAGGTTGATTTCTTTCTTCCGGCTCGCCGACCCAAGGCAAAGGCAACGACGAGTGCTCCCACGACGACAAGCCCGAGTAGCGCTATTCCAGGACGTTCGATCGGCGCCGGGCTGTCGTCCGATTCGCCTGTCAAACGGCCGAACCGCGCGTGGAGGTCATCGGAGGTGATCCTTGACTCATCTTCGTTGCCTAGTTCAGCCACCTGAATGTCGCCTTCCGTCTCGTTTCATGCCCAGTGTTGCTAATGAGACAAGTGCCACGCATGTGATCACGCCGCCAAGGTAAGGAAGGAAACTGAGATTGCCTTGAAAGGCGTCCGTTGTGGCCTGCAAGGTTCTAATGGTTGCCAGAACCAAGAACAGACCGCCGACGGTGAAACAGATCGTTCCGGCCAAGCCGAAGGTCAAATATCTCCCTAAACCTCTGAGCGGCCCTATTGTTTCTTGTTTGAGGTAGGCACGCAGCGTCGCCACAAGATCATCAACGTCGCCCCTTAATCCCCCGTTTTGAATCGACATCTTGCCTACCTCTGGAGTTTTGTCGCACTCAGCATGCCAGAAGCCTGGCATCAGCCACTACGAGTTATGGCTTATTCCCTCCAGCCGCCAGTATTTCGGATAATCCATCAATCTGTTCCTCAATTAGGTCGATACGTGTTGCCACTGTTGAGGCCATGAGTAGTGTCTGCTTATCGAACGGACCCACCGGGGTTAGTTCGGCGATTCGGTAGCTGAGTTCTGTGACGTTAAGGCCGGCGACGACGGCATCTCCGTCTACGGAGGCAACTTGGTAGCCCATCTGTTGAGCCTGTTGGACAAATGTTTCGAGTTTCTCTAGTACCTGCAGGGCTCGTTGCATTGTTGCACCGCCCATCTCCTCCGGGAGTTCTGTGGTACGTGCTCTCGGGTAAGGGGCGTCAGCCAGCCACTCTTCTATTCGAAGTCTGGTCGTACCCAAGACCACTAACGCCCAACGACCATCAGGAAAACGTTCGTGATTTACAATGGTCGCGCTGCACCCAACAGTCGAACGGGTATCCCCTCCCCCAACTTCGTGACCTCGCTCGATCAGGACCACGCCGAAATTTGAATTGTTTGCGGTACAGAATTCGGCCAGCTGTCGGTACCTATCTTCAAATATGTGAAGCGGAAGCACGCTTCCAGGTAGAAGCACAGTTCCCAATGGGAACATCGGGCTTTCTTGAGGAGTGTTCTCTTCGGAAGCAGTCAAAGCCTGCTCGTTGTTCGCCATTGTGAGCCTCGAAACGCTGCCAGAGACCTTATTCATATTTTGAATAGCGACGGGTGACTTGAGCCGAAGCCATTCAGGACGCATAATCACGGCCGTGGAGATTATTACTGCACTTTTTCTGGAGAGCTTCGATATGCGGCAAGCAGAAGGTGGCTCAGCCCGCCTCGACCTTACCGGCGTCTACTTCTCGATCACCGCTCCTTCGCCTTTTCCGGCAACGCTTCAACCTCACTTGTTGGTTCTGTTACGCTGCCCGCCTGATCACCAAGGCTTCGCAGCGTTAGAGGTCACCTTTCACGCCGATGGTCAGTCGTTAGACGTCCGAAACGTGCAACCTGTTAATGTCGAACCCGGAAAATTCGGATATAACCTCGTCCAAGCGACGCTGGAGGTCGCCGAACCCTCAACGGTGGAAGCCCACTGTCGCATTGACGGCGGCCCCGCTACCAAAGTGCCGCTGACTATCCTTCAGCCTTGAGGAGTCCCAATGCCCTACGCCTCCAGTCTCTCAACACATGGAGATCCAGGAGTTGCGGTGGCCGAGGCCATCGGCCAAATCATCGACAAGCTTGGCCCTTCTCCAGATCTGGCTGTGCTCTTTGTGTCAGGGGCGTTTGTTACTCGAGTTGAAGACCTTGCCCTCGCTATACGCGAGATGTTGGCTCCTGGCACGCTGGTAGGCAGTACCGCCATTTCGGTGATTTGTGGCGAAAAGGAAATAGAGAATCAAAGTGCCATCTCCATCTTTGCGGGCAATTTCGATGGAGGAGCTACGCCGGTTCGACTCGCCGACGACGTACACGAATTGCACGATCTGCAATCTCATGAAGCGCTACACGGCGTGCCTCACACTTTGGTTCTTCTGGCCGACCCGTTCTCATTTCCGGTGGAAAACGCTATCAACGACTTGGGTTCTCGTTTCCCTGACCTTCAGGTGATTGGAGGTCTCGCTTCTGCGGGCAGTGCCCCGGGGATAAATCGCCTTTTGCTTAACGATGCCTCCTTTACCCATGGTGCGGTTGGGGTACTTCTTGCAGGAAAGATGGTCATAGAACCACTGGTCTCTCAAGGTTGTCGACCTATCGGATCACCACTAATTGTCACCAAATCGGACGGAAATCTGATTTACGAGCTTGCGGGCCAACCAGCACTAGAAAGGCTCCAAGACATCGTCAAAGAAATGTCTGACGATGAACGCTCCCTTGTCGCCAGCGGACTTCATGTAGGTCGCGTAATTGACGAGCATCGAGTTGAGTTCTCTCGTGGCGACTTCCTGATTCGAGCTGTGATGGGGGCAGACCAGAAGAGCGGAGTTGTGGCACTCGGCGACGTCGTCCCGGTTGGGAGCACCATTCAATTTCAAGTACGCGATGCCGTTTCCGCACAGGAAGATTTGCGGTTATTGACATCTAATCTCGAATCCGCCGACGGGGCGCTGCTATTTACCTGCAACGGGCGCGGTGAAAATCTCTTTGACATTCCGCACCATGACGCCGAACGGATCGCTTCAAAGATTACGGATGGGGCTGTCGCCGGCATGTTTTGTGCCGGCGAAATTGGCCCCGTCGGGTCCCACTCGTTTCTCCATGGCTTCACGGCATCGGCAGCGATTTTCCGCGACTGATGCTCCCCGGAATGCTATTGCAAGCGGACTAGGCTCGCCGCGTGGGAGGTCAAGTGACTAGCGATCTTCAGAGTCGGCAAATCAACACCATTCGAGCTCTTGCCCTCGATGCGGTGAAACAGGCAAACAGCGGACACTCCGGAACCGCTATGGCCTTGGCGCCGCTCGCTCACGTCCTGTTCAGCAACGTCATGAATTACGATGCTGTCGACCCGCTGTGGCCCGATCGAGATCGATTCATTCTTTCAGCAGGCCATGCCTCAATGCTTCTCTATTCGATGCTGTATCTGACTGGTTACGGAATCGAACTTGAGGACATCAAACAATTTCGACAACTTGGATCCCGGACTCCGGGGCACCCTGAGGTTGGTGTAACGCCGGGCATTGAGGTGACCACCGGACCTCTGGGCCAGGGGATCGCGAATGCGGTCGGTATGGCACTAGCTGAGCGCCATCTACAGGCCCGGCTGGGTCCCGAAATCGTGAATCACAGAACCTGGGCGATCTGTGGCGATGGGGACTTAATGGAAGGCGTCAGCCATGAAGCTGCCAGCCTGGCCGGGCATCAGCAACTCGGGAACCTCGTTGTTGTCTACGACGACAACAGAATCACCATTGATGGAACGACTGATCTGACTGTCTCAGACGACGCCCAAAAGCGCTTTGAGTCCTACGGTTGGCACGTCAATAACCTTGGGGACGTCGCAGAAGACGTCAACATGATCAACGACGCTTTGCTTGACGCAACGAAGGAAACCCAAAGACCCTCACTAGTTATCATTCGCAGTCACATTGGCTTTCCAGCACCCACGGCGGTGGACACCCCTGGCGCCCACGGCGCGATTACCGATGATGCAGAGATCGCAGCGGCGAAGGAGGCAATGGGCTTCGATCCGGAGGCAACTTTTCAAGTAGCTGATGACGTTTTATCTACATATCGGGATGCAGGCCATCGGGGTTCGCGCCTGCGTTTGGAGTGGGAGGAACGAGTCAAGAACAGCTCTCTCGGAGAAAGTTGGATAGCGACCCTGCTTGATGGAACGCCACTCCCAAGCTGGTCTGACGAGCTACCTCTTTACGACGCTGGAACATCGTTGGCCACGCGCAATGCCAACAACCAAGTTCTTGATGCCCTGATAGATGTTGTTCCGTCTTTGGTATCTGGCTCTGCGGATCTGACGGGCAACACTGGTACCAACATCGCGAGCCAAGCAATGACTGCCAGCAACCCGGGCGGGCGGAAGCTTTATTACGGTGTTCGCGAACACGCTATGGGCAGCATCGCTAACGGCATGGCTTTACATGGTGGCGTCATACCAGTTGTAGGGACGTTCTTAGTATTCGCCGACTACATGCGTCCTTCGGTCCGTATGGCTGCTTTAAGTCGGGCCAAAACAGTCTTTGTTTGGAGCCATGACTCCGTGGGCGTTGGTGAAGATGGACCAACCCATCAACCTATCGAACAGGTCGCTTCGTTGAGGGCGATCCCAGACCTTGATGTGATCCGTCCAGCCGATGCAAATGAAGTGAGTCAAGCATGGGCGCTGGCGCTCACAAACAACGGGCCCACAGCAATCATTCTCACAAGGCAAAATGTTCCGGTCTTAGAAGGCACAGATCGACCCAACCAAGTAAGTCGCGGCGCTTACATTCTCATTGATGCTCCTGAACCTAACGTTGTCCTCGCAGGGACTGGCTCGGAGGTGCAGTTGTGTGTCGAGGCTGCTGCAGCGCTGGCCGAGGACGGTATCGCTTCTCGTGTCGTTTCCATGCCATCTTGGGAAGTCTTTGAACGCCAAGATCGCGCTTATCGTGACGAGGTCTTACCCGCACAAATTCCCGTCGTCGGCGTTGAGGCCGGCGTGTCACTTGGTTGGGATCGTTGGGCAGATAGCACGGTCACAATTGACCAGTTCGGGATGAGTGCTCCGGGTGACCAGGTGATGGCGAAATTTGGCATTTCAGCGTCAGCTATTGAGGACGCAGCCCGCGACTTGCTCCCCCCAGATAAAGACCGGAGAAGAAATGACTGACCAACTTAAATCAGAGGAACGGCTCGCTGGGCTGTACCAGCAAGAACACCAGAGTCCGTGGCTTGACAACTTGCGTCGAGGATGGATCACTTCGGGCGAGTTAGACCAATGGGTGGCGTCTGGAATCAGAGGGTTAACCTCCAATCCGGCAATATTTCAAAAAGCGATCGAAGGCAGCGACGACTACGACCCTCAATTTAGGCAACTGATAAGAGATGGAGTCGCTGTACGTCAGGCGTATTGGGATCTTGTTACCAGCGACATCGAAGGAGCGTTACAGGCACTAGCCCCGGTCTATGAGCAATCCAATGGGGTCGACGGCTTCGTCTCGGTTGAGGTAGACCCCGGTCTCGCCCGAGATACGACAAGAACCACCACCGACGCTCGGGCACTCCACGAGCTAATCAACGCTCCGAACCTCATGGTCAAAATTCCTGGTACCAAGGAAGGTCTCCCTTCGATCCGAACAATGATCGGGGAAGGACGGTCCATAAATGTCACCCTGATCTTTTCGGTGAATAGATACATCGAGGTGATGGAGTCCTACATAGCCGGCTTGGAAGACGCCGTTTCCTCCGGCCAGAAAGATTTGTCAAGTATCGCAAGTGTTGCCTCGTTCTTCATTTCGCGGACGGACACAGAAGTGGACCGCCGATTGGAGGAGATCGGGACCCATGGCGCGCTCGCATTACGTGGCAAAACTGCCGTCGCTCAAGCACAAGTCGCCTATCAGCGGTTCTTGGAGACTTTTTCGGGACCCAGGTGGGAGGCCTTGAGCGCTCAAGGGGCTCAGGTACAGCGTCCGTTGTGGGCTTCAACCAGCACTAAAAATCCCGCATACTCCGAAACCCTGTACGTAGATGAGCTCATCGGCCCAAACACGGTTAACACCATGCCCGACAACACAATCGAGGCGTTCGTTGCAAAGGGTTCCGTGGCCCGTACTATCGACTCTGATCCCGCAGGAGCTCAGGCGACGTTAGAAGCTGTCTCCAATGAGGGGGTCGACCTTGAAGCCGTAGCTGAAACATTGGAGGAAGAGGGAGTCGCATCGTTTGTGAAAAGCTTCGACGAACTAATCGCAAGTCTGACTGACAAAGCGGATTCGCTATTGTGAGACGGTGTCGGTTGCAAAAATAAACCGACTCGCCTAGCTTTTGCCTCATGGAGCGCCTTGGGGTTTCGGGAAACGAATGTTCGATTCAGCAAACATTGGCCGTGATCGGCGATCGATGGATGCTGCTCATTATCCGCAACCTCTTTCGCGGAGCACGACGTTTCGGGCAACTTGAAGAGGACTTAGGCATAGCAAAGAATCTGCTTGCCTCAAGGTTAAACAAGCTGGTTGATTCCGGCATCGTCCAAAAAGTTCCCTACCAACATCGGCCCCTGAGACATGAGTACCTGCTGACCCAAAAGGGGCGAGATCTCTCCCCGAGCTTGGTCGCCTTGATGAAATGGGGGGACCGCTGGTGCAACGACGGCGCCGCACCCACCCTGCTCATCCATTCAGAATGCGGAACACCACTGAACCAAGTCACACACTGCCCCAGGTGCGACGACTCTTTGGACCCCGGTCAGATCCGCAGCCGCCCCGGTCCTGGTGCCCAAGAGGTACTTCGATGATGACCGAGGGATCTACGACACCCGGAAATCCGGACGAGCTTTTAGATCAA
The DNA here is from genome assembly GCA_002721305.1 of Acidimicrobiaceae bacterium. Classification (GTDB taxonomy): domain Bacteria; phylum Actinomycetota; class Acidimicrobiia; order Acidimicrobiales; family Poriferisodalaceae; genus UBA6944. Next base: position 86,977 of record PBKA01000006.1, on the reverse strand, counting down.
CCGCTCGGCGAACTCCTATCTATTGCCTCGTCCATTCGAGATGTAGCGCATGGGACAAGGGTGACCTACAGCCCGAAAGTGTTCATACCTCTAACAATGCTGTGCCGCGACAAGTGCGGGTACTGCACATTTGCACAACCCCCGGCCCGGTTAGACCACCCCTACCTCGAACCCGAAGAAGTTCTTGAGATAGCACGTCATGGCGCCACGCAAGGGTGCCACGAAGCGTTGTTCACTTTGGGAGAGCGTCCAGAGATCCGTTATCCAGTCGCTCAAGATTGGCTACAACAAAATGGATTCGAAAGCACGGTCCACTACCTCGTTGAGATGTGTCGGCTGGTACGCGACGAAACCGGACTGTTGCCGCACGCCAATGCTGGTGCGTTGTTCCCAGAAGAACTCAGAGCGCTTCGCGAGGTAAGCCCGAGTCAAGGAATGATGCTCGAAAGCCTCAACGAGGACCTTCTCTGTCATCGAGGCTGCCCCGACAAAGAACCCGAGCGGCGATTAGCTACTCTTAAAGCCGCAGGGGAACTGGAAATACCTTTCACAACTGGATTGTTAATTGGCATCGGGGAAACAATCCAGGACCGGGTCAATTCGTTACTGGCGATCCGTGACAGCCACAGATCCTTCGGCCATATCCAAGAAGTCATCATTCAGAACTTCTTGCCCAAAATCGGCACGGCGATGCAAAAGGAGCCGCCCTGCCCTCCCGACGAATACCTCCAAGCGATTGCCTTGGCTCGAATACTTCTGCCGCCAGAGATTCACCTCCAAGCACCGCCAAACTTGTCTGACGATTTTGGCGGCCTGTTGGATGCCGGCATAGATGACTGGGGAGGGGTTTCACCGGTTACAGCAGACCACGTCAATCCGGAAAGGCCGTGGCCAGACCTCGATCTTTTGCAGGAAGTAACCGAAGCACGAGGTTTCGCTCTCGCTCCGCGGTTAACAATTCATCCGGAATATGCCTTAGCGCCAAATCGTTGGCTGGACTCTGCGAATCGGTTCCCTGTGTTGGATCGAAGCGACGCAGAGGGTTTAGGTCGAGACGATCCCGGGTCACAAATGCCTGAGAAGACCATGGAAAATCGGGATGCTGGCTCTGGCGCCGATGTGCTTGTCGCCGATGAAAACAGCACCCAGTGGTACTCAGGTGGCGCGAGCTATTCGCCAATAACCCTCGTACCAAGCCAATCCTTCGCTAGAGGAGCCGTGAAAGAGGTACTCGACGGTGTGTTGCTCGGCCAGGAGGTTGGAGCCGACGAAATAGTGACACTTTTTGGTGCACGCGGTCCTGAAGTGACAGCCGTCGCCGAAGTCGCCGATCAACTGCGTCGAGACGCCGTGGGAGACACGGTTACTTGGGTGCATAACCGAAACATCAACTACACCAACGTCTGCACGTTCAAGTGCCGTTTTTGTGGCTTTTCAAAAGGGCCGCTGTCATTAAACCTTAGGGGTACTCCTTACATGCTTACGCTCGGGGACATCCAAGAGCGCGTCATTGAGGCCGCTCAGCTCGGAGCAACCGAGGTCACTCTTCAAGGTGGAATCCACCCGAGTTTCGATGGTGACTACTACATCGATGTCTGCAAAGCAATCCAGGATGTTGTTCCCGACATGCACCTCCATGGCTTCACAGCCTTAGAGGTTATTGAGGGAGCGAAAAGACTGGATCAAACACTCATCGAATATCTTCTGCGCCTCAAGGAAGCCGGATTGAAGTCGCTGCCCGGCACAGCCGCAGAGGTTTTGGACGACGAAGTTCGTGACATTCTCTGCCCGGACAAGATCTCCACTGACGAGTGGCTCGAATGCCATGAGGCCGCCCATTCAGTCGGACTTCATTCGAACATCACCATCATGTTCGGTTCCATTGAACAGCCACGTCATTGGGCAAACCACATAGTCAAAACGCGATCCTTGCAAAAGCGAACGGGAGGATTTACTGAATGGATCCCCTTGCCATTTGTCCACATGGCTAGCCCGATCTATTTGCAAAAACAGGCCCGTCGGGGCCCTACTTTTCGAGAGACGCTGCTAATGCACAGCATCGGAAGAATCGCATACCTCGGGTTAATCGACAACGTTCAGGTTTCGTGGGTCAAGATCGGCGCGGAGGGCGCCAAGCAAATCTTGATGGCAGGGGCTAATGACCTCGGTGGAACACTGATGGACGAAAACATCAGTCGCGCTGCGGGAGCTCAACACGGCCAAGGGCTAGTTGAACGCGATTTCCGGGACATTGCGGAACCTCTTGGGCGTGTCCTGCGTCAACGCACAACATCCTACGACGAGGCTGACGGACGTCCGGTTGTGGTGAGTTCTGTCACGATGACCTCCGATAATCCAACGGACAAGAAACTGATACCAGTGACCGCCCTTGGCGATCAGATCTAACCTTGGCGCGTTCTAGTCAACCCTCGAGGCGAATATGGTCAGAGCGTGGTTGATTCGGGACGATGACCGACTATCGCAGCGGCCTTATCCACTGCTCTGCGCGCTCGCGTCAATCTCTTTTCTATCTCGGGCCGCTTGGCGTTTGCCCCGTCCTCATCAATAGCCGATTGGATAGCTGACATTCCTAAGTCGGCAAGTTCATCGGCTATGCAAAGGAGACGATCCTGAATATCGTCAAGCTGTTCCTGCACTTCGTTCACCCTTCCTGATGAGAGCGTCCACAATCTCTAGGGGATGTCTGATTGCGATACCGGCGGATCGCAAATGCAGCACACAACCCGGATTGGCGCTCGCGACCTCTTGAGCGTCTATGCGTTCTATCGCGTCCACTTTTCGGTCTCGCACATCGGAAGCCATCTGGGAATGAAATGTCGCGTAGGCGCCACCCGCTCCACAACAAAGCCCGTCATCGTTAACGGGGATCGGTTCTGCGTAGCGGCCTAGCACCTGGTAGACGGCTTCATGAACGCGTTGTGCGTGGCGCAAGTGACAAGGATCTTGGACAGCGATTCGAGGCGGCGTAAGGTCCACCTGGGGAAGATCCTCTATTCGCTGAGCCAACCATTCATGGACGTCAAATACTCTTTCGCTGAATTTTCGGGCCGAATCGCTGCCAAGTAGATGCCCATACTCTTTGAGTTGCGCCCCGCAGCCTGCAGAGTCCACAAGAATTGGGTTATCGCCCGGAAAGGCTTCAATGGTTCTCGTCGCTAGCCGACGGGCGTCAGGCCCTAATCCGGCATGGACGTGCAATGCACCACAACACACCGCCCTCTTGTCAGGAAAAGCAACAGCGTTTCCTGTTGACTCAATCACCCTCTGAACCGCTCGATGAGTGTCGCGCATCCACGCATCCATGACACATCCGGTAAACAGCCAGACGTCGGTGCCACTTGACATCAGACGCTTTTGAATTAAGGGAATGCGCGGAAGACCAAGGCTTCGAGGTATCAGGGAAAGCCTTTGCAATATTGCCGCCAACTTCGAAGCCGCTAAGAGGGCGCCTTGGGAGCCTAGAACCCGGTAACCCAGTCGTAACCACCATGGCACATAGCGGGTCTGCGTAGTCAAGGCCTCGCGTGTCGTCTCCATCATGGATCCAAATTCAACTCCTGCCGGGCAGGCAGTTTCACAGCCCCGACATTGGATGCAACTGTCGATGAAATGAACAAATTCTGCATCGACAACACCCTCATGGTGAGCCCGTTGCATCAGGGCTATGCGACCCCTAGGAGAGGAACCTTCCTCTTGAGTCACTCTGTACGTCGGGCAATGTGGAAGACACAGACCACAAGAAACGCACGACGAAAGATCCTCTGAAGAGATGGGAAGATCGAATTGGAGTTTCATCATCAGTTCAACACCTGACGACCGGGGTTCAAACGACCTTTTGGATCGAGTCGTTCTTCGAGGTCTCGCATCAGCGACAGATTCACGTCAGGAATACTCGGGGGATGAACGACTTCATTCGTATGGATGATCCCGACACCTATTTCGGCCAAACATGCCGACTTGGAGGATGCGACATGGCGTTCCAGATCTTTAGGTTCAACTGATAGCCGACCAACATTTGGGAAAGGCGGCGGGCCGGTGACTTCCTCGAAGTTAAACGGTGCTGCCTGAGCAGCCACGTCGGAAGCGACCCCCTCTAAACACACCCATACTTGTAGGCCATTCCATAGAATCGAAGAGGGTCGGTACAGTTTTTCGTGGAGTTCGAACGGGTCAAGTGAGCCGGTGAACCACCGGGTCGTCTCGGGGATTGGCAGGCATCTCAAGGTGACTTCGGCTATGCAACCAAATTTTCCTAAGGAACCGACCAACAGCCGGCAAAGGTCATAACCCGAGACATTCTTCACTGTCGGCCCTCCAGAGGAAACAATTTTCCCCCTGTGGTCGATATGGCGTATCTGAAGCACCAGATCCCTAACATGGCCGTACCGCAAACGACGAAATCCACTTCGTCCTACAGCGAGTACCCCACCAACCGTGGCGTTGACATCCATATCAAACGGAACCATCTGGCCGTGCCGCGCCAGTTCCTCCGATAATTGCCCCAACGTGGTGCCGGCTCCACACCGTACGGTCATCTCTTCAGGCTCATGTGCCCAAATTCCCGCCGGTGCCCTCACCTCGCGCGTTTCCGGTTCAGGTAATCCTCCAACCTGCCAGTGGGTTTTTCCGCCAATCACAGTCACTGGATCGCTCGCACCAACATCTTTGGCGAATTGGTCAACTTCTTGTTGCATAGCCTCCGGTTGAGTCACACCCAAGCTCCATCTGGTACATGTTGACCAAAAGAATCACTGCAGCGGGACCCAGATGGCAAAACCTTCAAGGGGTTCGCCAAGCCGTCAGGGTCGAATGCTTCTCGGACAAGATCTTGCGTCGCCATGTCATGAGCGCTGAACAACATGCCCATGTAATCACGTTTTTCAAGCCCGATTCCGTGTTCTCCGCTTAGCACCCCGCCCGCTTCGATTGATGCGGTAATAATTGCCCTGCCTGCTGCGTGTACACGTTCAAGCACGCCTTTCTCTTTGCTGTCGTAGGCCAAAATTGGGTGCAGATTTCCGTCTCCGGCATGGAAAACATTCACCGCTATCAAGTCATGTGCATCGGCGATTCGATAGACCTTCTCCAGCACTTCGACCAATTTCCCGCGCGGCACCACCGTGTCGTGGAGGTAATAGTCCGGCTTAATTCGGGCAACCGCACCGAAAGCATTCTTTCGACCCTTCCAAAGCAGATCTCGTTCCGCGTCGTCTGCGGCGACGCGTACGCTGCCTACGTGATGTCTAGCTGCCACAGCGCGTACCACTTCAACGCCGTGTTCCACTCCCCCGGGCAGACCATCTAACTCAACTAACAAAACTGCATCTGCTTCCGTCGGGTAGCCGGCATTAACGAAAGCCTCGACTATCTCGATTGCCCGTTGGTCCATCATCTCCAGAGCCGCGGGAATCAATCCAGCAGCGATAATGGCTGAGACTGTGGCTGCGCCATCGCGGACATCAGCGAAATCCAAGAGAAGTGTGCGTATCTCGGGTGGGTTAGCAGTCAGCCGAACAGCGATCTTGGTTGCTACTCCCATGGTGCCTTCGGAGCCAACAAATATGCCGCGCAAATCGTAACCTGGCGTCTCAGCTGTCAAATCCCCTAGTACCGCAATTCGTCCATCGGGCAGTACTACCTCTATGGCGACGACGTGGGCACTTGTGACCCCATAGGCTAAACAGTGCGGTCCACCACTATTGTTTGCAACGTTCCCTCCGATTGAACACACTTGCTGACTGGAGGGATCCGGAGCGAAGTGAAAGCCCAAAGGGGAAAGTTCCCTGCTCAAATCTAGGTTCAGTACCCCTGGTTCAACCCAAGCGATGCGGTTTTGGAGGTCAACCTCGAGAATCTTGTTCATTTTCGCCGTGGCTATCACCACAGGATCCCCTACTGGAACTGCTCCACCTGCCAAACCGGTCCCAGAGCCTCGCGCTAAGAAAGGCCTGTCGTGTTTCCTGCAGATCCTCACGATCTGTTGAACTTCCTCTGTGTTGACCGGAAGACAAACGATCATTGGGTTGCCTTCAAGAACCGAGCCGTCTTTCGAGTAAAGACCAAGTTCGAAGTCCCCGTCGCGCGCCCGATCACCTAAGACGGAACGCAGTTCACCAAGAAGGTTCTGATCAGCAGACTTATGCACCATGACGAACGTATCGTAGGCTGTGGGTGTGGCGAAGCCCTTAATGGCATCAAATCCGGATCGCGAGTGGTTGTCTTACGAAGACCCCAGCGAACATCGGACTTGGCTGTTCGACACAACCTTCCTCATGAGCAACTGGACGTGCATCTACAGCGATGGCTGCCCTGGTGTCGCTTCCGAACCCGCCCCTGAAGCCCAACTGGGATGCTGCACCCATGGTGCCTACCTGTCCGACGATGACGACCTCCGTCATGTTAGAAGTCAGCTTGAACGTTTAACGACGCAACTTTGGCAATACAAAGAGCTTGCGAACGAAATGGGTGGTCCTTTATGGCAAGACGATGAAGGTTGGTGGCGCACCCGAGTTGTCGATGGGGCGTGCATCTTTCAAAATCGGCCGGAGCATCTCAACGGTGCGGGCTGTGCGTTTCATCACCTCGCTATTGAGTCTGGGTCTCTGCCGATGGCCACCAAGCCTGAGATTTGTTGGCAGGCCCCAATTCGTCGGGAAGATCATGAGACGGTTACAGGACACATCTACACGATGGTGCGCGAGTGGGAACGCAGGGACTGGGGTGGTGAGGAAACAGATGTTTGGTGGTGGTGCACTTCTGATGCCCAAGCCCACGTTGCTGAGGAATCGGTGTACGAACACATGGAACCTGAACTCACCGCGATATGCGGCTCAGTTATTTATGGGTGGCTTCGCTCTGAGTTAGATCGACGCCGCAGTCAATCTGTTCTTCTGCCGCACCCAACTGTGCGGAGGCCTGTCGACTAGCGGGTCATTTCTCGTCGGTATCGGCATCATCAAAGTCGGCGTATTTTGCAGCCAAATCAGAATAATCGTCGTATTTTTCTGCAAGATCACCGTACTGGTCATCGGGCGCGTCATCTTCTTCTTTCGAGAACAAATCTGGTTCATCGAAATCAAAGTCCTCTACGGAGAACGCCGCCGCGTTCTCCCTCTGAAATTTTCGCGCCTCTTCGTATCGGCGATGACGACCCTTCTTCACGGATGGCTCCTCGTCTCAAAACCGCCTAGCTCGCGATCAAGCACACGGACCAACGCGTGGACCAGCGCACAACGACCACCTCTTTTCTAGCAGATTTAACGGCAAAAAATTGAGTGGTTACGGGTTGAATTTTTCTTTATTTTCCGAACTCGCATCTCTTCGCCGCTCTAGCAGTAGACCTCCGGCGGCATCGAAAGCGAGAGCTGCACGTCCTTCAACCAAGTCGAGGATGCGATCCCCAACCAGGTCTGACCTCCACCCAGTAGCCAAACGCGGCGACTCCGCTCCCCGCAAAAAGTCAGATATATCCGAGCGCGTTGCAAGTAACGCGGGGTCAAGAGACTCTTCTTTCGCGACTTGGGAGATCCAAGCGGACACTAACGTCACGGCCGCCCTCAGATCTTTGTCTAGTTGCGGGCCTTCATCGGGCTCCAGCGTGGCGATCTGATCAGGTGACAGTCTGAGTCCTTTAGCGACCGCTTCGAGGATGTCTCGCCCAGCAGAGTCTTTAAGGTAGCGACCGTCAAGCCCTCGAATCGACTTCAATTCGTCAATTGATTTAGGTTCTCGCTGGGCGACTCCAACTAGGGCTAGATCCGAGAGCACAAATCGAACTGGGATGTCACGGCTCTGCGCGGTCACCTCCCGCCACTCAGCAAGAACCGCTGCGACACACCGTGCCCTTCCCCGAAGGTGACGTGCTTCTTTTATCCGAGTCCAGGCTAGCTCGGGTGAAATATTGGGCTTGAGTCGTTCTTGCAAGCGTCGGCATTCCGCTATTGCCCATTCGGTTCTGCCTAGTTGCGTGAGATCTCGCAACAGCCGGTCATGCACATCGAACAAGTACCTAACATCATTGGCTGCGTAATCACGTTGATTCCTGCTGAGTGGTCGCTCAAACCAGTCTGTCAAGCGGTCACCCTTTGGTAAGCGGACTCCGATATACCGCTCAACCAGTGCGGACAAAGATGGGGTTACCATTCCGACGAAACCAGCTGCTAACTGCGTGTCGAAGAGATGTTTAGGCGCGGTACCACATGCCCGGTCGAGCACTTCGAGGTCTTGGGCAGCGGCGTGCATAACAAACGTGGTGTCGCTTTCTAGAACGTTCCCTAAAGCAGCTATGTCGACCGCAAGGGGGTCGACCAGAAAGATCTCGTCCAGGATCCGCAACTGCAGCAATGCAAGCTTCGGCCAATAGGTGCGTTCCCGGTGAAATTCTGTGTCTAGCGCAATCCGAGGGACCTGCGATGCTTGAACAAGGAGTTGGTTGAAAGCATCTGCGTCGGTCACCCATTTGTAAGCAGTGGACGACTGCTCCGTGCGATCTGTCGAAGTCGACGACGGAGTCGTCATCAATCGGCGACGTCGACTCACTGTTGATCGCGTTCGACGCTACGTTGAGATTCCAGCCATGCCAGAATTCCACCCGCCACATTGACCGCATCGACACCTTGAGTTCGCAGGTATTCGCAGGCGCTGGCGCTTCTAACCCCACTACGACAGATCACATAGACGGGTTCATTGGTTGAAATTTCATCAGTTCGCTCGATTACTTCCCCTAACGGCATGAGTCGGCTTCCTGAGATGCGCCCTTCATTCCATTCATCAAGTTCTCGTACATCTAAAATTTGCGCGCCTGAGTCCATCTGTACAGCTAACTCATCGACAGAAATTTCAGGAACACCCATGTGGCAACCTCTGGGTCAGAGGATACCCCTACCTCTAGGATTTCGAAGCGCCTCGGAAATCTCTCAACTGTTCAAACTCTTGGGGGGTGTTGATGTTTTGGACTTCTTCAATAGTTGCATCGACGAGATCGAAGTCTGCGGGAGTCAGTATTTGCTTCGGGCCCCTTGCCCCCTGCTCATATCCTGCTGCCAACATCCCTTTTGCGGCTGCTTTGTAGAGGCCGATAAGTGGTTGAAGGTGGTCGCTGTGTGCCAAAACGACGGGCCTTTCTCCCGTCATGCCTGCCTCGATGATCGCCGCGAACAGACCTTGGGAAACTAAGGGGACGTCGCAGGGACATAGCAGGACGTCCCCGAATTCTTCTATTGCCCCAATCAAAGCACTCAGTGGACCCCCACCGGGTCGGCGATCTGGCAAAGAGGTCAGGTCAGAGTGTGGTTCACCGCCAAGCGTGACTATGTTGTCAACACCTGCTTGAGTCATAGCGTCCGCCACCCACTTGGTCATTGTTCGACCGGAAAGTACAAGAGTGGCCTTGTCCTGCCCCATACGAGACGACTCTCCGCCGCACAAAATGGCTCCAGTGACGCTCATTCCTCTTCGGGGACTCCTGAGGGGTCCAACTGGTTTAGAAACTGAGCGCAACGTTCGGCTTCGTCATTCTCGCCGATTTCATTCGCAGATCTGTGGAGACCCAGGAGTGACCGGAGGAAGCCGTGATTGCTCTCGTGGGACCATCTGACGTAGCCGCTGCCTCTCCAACCCGAGGCCCTCAATGTGTCAAGGCCACGGTGATACCCAACACGGAAATACGCATACCTTTCAGTTGGATCCGTCGAAAGTTGCCCCAGTGCCACCCAAGCATCCAAGTATCTGGGCCAGTCAGCGGCAACTTTGGCCACCAGAGCTTTACGTTGTGTTTCGGGAGATCCCAGAGCTACAGAAAGAGCGGCTAAGGCTTCGTTGTCATAGTTGGGGATAATCGTTTCCGGTAATCCCCCAGTCGAAAGGTGAATCGGCTGATCAGGCATGTTTTGACTTTACCGATAGCACCGTGGACTCATCAGAAAACTCCATCAATTGCCTTTCGGATTATCGCCGCGATCTGAGAAGCGTGAGACATCGGAGCGTCGTGTTTCGCCCCTGGGATCCTGACTAGGGAACCCCGCACTGCTTCTTGCACAGTCAGTTCCGCCGCCCGTTGTGCGTGTGGTCCTGACAATGCCCCAACCCCGACGTAGATAGGTGCTTTGATGTCTGCTATGACATACCGCTGGGTCGTCTGGGTATCAAGTTCGTGAACCATGAGAGGACCTTGAGAGCGTAACCGTTGCCTACTTCTTGGGGGTAGAGCCTCCCAGCGACTCTCCCCAATCATCCGACGCACAAAGTGCTCCGCAGCGTCACCCGGTTCGACATCTACTGGTGGCGGAGGCGGCCACCATTCTTCCCAGCCACGCGGAGCTTCATAGCAAACCACAGCCAGTATCGACTTGTTCTCTCGCTCGGCCGCACCTAACGCAACGCTTCCGCCATAGCTGTGGCCGAATACAACCGTCGGCACGTCACGGATCAGGTTTTCTAAGTCGTCTACGTGTTCTTCGAAAGAAACACTTTTCGAATCCGTTTGGGAGCGACCGTAGCCTCGCCTGTCGTACCGAAGAACTCGGTAGTCAGACAGGTTCCGCGCAATCCGGATCATGCCGGCCGCGCGGTCGACTGATCCGTGAACCATCAGAATCTGCGCTTCCGATGTGTTCGTCGGGGAGCAATATACGGCAAGGCCGGCGTCCAAAAACCAAGACTTGGACACGAATCAGGGAACTCTTAGCACCCTAAGGGTGTCGGTAGCATGGGTTGCAGCGCTCGAGCCGGACACCACGACCACAGTGTCACCTGATCTAACGACTCCCACCCGCGCAGCTGTGGCTACTGCTTCTTCCGCTGTAGCCGCGGGTGTCGATTGTTCGTTAAAGATCAAAGGCCGAGTTCCCCATGACAAGGAGAGTTGGTTGGCTGTTCTGTCGTCAAAGGTCATGCCAAAAAGTGGGACCGTGGGGCGGAAACGGGCGACGCTGCGCACCGTAAAGCCTGAGCGACTCAAACAGATGATCGCTTCTGCATGTGTATCGGTTGCTGTCCGAGCTGCCGCCATGGTGAGTGCGTCAGTAACCCGCAAGTACGCCGCATCTGATTTGGCTCCCTTCCGAATAGCTTGAATATGCTCAACCCAAGCTTCATAGCTGAATTTCTCATCAGCACGAGCCGTAATTCGCGCCATCGTCTTAACCGAGTTAATCGGATCTCTGCCGATTGCTGTCTCTCCACTTAGCATCACTGCAGAAGTGCCATCGAAGACCGCGTTGGCTATGTCAGATGCTTCGGCACGAGTTGGGGTGGGTGCCGAAACCATCGATTCGAGCATTTGGGTAGCTGTGATCGCAGGCCGACCAACAGCGATACATTCCTGAATGATGTGTTTTTGTAGGTGCGGAAGTTCTTCAATGTCTGCTTCTGAGCCTAAATCCCCCCGAGCGACCATAACCGCACCGGAAGCCTCGATGATGCCTTCGAGGTTCAAGACAGCGGCCTTTGTTTCTATCTTCGCGATAATCATGGGACCCCGCGGCGCGGGTTCAACCCCCAAGCGCCGAATATCGTGAGCTGAACGCACGAACGACACGGCCACCATGTCGGTGCCCAGTTCAACGAATGTATCCAACAAGGCCAAATCGTGTTCGGTCGGAGAGCTGAGCCTCAAGCGATCCGACGGCACATGAAGCCCAGGTCGGCCTTCGAGTCGCCCCCCGTGGGCAACGCGAGCTTTCAGCCTGTCCCCTTCTCTTTCTTCTATGTTGACGACGACCTTCCCATCACCGAAGGACAAACTGTCGCCGAGTTGAACATCTTGAAGCAAATTCGGATAGTCGACGCTTATGAAGTCATTCGTGCTCGTTTCGCTCTCTACACCAATTGAGACCTGTGTGTCTTCAAGGAGTTCAATTCCTCCATCGGCGAAAGGGGCGCACCGAATCTTAGGTCCGGGGAGGTCGACAACAATCCCGACGTGCTTCCCAAGGTCGGAGGCCACCGACCGGACCATTCTAAATTTTTCGACTTGCTCATCGAGGGTCCCATGAGCCAACCCAATTCGGGCAACATCCATGCCTGCTTCGATCATTCCCCGAAGCGTCGTTTCGTCTTCGGAAGCCGGTCCGATAGTGGCGATGATTTTCGTGCGCCGTGCCATGACCTCCACGGTACCGAGAGTTAATGAAAAGGCCAGAAGAATTTTTTAGTGTTCATCGGATCGTCACCGGCGAAGAAGTAGCACTTTGGACGTTCAACGCTCTATGGTCCCCTAATGGAGCTGATTTTCGTTCGCCATGGAAGACCCGAACAGGTTCAAACTTCGGATGGTACTCCTGCAGATCCGCCATTGGCGGAGGTAGGGCATCTCCAAGCCGCTGCGGTTGCTAATTGGCTGAAGGAGGAAGTCATTCACCATCTCTACAGCAGCCCTATGCGTCGGGCGATTGAAACAGCCGTACCAATGGAGGAAGCCCTCGGTCTCAAAGCAACTGTGCGTGAACATTTGAGCGAGTTCGATCGCGATTCCAGTTCTTATGTGCCGATGGAAGTATTGAAGGAGACGAATCGGAAGGCTTGGGAGCGCATGGCTTCTGGAGGTCTAAGCGGTTCGGGGGAATCAATGTCGAGTTGGTTTCGCGCGGTCCTTGAGGAAGTTGAGCTTTTAGTCGAAAAGCATTCCGGCCAGCGGATAGCCATTGTCTGCCACGGAGGTGTGATTAATGCTTACCTCGCCTCGTGCCTCTCCTTTAAGGACACTGACTTTATGAAGTTCGACGTTGACTACACCTCCGTCACTCGCGTTCTTGCTTCGAGCGCTGGACACAGAAGTGTGAAGTCAATCAACGAGACCACCCATTTCAGGAACCATGGGCATCTGTCAATCCGTTAGTGATCTAGATAGTGAGCTAGTTGTTGGGCACTTCCGAAAAAGGGACATCCTTGTCGGTTCTCACATCTCCAGGCAGTCCCAGAACTCGTTCTCCGAGTATGTTGCGCATCACTTCTGAAGTTCCGCCTTCAATCGAGTTAGCTCTCGAACGTAAGAATCCTCGCTGGGTATTTGCTGTTCGCATCGCTATGGTCGACCGTTCGATCGAGTAGGTGTCGTACAGCATTCCCTGGGCGCCAAGAAGCTCCACATTGAATTCTTGAATATTTTTGTTGTTTTCGGCAAAAGCCAGTTTCCCAGTTGACCCTTCTGGTCCGGGTACTCCCTTCGCTCGATTCTGGCTGGCGCGGATATTCGTAAGTCGAGCAACCTCAGCCTTCGCCCACATCTTCATTAGACGGTCACGCGTCGCCGAATCTTGGCGACTCGGGTCCATTTCTCGCCAAAGTCGAACTGAATTAGCGATCGGGCCAGAGCCTCGCGGTGCCTGGCCTCCGCCTATGGCAACGCGTTCATTCATCAACGTGGTAAGTGCAACTCTCCAACCTTCCCCGGTTTCCCCTAACCGCTCCGAATCCGGAATCCGTGCGTTGGTGAAGTAGACCTCATTGAACTCGGCATCTCCAGTCATCTGTCTCAAGGGTCGGACATCCACACCAGCTTGGTCCATGTCAATCACAAAATATGACAACCCCTTGTGCTTTGGTGCCTCTGGGTCGGTTCGGGTGACGAGGCATCCCCATCGTGAAACATGCGCGAGCGTTGTCCAGACCTTTTGTCCGTTCACAATCCATTCGTCCCCGTCTTTCACGGCACGGCTTGTTAGGCCTGCTACATCGCTTCCCGCAGAGGGTTCAGAGAAAAGCTGACACCAGATTTCCTCTGTGGTGAAGAGGGGGCGCAGGTATTTACTCTTTTGTTCCTCGCTTCCATGGGTATAGACAGTCGGACCGCACATCCCATATCCGATCGGGTTGCGTTGCCAACACATCGGCGCACCTTCTTGAGAAAGTTTCGCGTTCACCCGACCTTGGAGTTTCGGGGCTAGGCCTAGTCCTCCGTACCCCTCGTCGAAATGCGCCCAAGCAAGCCCTAGGTCATATTGAGCTCCGAGGAAGTCGACCCGAGACCCATTTGGATCGTGATCATCCAACAATTTCCGAACCAGCGAATCGAGGTGTTTTTCTTCAGTATGCGAAGTCATCGATCCTCCAGTAGGTTCGGTGAGTGACGCCACAGTCTGTATCCCCGAGGAACCGAAACCGAAAGAACATCTGCTGTTTCCTCCTCTTTCTTGGGGCAACCGTTGTTCCATTAATTGATACTGCGACTGCTGAGGGTTTCTCAATTCAAGCGACGCCAGAATTTCGTCGACAACGCTCCAATCTGTTCTCTTAGCTCTCCATCGGACCGAGCCGCTATGTCGTCAAGCTGACGTGCAGCTTGGTCCGTCCTGCCAAGAGAATCAAGTGCTAGGCCCAGTTGCTTGACCTCCCCAAACGAAGGGACCTTCCAGCAAACCATCAACTCAAGGATGCAGATCAAATCTTCTATGGATTGCTCCTTGACATGAATTAGGCGAAGGTTATTCAACATTCGAGACAAGATGACATCGTTCGTAATTCCCGCAAGGAACTCGGGTTGGAAGTCGACGGAAGGATTCACGTACCCAAAGAGGCTCTTTGCTTCTCGGGGACTAATGATTCTGCCTCGAAATGGGTCAAGTAGTTGATCTGAGTTCTCTGCATCTCCTACTAGAAAATGGCCAGGCATGCCCACACCGTAGGTTCGTACCCCGCACCGTCTTGAAACTTCCATGACCACAACGGCGAGGGATATAGGAATACCCAACTTCCTCTCAATTACGTGGTCGATATAGCTGTTTCGCGGATTGAAGTAGTCGGTGTTGTCGCCGATGAAACCCAATTCATTGAACAAGAAGGTTGTAACACCGAGAAACGACGGATCCGTTACTTGTTGTGCCAACTCATCTAGGGCATCTAGATCCAGCGGCAATTGGAGCGTCCGGCGTTGGCAGTGGGCGCTGAGGGCTAATGCAGCCTCATCGAGAGGGACCGGGTCTTTTGACAAAGCTTCGGCGAAAAGGCTCAAAGGTGAGCCCTGGGAGGAAGTCACTTAGTGCGGAGGGTAGCTTGACATCGGAACCTAATGGTGAATCGAGATATTTATCATCTATGCCTTCAACACATCCTTACCTAGATGCTCCGACCCCAGTTCCGATCGCTCACCGGGGCGGCGCAGGGGCCTGGCCTGAAAACACCATGCCTGCGTTCCAAGGGGCGGTTGACCTTGGTTTTCAATACGTTGAGACCGATGTCCATGCCACAGTTGACGATGTGCTTGTCGCCTTTCATGACGACCGACTAGATCGAGTCACCAATCAGGTAGGAAAGATCTCCGAGTTGCGCTGGAGTGACATAAAGCACGCGTTGGTCGATGGGCTAGAACCTATCCCTTTGTTTGCCGAATTGATGCGTACCTTTCCCGAGCTCAAAGTGAATATCGACCCAAAGTCAAATCAAGCGGTTAAGCCCCTTATTCGCGAATTAAAGGAGCTCGATGCTTTAGACCGGGTTTGCGTAGGTGCATTTTCTGATGCGCGACTCAAAAAATTGCATAGTGAATTTGGAGAAGCGATCTGCCTCAGCATGGGTCCCCTCGAGGCACTTAAGGCTCGGTTGTCCTCGTGGGGATTACCAAGCGGAGACTTCCGGGCCCGGGCTGCGCA
Source organism: Acidimicrobiaceae bacterium (assembly GCA_002721305.1). Classification (GTDB taxonomy): domain Bacteria; phylum Actinomycetota; class Acidimicrobiia; order Acidimicrobiales; family Poriferisodalaceae; genus UBA6944. Next base: position 71,372 of record PBKA01000006.1, on the reverse strand, counting down.
AGTTCCAATTCGCCAAGGACCCATCCCAATAGTGGACGACCGGTTTGTGAACCAGATGCACAGCCTCGGAATTGCAGTTCACGTTTGGACGATTGACGACCCTGACGAGATGAACTGGCTTCTCGACGTTGGAGTCGACGGCATAATGACAGACCTTCCTTCCACACTTTTGGAAGTGTTGACCCAACGCGGTCTATGGCCTCACGGTGGTTAGCCGCATGAAATCAATCGGTGAAAACGTTCTACAACAATTTGAAGAAATTGTGGGTGTCGCTCACGCTTTACATGACATTGATCTGGTTTCTACTTACACCACGGATTGGACCGGCCGATTTCAAGGACGGACTCCAGTAGTTCTCCGACCGGCGGACACTCAGGAGGTTTCGCAGATCATCCAAGTAGCCTCAGCCGCTGGCCTGGCGGTCGTGCCTCAGGGAGGCAACACCGGATTAGTTGGGGGAAGTGTCCCTCTCCAGGGAGAAGTTGTCGTTTCGACATTGCGTTTAAATATGTGTGAGCCAGTCGACTTACTGGCTCAGCAGGTCACTCTTGGAGCGGGCGTTACTTTGTCCGACGCTCAACACCACGTTGCGTCGTTCAAGCTTGACATCGGCGTCGACTTGGCGGCTCGAGACAGTTGCACGATTGGCGGCATGATCGCCACCAACGCTGGCGGTATCAACGTTGTTCGATACGGTCCTATGCGCGATCAGTTGCTTGGTGTCGAAGCAGTATTAGCTGACGGTTCCATCATCAGTCACCTTGAGGGCCTAGAAAAAGACAACACCGGATACAACCTGCCTGGTTTGTTCGCCGGCAGCGAAGGCACCTTGGGGATCATCACCAAAGCTCGACTGCGTCTGCATCCCCATCTACCCGAGCGCTGTTCAGCCATGCTCGCGTTCAGGACGATTGAAGATGCAGTCGCAGCTACGGCTCAGTTGCGGCACTCCGTGCTCGGTCTCCAAGCCGTTGAGGTCATCTTTCGCGACGCAATGCACCTCGTTTCGCATCACATTTCAGCTTCTATTCCCGTCGGCTCCCACGCCGAAGCATGGCTGATCGTTGAAGCTGCGTCCGACAGCGACCCTACCGAACAGCTTGCCATTGCTATCGACAACTTAGGCTCTCTCGTCCTCGACGTCGCAGTCGGCCAGGACCCAGCTACCCGGGCAGGGCTGTGGCAATTCAGAGAAAAGATCACTGAGGCAATCGCGACCCAGGGAACTCCCCACAAACTTGATGTGACCTTACCTGCTTCTCGACTCGCCCAATTCGTCACCGATGTACCGGCGGTGATCATGGGAATCGACATCGGGGCAACGCCTGTGATGTTCGGTCACCTCGGGGATGGCAATGTGCACGTCAACATATTGGGGTCAGACGGGTCTGAACCGGACGAACGCGTCGATGCAGCAGTGTTGGATTATGTCGCGCAGTTAGGTGGAAGTATCTCGGCTGAACATGGGGTCGGGACAGCGAAAAGAGATTTTCTACACTTGAATCGGTCAGCCACTGAACTCGGCGCTTTCCGTGCCATCAAATCGAGTCTTGACCCAAAAGGGACACTCAATCCGAACGTCCTTATCCCACCTGAGAACCAATGAAAGATATTCACACTGCTACGTCCTTTTCAGCGGTCTCTGCACCCAATGGCATGGTCTGCTCCGTAGATGACCTAGCCAGTAGGGCGGGGGTGTCTTTACTCCGAAAAGGCGGCACAGCAGTAGACGCCGCCATCGGCGCCTCTGCCGTTCTTGCGGTGACAAATCAACATATGTGCGGCGTTGGCGGTGACCTCTGGGCTCTCGTACACGTTCCTGGTCGAGATCGCCCATTCGCCCTCAATGCCAGCGGTAGGGCTGGAAGCGGCGCGGACCTTGAGCGCTTGAGAACGGACGGCTTACCAACGATGCCTTTCCACCGGGACCCGAGGAGCATCCCCATCCCAGGTTGCGTTGATGGATGGTTAGCTCTCCACGAGAGGTTCGGTTCCCTGCCGTTAGGGCAGATTTTGGACGATGCGATCACCCTCGCTACAGAGGGCTTCCCCATCAGTCTTGAATGCGCTGCGGCTACAGCTCTCCTAGAAAATGTCGACCATGTCGACGATTATCTTTCATCCGGCAAGGCAGAGGCTGGGCAAATAATTAGGCGACCTGGACTCGGGGAGGCCTTGAAAGGCTTGGAAAGCGGCAGCCGTGAATCTTTTTATCTGGGCACCTTTGGCCAAGAGCTCATCAAGTTTGGCGGAGGGGAATTCACCGAACAAGACCTCAGGAAGCCCCAAGCGGATTGGGTGGTGCCACTTTCTATAGAGGCGTTTGGGCATCGAGTGTGGAGCTTGCCGCCCAATTCACAGGGTTATCTGTGTTTATCTTCTGCATGGATAGCTGACCAGTTAGCGATACCGCGAGATCCCAACGACGCTTTGTTTTGGCACTTTTTGGCCGAGGCATCCTTACAGGCAGCTTTCGATCGTCCTGAGGTCCTGCACGAACATGCTGATGGCGCGATGCTGCTGGATCCTTCGCGGTTAGCGCCACGGGCAGCGGCCATTAGCGCAGACCGAACCTCGTCTCTGCCTAGTGGTACCAACGATGGCGACACCATCTATCTCAACGCTATTGACAAAGACCGGATGGGCGTTTCTTTGATTCAATCGAATGCTTCAGGTTGGGGTGCTTTGGTCTTTCTCCCTGAAAGCGGAATTTCGTTACACAACAGAGGAATTGGCTTTTCGATAGATCCAACGAGTCCAGCGGCATATGGTCCTGGAAGACGCCCACCTCACACTTTGGCCCCGACTTTGGTTGAAAATTCTGACGGTGAGCTCGTTGCCCTAGTGGGCACAATGGGCGGTGACTCCCAACCCCAAATCGTTCTGCAACTACTGGCTCGACTTCTCGTCGCTGGGCAAGACCCGGCTGAGGCACTTGCCGCCGCCCGATGGAGGTTCGCGGGCCCCGAGTCCAACGGGTTTAACACCTGGGCCGAACCATCGGAAGTCATCCTTGAAATTGAGGGATCCAACCCCCAGTTGGTCAGCGCCCTCGAAAACCGCGGCCATAAGGTCCGGTCATTGCCAGCCAACAACGGTGCCTTCGGTCACGCTCACATCATCAAAGTGCAGGGGGAAAGGATCTCGGGGGCAGCCGAGCCTCGGGTAAGCACTTCAGGGGCTGTAGGGCATTAAGTCGGCGCATACCTTGAAGCCAAACCGGTAGCGAACTAGCAAAGCGGAAGCTGCGTCCAAATTGGTTCTAGTTACCTGTCAATCGCCGATTAACGATTCTTCCAAGTCACATCCTGGTTTCCAAGGAACGACGTCATAGCTTTTTTGCTGTCTTCGGTGCCCGCCGCGAGTATCTGAGTCCGATTCTCTAAATCAATTCCTGCTCGCAAACTTGGAATTTCCAGGTTTGACCACATCACTTCTTTAGTCATCCAAACACCAAATGGGCTGTTGCGCGCAATTTCTTGAGCGACGGAAAGACATGTTGCGGCAAGTTCGTCATCAGCGACAACGTCGCTGACCAGGCCGATACGGTTCGCTTCTTCTGAGTCAATTACTCTTCCCGTCAACATCAGCTCCCAGGCACGAGACGCCCCAATCAGACGCGGCAACAGCCAACTAACGCCAATGTCACACCCGGAGATGCCCAGCCGGACGAAGGCCGTTCCAAATTTTGACGAGGAGCTGCAGTAGCGGACGTCACTGGCGCAAGCTATTGCAAACCCTCCACCTGCTGCAGCGCCGTTTACTCCGGCAATAATCGGCTGCCTTATGTCACGCATGTGGTGAACTAACTCTGCGATGTATTGCTGCACCGCCATCCCCTGTTGCTGCTCACCGAAATCTTCGGTTCCAGGGATTCTTCCAAACCCAGTGAGATCGAGGCCGGCGCAGAACCCTCGGCCCGCTCCCGTGATGATGACTGCCCGAATGCCATGGTCGCTGTCGATGCCGTCTAATGCCGAATGGAGGTCCTCAACTAATCCATATGTGAGCGCGTTGAGACGTTCAGGTCTATTCAGTGTGATGCGAGCGATTCCATCACCTGGAAAGTCAACTTCAAGATTCTCATATGTTTGTTCCATCGGCATTCTTCCACTTGACAGTAGGGAGAGATTAGCCGCGAAGCTGCATCGCTTTAGGTGTCGTCGCCCTCTGTGGCAACTTCAATCCGACTTGGGCCATGAGCTCGCGCTTGGTTGCACGCGGATTGAGCTGCTGAGACCAAATCGTGTGCTTCCATGGCATGAGACGGATAGCAGGCAATACCTGCTGACAGGGTGACTACGTCACGGGATGGTGATTCCGCGTTCGCTTTCCTGACTCGATCAGCGGCCCAAACTGCACCTGCCTCGGATGTGTCGTCAAGAAGCGCTACAAGGACACCATCTCTCAAACCACAGATAGTGTCGGATTCACGGAAAGTGTTGGTCATCACCCGAGATGTTGCGCGCATGGCGTGTTCTCTCACGTACGGAGCAAACGACTCGAACTCGTCTATTTCGAAATAAACCACTGAAATTGGCTTCAGTGTGCGACGTGCAAGTGCAATTTTTCTTTCCAAAAAAACGGTGAAGACGCGTCCATCCGGCAAGCCGGTCACAGAGTCGGTAATTGAGTCAACGCTAACTTCGGGTCCACGCATAGAAACTCGGTCTCTTTCGGATCAAGCGGTTAAGAACCTGAGAGCTAGGGTGCCAGAACAGGGGTGAAAGGACAAGGGCGATGAAGTCGCCCTTCCTGGTTCTCACATGCAAGTACCTGAAATGAGCCGTATTTGCGAAGCCAAGCTTCTGAAAGAGATAGTGCGGGACTATGGTCCCTACATGCTTATCGCACGACATCTTCTTCAAAACCGCGCCCGCATCGCGTCCGTAGTGAATGAGGAACTCATCAACCTTGAGACAGACCACGCCGACCTCCCAGGGCTTTTGGCCGCTGGGACCGACTTCGGGGCGCTACCGACCGGCGAACACACACCTCTGGCAGAGGCGAAGCTGTTAGCGCCCGTGGGCGCGCCGCCAGCGATTCTCGCCGTGGGGCTTAACTACCGCGCACACGCAGAGGAAGGAGGCAGGGAGGTCCCCACAACTCCGGTCATTTTCACCAAACACCACAATTGTGTGATCGGTCCAGGTGCAGGCATACACATCCCCACCATCGCCCCGGAGAAAGTCGACTATGAGGGTGAATTAGCAATCGTCATCGGGAAGCGTTGTCGACACGTGCCACGCGATCACGCCAGCGAGGTCATCGCTGGTTACACAATCATGAACGACGTCAGTGTTAGAGACTGGCAACGCGCAAGTCCCACAATGCTCATGGGTAAATCATGGGACACCCATGGACCTATGGGGCCTTGGGTCGTTACCGGTGATGAAGTCGACCCCCATAGATTGCAACTGACAACCCGAGTAAACGGTGAAATCCGCCAGGACTCAAATACCGATGATCTCATTTTCGACTGTTTCGACATAGTTCATCATCTGTCGTCTGCGTTTACTCTCGATCCGGGCACGGTGATAGCGACTGGCACACCCGCCGGAGTCGGTTTGTACTGGGAACCACCAAAAATGTTGGGGGTGGGCGACGAGGTATCGATCACCATCGAGGGCATCGGCACTCTGACTAACCCGGTAATCGAAGAACCCGATACGCAACTCGTATAAACATTACGAGAAAAGACTCTCTGGAATTTCTACGATCTTGGCTCGCAGGTACTCCCCCAAGGCTTTTGCTTGGGGGTCTTGCCTTGTCGAAGCTGCGACTCCTTCTTCCAACAGCCCATGGAAAATAAAATTCATACTCCAGAGATTTGGCAGGTCATAGCGATCGATGGCTCTCTCTTCTGCTTCAGGCATCAGCTGTTTCAGCGTTTCGACAGACAAGTAGTCGCTTAGCCACGCGAAGGCCTCGGCTGTTCGCGCAAAAACTCCTAAATTGGCATTCGGACCCTTATCCCCCGAACGGGTGCCAAATAGAGCACCCAGAGGCGCTGGCCGGGTCGGCCCTGAAGGAGTCGTCGGTAGTTGCGGTGCGGAGGTTGAGACCTCCGTGCCGGCCATCAGTGGTGTGTTGTCGACAACAGTTAGCTTCCCATCGACCACTACTTCCATTGGCACCAATTCTGAGTTGATTAGAGCCGGCCAATACACACCAAATGCTTGACCTGGTCCAGGACCCCCTCCCGTTCCGAACATGCCCGGAATGGAGCAAAGTCCGATCTCGGTTCCAGCATTTGAAAACGGGCGTCCCACCTTTCGTTCATCAGGGTCTTTGACGATGATTTTGTAGACGGCCACCGCTTCCTCGTTGGTTGCAGGGTTCTCTTTGTTGGTGGGCAGATACTTGCGCACGACTGTCTCGTAGTCCTCAGGACTATAAGGACAGGCATTCCAGAACTGTCTTTCTATCAACTCAGCTTTGGCTTCTATATCAAGACCGGTAAGCCCGACAGATATCTGATTGCGGAAACCACCGTGGTAGTTCATGGCCACTTTGAGGTCTTTGGGTGCAGGTTCGCCGCGCGTTCCGAAGATCTTCACTCGATCTCGCTCGACCTCTTCCAGTTCGATTGTGTCGAAACGGCTCACCACATCGGGATTAAAATATCGTTCGCTCTGAATCTCATACAGCAGTTGCGAGGTGATTGTCCCAACCGACACTTCCCCACCTGTTCCATCGTGTTTACCGATGATTGACGTACCATCGGCATATACGTCAGCCCACGGAAAGCCTGGATAGGTCATATCTTCGATCTCAGTGAAAAACGAATAATTCCCTCCCGTGGCCTGTCCCCCACATTCGATCACGTGACCCGCGACGACCGCACCCGCCAAAGCATCCCAGTCATCGCGTTGCCACCCGTGATGCCATGCCGCGGGGCCTGCAACCACAGCTGCGTCAGTTGCTCTGCCCGTCACGACTATGTCAGCGCCTTGATTTAGGGCTTCAACGATGCCCCAACATCCGATGTAGGCGTTCGCGGTGACTATGCGATCGGCAAGATCGCCTAGCGGTTCACCCGTGTCGAGATGCGAGAAATCATTTCCCGCTTCAATCAACTCTGGCAAGCGCGGAGCCAGATCGTCGCCGGCGACATAAGCGATGCTGGGGTTAAGACCGAGCCGGTCTGCAACTTCTTGAACCGCATCGGCGCATCCCAGCGGATTCAGACCTCCTGCGTTGGAAACGACTTTGATATTTCGATCAAGACATTCCCCCATCACCTCTTCCATCTGGGTCACAAAAGTACGCGCGTACCCACCTCCTGGGGTCTTCGCTTGAATCCGGGAAAGGATGAGCATGGTGAGTTCTGCTAGCCAATCCCCCGTTAATGCATCAATGGGTCCACCCTGAACCATTTCTCTCGCTGCGGATAACCGGTCTCCAAAAAATCCGCTGCAGTTTGCGATACGGATTGGTTGGTGGGTTGAGGATGTCATTTTCCTCTTCTTTCAGATAGGTGGACTTTACGGTAATCGAATTTCAGGAGTTCCTCCTCGCTGGTACGAACTCCACAAAGTGTCTGTCGCTCTGACAGAATTGCTAGATGTCTAACCCCGTCCTACTTCTTCATGGATTTACTGGTTCCGTCGATTCAACTTGGATACCTACTGGGATCGTCGACCTTCTGAGTGATGCCGGTCGCGAGGTCATCGCCTGGGACCTTCCTGGTCATGGCTCCGCCGACAAACATCACGATCCAAAACTGTATGCGGACATGGAAGAAGGGCTAGTGGCCCGCCTCCCTGAGGGCGAAGTGGACGGCGTCGGGTTTTCCATGGGTGCACGGACACTTCTGTGCATGGCAGCGATCGCTCCCGAGAAATTCGGCAAACTCGTCGTTGCTGGAGTCGGACGAAATTTGTTTGAGCGCGACGAAGAACAAGCCGAGCGAATAGCGAAGGGCGTTCAGGGACAAGCAGATCAAGATGATGTCCACGCTCAGACCTTTGCTCGCTACGCCGCCGAGCCAGACCAAGATGGTGAGGCGTTGGCCGCATTCATGAGACGCAAGCACTACCCCCTCGGGGAGGAGCAGTTCGCACGAATCACTCACCCCGTGAGGGTCGTTTTAGGGACTGAGGACTTTGCTGGGCCTGCGGATCCGCTGCTAAACGCTCTTTCTGACCCGAGTTATTCCGAACTGAGAGGTTGCGATCATTTCGCCACGCCAAAAAATTTCGGGTTTATTGATGCGGTTTTGGAACACCTAGATGTCTTCTAATGCGTTCTTGTCTCTAGGGCAGTAAAAGATACGGACTCGGGTCGATAGCCCGACTGCCCACCCGTAGCTCCAAATGAAGGTGGGGCCCAGTCGACAGACCCGTGGATCCAACCCACCCAACGGCATCTCCCATACTCACTGCCTCGCCGGCTACGACCAGAGACTCTTTGAGATGCCCGTATACCGTGGCCAGTTGTCCCCCATGGTCAAGGATGACTGTTTTGCCATAAGCGACGAGATCGACTACGGACAATACGGTTCCGTCTCGGACTGCAAGGGCAGATCCACCTGACGTCCTATTAGGCCCAATGAAGTCGATTCCATTGTGCATGGAGATCGCGCCCCAAATGGGGTGCCGGCGCCACCCATAAGAGGAGGTAGTCACCGGTTCCAGGAGCGGAGAGCCCAGCGACATTGGGAGCAAAGTTTCTGGGCTCTGACAACTCTGTGAATGAAAAATTAGACTCTGCAGGTATTCGGTATCCATTCGCGCCGAGTTCTCCGACGGAGCGTCAGTCGGTGTGTTGCTTGAGGCTCTTAGCAGAACAGCGCCCTCTCCGGCGACGGACAAATCAGTGACTGGCCAAGGATCACAGAGGGCCCCTCTCTGAAGCGAGGAACTCCCGAAAGGTGTAATGCGGCCGTTGGTGTGAACCAGTGCATAACCACTTCCGTCTGCTGTTGGGATCATCCCCGCGAACGGGTCTGTGAAGCCTTTCCCGGGCCCCGACCCGTAAAAGTGTGCATCCCCAAAGGTGAAGATGCCCCCATCATCGGCTAACAGCCAATAACCTTCGCTGGATTTGGTGGGGAGCATTCCGACGATCGGTCGATTTAACGTGATTGCTCCGGTCGAACCATAGAACTGCGCGTCACCGTACGAGAACACACCGCCGTCCGCAGCGACGAGCCAATATCCATTTCCGGTGGTCGTGGTCGCCATACCGACAATTGGACTGTTAAGAGTTAACGCTCCAGTAGATCCGTAAAACACGGCATCTCCGAATGAGAAGATGCCGCCATCACTTGCTACCAACCAGTACCCATTTCCACTTGGCGCTGCAGCCATTCCGACGATCGGTTGATTCAAAACTGTGTTTGTCATGTCACCGAAATGCAGGGCTTGGCCGAACGCGAAGACCGAACCCTCAGTTGTCGCGAGCCAGTAACCACTCCCGTCTGATTTGGCGGTCATTGCTCCTGCCGCCGAAGACATCAATTCCGAGTCCGGTTGACCGTAGGTGAAAGCCGTGCCCACCGCTTCCACCTTGACCGCAGACGCGGAGGTCCCTGAGAAGAGGATTATGGACGCTACGGCAAGAACAACCGACATTTTCAACACGATGGATCAGTTTGCCGGGTTATTACTCAGATGGGAAGCACCCTGTAGCTTCATCCATGTGGCAAATGTTCTTATCCTGGAACCGTGGTACCAGGGTTCTCATCGAAGTTGGGTCGAGGGTTGGCGCTCCAAGAGTAAGCATTCGATTTCCGTCGTCGACGGCTCTGACTCGGGCTGGCGTCGCTCTCTTATCACCGCTCCTTCTATCTTCGCTGCGGAAATCGACAATGCGAGCGGCGAAGTGGATGTGCTTGTCGCCAGCACACCCATCGATCTCGCAACGGTGTTCGGGTTACTTCATCGTTCCACGCCTCGACCACCGACGTTGCTATACATGCACGAAAGCCAAATTGGCTATCCCCCAGGACCAAAAGGTGGGCGCGCATTTCGCGGAATTATTGCTGACTGGGGTTCCATTTTGAGCGCAGACAGAACCGCTGTTGCAAGCCGCTTTCATGCTGATTTGCTTCTGCGCGAGCTGCCCGTGTTCATTGAAGAGTTGACTAGAGGGGCGGGATCGAAGGTTGAAGCCGCCCTCAGTAATATCGAAATTCTCCCTGTGGGCATAAAAACATTCGGGATGCATCCCAAATCTGCCGATGGCAAGCCGAAAATCTTGTGGAATCATCGATGGTCCCACGACAAACGACCGGGAGATTTTGTTCACGCGATGACGAAGCTGGCCGCGGAAGGTCTTGAATTTGAGATCTTCGCATTGGGCGAGGTCGAGCGCAGCGGAGCGGAGCCGCACAAACGTCTGAAACGCCAACTGCCTGATCGCCTCGCCTGTTGTGGAGCTCAAAATAAGAGTGACTACCGAGACATCCTGCATAGAGCCGATTTGGTGGTCTCGACCGCTCAACACGACTTTTTCGGTGTGGCAATAGCTGAGGCCATTGCCGCGGGGGCACGACCCGTCTTGCCTTGGCGCCTCGCTTATCCGGAACTTCTACCAACGTCGCTGCATCCTGACCTGCTTTATGAGGGCTCGTTACACGATGCGCTCCGGCCGATCCTCGCATCAGACAGAGACCGACTTCACGTTCACAGGGCCGCGACTCAAGGGCATGTGGATTGTTTTAGCTGGCAGAATCTAGCTCCTAAATATGATTTGATTGTCGACGAGATGGTTGCCTCCTCACAATGATTTTTGTGGACACGCCGAGTTGGCCTTGGCGGGGAAGTCTTTGGGGACATATGGTCTCCGACGCGTCTTTGGCGGAGCTACACAACTTCGCTCAAGGAATCGGCAAACGCCGAATCGGCTTTCAAGGCGACCACTATGACATCAATGTTGATGAACACGCTTTGGCAGTACAGGCGGGTGCAATCTCTATTGGTAGCCGGGAGTTAGTTCGACGCCTCCGAGAGTCGGGTTTGCGTCAAAGATCGAAACAGAACCCTTGGACCCCGATCTATCAGTCGAACACGGTTCACTCCTTTGAGCAACTTAACGAGATCGTTTCGACGACCATAACGACGCCAGATCATCGGAGACGTCTCCAAATGGTCCTCGCGTCAGCCGGTCAACGCCCAGATGCCCTGCGCGTCCTAGTTGTCGAACGCCCAGAGGAAGTCGCAATGGTTTTGGAGTTCCTAGATCAACCCGATTTTGATTCAACGCCCATCGACCTGCTTGTTCGCAGCGCAAAGGCGGACATTGACGTTGTGGAACTCATCATCGGCAACCTCTAAAGATAGGTCCACGAGGACCTCAGCTAGTCGTCGGCTTCGGTGTCCTCTAGGAGTTCGGATTCAATTAGCTCATGGCGCCTGATGTAAGTCGAAACGAATGCTTGAACGGTAGCGGCAACGGGGACAGCGAGAAGGGTTCCGACTACGCCTAGAAGAGCCGCTCCTAAGATGACAGTTCCGAACGCCACTGCCGGGTGAATATTCATTGTCTGAGAAGTAATCCGAGGTGCAAATAGGTAATTCTCGAGCTGCTGATATACCACTATTGCTAGGAGAACCCACAAAGCAGTTATTGGCTGATGCAGCAGCGCGATCAATATTGGCAACAGGCCCGCTAGGTAGGTTCCGGCGACGGGCACAAACTGCGACATGATCCCGACCCACAGGGCAAGCGGAACTGGCGAAGGAACCTCGAGTAAGGCGAACACGAGCCAATGGACAAGAAATGCTGCTAAACCCAGCAGTGTCCGCGAATAGATGTAGGCACCGGTCTTATCTATTGCTATCTCCCAACCTTTGAGCATCAGGGCTTGTTTCTTAGGCGGAAGAGTCGAACAAAGGAGACGTCGGAGCTTGGGGCCGTCAGCAACTAGGTAGAACGTGAACAACAAAACCGTCAGTGTCTGGAAAATAAGTGACATCAAAGCAGTGCCGATCGACACCAGATCTCCGGCAATGTTGGACGCCAAGCGGGCGGCACTTCCGCCACTTGAGAATTCAGCGACGAGGGAGTCGGTCTCCAGCACGATCCCGAATTTGCTCTCTAGCCACTGTTCGATCTCTCTTATGTATCCGGGAGCTTCCGCAGTCAACTTAGTTATTTGATCGGCAAGAACCGAACCCATGGCATACAAGAAGCCGCCAACCGCGAGGAGGATCACTGCAAACATTCCTAATGTCGCTGGACCTCTCCGCCAGCCTCGGCGGCTCAGCCAATTAACTGCAGGTTCGATGGCAAAGGAGAGAAAAAGGGAAACGAGGACCACAATGATTAGCGAGCGAACCTGTATCAACATCCATATGAAAGCCCCCAGAAGTGCGAGACCGCAAAGAAATAGAGCAAGTACCCGGGGAACCCATTTGGGCATTTTTTCGTTAGGGCTGGTCATGTCGATTTCAATACCTCAAGTAATTCATCATGGAGGAACCCATTTGAGGCTATGCCGCTTATCGAATCAGGTGCCGCATTTAAGTCGATAGAGCTCTCGCCAGTCATGTCGGTAAATCGGCCACCGGCTTCTTTCAAGATAACTGGCATAGGCGCCAAGTCCCAGGACGAGCAAACGGGATCGATCATCGCCTCAGCTTGGCCTGCAGCCACTAAGTAATAACCAAACGCGTCGCCCCAGGTGCGCATCATTGCCCCTGAACCCTTCAAGGCCATGAGCCACTCGTTGGCGAACGTCTCATAGCTACTCGTGTTGACTAGTGCGCCTTTCAATTGGCTCGTGTCGCTCACCGAAGTCCGCTGTCCATCGAGCCAGCAGCCAAGTCCACGCCCCGCAGCAACGGTCGAGTTCAAGGCGGGAACATAGATGACACCGACGATAGGGCCCGTATCGTCGACCACTGCAAGGAGGGTCGAGTACAACGGCACTCCTCGCGTAAACCCGCGTGTCCCATCGATTGGGTCGATGATCCACGTCAATTTGTTGGGGTCGATTACACCTCCCTCTTCTTCTCCGTAAACGGCATGGTCGGGATAGCGATGCCCAAGCTGTTCCCTGATGAAACGTTCGGCTGCTCGATCTGCATCTGTTACTTCGGTGCCATCGATCTTGGATTCAACTTCGAGATCCGTCTGCCGGAACCAATCAAGAGTAAGAGATCCGGCCTGTTGTGCTAGGTCGCTTGCATCAGCGAGCAGCTTTTCGATGGATTCGGTCACGACGTTAGGACCTCAAACATTCTGCAAATCAGTCAAATTCAGGGGGGCGTTTTTCAAAGAACGCAGCAACTGCCTCAGTTTGATTAGGTGAACCAATTAGTGCTCCGATGTGCTGCCGTTCAGCAGCAAACCGCTCTGCCGTGTTTCGTGTCGATAATCCATTGAGGATGTCCTTCATCCGCCGTATCGCATCGGGGTTCTTGCTGGCAATCTCTTGGGCTAACTCTAAGGCTGCAGTATGAGGGTCATCATCAACTCGAGTGGCCACTCCCAGTTCAACCGCCTCAGTACCAGAGATCATTTTGCCCGTAAAGTACATCTCTTTCGCCACGTCCAAACCCACTAAGGGTGGAAGCAACACCGAGGCACCCATGTCCGGGACCAAACCCCAACGAATTTCCAAAACTGACATTTTGGTATCGGGATGAACGATTCGAATATCGGGGCCCATTGCTATCTGAAAACCACCACCTAAAGCATGCCCTGTTATCGCACCGATTACCGGTACCTCTAGCTCTTGCCAGACCCAAGCGGCTTGTTGCCCCATGTGAGTGATGCGACCTTCCAGGGTGTTGCCGGTCGTTGAAGCGCCTTCATCAACTCCACCCGATTCACTATCACCGCTGTCACCCATCGCTTGAAAGGATGCGAAATCGAGGCCCGCGCAAAAAGAACGTCCGGCTCCGCTCAACACAACGGCTCGCACATCAGAGCGTTCTTTCAGACTCTCCCCGGCATCCGCGATTGCCTTAAACATCTGGCCGTCTAAAGCATTCAATTTTTCAGGACGATTGAGACGGACGTCTGCAATCCCGTCTTCAATGGTCACCAACACGCGGTCCGACATCTCTCAGCCCTTCTCTCGGTTATTACAGTGTGCCCATTTGGGAGCAGTTGGAGCAATTGTTAAACCCAACTTACCCAGACCATGGCCAACGACGGCCCTTGTGCAGTGGCTCGGGAGGACCTTCTGTAGTCAGGGGAAATGTCAGCACTGGGACCGTTAACTCGCGAGCGATCCGCTCTGAGGGGAAAAGTACAAGCCTGGACGTAGCACCTTGTGGTCGTGCTGCAAACAAGACCACCATGTCTGCTTGCACTTCAGATCTGGTCCGAACCACAGCCCCTGTGAAGCTCTCGGTACGCAGCGATCGAAATTCAACTTCAACATCCTTGCTAGCGCACTTAGACAACAAGTTTCCGATGTGTTCTGACTCGGCTTCTCCCGGTTGGTACACCACAAGACGGGAACGCCACCGTGCCGCTAGATCAATGAGCCATTCGGGGATTTCGATCGGCATCGGGGAAGCGATCAAGACTCGCGCAGGTAACTCAACCCGAGTTGAATCCACGGATCCCGACTCGCTCTCACTACTGGATCCATGTAGGTCTTTTGCCACCAATAGAGGTCCAATCAGCTCGAAAAGCACAACAGACCCCAAAACCACGGTTGCAGCTTCCGCCCCTGGGTCTCCTAAAACTTCGCTCGCTAGAACTGCGAGACCAACGGCAACACCGGCTTGCGGAGTCAAGTTCACCCCAAGCCGTAGCGCGGTTCTCCACCCTAGGCCGCCGAAGAGGCCTCCTATCAGTCCTCCAAAGATCTTGGCTCCTACCCTGACGCCGATATATACGACACCAACGACTCCGACCCCTCCAAGGTCATCCAAATGGATAGAAGCACCTGCCAACGCGAAAAACAGCAGATAGAGAGGCTGCTCGATACTCTTAATCGTCCGAAAGAGGCGTAACGAAAATGCTTCAGGAGACACTGATGCAGCTGTGGCCCCTGCCATAAGAGCCGCCAGAGGCAGCGAAATATTTAACCAATCCGCGATGGACCAACCTAAGAGTATGTGAACCAAAACAAAGAGCAGCAGCTCTCCTGAAGTTTCAATCTGAAAACCCAACCGCGATATGAACCAGCCACCTAGGAGACCGAGAACCGCTCCCCCAAATCCGAGTTGAACAAAATCAATTACCGCCGCCGACACATCCGCATCCTGCTCAGCCAGGATGGTCGCTATTGGGAGAACTGCAGCGAAAGTAACGGTTGCTAACGCGTCAGAGACCGCGTGAGTACCAACTACCCCTACCGCGTAATTCCCTGTTGCCTTAACAGAACTAACAATGTGAGCGATCGTCATCGGGGCGCCTGCACCCGCCAAAGCCGCTAGAACCAAAGCTACGGGCCGGTCAGCACCGACAGCACGAGTTGCCCAGAACACCAAAACAGCGCATAACGCGTATTGAGTAGCTCCTGTGGTCAAGGTCCAACGAGCAGCACGCAAGGCACGAGTTGATACGCGTTCACCGATCACGAACATCAAAATCGCTAGAGCAATTTCAGTCAAAGGACGAAGGGCAGCAAGCTCGTGCTCACTGATCAGCTCTATTCCTGAAGGACCAAGGACCGCCCCGACGATCAAGAAGCCTACGAGCTCAGGCAAATGTCGGCGCGCCAACACGCGACTCGCCAAATATGCCAACCACGCGAGAACCGCGAATGCTCCAAGGGTCTCCGTCATCGCCGAGACGCTAGCTCTCGCCGGGGTACCGACGCTAGCCCTCTTAGGACAAGCTGGAAGGACCTTGTGGAAGTTTTAGGAGCCGACCACCGGCTCGAAAGATGGATCACGCTTTTCGACAAAGCTCGCCACGCCCTCTTTGAAGTCCGGTCTCTTTAGAGATTGAGCCATGATTCTGTTCGACTCCTCGAGAGATTGGGTGCGGGCCATATCTAGTTGACTCCAAACCTGGCTTTTCATTTGCGCCATCGACCATGGTGCGCTGTAGCGGCCCAACTGCTGCGCGTATTCGATCGTGGTGCTGACCAGCTCCTCAGGCGGCAGGACACGGCTGACCACACCCATCTCTTTCGCTTCTTCCGCCAAGAACACCCTTCCGGACATCAAGATATCCAAAGCATTTGAAGGCCCTACCACCCGGGGCAACATGTACGAAATTCCGTGTTCAGCGATTAGGCCCCGTCGAACGAAAGCACTAGTGAACTTTGCCCCCTCGGCTGCGAACCGAATATCACACATCATTGCGTGTACGAATCCGAGTCCGGCACAGGCCCCATTGATGGCGGCGATCACCGGCTTGGGGACAGTCAGCGCATAGTCGTGTCGTTCGGCTCGAAGTCGAACGGGTGATTCTTCTTCGCCATCGCGAGCGCCAATCCCCTGAAGCATGTCCATGTCAGCCCCAGAGCAAAAGCCTCGTCCCGCTCCCGTAACAACGACTGCTCGTACATCGGCTGAAGCTGACGCTCGATCCAACGCATCAAAATACGCTGAACCGAGTTCATTTGTCCATGAATTGAGTCGCTCGGGTCGATTAAGGGTGACTAGAGCTACACCATCAACCTCTTCATACAGAACTACGTCGCCCATTGGTCGTCCTTTCGGCAAGGCTCACACGTTAGCTGTTCAGGGACGTTTGGCGCAGCCTTAGCTAAGCAGCGCTGACTTCTTCGATGTCCACACTTTCCATGACATCGCCAACTGCTATCTCCAAAGCCACTTCCATACCGCTCGATACATAACCGAAGAGGTTGTAGGCCGGTGCAAGCTTTGATCGACAGTCGTCGATGCATATGAAGAACTGACTGCCATTGGTGTTGGGACCTGCATTAGCCATTGCTACTGCTCCCAATGTGTACTCGGCGGTCACTGGTTCATCGTCGAATCGGTACCCGGGACCGCCGGTTCCAGTGCCCTCAGGACAACCACCTTGAACGACGAAATCTGGTACCACGCGATGGAAAGTAAGTCCGGTGTAATAACCGTCGCGCGCCAGATTTACAAAGTTGTTGACTGTGTTCGGCGCCAATTTAGGATCGAGGTCCATCACAATCGCACCTTTGCTGGTTCCGACCGTCACGCGATATATGGTCTCTTCATTGATGTTCATCTGAGGTACTGAAGCCATGGCAGCACCCTAGCGGCCCGAACCGAAAACTAGTCAGTGGAGCGAAGCGTTACTCCGGCAAGTTCACCAGTGTGTTCTCCGTTTTCCATGAAGACCCGTCCGTTGACGATTGTTGCGTCATAGCCCCGTCCGCGTTGTATGTACCTGCCAGCTCCACCAGGGAAATCATGAATGTATTCGGGGCCATTCAGGGAGAGATTTTCGAAATCAATGATATTGAGGTCGGCATAGGCTCCTTCGACTAGGCGGCCTCGATCAACTAGACCGAAAAGATCAGCGGTGTCAGAGGTAATTTTGCGCACCCCTTCTTCAATTGAGAAGAACCCGGTGTCTCGAACCCAGTGACTTAGGAAATAAGTAGGTTGGCTAGAGTCCATGATTTGCCCAACGTGTGCCCCTGCATCAGCCAACCCCATGATGATCGCATCATCTTGAAGCATCGTTTCGATCGCCTCGTAATCCTGATTCAAGATCGGCAACGAAAGCATCACCGAACCATCGGACCTGTCAGTCTCATTCAGAAAATATTCGACAGGTGTTACGCCTGCTTCCGCCGCTTTAGCTTCCAAGGTGCCTTCTGGACCCACCCTGTAGTTAGGATCTTCGGCATCCAAAAGGTACAGCCTGCTTAGATCCACCATGGCGCTACCGCCTCCGTGAATTTGTTCTGGATTGTTGGCTTCATGAACCAACGCCTTACGTGATTCAGCATCACGAATTAGAGCAAGGCGCTGTGATAGGTCCATATCCTGCATCGATTTCCAGGTTGCACCCGCGCGTGCCCAAGGAGTGCGATGTTGGATGCCTAGAACTACTCCTATTGGCCGACAAGTTGTCTGAGGCCTCAACGCAGCACCGTTTGAGTTCTCCGCCAGCACCTCTGCAAGGGCGACATCGCTCATATCAGGTCGAACTGCGTTGTAGACAAGCCCGAATGTTGAAGGGCGGCCACTCCTGCGAGTGATCTCACCCAATGTCCGAATTTCGTGTTTGAGACCCGCCCAGTCCGCACCGGCTTTTTCGAATCGGGGAGCTGACTCGAACACCCCACGTCCATGCCGGCCTAGAACATCGGCAAATGCGTACAGTTCATCATTATCCGCAAATGTCCCGGGGATCGGCCTACCGTCTGGTGTTCGATGAAGCAACGTTCGAGAGGTCGAAAAGCCTAAGGCGCCCGAACCAATAGCTTCGTCCACCAACTCGCACATCGCAGCTATTTCCTTTTCGGATGCAGGCTCTTCTTTGAGGCTGTCCTCACCCATGACATTCCATCGGACGGCCACGTGACCCACCATTCCTCCGACGTTGATCCCCTTAGGAAGGCGATCCAGAAAATCGAGGTACTCGCCGTAAGTTCGCCAATCCCAGGGCAGACCTTCCAAAATTGCTTCCCTCGGAATATCTTCAACCGATTCCATCATTTCCGCTAGATGCACAATGTCTTCGGATTTGACTGGGGCAAATGTGACACCGCAATTGCCCATCACCACTGATGTGATTCCATGCCAGCACGAACTGGAGCCAATAGGGTCCCATGCCAGTTGGGCATCTAGGTGGGTATGGATGTCAACGAATCCCGGGGTGACTACTCGACCATGGGCATCAATCTCACGGGCTCCTTTACCTGTGACCTCTCCCACTGCGACGATTCGATCGCCGCTAATTGCGATGTCGGCCTTTTGGGGAGCTGCACCAGTGCCGTCGACGACATCTCCTCCCCTGATCACAATGTCAAACTGCACCTCAGACATAACGAAACTCCATCTCACTCTCGCAAATCAAAGAATTGCTGCATGTGCTCATAACCACTTGGTATTCCCAGACTATCCGCTGGGCCTAGGCGACACATTGAGCGGAACAGATGTACCCTCGTGACTGGAAGCGAGCGAGATAAGTTCGTCAACACATCTGGATCCACGAGAGGTAGCTAAGTGAGAATCGCAAACGGGAAATACTCGGCGCACAAAATTGTCTTCGGCCTGATTGCCTCGGTTGCTCTGACCGGTGGATGTTCCCTGAGCAGCACTGCCAGTGACTCCACAACGACGCTACCTACCATCACAACGTCTGCAGCAGCATCAGACAGCACGGCAACCGATGACGCCCCAACAACTACCTCTGCCATTCAGAGTGCGGCGGAACGTTACGGAACCACTACCGAAACCACCACGCCTCCGACACTGACGAACGACGACACCATCACAACCGCGGGACTAGGGCCCGTACGAATTGGACAAACTCTCGCCGAAGCCCAGGAAGCAGCTGGCGTCACATTCAACGCTGCATCTACTGGCAGTGAAGCCTGTCAGTATTACACGCCGGCGGCAGGAGCTACAGGAGCAGCTTTCATGGTGGTCAACGGGGAGATTGTTCGAGTAGACATCTCAAGTGGGCCGATCACTAGCAAATCCGGTTACGGGATCGGCGCAACTAAAGAAGCCATCAAGGCTGCTTTCGGGGCCAAGATCGAAGAATCCTCCTCTGGAGACTCGGTCACCTTTGTGCCCGTGACTGACGGAGATAAGTCGATGAGGGTGATATGGGAACTAGACGCCACTGGTGTGGTGACCTCATTGCGAACCGGACGGATCCCTCACGTAACTGCGAAGGTCGGCTGCTCAGGCGGCTAGTCGCCCTCAGCTATCTACTCTGTCCCAGAAGTTAGTCACAACATCGATCCATAGTTGGGTCGTTAGTGCCAGAGAATCAACGTCTACCCGTTCGTCATGCCCATGGAAGCGCGCCATGAAATCCGATGAGTTGACACGATCGCTGAACAGTCCTGCGCCGTAAGCTACGGATCCCTTGTCGCGATAGAAACGTGCGTCGGTCGCTCCGACGATCAGCGAGGGTATCAGCGGCGCACCAGGGTGTGCTTTTTGCATCATCTCCTGCAAGAGGTGCCACATTGGGGTGTCCGTGGACGAGAAGGTGGCCGGATCATCATGAATAGGTCGGACCTCAACTTCATCAAATAACTCTCCAAGCGCGTCACGGAGGTGTTTGTCAACTTGGCCGCTGTCGCCTGGCGCAGTCCGAATGTCCACATCAATTTCTACTGAATCGGGGATCACGTTTGTTTTGATACCACCATGTACAACGTTGGGCGAGAACGTGGTGTGGCTGCAGGCATGAAGGTGGCGCGCAAGAGCAGGTGAGTCAAGTCCCGCTATTGCCTCCCAAACCGACGCCGGATGCAAGAGGGCGTCTTTCACGTCAGCGTCAAGATCCAGAGTTGAAATTTGGTGTTGCCACATTTCGGTCAATTTCGCTTCAGGTCGATACTCCCCCAGTCTTCGGATGATCTCGGCCGCCTTGAGGACGGCGTTATCAGAGCCAAAGGGCATTGATCCGTGTCCGGGTGTCCCTTTAACTGTGAGTCGACGCCATCCAAGACCTTTCTCACCCGCCGCGAGAGTGATCTTTTTCCCCTCGGGAGTCTGGGTAGGCAGTCCGCCGAATTCGGTCAAAACATAATCAGCTGCCATTGCATCCCAATGGTTCTCGGCCATCCATTTAGCCCCATAAGTTCCGCCAGCTTCTTCATCAGCGACCCCAAAAAACACCAGGTCACCTTTCGGTCTGAAGTCACTGTCGGCTAGATGTCGGAAGGCAACAGCCATCGATGAGGTGAGATTGAGCATGTCTACAGCACCGCGACCCCATACCTCGCCATCAACCAACTCGCCGCCGAAGGGATCGCGACTCCAACCGTCTGGGCTCACCGGAACGACATCCGTATGACCCATTAGACACAAAGACGGAGCTGATGGGTCTGTCCCTTGAACTCGCGCGACCATTGAGCGACGTCCGGGCAAACAGTCGAAGTGTTCGACATCGACGCCCGGGCCCGCCAGAAAGTTTTCTAGCAGGTCACTATTGCGAAGTTCTTCACCGGAATCGGTTTCACCGGTGTTGACACATTCGTGACGGATCAACTGTTGCAGGAGTTCTACTGTCTCATTGGTTAGTTGGCTATTTGTGTGGCCGAGATCACTCATAACAAGATGCTATGTAAGAAGCAGCCGGGCGGCCAGCACAAGTCGGCACTACCTTCTGGGTATGGCAGAAGTTATCGCTCTCAACGAATTTCGCGTTCAAGCAGCCGAGTTCATTCGTGATGCAATCGACTCTGGCGATGCATGCCCCGCTTATGGAGCTATCTTGCCTCCGAGCCTCTATGAGAGAGCGATGCATTGGCAGCGGTTCTGTTTCGAAAAGAATTGGGCTGGGGTGCACTGGCCGATCCAGTACGGAGGCATGGGGCTAAATCCACCTCACAACGTGGTTTGGCACGAGGAATGTGCTGTTGCCGAGGTCGCCCCTTATCTCAATCTTCAAGGACTCGTTCTCGCCGGCGAGGCAATACTTCGTTCTGGGACCGAAGAACAGAAAGAACGCTTTCTTCGCCCCACACTCCGCAACGAAATTCTTTGGTGCCAACTTTTTAGTGAACCTGGAGCTGGTTCCGATCTAGCGGGTTTACAAACATCAGCTGTGAGCGACGGGGACCAGTTCATCCTGAATGGACAGAAAGTTTGGTCTTCGAACGCCCAATTCGCTCAATTCGGAATCCTGATGGCTCGCACAGACAACAATCAACCGAAACACAAAGGCATCTCCTTTTTCCTTTTAGATATGACACTCGAAGGCATCGAAGTTCGACCGATTAAACAAATGACAGGCGACAGCGAATTTTGCGAAGTCTTTTTTGACGATGTCTCAATACCCGCCGATTGCCTACTCGGAGAAGTCAATCAAGGTTGGGGCGTTGCCATGGCTGTGCTGGAAGATGAGCGGGGCGGAGCAGGATCTGCGGGCGTCATCAGCCTTCGCAAGCGTCTCGAACTCATGGCCAACAACGCGACCGCCCTAGATACGGTGAAAGCAGAGAGGCTTACTCGGATTCTCAACCGAGGTAAAGCCCTTCAGTCGCTAATGGAACGCCGTGGCGGTGATCCGCTGATAGCCCCTGTGGCCAAGTTGATGAATAGCGAACTCGGGTACGACGAGGCGCAGTTGAACTCCTCACTTCAAGGTGCTGACGCAATGTTGAATTCGACCTCTACAGAGAATCTCTTGTACTCGCCAGGGATGCGAATCGCCGGGGGTTCTAGCGAAATTCAACGCAACATCATTGGTGAGAGAATCCTAGGCTTGCCCAGGGAACCACAACCTTCCGAGTAACCCGACTCGCTATTCGTCTCTGTTGCCCGGGAGTTTTCGAAGATCAGCGGAAGATACCCATGACGTCATCGGCTCGAGCTGGACTGCCCGCGGTTTGAGTGCTGCTCGCTCCGGCGTAAGCATCCAACCCCAACGTCATTCGGAAATCGGCAGATTCGTCCGCCAGACCGATGTCAAGTTGAATTCCGGTGACATCAGCTATCCGGTTGAGGCCCTCAAAAGCAGAGATAGTTGCTGCAGCTTCAATAATCCCCATTGAGCCGACTTCTGCTTCTAGATCCCCGCGTATTTTTTTAAGATCACTATCTTGTCGAACGGCCGATTCACCATAGCGAACAAGCAACTCTCCGCTAGGAATCTTTGCACCGGCTTCGAGTTGATCGATATTGACTTCACAGTCCATAGCTTCGCTGCTCGCACGGAGCAGCGATACGTGCGCCGCCGTTCAGTAGAAGCATTCGTTGAGAGCTGACACTGTAGATGCGAGGAGTTCTACTTGAGGTCTGGAAAGCTCTCTATCCCACACAAGTTCCGCAAATTGCGGTCCGCGACTGTAATGGGCTTGCACAACCTCACGCCAGAGACTTTCGGTCTCTGGGACCAAGGACCCAGCGCGCGAAACATTCGCCAGAGTTTTGTCCACAGTCTGACTGACCCATGCACCGACGTCTCCCACTCCTTCAGGTCGTACTCTGCTGGGTTGCCCCGTTCCCGGTGCGGGTAACTCGCGAAGTGGAAGATCCAGTGAACGCGCGAAACTATCGATCACGTACTGGACACAGACCAGTGTCGCTAATTCAACGTAGGCCTCTTCTCCGATCGACTCGATGATTCCTAGGGCCCATTCCTTGGATAGGCGGCCTGGGTCGGTGGTCAACCGGTGGACTAGATCTATTGCCTCTGGGGACAGATTCGATATTGAGTCGTGTTCGCCGGTGACCATCATGGGACTCAGGGCTTCTGAGCGTTTGTCGCAAAGATTGCACTGGAGAGCGCTGCGAACTTCTGCCATCGCTGCGACCCGATCGGCACCGGTCCACCATGTCCCACAGGCACCCAAACGCTGCCAAATACTCTCGTGGGTGTCGGTCAGTTGGGCCCCCAATTTGAGGTAGTTCTCAGACTCGGTCAGGGTCATGAACGGAACCTAGTCGCTCCCATGCGTTGAATGTCAAGCTGTGGACCAAAAAGTAATTTGGGGGTCCTTATAGCTCAAAGTGCTCAGCTTCGACCTCGCTGATTGCCGCGACGCTGAACGCCATTGGGATGAGTGTGCAATCCAACCAAGCAGACCGTTGATCGGTGTCATGTCCTCCTCCGCGTCCCCCAGACACGCCATGAGGGACTACCCAGCCGGATCTATCCCAATCGGCGAGATCGAACGCGTACCGGGCTACCGATGCAGCCGCCGACCGCTCACCTGTTTCAGGGATCACGGATCCGCAACGCACCGTGTCGCTGTCACCCGGGCAACCATCAATTGGAGGATGCAGGTGCCGCGCTTCTTCGAGTGCTGATGCCAGAGGGTGAGGGCATGCCATTCTGTGGACGCGACCCCAAGTCCACTGTGATGTATCTTCCCCCAGTCGCTGCTCTAGCTCTTGGAGGGTTTCGTCAATGCACGAGGACAGGGCCCGATCTAGTTTTTCTTCTGACTCAAGCCCTGGGATCAGATGCCACGCGTCTTCTACGAGGAGATGTATCGCTGCCTCAGAAAGCATGCGGCTAGCCGCCTCAGGTGATGGCCACTGCGGAGCACCAAAATCTGGTTTCGCCGCGCCAATGCGTTCGCCGACACTTTCGCCCCAACGACGGCGGATTACGGCGTAGATCGACGCCTCAACCGAGTCTTCTGAGACTGCGCAATCCCAATCAGTCAAGGACCGAATCAACCAAGCTCCGAATGGGTGGGTGTATTTTGATGCTCGTGCCACTACTGCGTCGATGACGGCGGGTGCTCGAAGTGAGACGACATCGCTATGGATGTGCTCCATGTCGCGTACAGATGCATTGGGTAGCTCTTCAAGCAATTCCACTATGCGGTCGTACCTCGCCGGTCCTGCGAAATCGAGTGAGATATACGGACCTCCATCGGAAATCCTGTTGTTAGCCGTAACTAGATAACCCTTTGCTGGATCGCTTTCCCCGGGTAAATCTTCGAATGGGACTGGATCTAATTCTGACCAATTAGTTGAGAGCTTCGCGGGTACGGGAATCCACCTATTTTCAGTTGGTCGCTCAATCACCCGTCCTCGCACCTTGAATGAAATATGACCATTACGGTCCGCTGAGAGAAGGTTGTTCACAGGGATTACCCACGGCTCAACTGCTGCTTCAAGTTCCTCGCAGGTCGTTGCCTTCAACATTGGTAATAATGCGTTAAACGTCGTGTCCTGACCGTTCATGCCCGTCCAGGCGATGGATAGCGCTATCCCATCCGACGGATCTCCGATAACCACTGGGCCGTTCTCGGTGGAGCCGCGATATGTGGGGAAGTCTCCTTCTCCTCTGACAGATAGTGTCTCGGAGGTCCATTCAACGGCTTCTAGGTCTTCTGTCTCTACGAAAAGGTCAGTGTCGTCCGCCATTCCATGGGTGATGCACCACGCCACATCTTCGTTATGAGCGAAATGAGGAAACCCAGGTACCCCTGGGAAGGCGAGTCCAATGGCATTGAACTCCGGGCAGGTCATATGGAACTGGTGATATACGTTTGGGAATTCGATGCCTCTGTGGGGATCACCGGCGAGTAGCGGTAGGCCGGTTGAAGTGCGCGATCCATGGATGGCCCAAGAGTTGGAACCTCCATCGATGTCGACGAGACCCTCCAACAGATCAGCGCTGGATTGCAGAAGCACGCCCAAGTTCGACAAGTGCTCTTGCATGGGAACACCAGTTGCTGTAATCACCGAACCCTCGACAGCGGGTCCTCGCATTGCTTGCAGGAGTTCAGGGTGTCCTTCAGCTAGCAGGAATCCTTGCCAAAGCTTTCGGTTGAGGGTTCCCATAAAGATGTGTCGCACTTTGTAGACGGCTAGGCAGTGCCAAGGCTCCCATGGGCCAGGCGTCGCAGCATGATGGTCAAATTCTTCGGGTAGCTCATCTGCATTTTCCTCAAGCCAGCGATTAACGCCACGGGCGTAAGCCTGGGTTATTTCTTTGGTTTCCACTGTCAGCGTGGCCCAATGCCGTTCCGCTATTTCTGCCAGACCAAGGCGTCGAAAAAATGCGTCTTCTTTGACGGCTTTGGGTCCAGCCGTTTCTGCCCAACGCCCCTGTGCCCTGAGGCGATCGAAGTCCATTTGCCACATTCGATCAGCCGCGGCTATCCAACCCTGAGCTTCAAATGCCGCTAGCTGGTCTGAGGCCTCCACATGGGCAATGCCCCATTTATCCCTTTGTACTTGGGTAGTCACTCGAATGCCGCCACGAGGGCTGCAGCGCATTCTTCGATGAGTCTTTTCGCACCAGCACAAGTGTTGAACATCTGGAACAAGGCGTGCGGTTCACCATCAAAGAGTGAGTGTTTGACAGGCACACCGGCCGAGGAAAGGGTGTTCGCATAAGCGTTTCCTTCGTCTCTAAGCGGATCAGCTGAACAGGTCGCCACGTAAGCTGGAGCTACGCCGCTGTGACTGTCAGCGAGAGCCGGCGAAAAACGCCAATCAGTGCGAGTTTCGTTCAGTGACTGCTGTCCAAGATAATGAGACCAAAACCAGTTGATTACCTCCACCGTTAGCAACGGACCCGCTTCGTTTTCAGTAAACGACTCGTAATGCTGAGAAGCATCAGTTGCTGGGTACACCAACATTTGGAGCTTCAGAGCTATCCCCGCGTCTCGTGCCATCAACGCGACAACTGCGGCTAGATTGCCGCCCGCGGAATCTCCTCCTACTGCTACGCGGTTCGTATCTGCCTGAATCTCCCCACCAGATGTCGCAACCCATTCGACCGCCGCCCAAGCATCTTCGACAGCTGCTGGAAATTCCGCTTCAGGGGCCAACCGGTAATCAATGGCGACGACCATGCACTCAGCTTTCGTGCACAGCAGTCGGCATTCTTTGTCATGAGTTTCTAAATCTCCAATGACGAAACCTCCACCGTGAAAGAAAACCAAAACGGGGTGCGGTCCTTCAGTATTGGGTCGATAAATCCTCACTGGAATGTGACCAGCGGGTCCGGGAATTTCTGCGTCTACGATCCCCCCAGGGACTTCAGGTCCCTTTCCCAGAATGTGGGCCATCGCTCGATAACGATCCCGCGAAAATTCTGGTGTCTGTTCCGCTACAGGGGGGGCGGAGGCGCGCGCGGCCTCCACCATGTCGACGAAGACTTGCGTATCTGGTTGGAGTGTCATGGTCGTGGTGCCGTCCTTGCTTGATGTACTTATCTCGACTCAGGTTGCCAAAATTTTTCGGAGCGCGCTTTCTAGGTCGGGGTCTTGGAATTCGAAGCCGTTTTCAGCAAGTACCGACGGATTCAGTCGCGTCGATTCGAGTAATAAAGCTGCGCCCATTTCCCCTAAGGCAGCCTTAATCGCGAATCGAGGGGCTGGGGTCAACGTTGGCCTGTGTAGGACTCGCCCCAAAGTGGAAGCAAACACCTTTTGAGGCTGTGGGTTAACTGTTGCGATGTTTACTGCTCCCGAAATTTCCTTATCTAGTAGAAAAAGGACTGCTCTGACCGTGTCATTGAGAGAAATCCAGCTCCACCACTGCCGTCCTGTTCCTAATGGGCCTCCCAGGAACAATCGGGTCACCAAAACCAGTCTTCCCAACGCCCCTGGACCCACAGCCAGAACGATTCCAAAACGTGCCGCTACCAGTCGAGTTCCCACGTTCGTTACGGGAGATGCCGCAGCCTCCCACTGCTGACACACTTCTGACAGGAAACCGTCACCGCTTCCGGCTTCCTCATTCAGGATTTGGTCATTGCGATCACCATAGAATCCTGCTGCTGAAGCCTGAATTATGCATCTGGGTGGGTCTTTAGAGCCGGTAATCGCCGTTGCCATCGCTGAGGTGGAATTCACTCGACTATCGAGAATTCGTCGCTTCTTGCTTTTGGTCCACCGCCCGGAAATGGATTCGCCAGCTAGATTAATCACCGCGTCGAAGTCATTCATCAATTCAGGCGTCACTTCTTCCCAGCGAACTTGGTTTGGTGATGGAGTTCGGGACACTCCCGTCACTTGGTCGCCGCGGTTTTGGAGCGCCGCTGTGAGCGCTGACCCGATTAGCCCGCTGGCTCCACTGATGAGAATGTTCATTTCGATTCAACGCCTCGTCTGATCAACGGGCCTCGACCTCCGCGTATCGAACTCGTTATTTTCCCGTGAAGTTACCGGGCCGACGATCACTCACAGCTGCGATGCCTTCTTTGGCATCGTCTGTGGCAGATAGCTCTGCTTGGATCTGAGCTTCTCGCTGAGTTATTTCTCTAACTTGGTCTCCTAAGCCCAGCCGGAGGGTGGATTTGATTGCTCTTAGAGCTAAAGGAGCGTTGGCCGCAATTTCTGCTGCGACTTGTATCGCCCGCTCCCGTACTTGGTCATTTGGGACACATTCGTCGGCTAGCCCTATCGCTACTGCTTCTTCGCCCTTGTAGCGTTTGGCACTGTAGAGGACCTGAGCAGCGCGAGACGGGCCGAGCAAGTTAGGGAGAGTGATACTCATCCCGAAGCCTTGATGGATTCCAAGCGATGCGAAATTGGCCGAAAATCGAGCGTCCGGGCAAGTAATCCGGATATCGGGGACCATTGCCAGTCCCAACCCACCCCCAACAGCTGGTCCCTGTATTGCCCCGACAATGGGTAGCGTCACATCAAAGAGACGTCCGGAGCCTTGATACAAGGCGAGAGTCGCGTCGCCGCCGACCACTTCGTTGTCGCCCCCGCCCACGCCATCACCGGCGAAGTCAGCTCCTGCACAAAAGGAACGGCCATCAGCAGCTAATACCGCGCACCTGATAGACATGTCATTTTGCATCTCCTCGAGTGCGTCGGCTATGTCGTGAATCTGCCTGAAATTTAAGAAATTGTGGGGTGGTCGATCCATGATCACCACTCCGACATTTCCATGAGCCTCAATGCGAAGACCATCGGCCATTGCGTTCTCCTCAGCCTCTTATCGCTTTAGCCATCTCAGATGACCGACTAGCCACCCTAATCCAACAAACTATGAAATCCCGTATAGCTTCTGAATAGCGACCGTTACCCATTGGTATCTCAATCTGTTGACATACCGCGGTAACTTGACCTGAGCGCGTTAGGGGGAACTATGAGCGACAGCGACGAACAGCAGGTGCATCTCCGTACCGAACAAATCGATTGGGATGACCTATTGGCCCGACTTCAAGCACTTCTGCGGATTCGGACCACTCCGATCGGTATGAAATTGTTTACGACCGTTGAAGAAATGGAGGAGGTCCCTCGTATCCGCAGACCCGATTCAATTCACACGACTGACCAAATCGTGGGAATGGCGAGTCGCTTGAATTGGACGGTCGGTATCACCCGTTCTGATTTGGTCGGTGATCAATGCGGCGCTGTTATTGGACTCCATCCTCAGGATGACCAGTGGCTATCAGGCGAGCAGATGCAAGGTGTTTGGTTCGAATCTCTCGAGGACAGCGCATCTCATCAGGAGGCTATGCATTGTGTTCCGTTCGGGACGTTCGCAGCGATGGCTGTGGCGCCGCTTTCAGCGAAGCGACTTGACCCTCCTGATATTTGCCTCGTCTACGCGACGCCCGCTCAGATGATTCTGTTGATCAACGGATTGCAGTGGCGTGGCTATAAGAAACTTGAATGGGGTTGTGTCGGAGAATCAGCCTGTGCGGACAGTTGGGGTCGGGCTCTCGCTACTGGCGAACCGAGCTTGTCCATACCTTGCTTTGCGGAGCGGAGATATGGCGGAGTTATGGAGGATGAGCTGTTGATGGCGTTGAGTGCTCAAGATTTGCTCGTTGCTGTCGAGGGAATGGAATTCCTTTCGCGAAACGGATTCCGTTACCCAATTCCCAATTACGGTATTCAAAGCGACGCCCGAGCCGGGTTAGGCGTGAGTTACAACTGAGATAGCTATGAAAATCATGGAGGGTCTGTGAGTAATACATTTACCAAAGCCGGTTTTGATCTGGGAATTGTGACTACCAATGGTGATGAAATGCTGGCGTTCTATCGGGACGTCATCGGCCTTGAGTTTGAGGCGACCATTAGCATGGAAGCCCTCGGGGTCGCAGCGATGCACCGTTTGTGGGCTAACGACAGCTTGCTCAAGATCGTGGTACCAACCAAAGACGTCGGGTCGGGCGTTGGCGGCGGCATGATGGGAGCGACCGGGATGCGTTATTTCACTCTCGCTGTAGCCAATGTCCAGGCTGCATTGGATTCGTGTGTTGCGGTTGATGCCGTGATCATTTGGGATCGGCGGGAGGCCCGACCGGGGGTCGTTGTGGGAATGGTGGAAGACCCTGACGGGAATTGGGTTGAGTTTATCGAACGATAGGTACTTGAATTTGCTAAAGGTTTTGCAGCTTCTCAAGGACGACGCTGGCAACTCCTTCGGCATCAAACGGATGATTGACGATCAAATCCGCATGCCTTGAGCTCGGGGCTACGAGTTGCTGATGCATTGGTTCTACCGATGTATAAAATTGTTTCTCTATCCCAGCTTTGTCTCTCCCTCGTTCTTCAACATCACGTATCAGTCGGCGCTGCAGACGAATGTCCTTGGGTGCTTCTATAAATATTTTAAAGTCGAGTCGTTGCCTGCACTCCTCGAGTGTCAGTAGCAGGATTCCATCGACGATCACCCGGGGCGCCGGTTCGACAACGTAGGTGCCTCCGGGTCGAGTGTGGGTGGACATGTCGTAAATAGGGACGTTGATCGGTCTACCCGCCGCCAATTCGTCCATATGAGCAATAAAGAGGTCGGTGTCTAGTGCGTCTGGGTGGTCGTAGTTAACCTGTGCTCTCTTTTCGGGACTTATGTGCGAAAGATCGTGGTAGTAGTCGTCGAAGGAAAGAACGCTGGCGTTCGGGTCAAGATCCAGCAAGGCTCGCGCTAGCGTCGTTTTCCCAGCACAGGCACCGCCTCCGAGTCCTAGGAGCACGCTAGCGTGGCGTCTCGTTCCAAGGACCCTCGTCAGCCCGTGGTTCTTTAGGGAGTCCGAGAATTCGTTCGCCAATAATGTTGCGTTGAACTTGGCTCGTTCCAGCGTAAATAGTTCCTGATCGCGCAGCTAGGAAGCTGTTGATCCACGCTGAGGTTGTGTTTGGGGTTCCCGCGTCTGCTGCTCCTAATCCGGCCGCATAAGCGGGATCTCCATCCAACACCATTGCATCAGCACCCAGAATGTCGAGGGAAAGTTCGGTGACCGTTCGGTGGTATTCACTCCAATTGAGTTTGCCGATCGAACTTTTCGGTCCTGGGGGTTCCCCATTCAGGAATGACGTCAGAACTTGTTGACCTAACCAGCGCATAATTTCAACTTTGCTGTGGCACCAAGCTAGGCGTTGCCGAATGCTGCTTTCCTGGGTGCGCCCCCGTTCTTGTGCCATTGCCACGAGGCGATCCAGCTCCGCTCGATAGCGGAAATAGGTGGTGGTAGCTCCAAATCCGCGTTCGTATCCCAAGAGGGTCATTGCCACGGCCCAACCGCCGTTTACCTGCCCGATCACATTCGCCTTTGGAACTCGTGCATCGGAAAAGAAGACTTCGTTGAAGTGGCTGTGACCAGCGATGTTGACAATGGGTCGTACTTCAATTCCTGGCTGATCCATAGGACAAAGGAAAAAGGTGATGCCTTGATGTTTGGCGTGTTCTGGAGCGGTACGTCCTAGTACAAAAATCCAGTTGGCGAGATGACCACTGGAGGTCCAAATTTTCTGGCCATTGAGTACCCATTCGTCGCCATCTAATTCGGCTTTGCAACCAAGATTCGCTAGGTCGGATCCAGCACTAGGTTCAGAATATCCTTGGCACCAAAGATCCTCTCCTTCAAGAATTCGTGGCAGGTAGTGCTTCTTTTGCTCTTCAGTTCCCCATTCGATGAGGGTGTTCCCAACCATGCCGATCCCAAAGCCGTCGTTAGATCCGCCGGTTGGTAAACCCGCCTTCGTGAACTCTTCGGCGATGATCACATTTTCGTTAGCGGATAGACCTGGGCCTCCGTAATCGGTGGGCCACATCGTGGCGAGAAGTTGGTTGTCACTCAAGATGTTTCGCCATTCATTCATAAACTCAGCTTTGGCGTCACCAGTCAAAGAGCCAATTCCTTGCCAGTTCGCAGGCAGATTATTCGAAATGAACTCTTGGATTTGGTCCCGGTAGGCCTCTGCTTCTTCAGAATAAGTCGGCTGCATACAAAGGACAGTACCCGACCTTTTGAGAGAATGATTAATCAGCGTCGCCTTCGTCGAGTCTGATATTTTGCAACCTCTCTATTACCCGATCGAAGAAGTCGTCATCTTGGAGTCCCGGCACCATGAGTTTGTTGTCGATTACCCAACTAGGGGTACCCGTAGCTCCCCAGGCGTGAGCTCGGTCCATGGAAGAAGTGACCGCCGGCCATAATTCGTCTCGGGTGACAACCCTCTCAATCAGTTCCTTGGGGACAGCCAAGTCGGCTGCTAACTCCGAAAGAACCTCCGGATCCTCGATGTCTTGCTCTTCGGTCCACACGGCGGCGTAGAGACGGTCGTGGTATTTGTCTGCCTCATCTGGCGAGGCATGTTCCACCACTAAAGCTGCCTGATGGGCCTGACGCGTCGGGCGGAAACGGTCGGGAGGACGCATCACTATCTCTAGTTCTTCAGCTAAAGGAACTAGCGCTGAAAACTTTCGACTGTTGGGCGTTCCGCCGGCCGGAATTTCTGGATGTAGCTCATAAGGGAGCCATGAAATTTGCACTGCATGGCGTTCTTTGAGGCGTGCCGCCCGGGCTCGCGCTAGGTGACACCATGGTCACAGATAGTCAGACCATACGATAATCGGCAGCACCACAATTCCTGACGGTATACGTTCGCTGGCTATGGATTTCGTAATTCCCACTGACATTCAAAAATTACTGAACGACCTCGATGATTTTATAGAAGAGGTCATCAAGCCAATCGAGAACGAAAACGACAACATACGGTTCTTCGACCATCGACGGGAAGACTCTAGAACTGACTGGGATCGAGACGGTCTACCCAATGCAGAATGGGAGGCTTTGCTCGGCCGTATGCGCCAAGAGGCTGATGCAGCTGGGTTTCTTCGATGGCATCTACCTGAACGGTTTGGCGGTCAGGACGGAACAAATCTGGGGATGGCGATCGTTCGCGAGCATCTTGCTAGAAAAGGGTTGGGCCTTCATAACGACCTTCAAAACGAAAATTCAATCATCGGCAACTTCCCGACAGTTCTCATGATGGAAAAATACGGATCCGAGCAGCAACAGACACACTGGATTCCCAAGATGCTCGAAGGCACAGCGCGAATTGGGTTTGGATTGACGGAACCGCTCCATGGTTCGGACGCCACTTGGATGGAAACCACCGCGGTGCGGGATGGCGATGAGTGGATAATCAACGGAGAAAAGTACTGGAATACCGGCCTCCACCATGCAACGCATGACTACATCTTCGCTAGGACATCAGGTTCCCCCGGCGAAGGTCACGGGATCACTTGTTTTATCGTTCCTGTCGAGTCCCCGGGCTTCAGTGTTGAAGAATTTATGTGGACCTTCAACATGCCCACTGACCATGCTCATGTTCGCTTGACGGAAGTTCGCGTTCATAACGACGACATACTGGGTGAAGAAGGCAGGGGGCTTCAAACCGCTCAATTATTCGTCCATGAGAATCGAATTCGTCAAGCTGCTTCATCTGTTGGAGCGGGGCTTCACTGCATTGACCTTGCAGTCGACTATGTGAACAACAGAACGACCTTTGGAAAACCACTCTCCCAGAATCAAGCAATCCAATTTCCGTTAGCGGAGTTGTACACCGAAGCGGAAATGATTCGGGCCCTGATATGGAAAACGGCTTGGGAAATGGACGAAGGCGTGGACCATATGGAAATCACAGACCGGGTGGCTATGTGCAACTACCGCGGTAATCGATTTTGTTGCGATGCTGCGGATCGAGCAATGCAAAGTTGTGGTGGTATTGGCTACGGCCGAAAGATGCCCTTCGAACACATCTATCGTCACCATCGGCGCTACCGAATAACTGAGGGAGCTGAGGAAATCCAGATTCGTAAGGTCGCCGGAAAACTCTTTGGTTATTCGGGGCGCGCTAAGGGCTGAGAGCCGCCAATGCCCTCCTGTGCGTTGGAGTGATGTTGGACGGTATTTCTAGTCCACTCGAGCTGTCGCGTTGCCTGTTAACACGAACTTCTCGTCTTGGTTCGTTGTCGTAATCGTCAAATCGACCAGGGTTTCGCCATCTTCTTCACGGAGCGCTGCCACTTCAGCTCTAGCTGTCAACGTGTCGCCGGGCCACACCTGATTCACAAAACGGACTCCGTAGTATGTCAATCGTCCATCTCCGACGTAATTCGTCAACATGCGCCCCGTCATCCCCATGGTCAACATGCCGTGGGCAAATACTGTGGGATAGCCCGCTACTTCAGTAACGAACTTTTCGTCACTATGGACAGGGTTGTAATCCCCGGATGCTCCGGCGTACTGGACGATCTGGGTTCTTGTTAGATCCTCTACCACGACCTCGGAATAGGAGTCGCCAACTTCGAGTTCATTTGCAGTTAATCCCATTGCCAACTCCTATTGTTCGATCACTTTTTCAGTAACAACGCCCACGCTCCGCGCTGTCACAACAAGGTCGCCATTTTGGTCGCGGTACTCGGTGATGCTTTCACTGAATTTGAGGACACCAGCGCGCTTGGATTCTTTTTCCCAACTCTCACCTGGTTTTGTTTCTCCGCTGAGCACGTCACCTGGCTTCAGGTGCCGATGATAAGTGAAGTGTTGCTCTGCGTGGAGTCCTCCGGCCGAGGAGCCGGACTTCTCATCGTCGGAGTCATCAGCCTCATCACTCTTGTCTTTGACCAGTGTTCCTGAAGCAGTCCCTCCACTACCGAACCATTTCTGGCCGTCTTTGGGCCGTAGGAAATAGTCGGGGTCGAACTGAGCGCTCGCCTGCGCAAACGTCGGCGGAGCGATTATCGACCCCACCTCTGTGCCTGCGGCATGCGACTCGTCTGAATATATGAGGTTTGAATCTCCAATCGACCGAGCAAACATCAAGATGTGCGAGGCTTCGACCGGGAAACGTTCAACTGCCATACCTCCCCCTTTTCGTCATTGAGGTTTGTCTGATCATGGCACTTTCAGCGCCTCTTGTCGCCCCGAGTTACAGCAAAGCCTGAAGCAATAGCACTCTGATCTGATCAGGAGCTTCAATCATCA
This sequence comes from Acidimicrobiaceae bacterium, assembly GCA_002721305.1. Taxonomy (GTDB): domain Bacteria; phylum Actinomycetota; class Acidimicrobiia; order Acidimicrobiales; family Poriferisodalaceae; genus UBA6944. Next base: position 36,661 of record PBKA01000006.1, on the reverse strand, counting down.
TCATGTGGCCGATGCCATCCAGATGCTGCAAATCAACTTCAGAGAACCCGGCTACGAGCTGTGACGTCGCTTTGGGAGGGGTCATTTTGTCTTCGCTACCAACGATCACTGTTACGGGGCATTCGATACGACCCGCGACATCACCCGCGTCATAGGCATTACAAGCTGCCAGATCGTTGTAGATGACACCATCGGCTGCCCGTTCGAGAAGTGCTTGACATCCGCTCCGCATCCAGAGTCCGGGCGTCGGGTTACCTGCTACATGTGCTCGGTTTCCATGGGCCCACGATGTCATTAGTTGGGGGGCCAGGATTTCGTTGCGTTCTGCTGCCCCTAGAAGGTCGGGATGCACCGGCATAGCGGCAGCAGCGCCCATCAAAACGATGCGTTCGGTTAAACGGGGGTAACGCGCCGCTACTTCTAGGGAGATCAAACTGCCCATTGAATGGCCAACTAGCCGGACTGGACCTACGTCAATCGTTTCAAGAAATTCGGCTACCCAGTCAGCCATCTCTGCGATCGCGGGAATGAGAGGTCCTGCTGACTCGCCGTGACCTGGTAGGTCTACCGCCATGGGGGCGAATCCGTGATGTGCCAAGTACCGGGTTTGTTGGCTCCATACGGTGCGATCCATGCCAGCGCCGTGGAGAAGCACTACTGGTGGAAGACTCTTGTCTAATTGCACTCCTCCTGTCGCGATATTAACTGGGGTCTCTCGACATTGAATTTGCATGGCTAGCCCTTCTGTGAGGCGCGAAGCGCTCGGGCGAGGTCGGAGATGATGTCCGATGGATCTTCCAGACCCACTGAAAGCCGAATGAGATCTTCGCCGACTCCAGACGCTGTCAAGTCTTCAGCGCTTAGCTGCTGGTGGGTCGTCGAAGCTGGATGAATGACCAGCGTTTTAGCGTCGCCAACATTCGCTACATGTGATGCAAGTTTGACGCTTTCGATAAACCTGCGGCCGGCGTCTCGACCTCCTGAGATCCCGAAAGAAAAAATCGCCCCGGCCCCTTTGGGCAACAGCGACTTAGCTAATTCGTGGTCAGGGTGGCTAGAAACCGAAGGGTGACTTACCCAAGAGACAGCGTCATTACCTTGCAGAAAGTCGATAACGGCGTCAGTGTTTTCAACGTGGCGGCGCATTCTAAGCGGCAGGGTCTCCACTCCTTGAAGTAAGTGAAATGCGTTTGCGGGACTCATGGCAGCTCCGAAGTCGCGAAGGCCTTCAGCCCGTGCGCGCATTGATAGTGCCTGATGACCGTATTCCTCTGAGAAAGTAATCCCGTGGTACCCGTCGTAAGGCTGAGACAACGTCGGGAACTTGTCGTTAGCTGCCCAGTCGAAGCGGCCCCCGTCAACGATCACACCTCCAAGCGCAATTCCGTGGCCTCCTAGGAACTTTGTGACCGAATGCATCACGATGTCCGCACCTAACTCGATCGGCCTCATCAAATACGGAGTTGTGAACGTTGCGTCCACCATAAGTGGGATGCCGTGTTCATGAGCTATGTCCGCTACGGCGGAAACGTCGAGAACTTCGATTCCTGGATTTCCGAGGGTTTCGGCAAATAGAACGCGAGTGTCCGGGGTGATTGCTGTTCGCCAAGCGTCCAGATCGCGCGGATCGACGAATGTTGTTCTGATGCCGAATCGGGGCATCGTTAGATTCAACATATTGTGTGAACCACCGTAAATGTTGCGACTGGCGACCACATGGTTCCCAGCGCTCATGATCGTTGCACACGCCAGATGAAAGGCAGCCATTCCACTTGCCGTGCAGACTGCGCCCACCCCGCCCTCAAGTGCCGCGAGGCGTTCTTCCAAAACAGCGACTGTGGGATTTGAAATGCGGCTGTAAATGTGCCCTGGTTGTTCCAGGTTGAAAAGCCCAGCTGCCTGTTCGGTGTCGACGAAACTGTATGACGTGGTCTGATAGATAGGCACTCCTCGAGACCCAGTGGTTGGGTCTGGCTCTTGACCTGCATGCAGAGACAGTGTGTCGAATTTCAGGTAATCCGGTTCAACCATGATGCTTTCTCTCACTCGTTAGACAAAGATGCTACGCCTCAACAGCATGATCCTCAACGGCGACAGCAGTTACCCGCTATGCCACGGGGAAGGGTTTCCCGTATCTGACCCAATTGCTTTCGGCGACCCTCAGACGGGAGTAGCGTGACACAATGCCTAGCCCGAGCATCTCAGAAGGCACCGTAATCGTCACCGGCGCGTCTTCGGGTATCGGTCACGCAGTGTGTCGGCGGCTGAAATCAGCAGGCAGGTCTCTAATCACTGTTGATATAGGTGAGCAGCCCCCGGATCTTGATGTTGAACAACACTTTGTATGCGACCTTGGCACAGAGTCCGAAATCAACGAACTCGTTGAGGCTCTCGTAGATGATTTCGATCTTCATTTGGTTTCCTCTTTGATCAACGTCGCTGGTGTTCCAGGAACCCAACCGGCAATGAAGGTTTTAGAGGTAAACGTCTTGGCGGTTAGGCAGCTGAGTCGTTCGTTAGCCCCCCATTTGAGATCTGGTAGCAGCATCGTCAACGTCGGCTCAATCTCTGGAAATGGTTGGCAAGAACGCGTGGAGATTTATCGTTCGTTACTTGAGCTCAGCAACAGCGATGCTCGGGAATGGTGGAATGACCGCAACAAGTCGATTGGGGTCGATCCGTACACCTTTTCGAAAGAAGCTGTCATCGTTTGGAGCATGTTGCATGCCGGTGAACTTCGAGGCACAGGAATTCGTTGCAATGTGCTAAGCCCGGGACCTGTCGAGACACCACTACTGCCGACGTTCAGGGAACAGATTGGTGATGATCGAATCGATTGGGTCTTGAGTCACTCGGGACGTGCTGCAAAAGCAGACGAAATAGCTCAGGCGATCGAATGGTTGGCAATTGGAGAGTCCGGGTGGGTCAACGGACATCACCTCGTGGCCGATGGTGGATACACCTCAGGGTTGCTTTCCGGCTGGGTTGATGTCGAAAACGCGCCCGTAGCTAAAGTCACTCACGTTGACTAACGCCCTTGACGGCTATTTAAATTCGGCTCTGAGTTCGCCTTCATGTTCATTCAGGTGAGGCGCCCGATTCGGGTGTGGTCCGGCCCCTTTGATCAACTGTCCGACTTGGGTTAATGGTCCCCACCCTGGTGAATCGGGATGCTCGCAGACCAAACCATTAGCGAGAGCTAATGGACTTCCAACAAATCCGTTGATCTCGACAGGAGTTTGCCCTTGGTCATCAGACCAGAACCAGCTTCCGTTCTCCTCTATGTATCGGTGAGTTTCATCAGGGCCCTTATGGTCAAACCCCCCAAAAACTGGGTCTGGTCTCTCCTCATAGTTGACAAATTCTGCGACCTGAGCAGCTGTTGTTGTTTGGACCAGTGAGGTGTGAACAGTCTGGGTTGTCCCAGTGGTCAGTCGGTGATAGAGAGCAGTGACCACTCCAAACGCGGCGATAACGGGCGTTGCTGCATCGTGCACCGGTACGGTCAGGAAAACGGGATCATCATCACCTCCTTGAGCCGCCATCATGCCTCCGAGCGCCTGGAGTAACGGATCGAATGCTGGCTGATCAGCGCGGGACTCATCGGCTCCATAACCAGGGCTTTTGACCAAGACCACATCGTCACGCGCTTCACGCAGGTCTTGGGACGAGCAACCCAGTCTTTCCGCTACCCCGGGGCGGAAGTTCTCCACGACGATGTCAGAAGAGCGGACCATCTGGTAGAGGAATTCTCTATCTGATGGATGTTTCAAGTCGAGGGTGATTCCCCTCTTCCCTTGATTCCAGCCATTGAACATGGGGCTAAAGCTACGGAACGGGTCGGCATCGGGGGGCTCGACCTTCACTACTTCAGATCCAAGCATCGCCAAATGACGAGTAATGACAGGTCCTGCGATAAAGGAGGCCAGATCAATCGCCAAGGTTCCCGCCAAGGGTGGGCCTCCTTGACCAGATCCGACTGCAGGCTCATGAGATTCGCGGAGCACTTCGTCAGTGTGTTGGCCGATTGTGGGTGCAGGCAGCATCGGCTCAGCGGGACATGCATCTAGGTGCAACGGTTGGATCGGCATGGACAAATGACCAAATTCTGGATGATCGATGCTTTGAATCAACTGATTTCTCTTGGCAAGGTCTGATCCGAGAAATTCTTCGCGTGTTTGAATCGGCTGACAGGGAACATCGTGCTTTCGAAGGATCTCTATCCATTCGTTGCGTGATCGACTCATAAACGCGCTCTCAAGAATCGGAGTTATGTACGCCAGCGGGTCAGGCTCAATAAGACCCCATGGAGGATTCGGCAGACGAGGGTCGTCGAGCAGATCTAAGCGCTCAATAGCTTCAAGCATCGACCGGTAAAAGCGATAGGTTCCGCAAGCGACGAAGAACCAACTGTTATCAGCTGTTCGAAACGGGCGGTACGCAGGGGCACGGCCGGCCGGGCCAAGAGGACTCGCCCCGTCCCTCTCTTTAGGGATCTCAGGTGACCAAAAGTCGCCTATCTGCATCACTCCGGAACCAGCAACTTCAGAAACCTCATAGGTAGGCGCCGAACCATGAGCTTCGCGGGCATACAAGCCGGCGGCGACCGCTAGCGCACCCAACATGCCGGCACCGTAAGAAGCCAATGGCAGCACCACGTGGACGGGTCCTTCGGTCCAACTCACCTGGTTCCACGCGATGCCGGTTGCCGCGGCTACCTGCTGCCATGAGCCACTCTCGCCCGTCATGGGTCCTGCGGATCCCCAGGTGGGCATCGCGACAATTACGGAACCTGGAGCAACCGAACGTGCCCGGTCAGCTTCGGCCGCGTTGCTAACAATGACTACATCTGCTGTTTTCAGCAGCTCGGTGTCGTCCTCAACCACGACGGACCGCTTATTTCTATTCAGTACTTGGAAACCTGGATCGCTCCTGTAACTGTCACCTTCGATCCTCTCAACTTTGATGACGTCGGCACTCTGGTCAGCCAGAAAACGCGCCGCGTAAGGACCTGCTATTCCTTCAGTAAGTTCGATTACGCGAATACCGCTGAAGGCGCCAAATCCGGTCACCGACTCCCCGATCGTCGAAATTGCTGTGGTCGTTCACGATACCCAACTCCGTAGCCAACAAACAGAACAAGTGCGGGTCTCCTGAGTAGCTTCTAAGCTCGACTGTATGACCGATACCACCGAACCTATAGACACCATCGATCAGATGATCCCCAGTGCCCCGACGTTCGACTCAATCGAACAGGAGAGGCACCACAGAAAGGAACGCTTAGCGTCCGTGTTCCGCGTTTTCTCTAAGTTTGGGTTCGAAGAAGGGCTAGCCGGTCACGTCACTGCGCGCGATCCCGAGTTAGAGGATCATTTCTGGGTGAATCCGTTTGGTGTTCCGTTTGCCCACATAAAAACGTCGGATCTTCTGCTTGTCGACCACGACGGCAACATCGTCGAAGGTCGCCATCCTCTGAACCAGGCGGCGTTCGCCATCCATAGCCGCGTCCATAAAGCAAGACCGGACGTCATCGCCGCCGCACATACCCACTCCCTGTATGGCAAAACCTGGTCAAGTTTGGGGCGTTTGTTAGATCCGCTGACACAAGACTCTTGCGCCTTTTTCGAAGATCATGCTCTGTTCGACGACTTCACGGGTGTGGTATTGGACACAGATGAAGGGGACCGAATCGGTGCCGCTTTAGGAGACAAGAAAGCCGTAATTTTGAAGAATCATGGTTTACTGACCGTCGGCCACACAGTTGACGAGGCGGCATGGTGGTTCATCACTATGGAGCGAACTTGCCAGAGTCAACTTCTAGCTGAAGCGGCGGGCACACCAATGCCAATTCGTGAAGATGTTGCCCGGTACACGGCAACTCAGATCGGTAGTCATTTGGCCGGATGGTTCAGCTACCAACCAATCTACGACAAGATTCTCGCCGAGAATCCAGACTTCCTCAATTAGCACGCCTAGCGAGTCAGCTGCATCACGCAGGCGTGATTTTCAGGCTAAAAGGGTCGCCGCCTTTTCCCGAAGTTCCGTCTTCAAAACCTTGTTCGAAGGGTTGAGTGGTAGTTCTTCGACGATCCAGAAGTAGCGAGGAACCTTGTAGTTCGCCATCTCTTTTTTGCACCATCGCGCTAGCTCGTCCAAGTCGGGTTCACCAGTCGGCGCCGCGACAACGAAAGCGGCCCCGACTTCACCAAGCCGTTCATCTGGAACTCCGATTACCGCGACCTGCCCGACGGCCTCATGCTCAAGCATGGTGCTTTCTATTTCGGCGGGATACGTGTTGAATCCGCCGTTAATGAACATGTCTTTTTTCCGGTCGGTGATATCGATATAGCCCGCTGGGTTCATCACGCAGATGTCGCCTGTGCGCATCCATCCGTCTTTGTCGATAGTTTCTGCTGTTTGTTCCGGCTCATCAAGGTACCCACGCATTACCGCATAGCCCTTCACTAATAGTTCTCCTGGTTGGCCCACCGCCACTTCGTCTCCGTCGTCATCAATTAGTTTCAATTCGATTCCAGGTAAAGCTTTCCCACTGGTTGCAGCCACCACCTCGGGTGGATCATCGGCAGCGCATATAGTTACCAGACCATGCGTTTCTGTCATTCCGTAGGCGGTGACGACAGTGTCAAATCCCAAGAGATCTCTCATATCAACCACGGTTTCAACCGGGATGCTGGCGGCTCCTGTCACCGCCGACCGCAATGACGAGATGTCGTAACGGTCAAGCTCTTTGTAATTGATCAGCCCTTGAAAGATTGCGGGGGGACCAGGAAACACAGTGACTTTGTCATCTTGAATACGCTGCAACACGGCCGGCACGTCGAAAACTGGGTGCGGCAGCATCGTTGCCCCGTGAATAAAGCACGGGTTGATAGCTCCGTTAAACCCGAAGGCATGAAAGAAAGGATTGACGATCAACATTCTGTCGCCCTGGCGCATCCCCAGTTCCCGTGCATAGTGACTAAACCCGCGAATGATGGGTCCTTGTTCAACCATGACACCCTTGGGAACGCCCGTGGTGCCCGAGGTGAACATGATTAGACCTAAGTCGGACCCCAGGACCCGTGATGCGCGATCTCGCGCTTCGCGCTGGTCAGCGTCACTACCTCGATTGAGGAAATCTTGGAAAGAAACTGTTCCTTCTGGTGTGTCTCCGCGAAGGATCACGACGTCCTCTAACGACTCGACGTTTTCACCCGATTCGCTCAACTCGGTGACGTAGTCGTTTCCTAAGAAACCCACCACTGTAAAGAGAGTTTTCACCTCGGCTTTTTGCAGGACGAAGGCTGCTTCCCGACCCTTGAAACGCGTGTTCACCGGGACAAGGACCGCACCCGCACCAAAAACCGCCATAGCCGCTACCACCCACTCCCAGGAATTGGGTGCCCACACTGCTACCCGGTCCCCGGGACTAATTCCTGAAGCGACTAGGGCCGCTGAGGCACGATCGATCCGCCGACCCAATTCGGCAAAATCGAGACTCACATCACCGTCAGAAATCGCTTCACTTGCTCCAAACTCCCTCGAAGCGCGCTCTACCAACGCAGGAAAATTGTCGGGAAGTGATTCAGTCATGGATCTCCTCGGTCTACCTCTAGCCAAGATTCAAATTTCAGCGATGACTTCGCCATTGATGAACTGAAAATAGCCATCAGGATTGGTGGCCCACTCGCGCCATCCGCCGGCCAACGCTTCAAGATCCTCCCGCGTTGCGTAGCCATACTCAACGGCCTGTTCGGAAAAGCTCGTGTGTAAACACCGGTCTGCCCAAGAGAGACCCCAGTTCTCTCGTTCTTCTTTTGTTGCGTAAACCCCCGCGGATGCGGAACATTCGACCTTTTGTATGCCTGCCTGGTGGAACCACCGCAGAAGATGCCGTCCGGCGTCGGGTTCAGCACCGTTGTGTCGCGCAACCCGTCGATAAATACGTCTCCATTCGTCGATAATTTCCGACTCGGGACTACACGACATCGTGTAGTAGTCGGCATCGCGAACGGCTACGTATCCACCTTTCTTCGTCACCCTTGCCATCTCCCCTATAGCAAAAACAGGGTCAGTGAGATGCTGGAGAACCTGGTGGGCGTACGTCACATCAAATGATTCATCGTCATATGGGAGTTCGTAGACAGATGCTTGTTCCAAAAAGACATTTGTAATACCTGCCCCTTCGACGGCCTGCTGGGCTATTTCGAGGATTTGATCCCCCAAGTCAATCCCTGTCACCGATCCCCTAGCGGCCCATTTAGCTAAGCCAACAGTGATTGATCCCGGGCCGCACCCCACGTCAAGGACCCGGGAAGTAGCCGAGATGACGTGACGACAAAACGCTGCGGACGTTTCGGCGGTCCTCTTGGCGTGTTGGTTAACTGCCGCTGGTTGATGCCCGTGGGTGTAGACGTCGCGTTTAACCATTCCCAAAACCTACGAGATTCGGAGTACGTCGTCACCTGTCAAGCATGGTCAACACGTTAATTTTCGTTGAGTACGGTTATCGGATGGCACTGCCTGATGGACCATGAACATCGTGATGTCGTTGATCAGCCGCAGAGAGCGTCCGCTCTCTGCTGTCTTGAACAAAGGGGTGCTGTGTGGCTGATCTCCTGACCCCTGACTATTACGAATATGAGTGGGTACCCCTTGAATCCGTTTCGCTCATGCCTAGCGGCGGCGCATTGCTTATTTGGCCAGATGGACAAAGCCTGGAGTGTCATCCCTTGTGGTTACGCGAGAACTCTCCCGGTCCCGAAGGCATAGACCCACGATCTAAAGAAAATGATCTTGATGTAGCGAAGCTGGATCTTGACATCCGGTTGGGAGTTGCGTTTGTTGAAGACGGCGCGTTGGTCGTCGAATTTCATCCTGAAGGCCGTCGAGCATCCTTTCATCCAGGCTGGCTGAGGCACGTGGCGGACGGACAACACCAACCCTTTGCTTTGTTACCCGATCCCCAAATTTGGAAATCCCAGGATCTTCCCGAACCCCCAACTCACGAAGGTCCTCTGGTTCTGCAAGACGATGCAGCTTTAGCAAAGTGGCTCAACGATCTTCTTGAATTTGGTCTAGCGCGTTTAGTTTCTCTGCCTACGGATGCCGGCGTTGTCGAGTTAGTTGGGAGGCGAATAGGGGTTTTGCGTGATTCCAACTTTGGGTTGACGTGGCATGTAAGCGTCGATCTTGACCCTAACTCCACAGCAAATACTGATGTTCGGTTGCCGGCCCACAGTGACCTCCCATCAAGAGAGACTCCTCCGGGGTTCCAGCTATTGCATTGCCAGGAAAACACCGTGGCAGGTGGTCACTCGACAATGACCGACGGGCTCGCAGTGGTCCAACACTTGGAGCAGAACGAGCCAGAGGTGCTTCAGTCGCTTCTCAAAAGCGAATGGATATTTTTCAATCGAGATGAGGAGCATGATCACCGGTGGACAGGTCCGATAATTGATAGAGGTGATGGGCGAGTTCCATGGACGTTTAGAGCATTCCATCCCGTTCGCGGCTTTCCGGCCATGCCGCAAGAGGAGATAGGTGACGCATACTTCGCTATACAAAGATTCGGTCACGTTGCGAACAGTGACGATTTTCAGATCCGTTATGAGTTACACCCTGGTGATCTAATTGCTTTCGATAACCGCCGGGTATTGCATGGTCGAGAGTCATTTGATTCCACTGAAGGCACGAGACAGCTTCGTGGTACCTACATGGACTCTGACGAGGTGTACTCGAGAATGCGTGTTTTGCACCATTCCGTACCTGGACTCCAACACTCACTAGCTTTCTCCGTAGCTAGAAAGGACAGCAATGCCTGAAGTTTTCATCACATGTGCCGTTACCGGTGCGGGGGATACCGTTGGCAAGTCGGACAAGGTGCCTTTCACCCCGGAAGCCATCGCAAACGATGTGATTGCTGCAGCCCAAGCAGGTGCGGCCATCGCCCATATCCACGTCCGGGACCCAATCACGGGTGATCCTGATCGCCAAATCGACTACTACCAAGAAGTGGTGGAACGCATTAGAGCTTCTGGCACAGACGTCGTTCTCAATCTCACTGCCGGAATGGGCGGAGATCTTGTCATCGGATCAGTGGAGGAGCCTCTGCCACTCAACTCGAACCAAACTGATCTGGCCGGCGCTACTGAGCGTCTTGACCACGTAAGGCTTTTGCATCCAGAAATCTGCACTCTCGACTGCGGGACCATGAACTTCGGTGAAGGGAATTATGTTGCCACAAACACCCACGACACTCTCGCTGAGATGGCACGCCAAATACAAGCCGCTGGGGTTCGCCCCGAAATCGAGGTTTTCGATACCGGGCAATTGTGGGAGGCCAAAGCGTTGGTGGATCAAGGCCTAATTGATACCCCGGTGATGGTTCAGCTGTGTATGGGTGTTAGATGGGGTGCACCGAACGACTTAAACACCTTTATGGCACTCGTCAACAATGTTCCATCAGACTGGACATTCTCAGCTTTTTCCCTTGGCAGAGATCAGCTTCCCTACGTCGCTCTAGCGGCTGTAGCGGGAGGTAATGCCCGCGTCGGTCTAGAGGACAACCTCTATATGGATCGAGGCGAATTAGCCACCAATCAAAGTCTCACCGCTAGGGCCAGGCAGATACTCGAAGCGATGAACTTTGATGTCATCGGTCCAGACCAAGTTCGCGAGAAGCTGGAATTAACGAAATGGGCTCCTTAGGGAAACCCTCCCAACCTGACCGTGTTGGGATCATCGGGGCCGGAGTCATCGGCGCGGCATGGAGTGCAAGATGGCTTTTACGTGGCTCTGATGTCTCCATTTTTGATCCAGCTGCGGCAACGGAGCGATTGGTTAATGAAGTCTTAAACAATGCTCGGCATTCGTGGGAACGAATGGGTGTCGCTCCACTACAGGAGGGTTCTTTGACGTTCGCTAATTCAGTCGAAGAGGCGTCAGAAGGGGCCGTTCTCATCCAAGAGAGCATTCCAGAAGACGTGGGGGCGAAGAAGAACGCTTTGAACCAAATAGAGAAATCAGCACCAGCATCGGCACTGATCGCCTCTTCAACTTCGGGGCTTCTCCCTTCTCGACTTCAAGAGGACATGAACAACCCTGAACGGTTTCTCGTCGGCCACCCGTTTAACCCTGTTTATCTTCTACCCATGGTTGAAGTAGTAGGAGGCGACAGAACCAGCGACGAAGCTATTTCCTCCGCGATTCAGTTCTATGAGATCGCGGGGATGAAGCCTGTGCACGTGCGAGTTGAAATCGATGCGTTTGTAGCTGACCGACTTTTGGAAGCCGTGTGGCGAGAGGCGTTGTGGCTCATCAACGATGGAGTGGCCACAACTCACGAAATCGATGACATTATCCGATTTGGATTTGGGTTGCGATGGGCGCAAATGGGTCTTTTCGAAAACTACCGAATAGCCGGGGGCGAGGGTGGGATGAAACACTTCATCGAACAGTTCGGACCTTCCCTCGAGTGGCCGTGGTCGAAATTAACCGATACGCCAGAATTAACTGACGAACTCATTGACCGAATTAGTGAGCAATCAGATGAACAATCAGGCCATCACACAATTCGCGAACTAGAAAGAATTCGAGATAACAATTTGGTTGACGTGTTGCTCGCTTTGGAAAGCAACTCATGGGGAGCCGGCCTGTCGGTGAGCACTCTGCGCGACGGCTGATGATGTCCTAATTACTCCTCAATGGAAATAGCGAATTCAGGGCAGTTGGCAACCGCCAAGCGAGCCTTCTCTTCTAGTTCTTGAGGGACTTCCCCATCGCCGAGTTCAGTCGCATACCCGTATTCGTCCACATCGAAAAGCTCTACCGCAAGAGAAAAGCACCGGTTATGTCCTTGGCATTTGTCAGCGTCAACCTTCACACGCATATGTAGCTCCTCCCACCACGTCCCGTACCCATAACCTAGCGCCATTCGAGAGCAGACCTCAGTACGTCAAAAAGACACAGAGTGTCGTTGCGCTACACGAAGGTAGTGCTTCGCAAATCCATCTAACATAGGAAAAGCACAAGGAGTAAACCCGTGGCTGAAATTGATGCACCTACCACCGTCGACCCTGAAACCGATCCCACAAAGGAGTGGCATAAGACAGCTTGCGTCCTATGTTCGGCTAACTGTGGAATTGAAGTACGCATAGATGGCCGAGAGATTGTTCGGGTGCGGGGCGACAAGGAACATCCGTCTAGCAAGGGGTACACGTGCGAGAAGGGCTTAAGAGTTAACCACTACCAAAATGGCCGCGATCGTCTCACGGCCCCGTTGAAGAGGATGGAAGACGGAACTTTCGCGGAGATCAGCTGGGATCAGGCGATCAAAGAGGTCGCCGACCAATTGGTCGGAATCCGAGACACCTATGGTGGCGACAAGATTATGTATTACGGCGGTGGCGGACAGGGCAACCACTTCCCCGGTGCCTATGCCCGGAGCGTCTTGCAGACTCTCGGCGTCCAATACCGGAGTAACGCTCTGGCTCAAGAAAAGACGGGAATGTATTGGGTACAAGGCAAGTTCTTTGGTCGTCAAGATATTGGGGCGTCTCCAGATTTTCACCACACGGATTGCGCCGTATTCATAGGTAAGAACCCGTGGCACAGTCATGGATTTCCTGAGGCTCGCAATGTTTTGAACGCCATAAAGAACGATGAGACCCGCAAGATCGTTGTCTTCGACCCTCGCATATCAGAGACAGCCAACATCTCTGACCACCATCTTCGGGTAAGGCCAGGGACGGACGCCTGGGCTTTAGCGGCAGTCCTTTCAACAATGGTTAAAGAGGGACTAACGGATGACAAATTTTTGAACGACCAATGTGTCGGATGGGATGAACTCAAACCCTTGTTGGACGAAGTCGACATCACGGATTACGCGCGAAAGTGCGGGATCCCTGAAGAAGAGTTGAGGGCCGCTGCTCGCACCATGGCAAATGCCCGGTCAATGGCCACAGAAGAAGACCTTGGCATCGAAATGGCGCCGCACTCCACACTGAACAGTTGGCTGCAACGCCTCCTCTACCTGCTCACCGGTAACTTTGGAAATGAAGGAGGAATGAATATTCCTAACAGGTTGGCCCCGATTTGTGGTCATAGTGCCGACGGCGCAACCGAGCCCGTAACGGGCACACCACTACTGTGTGGGCTGTTCGCCTGCGCTGCCATACCTGACGCTATCGACACCGATCATCCAGATCGGTTCAGGGGCATGATTGTCGAATCGTCAAACCCGGTTCATTCGTTGCCCGATTCGAAGCGGTTCCGCGAAGCCTTCGCGAAACTTGAATGTCTTGTTGTCATCGATGTAGCGATGACCGAAACGGCCCGCCAAGCCCACTACGTACTACCTGCTTGTTCTCAATACGAAAAACCAGAAGCGACGTTTTTTGCTGGTGAGATGCCGTCAAATGTTTTCCATATTCGCCAACCAATTTTTGAACCGCTGGGTGACACGTTACCGGAGGCAGAAATTCATGCCCGGCTCGTAGAAGCAATGGGTGGAGAACCAGAGGGCATTCACGAGCTAGCCGAAGCTGCTGATGAAAGTCGTGAAGCCTTTATTGAAACCTTTACGCGTTTGTCGACAGATAATCCGGATCTGGGTGCCAAGCTTCCAACCGCGCTGTACCGCTCTCTTGGACAAAGCCTCGGGGCAATGGCACCCGCCGCAGTGATGTTTGGGTCCGCTATGCAGGCATCTATGCGTTTCCCGGATGCCATTAGAGCAGCGGGCGTGAAAGGCGACGGTCTCGAGCTCGCCAATAATCTCTTTGATGCGCTCCTTAACGCCAAATCCGGCATGGTGTTTAGCACCAGTGATTATTCAACCAGTTTCGATCGAATCAGGACTCCTGACGGCAAGATCCACATTCACATAGAAGAGTTAGTGGCAGAGTTACGCGGTTTAGCCTCAGAAGAACCAGCGTCACCTACTGATGCCTACCCATTCGTGTTAACCGCTGGAGAACATCGAGGGTCAACGGTCAATGACATTATTCGCGATCCGTTCTGGCGCAAAAAGGACAAGGATGGTGCTCTGCGAATCAATCCTCTTGACGCCGACCGGCTGGGGGTGGCCGATGGCCAAAGAGTGCGGGTCATCACTAAGCGGGGTGAAGCCGAAGCTCCCGCCGACATCACCGACACAATGATGGAGGGGCAAGTGAGTTTGCCTCACGGCTTCGGTATGGAGTACCCCGACGAGAACGGGGAACACAAGATTCACGGTGTTGCAGTGAATGAGTTAACCGACCTAGAAGACCGTGACTGGTTGGCTTTAACACCTCACCACAAACATGTGAGGGCGCGTTTGGAAGCAATACCTGGATAAGTCTTCAGTCATAGCCGTCCCAAACGTCGGAAGTGGGTAATGGCTTGCCTTTGCGAATAGCAGCATGTCGATCACGGATTTGTTGCGGTATATGCGCCCGCACATACTCCACTTCCTGAACCAGTACCAGATCGATGAGTTCGAGTCTGTCTGCTGTCTGCTTCCAAGCGATGGGTACGTATATGGGAAGATCAAACCGCCGTAGGCGATCCAAACCCGTGTAGATCGCTTTTTGGTACTCGTACCTCTCCTCCCAGTCCCAATGGGCTGGCGCGAATCCGGTACCAGGGTCTAGTACAAGACGTTCCCGGACCCCCCACCGCTCTGCACGTTCCAGTTGTAAATCAAACCAATCAACCATTACTTGGACTGGGTCGCCTTCTACGTGCTTTAGATGTCGCGGATCGGGACCCAACATGAACGGCAGCACAACTTGAATCTCCCGACTCGCCACCAATTCCATCATTGCCTCTGTCTGCAACGCATCAGCCGCATTGAGAATTTGAGCGCCAGCCTCTAATGCTCTGCGCGCAGTTTCAACTTGCCAGGTGTCAATAGCCACATCGACGCCGAGTGAGAGAAGCCCTTTGAGGGGTCCTTCTATGATTTTCCACTCCTCATCAGCGGTCACAAAAGTGGCATCACCGTGAGAAGCCTGAGCACCTATATCTAAATGGTCGGCTCCCTGAGCGAGAAGAGCCGCTCCGTATTCTTTTGCTTCTTCTTCAGTGGAGACAACCGAGAACTTCGCCAGCGAGTCTGGAGAAGCATTAACCACCCCGAAAATCTCCATGAATGGAAGTTACCGTCAGCCCATCGCTTATTGGTCTTCCGGTCGAACTTTTGTTTTATATAGGAAGTTCGAAACTGTTCCGACGATCACGACGGAAAGCCCCATAACTATCAGGGTTTCACGGAGCCCATACTTGTCCGCGCACAGCCCTAAAGGCAACGCGGCCACACCAAAAAGGTTGAACCCCAGTTGTAATAGTGACTGCATACGGCCGTGATAGACCGGCTCGCTGCTAGCCAACGTCAGGGTCGCATTCATCGACTGAAACGCGGCCGTAGCCGCCCCCAGACAAAGCATGACAAGCATGGCTACGGCGAAGGTCGGCGCCGCTCCTGTAGCTATAATGCCGAGCCCGAAGCCAAAAACAGCGACATTGTGTATTTTCCAGGCGATGGGCCCTTTGGCCCTACCAGCTATCGACAATGCTGCGACTAAGCCGCCGCTTGCTCCTACAGCGGAGAGCCACGCGTAACCAGTATCACCAGCACCGAATAGGTCTTCCGCGACGCTGGGGAGGAAGGCTACATACGGGAAGCCGAACAATAATGCTAGAGCCGAGGTGCTGAGGAGCAGCGGAAGCGGCCACGTCTTGAAGCCGTATCGAACTCCATCCACCAAGTCCTTGACCGCTGACCGCTTCCTCAGATCAGATTGTGGGCGGCCGTGAGGTAACGACAAGAAGAAGAAACATCCGACAGCTGTGATGCAACTACTCATCCAGTAAATAGCGCCGATTCCCAGATTTGGAAACCCTAAGAACAAGCCGGCCAGCACGGGTCCAACAACCCTGTTCAAGTTCATAGAGATCTGCGATAACACCACTCCATTTGCCAGACGTTCAGGCCCCACTAGCTCGGCCGTGAATGCCATTCGAGCTGGTAGTAGGCCACTGAATCCGGCCGATTGAATGGCTGAAGCCCCCAGCAACATCCAGAAGGTAACAAATTCGAGTTGAACCGCTAAAGCGATCCAGAGTGATGAGGCGAGCAACAATGCGTTGGAAATAAGCAAAATCAAGCGTTTAGGAAAACGGTCAGCTACTACGCCACCAAGAGGTGTCGTCACCAGCCCAGTAACGCCGAAGACGAGCGTGACCGCTCCTAATGCCGCGTTGCTCCCCTCCAGGTCTTTTGCTAGAGCTCCTCGGGCAACCATCTGAGCAAATATGGCTAGCGAAAAGAGATAACCGCCCGCCCACAAGCGACGAAACGCTGGGATTGACAGACTCTCAAAGGTGCTGCTCACCTCGGGAGCCTGAAGTTACAGGAACACACTCAGATCGCGAACAGCGCCCTTGTCTGCACTCGTGGCCATTAAGCCATAGGCCTTGAGCGCAAGCGACACCTTCCTCGGTCGCTGCATCTCCGGCTTCCAGCCCAACTCGTCTTGCAACTTTCTCCGTTCGGCAATTCGGTCATCGTCGACTTCCAGATGGATCGATCGATTCGGAATATCAATGTGAATGATGTCTCCATCTCGAACGAGACCGATTGTTCCCCCAGCGGCGGCTTCAGGCGAGACGTGGCCTATGGACAGACCAGAAGTGCCGCCAGAGAAGCGACCATCTGTAAGCAGTGCGCACGCCTTACCCAGACCTTTCGATTTCAAATAGGAGGTCGGATACAGCATCTCTTGCATGCCTGGTCCACCTCGCGGCCCCTCATAACGAACCACCACGACCGACCCCTCGCTCACCTTGTCATTGAGAATGTGGTCCACAGCTTCGTCTTGGCTTTCGACCACATGCGCTGTGCCGGTGAAAACAAGGTTGGATTCGTCGACCCCTGCTGTCTTGACCACGCAGCCGTCTTCGGCCAAATTGCCGTAAAGAACAGCGAGGCCGCCATCAGCACTGTACGCATGGTCTATTGAACGAATGCATCCCTGTTGCCGATCTAGATCCAAGGTCTTGTACCGCTCAGCTTGGCTGAACGCTACCTGAGTCGGGATCCCGGCCGGCCCAGCCCGATAGAACTCGTGCAAAGCATCGTCGTCATTGCTGGATATGTCGTATTTCATTAAGGCTTCAAAAAGACTCGACTCGTAGACAGTTGGAGTTTGATTGTTCAACAAGCCGGCGCGGTTCAATTCCGCGAGAATCGCCATTACTCCCCCGGCCCTGTGCACGTCTTCGACGTGGAACAACTCCGTGGCTGGCGCAACTTTGCAGATGTTGGGCACTTTCTTTGATAGGCGGTCGATATCAGCCATGGTGAAATCCACGCCGCCTTCTTGAGCGGCCGCGAGCAGGTGCAGAATCGTGTTGGTAGATCCTCCCATCGCTATATCCAAAGACATGGCGTTTTCGAAAGCCTCGAAACTAGCAACATTGCGAGGCAGCACCGAATCGTCGTCCTCGTCGTAGTAACGACGGCACAAGTCCACAATCAACCGGCCAGCCCTCAAGAAGAGCTCTTTTCTGTCGGCATGTGTAGCTACGACGGTTCCATTGCCGGGCAAAGAGAGCCCCAGCGCTTCGGTCAAGCAATTCATTGAGTTCGCTGTGAACATGCCTGAACACGATCCGCAGGTGGGACACCCGGAGCGTTCCATTTCGGCCACATCTTCATCACTAACCGAGTCGTCTGCCGCAACGATCATGACGTTGATCAAATCCACCTTGTTCTCAGCAAGCTTCGTCTTTCCTGCCTCCATAGGGCCACCGGAGACGAACACGGTTGGAATGTTCAAACGCATGGCTGCATTAAGCATTCCAGGAGTGATCTTGTCGCAGTTGCTGATACAGACAAGAGCATCGGCACAGTGCGCCTCGACCATATACTCGACCGAGTCGGCTATGAGATCGCGGCTGGGCAGGCTGTACAACATGCCATCGTGACCCATAGCGATCCCATCGTCGACGGCGATGGTGTTGAATTCTTTGGCCACTCCACCCGCCTCTTCAATCTCACGCGCGACCATCTGGCCAAGATCCTTGAGATGGACATGTCCGGGGACAAATTGTGTAAACGAATTGGAAATAGCGATGATCGGCTTGTGGAAGTCTTCGTCAGTCATGCCGGTGGCGCGCCACAACGCTCGCGCTCCCGCCTGATTTCGACCAGCCGTCGATGTGGTTGAACGATACTGAGGCATGACTCCAGCCTAGAAGCATCAGCCCACGCTTGGAGAGAAATTCTGTCAGGGCCGGATTCGAGCGTTACCGCATTTCTACCTGTGCAAGTTCGATCAGCCGCCGCAACGCTATGTGATACCGCCAATAGACGTCCCTGTCCCCCACTCGAGAAACCTCAGAAACCCAGCCTTCGCCTTCTGATGCACCGTTACCGGTCCCGGTCAATAGGACTCTGCGCCAGGTGTCAGCTGAAGCAACAAGTCCGAACTGGCTTTCGATTTCCTCAAGCGACCCGCATGTTTCGTTAACGGACTGAAGATTGCCTGAGTCGAAGCGGAAGACGATAAACCGTGCTCCTATGCCTATCCATAGACTTCCGGTCCAGTACTTGGTGGCTTCACGAAATTTCTCGTCGCTGGGGCACACGTCACCGACCCGAACGAACGCCTGAACCACATCCGTGCCGTCATCTTTCACGACATCCGCATGCCGTTACTTATTGCCATAGTTTGTCCCGTCATACCTGACGACTCGTCACTACCCAAATAGATGGCGAGATTTGCTACCTCGTCCGGTGACAGGATCCGACCCATGGGCGTTCGTTGCGCAAGCTGCGCTCGAAGTTCGTCGGATTCCGCCCCAACAAGTTCGGCGAACCCTTCGAGCATCGGTGTGTCGACGAATCCCGGACAAATGGCGTTACAGGTAACGCCACTCGCTGCCAATTCAAGTCCCATACATCTGGTAAGGCCCACAGCCCCATGTTTTGAGGCGTTGTAGGGTGCTTGACCTGGTGATTCAAAGAGCCCTGCTGTCGACGCGATATTCACTATGCTTCCGCGCCCTCTTTCGATCATTCCTTCCAAAAAGGCATGGCTCACTCGGACGATTCCAACAACATTTACCTCGAAAAGGCGAGAATAGGTAGCCGGATCAATATCCAGGAATCTCCCAGCCGCGTGTATGCCCGCGTTGTTGACGACAATGTCCGCCCCTCCAAATTGCTCATGAACGAAGTCGGCCATGGCGCTAACTGAAGCGTCATCGGAAACATCGCACACGACGGGCCTGAGCGCCCCCGGGGGGGCCTGCTCTGCAGTCGCTTCGAGGTCCTCTAACTTGCGGCTGGTAATGACGCACAGCGCTCCTTCTCTGGCATAGGCAAGTGCTATTGCTCGACCTATCCCTCTGCCGCCACCGGTGATGACGGCCCGCTTGCCTTCTAGTCTTTGTGTCATTCCCTACTCTCCCTACTGAATCTCAATCCGTCGACCACCCGGGGACGGCCATCACCTGGCCGACTTGGGGTGGGACATCAAGTTTCTTGTGGCTCTCCCATATTTCACCCAACCGGGCATACGCGTCGGAATGCATCTCGGCAACACGTCGACTTTCCTCCGAGACGTGAAGCGACATCACTTCACATGTCGCAGCAACGAAGTCTTCGTCACTGTTCACCATGATTTGCATTGCGTGAATGCGTTTCCTATCGAACCCTAAGAGTTGGGTACTGATGGTTAACTGTGCGCCTTCATGGACTTCGCGCACATAAGTCACGTGGTTCTGAGCGGAAAAAGTAGTGACGGCATGTCGGTCTCGATGGGAACGTCCTAATCCGATGAAATCCATCCAGGACTCAATCGCATCGTCGAAACACACCAAGTAATAGCCGGCGTTGAAGTGTCCGTTGAAATCAATCCATTCCGATTTCACTACAGCCGAATGTCCCTGAAACGGGCTCTCCACGTAATTCACGCTCCGATCTTTACCTACAACTTAATTGGAGGGTCGAATACCAGCAGATGCCGGCTCGTTAAACAATTTGTCACACCACACACTTGAAAAGTTAAAGCGTCGGTTGCGAGGTTAGATTGACTTCGTCACTGCCTGTGCGGAGAATGATCGTCATGCGTTTTACCCCAACTGAACTGACCCAAGAAGAGTTAGATCTCCAGCAAGAGGTGCGAGAGTTTCTTGCCGAGGAACTGCCCCCTGGATCACATGAACCTTGCCTTGGGATGGCCGCTCGAAAGGACAAGGACTTTTCTCTGAAGATGGCTGCACGTGGTTGGGTCGGTATGGCCTTGCCGAAAGAATGGGGCGGCTCGGATCGCACAGCGGTCGACCGATTCATCGTGGTTGAAGAGATGCTCAGGTGGGGAGCCCCGGTCGGTCATCACTGGGTCGGCGATCGACAAACGGGAAACGTAATTCTCAAATTCGGCACCGAGGAACAACGCGAACGTTTCCTACCCGCGATCTGTCGCGGAGAACTCGGATTCTCTATCGGAATGAGCGAACCCGACAGCGGATCGGACTTGGCTTCGGTGTCCACCAAAGCTGAGCGAGCCTCTGATGGTTGGATAATCAATGGCACAAAAATCTGGACCTCGGGGGCCCATGAAAACGACTGGTTCGTTTGTCTCTTACGTACCTCCCCAATGGAAGACGGCAACAAACATGCTGGTTTGTCTCAAATTCTCATCGATCTGAGGTCACCCGGATTAGAAATCAGTCCCATACCTTTCCTTGACGGCTCTCATCACTTCAACGAAGTCACATTTAATGAAGTCTTTGTTCCAGACACGAATGTGGTCGGCGACCTAGGAATGGGTTGGCATCAAAATACGACCGAAATGGCGTATGAGAGAGGCGGTCCCGATCGCTGGCTGTCGCCTTTTTCCACCGTTGAACAGCTACTTCGAGAGGCTCGGGGAACAGAACTCGAGGACACGGTTGCGGACCTCTTCGGCGAATTAGCGGCGCGCTGGTGGGGTATACGCAACCTTTCTCTTTCGGTAGCCCGCTTGATTGACACCGGAGAAGCTCCCTCGGTTGAATCGTCACTCGTCAAAGAAATGGGTACCCGATTCGAACAAGAGGTAGTTGAGAAGCTCGTTCATCTCATTGACCTTGAGTATTCACCGGACTCAGAATCACTGTTTGAACGACTCTTGGCGCAATGCGTTGTTACTTTCCCAGGTAACACCATCAGGGGCGGAACTATTGAAATTCTTCGATCCGTTGCCTCGAAGGGACTGAAAGGGCTACCGACATGACAGACCCCGTTCATGTTGACCCTTTAGTCACCGAAACCGCCGATCGTCTCTTCTCAGAAATTTGTGGCCACGAGGCGGTCCAACTGGCCGAAACGAGGGGCGAGGCACCCGAAATTTGGAATGCGTTCGCAGACACTGGCTTTCCTTGGGTATCAATCGACGAAGCAGCCGGAGGTTCTGGAGGATCTCTGCTCGACGCGTTGGAGGTGCTGCGAGTGGTCGGGTACCATGCCGCTCCGATTCCTGCCGCAGAGACGGGAATACTTGGAGGTTGGCTCCTCGCCAGTTCAGGTCAGGAGCTACCTGCAGGAATCGTTACCGTCGTCCCCAACGGCGGAAGCGAATTAAGGGGATCAGTATCCGGTGATGAACTGACCGTTTCTGGACGCGCTCTTCGTGTGCCCTGGGCCCGCGTTGCGGAAAGGATTGTTGTTCCCCTAGAAGTTGATGGACAGACAGTGGTTGCTTCAATCGACGTTGAAGATTGCCACGTTGAACCCATGACTAACATGGCGGGCGAACCTCGCGACACCGTGGACTTCGACGAGGTCCACGTACCTGTCGCGCCAACGGAGTCGGGAATTGATCTGGAAGCATTTCGATTCCGCGGCGCGCTCTCTCGAGCCGCTCTCATGGCTGGCGCCATCGAAAAGATGAGCCAACTGACAGTCTCCTACACGAACGACCGCGTGCAATTCGGTCGCCCTGTCGCCAAATTCCAAGCGGTGCAACAACACTTAGTTTGGGGAGCCCAGGATGCGGCTCTAGCGCGAATGGTGGCAGAAACTGCTGCGCGGGAAGCGAATCGCGGGGCAGCACAATTCGAAATTGCTGCCGCCAAGTTGATAGCGAACCAGGCCGCAGCCCGAGCTACGAAGGCGTGTCACCAAGCTCATGGCGCGATGGGCATGACCCAGGAATACCCGCTTCACCATCTGAGTCGCCGCCTCTGGTCATGGCGGAAGGAATACGGAGGAGACGCTGAGTGGACCAAGTGGCTGGGCAAAGTCGCCGTATCTCAGGGCGCCGATCAGCTATATCCCCTGATTACAGGTGGATCGGCAAACTTCAATTAGAGATGGATCTCGGGCGCAGATGTCCCAATCAGATCTAGCATCCTTACATGAGTGAATTCGGCATATACGGAGACCTTCATGTCTCCCTAGAAAATCATGTAGCGACTGCGGAGATCCGTCGTCCACCTAACAACTTCTTCGACTTAGAGCTGATTGATGGACTTGTGTCAGCGTTCGGTGATCTAGACGACGATGAAAACTGTCGCGCAATAGTCCTCTGCGCCGAAGGAAAGAATTTTTGCGCTGGCGCACAGTTCCACAACGATGGCAGCCGAGGCGGAGAAATCACGGCAAAGAACTCTGACGGTTCGAACCGTCATCTCTACGATGCAGCATTCGACCTGTTCAGTTGCAAAACTCCAGTAGTGGCAGCGGTACAGGGAGCAGCTGTGGGCGGTGGCTTAGGTGTGGCATGTTTTGCTGACTTTCGAATAGCCGCTCCGGAGGCACGGTTCACGGCAAACTTCGCTCGACTCGGATTTCACCATGGTTTCGGATTGACGGTCACTCTGCCCTCACTCGTAGGACAACAGAAAGCTTTGGAGTTGCTCTATACCGGTGCGCGAATCAAAGGTGCTCAAGCTGCCGAAATTGGCTTGGTCGACAAGTTGGTTCCGCTTGCCGAGCTGCGCTCAGCCGCTAATGACTTCGCATCGGAAATCGCCGCATCCGCACCGTTGGCCGTCGAGTCGATTCGACAAACCATGAGGGGACATCTACCTCAAGCGATCAAAGCTGCAACTGATCACGAAAAGGAAGAGCAAGATCGTTTGCGTGGAACCGAAGACTGGAAGGAAGGCGTCACCGCAATGAACGAACGACGCGTTCCTAACTTCTCGCGAAAGTAGAAACGAATGGATCACGGAGCTTTCTATTGTGAGTGAGCTAAGCGAGGAGCAGATCAGGGCGGAACTGGACCTCATCCTTGAGCGGCGGAACGCCGACACACGATTAACCACGATGGGTGCGGGCTCTGATGATCTCAACGAAGGCCGAAGCTACCTCGCCAATACCGTGAACGGAGGTTGGCATGTTCCGACTTGGCCTGAGGAACATGGGGGCCAAGATGCTTCTGCTAGCCATAATGCTCGTATCGGTCGCGTCCTTCGCGAATTCGTTGTCCCTGACCTCTATCCATTTGCCATTGGCTTAGGAATGGTCGGGCCGGCGCTGCTGACACATGGCAACAGCGCACAACAACGCGAGTGGTTGAAACCCATTGCTTCCGGTGAATCGATCTGGTGTCAAATGTTTTCGGAACCCGAAGCTGGGTCCGACCTCGCCAACGTTGCCCTCAGCGCACAACAAGATGGTGAAGAGTGGATAGTGGGTGGCCAAAAAACCTGGACCAGCAGAGCCATGTGGGCCGATTGGGCCATATGTCTCGCCCGTACCGACCCTGGGCAACCCAAACACAAGGGCCTCACAATGTTCGCATTACCTATGTCCCTAGACGGTGTCGAGATTCGCCCTCTGATGCAAATGAACCGCGATGCTCATTTCAGCGAGGTATTCGTCGATGGCGCTCGCGTTCTTGACCGATGGCGCATCGGCGATATCGGTGAAGGCTGGAGAGTTGCTATGACGGTCCTCGCTCACGAACGTGCTGGAGGGGGCAGTCGCGGCGGAGGTGACGGTAACGCCCGCGGTCTAAAGCTGCCGAGTTGGATAGTGGACCTCCAAGGGTTAGCCAACGAACAAAGCGGAGCTTGGCGAAATCAAGTTGCCAACCTCTATGCCCACGATGCGACCAGTAGATGGACATCACAGAGGGCTGCCGATGAAGCCCGGTCTAGTGGTTCCCCGGGACCAGCCGGCAGTGGAGCAAAGCTGCGAAGCGTTAAGTCCTACAAAGGTCGTTCATATCTCACCAACATGACTTCAGGCGCTCACGGCATGCTCGAAGACGGGCACGGCTACATAGAGACCATGACTGCACCGTCAATGTCGATCCGAGGCGGTACGGATGAAATTCAACGGAACATTCTGGGTGAACGAGTACTTGGCCTTCCGGGGGAACCTCGCTTAGATCGGGATGTTCCCTGGAGTGAGAGCCGCCGCGGTCTGATCTGAACCTCTTTGCAAGCACAGCAAAGAAGCGCACACAACGTAACCCCGACTACCGTCAGTTCAGTGAATTCGCTCAACCGCTCCCAGTCGCATGCGGCAGATGTCCTCTGGGATCATTACCAGACAGGCCATGAGCTTTCTGACGAAGCCTTTGCTGATCTTGACTTCAACGACGGGCTAACAATCCAGGCTGAGATCCGCAGGAGACGAATCGAAAGCGGGCTAACTCAAATCGGATGGAAAGTCGGACTGACTTCTGATCGGGCCAGAAAACAAGTTGGGATTGATGATCGACCCTTTGGGCATCTGATGCAACGCTTTGAAAGCGGTATCTCATTGTCCGCCGCATCAACGGCAGGGGCGACCATTGAACCCGAAATGTGTTTCACCGTCGGTGAAACCATCTCGGGACCTGACGTGGACCCAGAAACCGTTCCGAGTCGACTAGCGCAAGTCGCAGCAGGCTACGAACTTAATGAGAGACGCGCAGTTGTAGGCGGAAATCTTGCAATGTTGGTCGCCGACAATCTCACTAACTGGGCCATCGTCGAAGGAACCGGTGTTCCTGTGCACGATGTTCAAGACATTGACGACACTGAAATCGTGCTTTACCGAAACGGGGAAGAGTGCTTTCGTTGCGTCCATAGACAAGAGGTTGACAATCCCTTCATTTCGATCTCTCGACTAGCTGCTACTTTGCACCGCTTCGGGTTAAGTATCGAAGCTGGACAAAAAGTTATTACCGGCGCCTACACGCGCCATCGAGTAGAAGCAGGGGAACATTGGCTTGCTGAGTATTCACAAATCGGCCATGTTGAAACGAGTTATACATGAGTTCTCAACTACCTGTTCCCGATGAACCCCTCAACGTCTTGGTGACAAAAACACTTACCTTGCCCGAAGTATCTCCTGAGGAAGAGTCGATGATCCGAGACGCCGCGGGCCCAGGATCGACTGTGACCATCGTCGACAGCGCTAAGGAAGGCGTCGAATTCGCCTCCAACGCCGATGTGATTTTGGGTATCACTCCCAAATGGCTTTTTGAGGCTGCGCCAAACCTGCTGTGGGTTCATGCCACGGCCTCCGGCGTGGACATGTTTATGTATGACGAGTTCGTCGAAAGCAACGTCATTCTGACTGGAGAAAAGGGTCTCGTAGGTGGTCATTTAGCCGACACTGCCTTTGGGTTGCTGTTGGCCTTGACCCGAAGGATCAAAACAGCAATTGAACTCGGGTCCGACGGGTGGACTCTCGAGAATCGAGAAATGATGAGGTTCTCCGAGATCGAACTCGAGGGTCTAACCATGGGAATTGTCGGGTTCGGGGGAACCGGCCGACACCTAGCACGGCGAGCCATAGCTTTTGGGATGAAGGTCCGCGCATTGGACGCCTTCCCAGTCGAACCTAGCGACGGGGTAGCAATAGTAGAAGACATGAACTCTATGTCTGACATCGTCGAGTCAAGCGATGTCCTCGCTGTGGGGCTTCCTTTGACTGATGACACCAGAGGGATGTGCGACTATGAGTTCTTCCAGCAAATGAAACCAACCGCCATATTTCTGAATGTCACGAGGGGAGAGATCATCGACGGCCCAGGCCTTGAGAAGGCGCTGGCAGAGGGCATCATCGGTGGAGCGGCACTTGACGTGGCCCCGGTTGAACCGTTGCCGCCCGAAAGTCCCCTATGGGCCTTCGACAACTGCGTAATGACCCCACATACCGCTGGAGCTAGTCAACATCGAGGTCGCCGAAACCTCGAAAGGTTCTGCCGAAATCTCGTGGCCCTGCGAGAGGGACGGCCATTCGAAGGGGTAGTCGACAAAAAGGCAGGGTTCTAAGTTCCTTTACCCAATGACCGAAACTCCGCCTGACGCGCCGCTTACCCGGGGTTGAACTGAATAGCTTCGCACTGAGCTAACTCATCGATTTCATCTTCGGTGAAACCGAATTCGATTAGGAGTTCCCAAGAATGTTGACCCTTTAGTGGGCTTGGCATTCGGATGTCGGGGGCGACGCCTTCGATATTGGTTGCGTTTCTGACTATCTCGATTTGCCCGGCCGACGGATGTTGCACTGGCGTTGCCATACCCAGGTGTCTCACTTGTGGGTCCGAGAAAGTTTCAGCGACCGTATTCACGGGACCACAAGGAACACCTACGTCATTGAGACGAAGAACCCAGTTCTCAGTCGTGTCGTTCGACAACTCTTTCTCGATCAGTCGATTCAGTTCATCTCTGTTGTCGCGCCTAGCAGAAACGGTGGAGAATCTCGCATCGTCTAGCCAATCCGCAACTCCCAACTCTCGACAGAATTCTTCCCAAAGACGTCCGCCCGAAGCCGCAATATTTATAAAGCCATCAGCGGTTGCATACATCCCCATTGGTCCCATCGTCGGGTGATCATTTCCCGCCTGAGGCGGATTGTCGCGCTCAACCGTCCAACGGGCAGCTTGGAAATCGAGCATTCCGATCATGGATTCAAGCAAGGAAGTATGAACCCAACGCCCTTTACCTGTTTTCTGGCGTTCATGGAGTGCTACCAAGATTCCTATCGCAAGTTGCAGTCCCGCTGTAACGTCGCTGATTGCAACTCCCGCTCGAACTGGGCCTTGACCGGGTAGCCCGGTGACACTCATCATCCCGCCCATTCCTTGGGCTATCTGGTCCACTCCGCCTCGATGCCCATATGGTCCGTCTTGACCGAATCCTGAAATTGATCCGAGGATGACGCTGGGGTTAACGCCCGCAAGAGTCTCAAAATCAAACCCCAGCTTGTGTTTGACCGCACTACGCATATTTTCAACTACTACATCTGCGGATTGCACCATTCGATGAAGCGTTGACCGACCTTCGGGATGTTTCAGGTCGATCACGACTGACCGCTTGTTCCGATGAAGATTCAGGTAGTCAGGTGAGGAGCGTCCTCCTGCCTCGAATCCACCTTCGGGTGATTCAACGCGGACGACATTTGCACCCCAATCCGCGAGTTGTCGTACCGCAGTGGGTCCGGCGCGCGCGATGGTCAAATCGATCACCGTAACGTCGTTCAGCGGAAGTGGCCCACCCATTTGCCTTTACCTCGGGCCGTTCTGAGCGCCTCGTATTAGTCGCCCCGGGCGCTCTCCTGTGGCCTCACCCCCGTTAGCGACCTCTACGCCAGAGACAAACGTGTTGCTGTAGCCTTCGGGTCTTTGAACTAGGCGCTTTCCGCCAGCTGGTAAATCGTAAATCAATTCGGGCGATCCAACGGAAAGACGTTCGAAATCAACAATGTTGAAATCAGCTTTATAGCCCGGCCTTAACAGTCCTCTGTCGAATAATCCGTAGGTCTCAGCTGTTCGACGGGTTTGCTTGTTGACTAAGAATTCTAGGGGAAGACGATCTCCGCGGGTCCTGTCACGTCCCCAGTGAGTAAGTAAATAGGTGGGATAGGAAGCATCACAAATCGTTCCGACATGAGCGCCTGCGTCTCCAACTCCACAAATGGTGTGTGGGTCGGTAAGCATTTCGAATACTTCGTTTAATGAGCCGGAACTGTAATTTTCAAATGGATACAGCAAGAGTGTTTCGCCAGTTCCGCTAGCCAAGAGATCAAGGGCCAACTCCCATGGACTAACCCCCATTGTTGTGGCTCGAAGCGCTACTGAGGTCTCGGGTTCAGGTTCGTAGTTCAGATCAGGGCCCAATTCAAACGCGCGCGTTAATGCATAATTCATCCACTCGCTAAAGCCATCTGCTGGACGCTGGTCTATTAGTTCCCTCCGTAACTCTCGGTCATCGCGCAACAATGCTGCTCGCTCACCGATCGGGAGGTGCGAAATGGCTTTGTACGCAGGATGGTTCCCAAAGGGATTAACAGTCGCGTCAAGCCCGAGCAAAACTCCGATGGGCCGACAGCCGACTTGGCCCGTAGCCCGAATTCCCTTGGCGTTCGCATTGCCTATTTGCTTTAACGTCTGCCTCCAGAGATCCGGAGACTGGTCAACTTGAATGATTAGGGCAGACAAAGGCCTCCCAGAAATTTCAGCCGCTCCTTGCAGAGCCTCGAATTCGCCTGGGCCAAAATCACTGTTGACCTGTAGAACTCCCGCTGCGGCGTCGCGCATAGCATTGGCAATTGCGGTCAACTCTGGGTCTCCGGCGCTCAAGGATGGTGTCAACCGACCGTCA
This sequence comes from Acidimicrobiaceae bacterium, assembly GCA_002721305.1. Classification (GTDB taxonomy): domain Bacteria; phylum Actinomycetota; class Acidimicrobiia; order Acidimicrobiales; family Poriferisodalaceae; genus UBA6944. The sequence goes on along the minus strand of PBKA01000006.1, from coordinate 8,077 downwards.
GCCGCCTTGTGTTTGGTGGTTCGACTGGTGCTGAATCCAAGCGCCCCAGCTTCTAGCGCTTCGCCTATCAAATGCTCCAATTGTGAGAGTTCTTCGGACGTAGGCACCTCAAGGTGATCTGCACCTCGGTCGCCCATGACAAAAAACCGGAGAGCCCCATGTGGGATCTGACTTCCTACGTCCATGACACGAGGCATGCTCTCTAAGACATCGAGGTATTCGGGATAACTTTGCCATGAGAAATCGATTCCCTCAGCAAGAACTGTTCCCGGAATATCCTCGACGCCCTCCATCAAATTGATCAGGAATTCTTCGCTCCCTGGTCGAACCGGCGCGAAACCCACACCGCAGTTACCAAATACTGCTGTCGTAACTCCATGCCACGACGATGGCGTCATCTCCGGGTCCCAAGTCGCTTGCCCATCGTAATGAGTGTGGATGTCCACCCACCCCGGTAAAAGGAGTTGACCGTCGGCATCAACTTCCCTGTGACTTGCGCCTTCGACATTGCCAACTGTTGTCACAAGCCCTTCGGAAACGGCTAGATCCCCGACAAATTCAGGGGTTCCGCTTCCATCGACAATTCGAGCGTTTCGTACCACTAAGTCATGCATCACCCGAAAGCGTAGCCACCATTGTGGCGACAGATTCGAATTAGCGTCTACACAGGCATCCGTGGGCCGGAGCCAAACCTGACCAGGGAAACGTGCAGGGAAGTCGAACGACGAAGTGTTGGGATGACTAGCTTCGTTACCGTGCGGTTTGACGGCCAAAATTGTGCTTCTTTCAAAGGTTCTCGGTAAGAACAGTGCCCTGGTATGACCACGCAGTTGACGCGAGCTTCGATGTAGATTGCGAAGGACAACGGCACACCATTACTTGGTCCACTGGTGAGCTCCAACTCATACACCACCCTGACATTCGTGCAGAGAAAACGCTCGTAGCGCTCGGTGGACCTAAACCTCGGTGCTTAGAGATATTCGAATTGTGGGAATTGGCAGTTTCCGATGGGGGTTTCGTCGAAGAATGGGCCCCTTGGCACGAGGCAGACCATCAGCGGCGCTGGTGGCTCAAAACAGCTCTCGAGCGATTCCGTTCTGAAGGAGTTCAAGATTTTCTCTATGACCTTCCCCGAGATCGCGCCATGAAGATGGGCGAAGTCGTCACCACATTGCCTCATGACTTTCTTGATAGGGCAATGGCAACGGTGGTTGATGAGGGTCACCAACGCGGATGGGACTTCGCACCTGCTGTGAGTCGTCATCTTTCAGATGCGACCAAACTTAGAGCGCGCCGGTCATTCGTGCGGGCCCTCAGCCATCAGAGACCCGCCATCCCTAATCCGGCTTTGCTGCCTTTCGTCTGCCATGTTGACTTATCTAGGGAACCCACAGTCAAGGGCAAGATCTCAGGCCGGAATAGCCGCATCGAAATGTTGTTGCATCCCCGTTGGCTTAGCGAAGTCTGGGCTCGCGGGGTTTCGGTTCACCGGGGATGCTTTACTATCAGTGTTTCTGAGAAAACGGACTGCGTTACCTTGACCCAGATCGAATGGGTTGAGACTCGCAACGGATTTGAACCTCATTTAACTCAAAATCAGTTATGAGGTAGGGCCCAATCGACGGGATCTATTCCTGCTTCGACCAAAGCTGCGTTAGTCCGAGAAAACGGGCGGCTACCGAAAAAGCCTCTATGCGCGCTAAGTGGGGAAGGGTGCGGCGCTTCAATGACAACGTGCTGAGAGGCATCGATAAGCATCTTTTTCTTCTGAGCAAACGCTCCCCACAAAATGAACACCACTCGGTCTTCTTTGCTGTTAACGACGCGGATGATTTCATCTGTGAAGCTTTCCCAACCTCTGTTTCGATGGGATCCTGCGTTTCTTGCTCGAACCGTCAATACCGCGTTAAGGAGCAGCACCCCTTGCCTCGCCCATCCTTCAAGATTCCCATGGTTCGGCGGCACAACACCTAAGTCTGAATGCATTTCCTTGTAGATGTTTTGTAAGGATGGTGGGATCTCAATCCCGTGGCGAACAGAGAAACACAAACCATGGGCTTGCCCTTCACCGTGGTATGGGTCCTGCCCGAGAATTAGCACTTTGACCTCAGCGAACGAAGTGAGGTGCAGGGCTACGTAGACGTCGTCATCTGGTGGATAGACCTCAGTTGTCTCCCGTTCGTGTTGCACGAATCCTTGGAGCTGTGCCCAATACGGCTCAGCAAATTGCTGTCGTAACAGAGGATTCCAATCCGTTCGCAAATTCGGATCCTCAGCTAAGGTCCGCAGCAGCTTGCTTGCTTAACTCGATCGATACTCCTATCCGAGTTCTGTAGTAGTCGAGGTCAACTCCTTCAGTGGACTTCTGTCCCTGCATGTAGCGGGCATAAACGCCGTGAACAATGCATGCAGTCTTAAAGTGATTGAAGCTGAGGTAGTACGGAAGATTACTTAGATCGCACCGGGTCTTTGATTCATAGCGTTCGATGAGTTCCGAGCGTCCGAGGAAACCTTCAGCCAACGTTGGAGAATTTTCTTTGTTAACTAGTTCATCCGCCGGTTCTGCCCAAGTGTTCAAGGCGTACGCGAAGTCAGCCATCGGATCGCCGAGTGTCGAAATTTCCCAATCTAAGACCGCTGTTATCTGGCCGTTTTCGTCTACGAGACAGTTGTGTAAGCCATAGTCGCCGTGAACTACACGCGCTGGTCCTTGTTCCGGACGCCTCGCTTCGAGAAAGCTGTGTAACTCGTGTAGGTCAGGGTCGTCATACGCCGCACCTTCAGCCGACGCCTGCCAGCTTCGATACCAGGTTCGAATTTGTCTACCCACGTAATCTTCTTTCTTTCCTAGATCACCTAAGCCCACCTCGTCAGGGTCTACGGAATGAAGCGCTGCCAATACATCCATAAACGAAAGACCCACGTTGGCTCTGGCATTCACATCTAGGTATTCGTGAGCATCCTCAAGTTCAAAGAGCGCCTTGCCATCAACTTGACTCATTACATAAAAGTGGGCTCCCGTAACGTCTGGACTTTCGCAATACCCGTACGCAACTGGTACGGGAACTGCGGTGGGCCCCAGACCGCTGATGATAGAAAACTCGCGTCCCATGTCATGGGCCTTCGGCAACAACTCCCCCATTGGAGGGCGACGAACAACAGCAGTACGACCGTTCTGGTCTCTCAGAGCGTAGGTGAGGTTGCTGTGACCGCCTTCTAGACGGGTCCACCCAAAGGGTGGTTCCAGCCCTTCTGTGTTTTCATTGATCCACTTTTCGACGGCTGCAACGTCATAGCCGACGATCTCAGCGCCCTCACTCATGTGTTCCCCATTTGATCTGAGACTGTCATACGACCATACGCGAACTTGGCGACCCTTTGAGCGTCGGAGCTTTGTGATCTTCTTTTTTGCTGAACCCTCGACTGAATAACTTTCATGAGAAACATTTATCCGGGTATCGGCGTGTTTTGCCAGGCAAGGAATTTCCATTCATCGCTTTGGTTCACCCAAACACAGGTGTAGCGACTTCGTAGCAAGAATTCCTTGCCGCGAGCAACGACAGTTATCTCAGCGGTTCCGTTCACCAACGCTAGATCCTCAAAGGTTTGGATCTCAACTTCGCTGGCGTTTACCTCTCGATAATCAAAAACACCGGCATCGATAGCTGCCATATAGGACTCCTTCGAATCCACGGCAGCGGTTGAATGGGTGTATCTGAGGTTGGGATGAAGCAGGCGATCCAAGGTCGCCAAATCTGCTTCAATCATCGCTTGCCAACGACGCTGTTCTAGTTCCTCAATAACTTCGCTCATTCCAGAACGCTAGCTATTTTTTGGTTGCGGGTCATCCGGCTGTTAGCGGCGTCGGAACTGGCAGTCCAATTCCTGAACAATTCAGGACGGTTTTTGGGCCACAACAAATTCAATGATCACCTGGGTTCGAACGCCGATGCCTTCTTCTTCGAGCTCTGCTAGCTCGGTGCGCAATGAGTGTTCGACGTCTTCGGCGCCGCGTTCTTGGATCGCCATCCAGGCTGGCCCCGCGGACATCCAGGCTTTCACCTCATGTTCGATGTCGGCGCCCTCAAGGTCGAACTCTAATGACTGTCTTTCGCCAGGAATAAGGCCTGCCGTCTCGCACATTTCCTCGGCCCGACCTGTCTGCCCGATTTGTCCCAGTTGCTGGGACCATTCGATTTCGTGTTCTGAGACACGGCGAATTGCATGGAAGGCTTTCCCGATTTGATTGCTCTCACGACCAGCAGCAAAAAAACTGAGTCCCAAACAACCACCGGGCTTCAACACCCGCGCTGCTTCATGAACGGCATCCTGGTTGGGTCCCCAAATTCCGCGACAACTGGTCGCTACATCGAAAGTTCCCTCTTCCCACGGTAGGTCGTTCATATCTCCGTGCTGAATATCAGCCGTTGGGGTACGTCGCCTCGCCAGAGCAAGTAGTCGATCCGAAGCATCTAGTCCATGAGCCTGAGCACCACGTCTGGATGCCATGTTCACCATCAGGCCAGAGCCACACGCTATATCCAAGTATTGGGTAGCTTCGCCAACATCAGTGGCTCTGAGAACCGCATCGAATTCCGGCCACCAGCGAGGTTCCATAATTGATGCCCAAACCTTTGCTTGGTCACCCCAACCTTTGTCTACATCTTTCCAACTCATCACAATCACAACCCCAGGGCACACGGTCGCACACGACCCAAGTATTTGTGTTGAACTCTAGAGCGCTGGAGGGGGCAAAGAATGGAAGTCATCAGAAATCCACCTGAATTGAAGTCTGTGTACATCGATCCCGAAGACATGGAATGGAGCACTTCAGATTTCCCTGGCATTCAACACAAGGTTCTCTGGTCTGATCCGGAATCTGGCCGATCTACGATCCTGTTCAAGCTCGAACCCGGTGCCGTAGTTCCTAAACACGAACACACCGACATCGAACAAACTTGGGTGATTTCGGGGTCTTTCGAAGACGCTGAAGGGAAGGCTCTGCCGGGTCATTACATCTGGCGGCCGGCCGGGAACAGACACGAGGCTCGAAGTGTCGATGGTGCAGTAATTTTGGGGTTCTTTCTCAAACCCAACAAGTTCGATGTTGAAGCAAAGTTCTATACAGAGCAAGAGTCTTAGCCATCTATCCAACACTCATCGGCCGCAGTTCCGATGGCGATAGTTAGCTGAATTCCCCTAACGAACCAGAACCCTGATTGAGAACGCTCAATGCACGGCTGGGCCGCTGTTAGCTACCCTCCAAACGTGGAATTAGATCTCGACGGTGGTTTAGAGGGTCGCGATATTGGAGCTGTCCAACGCGCTCACGACTGGGCAAAAGATGTGGTGGCGCCTATGGCCGAGACCTGGGAAGCAGAACGCCGGTTCGCAACCGAAGCGTTTGAGAGCGCTGGCCAGAATCGTTTGACTGGGCTTTTGGTCTCTTCCGAAGATGGCGGCGAACAGGTGAGCGTCGTTGGGTTAGCCCGCGTGTTGGAAGAAATAGCTGCGGTGGATTTTGCAGTTGCTTTCTCCCTGGTCTGCCACAACAACCTGGCAGGAGCGGTCGCGCGGCGCGCCGAGGGGTCCCTTCGCACCAAAGTTCTGCCTGGACTCGTAAACGGAAGTTCGCTCGGTGCGTTCCTGTTAACCGAGCCCAACGTCGGGTCCGACGCGGCAGCCATAACAGTGAGCGCAGCACAAGACGGAGAAGAATGGGTCCTCAACGGTGAGAAAGCCTGGGCCACCAACGGCACCGACGCTGATGTTCTTTCCGTTTACGCACAAACAGACTCTTCCCTTGGACATCGAGGTATAGCGACGTTCCTCATTGATGCAAATGGTCCAGGCGTAATCAAAACCCCCGGCTATCAGATGTTGGGAGGTCACGGTTTGGGTGCCAACAGCATCCGTTTCGATAACTGCCAGGTGCCAGCAGAATCTCTCTTTGTTCCCGTAGGGGAAGGTTTCCGCGCTGCGATGGAGGGAATCGATTTAGCACGAGTGCTGGTCGGCGCTATGTGTTGTGGGATGCTCCGAACAGCCCTGACCACAGCTTCAGATTACGTTCGCGAACGTCTGGCTTTCGGTGGCCGTCTTGCAGATCTACAGGGTGTGCGGTTCAAACTGGCAGATGTCTCTACTGATCTCGAAGCGTCGCGTCTTCTCACCTATCGTGCCGCTCGCACGTTCCAAGAGGGCCGTGATGCTGCAGTGGAAGCAGCGCACGCAAAAAAGTTTTCGACTCGCGTCGCCGAAAGTGGCATCGCTTCATGCATGCAAGTGATGGGAGCAAACGGCGCGCGAAGAGACCACCCTTTACCTCGTCATCTCGCTGCTTCGCGGCTAACCCATTACGTTGATGGAGCAACCGAAATCCAAGACGTAGTGATTAGTCGTTCGTTACTTGATTGATCTATGCGGCTTGTTTAGATGCGGTGTGAGCCAAGATTGGTTGATCGGTGACTGAGCCTGGCTCTGAGCGGCCAGATGACGATCTCGACGAAGAGGAACTGGAGGAACGTCGGAGGATCGCGGCGATCTTGGCAAACAGTGGACGGCACATTGAAATAGATCCCGAAGGTCTACTCGACGAGGAGTAACAAACCCGATAGCGGTGAACCGGGTTAACTACAGACTCCGAGACAAGCCTCGGCTGACGAATTTGATGTTCTGATTCGACATGATCTGTTGCACCGGAGCAGAGCTATTAGTGGTGTTAGCTGCCTCCATGAAAGCATCCAAAGAGTCAGTCCAACTGACGAGCGCATACATTCCTGTGAATTCTCCGCCAGCTATGACCTGGTTAACTGCGTAACCATTTGCGGCTCCGCTCAATCCGTCCCACATGGTGTCGGCATTGGAGGAAGCAGTGGCTTCATCTGCCATGTCGCCAGTGCACATCAATATCGAGGTGTATTGACCTTCTCTCGTTCCGCGTTGCGCTAACACTCTTGCCATACTGCGCCGGAGAGGGGCCACACCGCAGCTTTGGTACAGATCCATTAATCGGGAACTCTGGTTCATCGCCACCAGTCCCGTCATCGCCTGGTCAATGGATTCCCATTGGAATGAGGCGTTCACTTCACCGGCACGATCACCACCAAGCATTGTCTGAGTCATAGAAACGCCCGTTGCGGTTTGGCTTTCAGCCAGTACGTGTTCCTTGGCCCAGTCATTCCAAGCAGTTTGTAATCCGTTGAGATCAGCTACCCGCGAACTAAGCACCGTTGTATACGTCATATCTAGACCACCTTTCCCGAGTGTTCAAATGGGGGTCACCGTTCTAGCACTTCTCGACCTGAATCGTCCCTATGACGACCCGTTTTAGGTCAGTAATGCGACATTGGGTGTGTATGGAGGGTCTTAGCCACCTATCCAACCTCCATCGACCCGCAATTCGGTGCCAGTCGTGAAGCTGGCTTCGTCCGATGCCAGAAACAGTGCTGCCTCAGCCACTTCTTCAGGCTGCCCGAACCGACCTAGCGGATGTCTTGACAGCGACCGCTCTATGTAGGGGGTCGGATTTTCAAAGCGGGCAAAGGACCGATCCAGAAGCGGGGTTTCAGTTGCCCCGGGCAGAATGCAATTAATACGAATCCCGGCCGACGCGTGATCGTTAGCAGCTGTGCGACAGAGGCTCACGATGGCGCCTTTGGATGCGACGTACGCCGCGTTCGATAGTCCCCCGGAGACTGCCAATTGCGAGGCGAGCGCCACTATGGACCCTGTGCCTTTGGTCATCAAAGGAATGCACGCCCTCATCCATAGGTACGTTCCCTTGACATTAACTGCGAACACTTGATCCCATTCTTCAGGCAGTGTGTCGGGGATTTTCTTGCCCACGGAAATAGCCGCCGCAGTCACCAGAACATCTACAGCCCCATATCGTTCAATGACTGATTTCGTGACGCTGTCTACCCCTTCGACGTCTGTCACATCGCATTCGAACCAGCAGGCGGTTCCTCCGTCTTTCTCGATCAGCTCGACGGTGGCAGCGGCTCCCTTTGCATCGATGTCTACGACTACCGCTACTGCTCCTTGTTCGGCAAAGCGAACGGCAGTCGCTCTTCCT
>PBKA01000005.1 GCA_002721305.1 Acidimicrobiaceae bacterium | reverse complement strand
TTCTGGGACTGCTTCAACGTACGCGGTTTCTACACCCGTCTCACTTTCAGCGTACTTTCGACCCTCGTCATGAGCGTAAGTCCAGCCGGCATCCCCAACTGGTCCTACGTACACAAACGCAGCTTTCGTATCGGCGTCATCGTCGCCACCGCAACTGGTGAGGACAAAGCCCAGTCCGATACAGACCGCTAGCAGTGCTGCAATCTTCCTCCGCATTTCTACCGCCCTATCTCTAAGTGTTTCGACATCGAACTCTCGCATCATGCCACACTCTGAAGGACTGGTGAGCCCTTAGGACGAAGAGTTAACAAAGAAAGTGTGCCGACGCTTTGGCTGTCCTTTAGGAAGCGCCGTTCCAGCCGGTGAACGCATCGATCGTCGCGTACACATCGCCTAGCGGGTACAGAACCGGTGAAGTGCAACCGTTGGCCATGTAACCAGCAACCGCCTCTCGAGCTTCAGCAGGTGTCCCTGAAGCGGTAAGCATTTGGACAATGTCGTTGGGTACCAATTTCGCTGCCGCTTCTACCTGTTCGTGAGTGGCCGGCCATGTCAATATCTGACCAACAGCGTCAAGTAACGCTTTGGGAACTCCAGATGCCTCCATTATGTGTGGTTGTTGTCCCAAGTATTGCGCAACCATGTTTCTTGCCATGCTGAGAGCAGTGTCTCGGTCTTCGTGTACAGAGCAAACAACTAATTGAGGACGATCAAGATCATCTACAGAGCGCCCACTTCTTTGAGCTCCTTGGTGCAAGGCTTCCATTGCCCGAGCGTTGTAGTCAGGAGAAACCAGGTAGTTGAGCACTACTCCATCGGCGATTTCACCGGTCAGTTCCATCATCTTCATTCCGGTTGCACCGATATAAATAGGCACGTCTTTCGGTTTGCGCTCCTGGTACACATAGTCCAGTTCAACTCCGTCAAGTTGGACAAAATCTCCGTCGAAACTAACGGTCTCATTGGCTAGGAGAGCTCGTACCACCTCCACCACTTCACGCATGACTTTCAACGGACGCGTGCGAGATATCCCGACCTTTGCCGCTAGTGGATCCCACCAGGCACCCAATCCACACAAGATCCGACCAGGCGCTAAATCGTCAAGAGTCGCGAACATTGACGCGAGGCGAGCAGGGTTTCGAGTCCAAACATCAACGACCCCTGATCCGATTTTGATTCGGTTGGTAGACGCCGCAAATGCAGCCATAGGCACCGACGCTTCTCGAACCAACCGAGAATCCGCTTGCCAAACAGCATCAAAACCCTGCTCCTCAGCGTATTTCGAGAATTCAATTCCTTCGGAAATAGCATGGGCGTCTTGGAGGTATAGAGCCGGTCGAGTCACGTGATCTCCAATGTCGTACTGGTCAGTGCACACTAACGAAATATCACTCTGACAGGAATCACTAGGTATTTTGCAGCCGAATCGGGTTCAATAAATATATGGAGTTGCCATCTGGCCCATCAGTAACGATCAATGGCAGTCGTCTCCTCGCGCGTATAACGGAACTCGCACAAATTGGCGCAATCGAAGGGACTCAGGGTTGCTCTAGGTTGGCGTTCACGGACTCGGATCGCGAAGGACGCGATCTAGTGGTCACCTGGATGCGTGATCTTGGTTTAACCGTCAGCATTGATGTTGTTGGAAACGTCGTGGCCTCCACGAACAGTGACGGTGCCGCGGGAGCGGTCATGGCCGGGTCACACATAGATACGGTAGGAACCGGAGGCCGCTACGACGGCAATCTTGGTGTCTTGGCTGGCCTCGAAGTAATCGAAGCAACACTCGCTGCCGGTATCACTCTGAATCGCCCATTGGCGGTAGCTTTCTTTTCTAACGAAGAAGGGTCTCGCTACCCGCCAGACATGATGGGGAGCCTCGCGTATGTAGGCGGGATGAGTGTCGAAGCCGTCCTTGAAGTAGAAGGAGCGGATGGCACAGTCGTCGGAGATGAACTTGATCGGATCGGCTACAGAGGTGCGGCTCCGTGTCCAGGGGTTGTCCCGCATGCCTTTGTGGAACTGCACATCGAACAGGGCCCGGTATTGGATAACGAAGGTATTCAAATCGGGGTGGTTGAAGGAGTACAGGGGATTTCTTGGACGGAACTAAGATTTGTCGGCCAATCCAACCACGCGGGCACAACCCCGATGAATCTCCGTAGAGATCCTATGGCGGTGGCTGCTGAAGTGGCAGTGGCTGCACGAGCAATTGCAACCGACATGGGAGGAACCCAGGTTGCAACAGTCGGATCACTGACGTTGCACCCGAATCTTGTGAATGTCGTTCCAGCGCATGCAACTATGACGGTCGATTTACGAAACACAGATGAAGATTCGTTGCAGCGAGCTGAACACCAGCTAACCGACCGCGTTCAAAAAATTTCCGGCCTTGAGGGGATCACAGTTGAAAGTCGGTCACTTGCGCGGTTCGAGCCTGTCGAATTCGACGAGAGAGTAGCGAATTGCATCGAAGCTCTAGCACAACACAAAGGTCTTTCGACAAGACGAATGCCTTCGGGCGCAGGACACGATGCGCAGATGATGGCGCGCATCTGTCCAACGGGCATGATTTTTGTCCCAAGTGTTGACGGCATTAGCCATAATCCTGCAGAACACACCGATGACAAAGATTTGGTCGCTGGGGCTCAGTTGCTAGCTGACACAATGCTTGCGTTAACTGAGGTGACATGGTGAGGTCTTTAAGGGTTGGTGCCGCGCAACTGGGCCCCATTGAAAGGAATGAGCGAAGAAACGAAGTCGTTGAACGTCTAGTCGAACTGCTCCGACAGGGGGATGATGACGGATGTGAGCTCATTGTTTTCCCAGAGTTAGCGTTGACGACTTTCTTCCCTCGGTGGTACCTCGACGACAACCCCGAGGAACTCCACGCTTTCTATGAAACTGCCATGCCGGGACCGGAAACCCAAGTGTTATTCGATGAAGCCCGATCACTGGGTGTCGGCTTCTATCTCGGCTATGCAGAACTAACTCCCGAAGGAAACCGGTACAACAGTTCTGTGCTGGTAGAGCGTGACGGCTCGGTCATCGGCAAGTATCGCAAAGTGCACCTACCGGGTCACGAAGAACACGAACCCGAGCGCGCATTCCAGCATTTAGAGCGCAGATATTTTGAAGAAGGACCCGACGGGTTTGGTGTTTGGGAAGCTTTCGGGGGAGTTGTTGGGATGGCTCTGTGTAACGATCGTCGATGGCCGGAAACATATCGAGTCATGGCGTTGCAGGGAGCCGAGCTGGTTCTCGTCGGGTATAACACACCGATGCATTACGCCCCAGACCCATCCCAAGACGCCTTGCAGTCATTCCACAATCAATTGGTGATGCAAGCCGGCGCCTACCAAAATGGCACTTGGGTCATCGGAGTAGCCAAAGGCGGCATCGAAGAAGGAGTGGACTCCTTGGCAGAGTCAATGATTATTGCTCCCTCGGGTGAAATTGTCGCGCAAGCAAAAACTGCTGAAGATGAACTGGTAGTTGCCGACTGCGACCTTGATTGGTGCAAGCACTACAAAGAGACACTCTTTGATTTTGATCGTTATCGTCGCCCCGAAATGTACGACCTCATCACGAAGACAAAGAGCGAACAGTGACTTCTTTTAACTTGAATGGTCAGTTCGTTTCAGTATCGGACCAACATGAACACCTCCTCGGTGCGCTGAGAGATGAACTTGGTGTTATCTCCCCCAAGGACGGCTGCGCCCCCTCGGGCCAATGCGGTTGTTGCACTGTGCTAATCGGCGATAAGGCCCGAGTGGCGTGCCAAACCTCTCTAGAGCGAATTGAGGGTGAAGAGGTCACCACTCTTGAGGGTTTCGATAGTAAGGAATTGGACCGATATTGCGAAGTTTTTGCCGCTAACGGGGCACTTCAATGTGGCTTTTGCATTCCGGGCATTCTTGTGAGAGCTAAAGCCCTGATAAAGAAAAAAGGGGCTGCCCTCACTCGCGATGAGACTGCCCGACATCTCGGGGCACATCTCTGTCGCTGTACCGGCTACGTCAAGATTTTGGACGCAATTCAGGACTTAGCGACTGGTGTACCGGTGGCACTCGAGCCTCCTAAAGGGGTCGGGTCCCGCGGCATAAAATACGAAGCTGAAGCGCTTGCTGCGGGGGTGAGGCCCTTTATCGACGACATGGATGTCGAGGGGCTCCTTCATGGAGCACTCAAGCTCAGCGATCATGCCCGAGCAGATGTTGTGACAATCAACGCGGATGAAGCCCGGGCTCTAGAAGGTGTGGTCGCGGTCTTCACTGCAGCAGATATCCCCGGAGAGACTCGAGTTGGTCTGATCCATAAGGACTGGCCCGTCATGATTCCTGAAGGAGGGCGAACGTCTTATCTCGGCGATGTCTTGGCAGTGGTAGTGGCGACCAAGAGATCGGTTGCTGTCCAAGCGACAGAGTTAGTTCGTGTCGAATATCGAGTCCATCAACCTAAGACCGATCCAATCCGAGTGGTTGATGACACCGAAGATGCAGTCTGGGGCCTTGAAGGCAATGTCTTGTCGACCTCGGTTTACCAACGAGGTGATGTTGAGTCGGCTTTAGCCAATTCAACCCATGTGGTCACAGAGACGTTTCAAACGCAGCGCGTTGAACACGCTTTTCTCGAACCGGAATCGACGCTCGCAACCCCTAAGGAAGGGGGTCTGCATGTCTACACCGGGGGTCAGGGTATTTGGGACGACCGCAACGACATAGCCCGTGTCTTAGACGTGGAGCCATCGGTGATTACTACTGAACTAGTTACCAACGGAGGAGCGTTCGGCGGGAAAGAAGATATGTCGAATCAGGTTCACGCGGCTCTAGCGGCATGGCTTCTGCAATGCCCTGTGCAGATCACGCTGTCTCGTGAGCAATCATTATTGATGCACCCAAAGCGCCACCCGATTCGAATGACCTATGAAGCGGGATGTGATGCGCACGGCAAATTGACAGCGGTGAAGGCAAGAATGCTTGGCGATTCAGGGCCATACGCTTCCGTGGGGATGAAGGTTCTGGAGCGAGCGGCTGGCCACGCGACTGGACCCTATGTTCTTCAAGCTGTCGACGTCGAAGCGGTTGCCGTGCGCACCAACAACCCGGTTTGCGGGGCTTTTCGAGGGTTTGGGGCGAATCAGGCCCAGTTCGCAATGGAAGGGATTATGGACCGGCTTGCAGAACTGGTCGGAATTAGTGGGTGGGAGATCCGCTCACGCAATGTTGTGAAGCCGGGAGATATTTGGGGGCCGGGCCAAATCATGGACGACGGATGTCTCGGTGCCCGAGCTTGTCTTGATGCAGTTAAACCAGCCTATGAAGCTGCCCTCGAATCGAACTTACCGGTAGGCGTGGGACTGGGCTTGAAAAATTCAGGGCTCGGCAATGGCTTTGACGAGCTTGCTAAAGCGGTGGTGCGTTTCAACGAAGATGGCACTCTGGAAGTTCGTCATTGCTGGACCGAAATGGGCCAAGGCGTGCACAACGTCGCTCTCCAGGTCGCGGTTGAGGAATTAGGAGTCACCGCAGATCAAGTAACAGTGATAGTTGATTCGACCCGTGAATTGGGTGCCGGCCAAACAACCGGGAGCAGGGGGACGCTCATGGGAGCTGGGGCGGTGCAAGATGCTTGCCGAGTCGCTCTCCTTGATGGTTGCCAATCAGGTGTCGATTATGAAGGCAGCTATCGGATTAATTGGACCAATTCGTTGAGCGAAGGTCTAGAAAATCCTGTTATTCATTCCACCTTCAGCTACGCAGCCCAGTTAGTGGTCCTCGAACCGACCACTGGCGAAGTCGAACGCGTAGTTGCCGTTCATGACGTTGGCCGGGCGGTCAACCCGCTGCTCTGTGAAGGCCAGATTGAAGGAGCTGTCCACATGGGGTTGGGGTACGCGCTGACGGAAGGATTCCCGACGGACTCGTTGGGTCAACCAACCAACTCCACGCTTCGGAGTCTCGATATCATCCGACCCAAAGACATGCCCCCGGTTGACGTAATTATCGTTGAATCTCCTGAACCCGGGTCCCCCTACGGGGTTAAGGGCGTCGGCGAAATTGGGCTCGTCCCCACTGCTGGTGCAGTGGCGGCTGCTATTCGTGCGACCGGTGAAGCATGGCCGACCGAGTTACCAATACGAAACGCAGCGAACCGCGAGCGAGCTGACGCGTGGACGTAGGAGACCCGGCGGCCAACGAAACTCGTGGCCTAGTGTGCGCTCATCATCATCTGTACAGCGCACTCGCACGCGGCATGCCCTCCCCTCCGCGGACACCAACTTCTTTCCGCGAAATTCTCGAGCTTGTTTGGTGGCGCCTGGACCGAGCGTTGGACCTGGAAATGTTGGAATGGTCGGTCAAGCTGGCGGCACTTGAGGCGATTGAATCTGGAACCACTGCCATAGTTGATCACCATGAATCTCCCAACGCGATTGAAGGTTCCCTGGATGTGATCGCGAATGCCTGCGCAGAAGTTGGCGTTCGAGTGAGCTGTTCTTATGGAGTGACGAATCGCCACGGTCAAGAAGGCGCGCAGCGGGGTTTGGAGGAAAACGCACGTTTCTTGGCTTCGGGTGGCAGAGGCATGGTCGGTGTTCACGCGGCATTCACCTGCGACCCGGACACCCTTGTCGCAGCAAGCGAGTTGGCTGAGAAGAACGAGGTGGGCGTTCATATCCATGTTGCCGAGGGGATTGACGATATTGGAGCGGCTGACCGTCTCAGAGATCTCAGTCGTGATAATTGGCTACTAGTTCATGGGGTTCATTTAAGAGATGATCATGGTTTGAGCGGCTACGTCGTGCATAATCCGCGTTCGAACATGAATAACTCGGTTGGTTACGCGGCACCTCAGAGACTGGGTCTACCCATAGCTCTTGGAACCGACGGTATAGGTGCAGCCATGCTTGAGGAGTTTCGGATCGCGTATGCCCGACTTAGAGAACATGACATCATGGCGACCCCTGAAGTCCCCTGGTCTTGGCTAGAAACCGGGTATCGGTTAATGCCTGAGGCCGCAAATGACCGAGTCACATGGTTTGACGGACCTGTTGACCCATGGCGTCTTGCTTTTCATACGAACCTGAGGCCCGAGTCAGTAGAAGTCGATGGAGAGTTTGTCCTCAAGGAAGGTGCGGCAACTCGTGTCGATGCGACTGAAATTCGAACCAAAGCAGGGGAACAAGCGCGCCGTCTCTTTGTGAAGCTCGAAAATATGGATTGATGTCTAACGACTTGCTGCTGCCAGATGTTCAAGCACCACCGAAGGCGTTAAAGGAAAGGTGTTGATCCAAACGCCAGTCGCATCGTGAAGAGCCGCCGTCACCGCGGGGGCATACGTGATATACGGCATTTCTGCCACCCCACGCGCTCCCCAGGGACCTAATGGGTCAGCAGATTCTAAAATCACGCAATCCACTTGCCCTGGAACGTCACCGATCCCCGGGATCAAGTACTGAGACAACCGAGGATTTCGGATTCGACCATTTTCGACGACAAGTTGTTCACTCAGCGTATAACCGTGTGCTTGGGCTATGGCCCCCTCAATTTGACCTCGCAGCAGTTGAGGGTGGATCACTTTGCCGACATCGTGGACAGACACAACTCGATCCACCCTTATGTGTCCGGTGCCAATATCTACGGTGAGCTCTATTGCTTGGGCCATGTACCCGTAGCAAAAGTTCGGTTGCCCCGCCCCGGTTTCAGGGTCCAAAGCTTCAGTTGCAGGGGGTTTGTAACGAAAATGTCCGACTGCAGGTCTAGCGTCATCGGCCCAAGCTTTTTCTGCTTCTTCCACTGCACCCAAAATCGAATTTCCGGCCATGAAAGTCAATCGGGATGCGGAAGCTGATCCAGAATCTCCACCCGTTGAAGTATCGCTAAAGGAGGAATCCACACATTCGAAATCGATACCTACCGCGTCAGCAACCATCTGAGTGAGTGCTGTATGAACACCTTGGCCCACTTCCGCAGCGCTGTGGAAAAGCTCTACACGAACTGGACGTTCATCATCCTGATCACCGTGGAAGACGACATCCGCTTCGCAGGCCTCTGGAAATCCAAAACTGAAGCCAACATTTTTCATTCCTGCCGCATAGCCCCGGCCTTGACGCAGCTCGCTCGGTTCGGGGGGTAGGGAAGCTATTGGACTAAACCCTGCACGCTCGGGTAAATCCTTAGACGGTGGGACTCGTTCGGCGCATGCGTCGATCACCCTTGTGACACCGACACCTTCCGGCAGACCCGACTGCGTTATGCCGTCAGATAGGTCGGTAAGAGCATTTTGTCGCCGCAGCTCAAGGGGATCCATGCCCAGTTTTTCCGCCAACTTGTTCATTTGTGATTCGGCAACAAAAGCGCCCTGTGGACCACCGAAGCCGCGAAATGCCCCACCAGGCACGCTGTGGGTGTACACCGCTCTGCTGTCGATGTGAGCGTTAGGGATGTCATAAGCGCCAGCCACTGACAAATGAAGATTTCCGAGTACTTTGTTAGAGGTGTAGTTGTAGGCACCAGCGTCAAGCCACACATCGGCTTCAACCGCAGTAATGATTCCTCCGGAGGTAGCGCCGAGCCGAGCAGTAACCGTCGCACGATGACGTTTGTGGTGGCCAACAATTGATTCTTCACGAGACCAAACGCAATGCGCTGGTCGATCAATCCCCAAAGCATTGAGCTTGCGCGCTGTCACCGCCATCACGATTTGAAGGCTCATGTCTTCTTTGCCGCCGAAAGCGCCGCCGATCGAGGCATATCTAACGCGTACTTGCTCCTCGTCTATGTCAAGCGCGTGTGCTATTTGTTCCCGGTCTTCATGTACCCACTGCCCGCCGGTCTCGACAGTGACCCGGTTCTTTTCATCGATCCAAGATGTGGCCGCTTCAACCTGGAGGTAAGCGTGCTCTTGGTGAGGAAGCTCATAAGTACTTTCAATGACGACATCCGCTTCTGCCATACCGTGTGCCGAGTCTCCTTTGCGAATACGCAGTGCGTGGTAGGTGTTAGTTGTGGATCCCGGGTGCACCAACACTTCGTCAGTTCTTGCCGCGGCAATGTCGCACGCCAAGGGCAACGGTTCCCATTCAGTTGCGATTAGGGCAGAGGCTCGTCGGGCTTCGAGAACGGATTCTGCTACAACGACAGCGAGATGGTCGGCCTCCCACCGGCTTACATCACACGGGACCGAGCTGCATCCAGTGTCGTCCAGCCCAATGAATACAGGTTGGTCGAATAGAGTGAGGCCATATTCGTTTACTGGCACATCAGCGGCAGTGACAACGGTAACAACGCCGGGCGACGCCAGGACATTAGTCAGGTCCATGGAGACCAAGCGGGCGTGTGGCTGGTTGGTGAAGACCACAACGGCATGCAACGCGTTATCCGGTACGTGATCTGCTGGGTAGGAAGCCAATCCGATGACTTTGTCAACAGCATCGAGACGCTCAGGGTTCGTGCCAACGGTCATCAGGAAACGTTGCCTTTTGCCTCTGCCCCTTGGAGCGCTTCGAGTATTGAGTAATAGCCGGTGCAACGACAAAGATTTCCTGCAAGCCCAGAGCGGATTTCGTCGGCTGACGGGTTCTCGATTTCGCTTAGCAAGGCAGCCGCTGCGACGAGAAAGCCGGGCGTACAAAATCCGCATTGAACTGCAAATTTATTCAGAAAGCTTCTTTGAACGGGATGGAGTTCCTGGTCTTGGGCGAGTCCCTCCACCGTGACGATGGAACCGCCGTCAGCCTGCGCGGTCGGGACAAGGCAACTCGTTACAGCAGAGCCATTGAGTTGAATGGTGCATGCCCCACATTCGCCCTCAGAACAGCCTTCTTTCGTGCCGCTCGACACCGTGGCTCTGAGCCATTCGAGCAGAGTCGAGTTGGTTCCCAGTGGAGCGGTAATCTTCGATCCATTAACTACACAAGAAATTTCCGTCGTTGCTGATATGTCGCTTTCGCTTGGTTTGGGACGCCCGACACTCCACCCGAGCAATGGAGTGGTCACAGCGTCTTGAAGATAATTCTCGGAGAGTCCCAATAGAGCGCGATGAATCGCAGCCTTGGTGACAGCTTGTCGGTAATCAGCGGTGCCCCGTATGTCGTCAATTGGTGAGATGTCGGTCCCCGCGATTTGAGCAGCACCTTTGGCGGTCTCCTCGTTCAGCTTTTTGCCCATCAAATATTCTTTGAGAGACGCAGAGACGGCAACGACTTCGCTGACGCTTCCGATTGCTATATCGGCTCGATCGATTGATGACGTGGCTTCGTCGAGTTCCAGAACGATTCCGGCGTGAACAACCGAAATTGCTTGTGCGCTCCGGTTCCCGACCTTCAGCCACGTTCCGATTGTGGTGTCGCTCCACCTGGGCACCTTGATAGATCGCACTAGTTCGCAGTCGTTGAGAGCGGTAGCACGAAAGCCTGTAAAGAACTCTCTCATTGGAACTTCGCGACTTCCGGCCGATGAGTCGATGACCACTGTTGAGTCGAGGGCTACCAGCGCCGAGATTGTGTCGTTGGCAGGGCTCGCAGTCACAATGTTGCCGACCACAGTTGCTCGGTTGCGCAGTTGTGGAGACCCGATCTCCAAACATGCCATCCGAAGTAGGTCAAGTGCGGGATCCAAGTCGGGTGAGTCGATGACTTGGTTATGTGTTACCGCACACCCAATTTCTATCTCTGTGTCCTTGACGACGATCTCTGTGGATTCCGGCAGCCCCCAAATGTCTATGAGAACAACATCGGAACCACTGGATTCTTGGCGATGGAGATCCAACATCAGGTCTGTCGCACCAGCAACGGGGAGTGCCGCGGGGAAGGACTCGTACAATTTGACCGCTTCTGCCCAATTGGTCGGTCTGAGGACCCTCTCGATTTGTGTGCCCAGGCGCTGAGACTCGTGAAGAAGTCCCGCTTCTACATTCATGTCGCCGCTTCCGAAAAGCCTGCAAGAGTGTCGTCGACCCAGTTTCTAAGATCGCTCATGACTTCTTCTTTGTTGATTTCGTTGAGAAGCTCGTGTTTTGCTTCCTCATAAAGCTTGATTGTTTTCACTGGACTGGGCATGTCTTGGATGGCTCGGAGAGAGTCGCCATAAGGGACAAATGGATCGGCGGTACCGTGGAAGAACCCCACGGGGATTCTTATCTTGTCGATTTCTTCTCGGAATTGATCCAAAGCGACAACTTCGGCTTCAAGAAGTGGCCGCTTGTATAACCCGCGGTACACCAAGGGGTCGGCATCATAAGCCTTACAGACCTCGAGATCTCGTGACATGCCCATAGGATCGGAATCTTCCGGTGGCAATTCTGGCAGTGAAAGAACGTCGCGAGCCCATTTCCAATCACCTATCACTGCTCCGAAAAAAGCTGCTCCCGTAGCTCGATCCGGCCAACGCTGCACGAAACGAGCAGCCAATAAACCGCCCATCGAATGGCCCACAAGAAGTAAAGGCAGGTCAGGGCCAAGACGTTCGCAGGCAGTTGACGCTGCGGCACCGAGATCGTCTACCACGAGACCAAAATCCGTGATGAGTGCACGTTCGCCCTGAGAGAGACCATGGCCGACATGGTCGGAAGCCAACACCGCAAGTCCATCTTCTACGAGGGCTTCGGCTACGTGCGTATACCGTCCACCATGCTCCGCGTAGCCGTGAAGAATGAAAACAAGAGCTCGGGGATTGCCCGAGGGGCTCCACAACCGAAGATGGAGCATCCCACCGTGCCCTTGGATCTGGAATTCTTCGAGATTCACACCACTACCTCGATTTCACGGTCAACGCCCGTGAACAACACCCCGACGACGCTTCCTGCCTCCAAGGGGGTCTCTACTAAACCAGCCAGTCCTGCCGTCCCGGTGGCCGAAACATTTAAGCCAGTAACGCTAGTGGCAATTTGATGAGTTTCAATCAGGGTTGTTTCGGGGACCACAACAGGTGTCCCTCCACTGTTTATCGTGGCCTCCACCAATGGCAGCCAGTCGTATGTGACGTCATCCAGTAGCCCAGAGGCAACGCTGTCTGGTTGGTTCCACGGCCACATGTACTTCTCTGGATCGGAACGGGCCTTTCTCATGTCAAAATCTGGGGCCAAAAGATCCCACGCGCGTTTAAGTGGAGCGCATCCAGCCCCTTGGACCGGATAAATGGTTGCCTCCGGCAGAGCTCTGGCAGTTGCTGTTCCTAAAGCACCGCCACCGACCTGCACAAACACGGTGTCCAGATCGCTTACTTGGTCTCTGAGTTCCCAACCCAAAGTACGTCCACCATCAAAAGTTGAAGGTGTGTCAGTTCCTTGCACGCCGAAGGGACGTGAGCCATTTTTCACTGCTTCGACAAAGCGTGCGTAACAAGGATCGCCGGCATCAATCGAGTTCGGTTTGCAAACGTGAAGTTGAGCCCCCAGAGCTTCGAGCAACGTGAGAGCAGATTCTTCTGCCCACGTAGGCACAAATACTTCAATGGGCTTGTTCATGGCCTTAGCGACAATTGCGGCTGCTATGGCCGCGTTCCCACAGCTAGCAATTGCCAAGGGTTCAGAAGTCGGCTTTTTGTCTTGTTCGATAGCTAGATGTAATGCGACTCCAAACAAATGTCGTGCTTTGTGTGATCCTCCAACCGAATTGATCTCTACCTTTATTTTTAGGTCGACATGCAGATCGAGGGCGCTAGCAAGGTCGGATCCATCGACAAGCGGCGTCACAGAAAACCCCCTGCCGTCAACCTGTGCTATCTCTTGATCCAAGCGGTTTACCAAGTCCACGAACTGTTGATCGCTCCAACCGTCGGCGATCGCTCTGCTGTACGAGTCGAGCTGCTCGCGGTACACGATGAAGGGATTTGTATCCATCAGGTCACTCGAGGTGCTTTGCCCCGGTTGCTTCATTGAATTCGTCAATGTTGTTGTCCCAAGTTTCGATGAGCGGTCGGAGACCATTCCACCAAGCTTGATCTCTACGACACTCGAAATCTTCAATGGAGATACCTTGCTGTTCAACCCAGGTGAAATAGCCGAGGTTGAATACGCGGTTTCGGTTTGCTTCGTCCATGTCGAGAATGTGGTCAGTGGTTAGAGCGTTGAGATGGTTTTCTACCGTTGCTTCCCCTTCAGGATCGTCAAACCCTTCGGCGTAGTCGCGACGCATCACTTTTTCACGTTCCGAGTTGTACAACTCCGAACCGTCTGTGGCGACTGTAACGAGCATGTCGTCTTGCCCGAGATCCCAGTGTTTGGCGGCTTTGATGGCGGCCAGGATGTTGCAGATGGAGGAGTAACCCAGATTAGTGAGCATTGATCCCAGATCAGGGTCGACACCTTGTCGCTCCAACGCCCGCAGTCCCGCTGGGGTGTTAAATGCAACGTCAAGCTGGTCGGTTGCTTTGTCGGAAATTCCCACGATGAGGTCGGTGTTGGTCACATTGTGAATTAAAGGCACATGCTTGTCACCTATGCCTAGGATGTTGTGGTCTCCGAATCCGTTGTAAAGCATCGTCGGCACCTCGAGCGCCTCCACAGCAACGATTCGGGCATTGTGTCTGTCCTTGAGATAGTCACCTGCCCCGAGAGTGCCAGCTGAGCCAGAAGCTGAAACAAAGGCAGCTAATCGAGCCGGGCGAGTGGATGTCGCGTGACGGACAACTGATTCAAGGGCGGGTCCGGTGACCGCGTAATGGCCGAGGTGGTTTGAGAATTCGCTGAACTGATTGAGGATCACGTTGGAACGGTCACTCTCAAGTCTTGCGCACTCGTCATAAATTTCTTTCACGTTGGCTTCTGTCCCAGGGGTACGGATTACATCTTCGGGATGATCGATCCAACGATCCAACCATTCAAATCGCTCGCGACTCATTCCTTCAGGCAGGACAGCCACACCCCGACAACCCATAATTCTGGAAATAGCGATCCCTCCTCGCGCGTAGTTGCCCGTGGATGGCCACACTGCTCGGTTAGCGGTCGGATCGAATCGTCCGGTAACCAAGCGAGCAACAAGACAGGAGTAGGCAGCCAGCACTTTATGGGCGGCGATCATTGGGAATCGGTTTCCTAAAGCAACAACGATTCGCGCGTCGGTTCCAGTCAGTTCCGAGGGCAGTTCGATGTGATCAGGTGTTGTTGTTGGAGTTGATTGTGTGGTTGAGTTGAACCAGTGAACCCGAAACAGATTTAGCGGATCAGCGGAGTTGGCATCGACGCCCTGCAAAGCCTCAGTTAGGTCGGAGTCAAATGTAGAAGGGTCTCTAAGTTGACTAAATCGTGGCAGGACAATGTTTCGTTCGCGAAAGCGTGTCACGGCGTTTGCAAAGGCCTGCTTGCCTGAGGGATCGAATTCGGCGAAAACTGCCAATGAACGAGGCATTCTCCCAAGATAGACCTATGTGTCTCTAATTAGTCAACACAGGGGTCTAACAACGATGTCAAACTGTCGGCAATGACTGATCCCGTTGATCTGCTGATCAAAAATGCATGGTTGGTCGCGACAATGGACGACCAACGCCGAGAGATAGCAGGAGGGTGGGTTGCGATCTCTAACGGCTATGTAGAGGCACTAGGAGCCAGCACTGAAACGGCTCCGCTGGCTCAAAGGTCAATTGATGCATCGGGGTGCTTAGTAACACCTGGGTTAATCAATACGCATCATCACATGTTCCAGAACCTGACTCGTGCTTACCGGCCCATGACCGCGGCACCATTATTTGGCTGGCTCCAATCGCTTTACCCCCTTTGGACTAGCTCGATAGATGAAGAAGCCGTGTACCTCGCTGCCTGGGTGGGCTTGGCGGAATTAGCCATGTCCGGTTGCACGACTACAACTGATCACCATTATCTTCATCCCGCTCGGGCAGGCGACTTGTTGGCTGCAGAAATTCAAGCGGCAATTGATCTCTCTGTGAGGTTCCATCCGACCTATGGATCGATGAGTTTGTCTGTCAAAGACGGAGGTTTGCCGCCTGACGATGCGGTCCGCGAAGAAGATGACATTCTTGCCGAAAGCAAAAGACAAGTAGAGCGTTGGCACGACCCTGGCTTCGGCTCAATGATCCAAGTGGCGCTTGCTCCGTGTTCGCCGTTCACTGTCACCCCCGATTTGATGCGGCGAACAGCTGAACTGGCTGAACAATTAGATGTGAGGCTCCACACTCACTTGGCTGAAAATATTGAAGATGATGAATTCTCAATGGCGCAATTCGGCCAACGTCCCGTGGAGTTGTTCGAGGAAGTGGGCTGGCTTAGTGACCGGAGTTGGGGAGCACACGTTGTTCGCCCAAACGGTGATGAGATAGCGCGTTTAGGGGCTGCTGGTGTTGGAGTTGCCCATTGTCCAAGCTCCAACATGATCCTGTCATCAGGGATTGCACCCGTCGTAGAGATGCGAAACGCAGGATGTCCGGTGGGTTTGGGTTGTGACGGGTCGTCTTCCGCGGATTCGGCTTCTTTGTGGCAGGAGGCGCGATTGGCGATGCTTCAAGGCAAGTTGATTTCCGGAGCCGACCAGATGGACGCTAGAACCGCCCTGGAGATAGCGACTCGCGGTGGTGCAGCATGTCTAGGACGCGTCGGCGAAATAGGGGAACTGTCAGTTGGAGCAGTTGGTGACGTCACCGTATGGAAACTTGATGGCCCCCAATTTGCTGGTGTAGTTGATGACCCTATTGAAGGATGGTTGAGGTGCGGTCCCGTCGGCGCCTGGGATGTGTTCGTCCACGGTCAAGCGATTGTTGAAAATGGGTTTCTTGTTAACTCCGATTTAGATGAAATTCTTACCAGACACGGCCAAGCCGCCCTGCGGTTCCAACCTCGAAGATGACAGAGTCCGGATTCCGTGTCCGATCACTAAAATCGGAATTGACAACCTTCCCGGCGTAGGCTCCCGAAATGAGAGAGTCGCGGGTGTTCGCTGAAGACAACTCAGAGGTCGTCACTGACGCGCAAGGACGAATCGCTCACCGGTCCTTACATGAGCACAGCGAGCGGCTCCTCCCGCGCATGTATGAAGTCGGCGACGGCGTGTGGTGNCTTGTCGGGAATGGCCTGTCGAACCAGACGTTCATTCNNGCTCCACAAGGTGTCATAGCGATCGACACTGGCGAATCTGTCGAAGAGATGCAAAGCGCNATGAAANAATTGCGACGCTTTTGCCAAGAACCCGTCGTTGCNGTNATTTACACCCATTTTCATTATGTAAACGGAACGACCGCCATCACAGAAAACGAACCNGTGGAAGCAATATGGGGCCANGAGCGAATCAGTTACAACCTCAGTCGATCTGGGACAGAAATTGCACCTACGTATACCCGAGGTCTCATAGAGCAGTTCGGCATCCATCTCCCTGANGAGGGAAGCGATGGAGTAGTTAACGTCGGACTTGGGCTTGCNTACCGGATGGCACATCATGCGCCGTCAACAGCNGGNCATGTCCCAGCAGATCACATTTTTTCAGGTGACGACTCTGTNATGGTGGCGGGTCTAGAAATGAAGGTGANNCACGCNCCNTCGGACGCAGATGACTCTGTAACCCTCTGGTTNCCCGAGCTTAGGGTCGCTGTGCACAATCTGGTCTGGCCAGCCCTTTTCAATGTCTTCGCTATTCGCGGAGAAGAGTACCGAGACCCCCGCTTGTTGGTTGAGGGGATCGATCATCTGAGATCCCTTGACGCCAATTACTTGATCGCAACTCACGGCCCGCCCATGGAAGGGGCACAAGAGATACATCGGAGGGTTACCGCTTATAGGGATTCGATCCAGTTTTTGTGGGATCAAACGGTTCGGTGGACCAATAAGGGAGCGACCGGCCCTGAATTAGCGCACCGCATTCAACTCCCATCTATGTACGACGAGGATTGGTTAACAAAACAGCACTACGGCTTAGCGGAACATCATGTGCGACAAATTCGGTCAGGACTTTTCGGTTTTTTCGATGGGGACCCAACCGGAGTGTTGCCACTTGACACTGCCGAAGAAGCAGAACGGATGATTTCTGCGATGGGAGGAGCCGAACAGGTCAGAGAGCTCTGTGCAGACGCGTTAGAAGGTTCTGAAAATGATCTTCGTTGGGCGATCTCTCTCGCTGCGCGCCTAGCGAATCGTCCACAGGTAACGCAAGTTGATCGCCAATTGCTCGCTGACGCTCTTCGTATTGCCGCCCAGCGCACCACTTCGTCCAATCTTCGTAATTGGTGTTTAACCCGGGCGCTCGACCTAGAAGGCCACATAGACGGGGCGAGACTGAACACTCATCGATTTAGTCGGCGTCAAGTTGAACGATGGCCTATCAGGACTGCAGTGTCGATACTCAGAGTCTTGGTCGACCCTGCTGCTCTCACAGGAATCGATCTCCGCCTAACAGTTGAACTTGATGGTGAACGGACAGGCATCCATTTCCGGAATCACGTGGCGTGCCCAACTGACGGTGAAGACGGCGATGCCGTGCTATCAGGCACCAGGGCCATTTGGGATCAGATTCTTACCGGGTCAATGGATCTACAGTCGGCCATGAGCTCTGGTGATGTGTCGTTGGACGGTGACACCGCCGCAGCAACAGAAGCGTTGAAGGCGATTGATCACCCAGGGTTCCGATGACAGAAAATTTGCCGAAACCCACTGAACCATTTAGAGGGAGAGTTGAGCGATTAATCACTGATGCCGATGCGCGTCGTCTCGAAGCCCCCGCGGTCCCCGATAAGGCACCCAACGTGCTGCTCGTTATGTTGGACGATGTCGGTTTCGGGTCCTTCTCTACGTTCGGTGGTCCAGTTGAAGCCCGCGGCTTTCAAAGCGTGGCCGACAACGGTCTCTTGTACAACCAGTTCCACACCACCGCTCTGTGCTCTCCAACACGAGCGGCGTTGCTTACAGGAAGACAGCACCACAGTGTCCACATGGGTGGGATCACTGAGATCGCCAACTCTTTCCCGGGCTACGACTCTCAAATCCCCGCCGAGGCCGCCACCATCGCTCAAATACTCCAAATGTCTGGCTACGGAACTGCATGTTTTGGCAAATGGCATTTAACACCGTCATGGGAGCAAGGCCCCGCAGGGCCGTTTGACCGTTGGCCCACCGGCATGGGCTTTGACCACTTCTACGGAATCATCGGGGCCGAAGCTTCCCATTGGGAACCGGCGGTGTATGACCAGACCACACCAGTCTCGCCGCATATCGACCGGCCCGATTATCACCTGACCGAAGACCTGGCTGACCAAGCAATCAAATGGATGGAACGGCATCGAGTATCGGCGCCCAACCGACCGTGGTTTTGTTATTTCTCAACTCCCGCAGTGCACGCACCGCATCATGCCCCCACCGACTGGATCCAAAAGTATCAAGGCCAATTTGATGGAGGATGGGACCACCTAAGAGAACAGATTTATGCCGAACAACTCCAACTTGGGGTCATCCCCGAAGACACGACGCTGACAACGAGACCGGACGAAATCCCCGCATGGAACGACTATCCGGAACATTATCGACCTGTCGCTACCCGGCTAATGGAATGTTTTGCGGGCTTCCTCGCCCACACGGATCATCACATCCACCGCGTCATCGACGCAGCTAGGCAACAACAACGCGACACCCTCGTCATATATCTGTCCGGCGATAATGGAGCATCTGCCGAGGGAACTATCCACGGGGCTTGGAGCGCTCCGTCATTTCAGAACGGAGTGCATGAAGACCCAGAATGGCTCCTCGAACACATTGACGACTTCGGGACCGCAAAATGCGAGAACCACTTCAACGTCGGCTGGGCATGGGCGCTCGACTCGCCATTCCAGTGGATGAAACAAGTCGCTTCCCACTTCGGAGGCACGCGAAATGGGCTTGCCATTGAATGGCCAGACAAAATAACTGAAAACGGTGGCCTGCGATCACAGTTCCACCACGTCGTAGACATCGCACCCACGATCCTCGAAGCAGCTGGTATCACGATGCCGGAGAGCGTCAATGGCATCAAGCAAATGCCCGTGCACGGTGTTCCCATGGGTTATTCATTTGCTGAAAATGGACCCAGCCAACGCACTACCCAATATTTTGAAATTCTCGGCAACCGAGCGATCTACAACGACGGATGGATCGCCTCTTGTTTCCACGGCAGAGTTCCCTGGATACGGATGCAAGCATTCGAATTCGACGGTCCACAAGAACAGTGGGAGCTGTATGACATAAAAAATGACTTCTCACAATCGGTCGACTTGGCTGACGAGTATCCCGAACTGCTGGAAGGGTTATTAGACCTGTTTGATTCCGAAGCTAAGAGATTCGGGGTCTATCCGCTCCGAGACGCTGGTTCCCGCAGAGGCGGAGAACTTGGGGTGCCGCACGCACTCGGCGGTTTACGAACAATGACATACACCACCGCTCACGTCAGAATGCCCGAAAGTGTTGTGGTTCGTCTCAAGAATTGCTCATGGAAAATCACTGCTGAAGTCGAGACCACAAAGAACGACAGTGGGGTCATCGCATGCCAGGGGGGCAACATGTCCGGCTGGTCACTGTGGCTCAGCGACGGAACCCCAAACTTCACCTATAACTGTTACGGACATGAGATCACGACACTGACCGGAAATGCTCTCAAACCGGGCATCCATCAGATTGAAGCAGTGTTCGATTACGACGGTGGGTTTGGCAAGGGCGGGGAACTCGTGCTGATCGTCGACAAAATGGCACTCGCACATGAACGTCTCGAGCGAACCGTTCCAATTGGTTTTTCGATGAGCGGCGAAACCTTCGACGTGGGAACCGACACTGGGTCACCGGTAGGGCCCTACCCACATGACTTCCAATGCACAGCGACCATTGTCGGCGTTACGCTCACTCGTCTGAGCGAACCAGGGTTAGCGGTTGAAGCGGCTGAACGGGAAGGGCTACTCAAAGCTGGGTTCAGCACCCAATAATTGCGGGTGGTTTTATCGGGTGGCCTGCACCGCGGACTCAACCAATGGGTAAAGCTGTCGCGCTAGACGTTGACCCACCGCCGTGGTGCTTTCCACGACGAGATATGCGCCGAAGCCATCGTCGGGTTGGAGCCAAGCGGTGGAACCATACAAACCTGGGTCTGTTAGACGCAAAGTTTGCTGTCCGTCATTG
The DNA here is from genome assembly GCA_002721305.1 of Acidimicrobiaceae bacterium. Taxonomy (GTDB): domain Bacteria; phylum Actinomycetota; class Acidimicrobiia; order Acidimicrobiales; family Poriferisodalaceae; genus UBA6944. The sequence goes on along the minus strand of PBKA01000005.1, from coordinate 13,383 downwards.
CCGGAGTCTTCTCCAGTTGATCCTTCATAGGGGCCTCGTCGGCTCTGAGTCCACCACCCCATGCCGTAACCGATCGGTGAACCGTATACCTCACCGGATCGGTTCTGCTGCATCAACTTGACCCCGTCCCGTGACAACACCTCGTGATCGCCACACTTTCCGTCATTTAAGTGCATGGACAGAAGCTTCCCGTAATCGCCAGTGGTTATGTAAGCACCGCCCCCGATATGAGGATTATCGGTCAGCGGTAGTAGCGATACGTCGCCGTCCCAGTCGGGGTACTCCCCACTGGTTGCTTGCAGGGGGACCCACGGGTTCGTATAGCCAAGTGAGCTGGTGCCGCATGGTTGGACGTAAATTTCGTCGACCAAATCGGACCAATTTTTTCCTGAAGCTATTTCCGCTACCGCAGCAGCGATTTGTAGCTGAATACCGCCGTAGCGAAACTCGGTGTCCGGAGCGACAGTTCTTGGGTCCGACGCGGCGACAGACAGACCCTCGGCAGCACACTTCTGCAGGGAACTATCAGGTAGGAACATACAAATGTAAAGAAAATCGCCAGCTTGGAGTCCCGGAATCCCCGAGCTCCCGGATAGCAATTGAGCTGGTGTGATAGTGCTCAGACTGCCCGCGTAATTGATGACGTCACCAATTGGCGCGTCAAGATCGAGTATCTCTCGACCGTGCAGATGGACCAAAACCCCTGCGCTGATGATTTTGCTAGTTGATGCAATGAATGAAACTCGATCAACCGAAAATTCTCCCCAGTGGTTGTGATAAACGACCCCTTGATCTCGATCAACAACAACCAATCCAGCGCCATTCAACCCGTTACGGTCAACAAAATCCTCGACCGCTTGTGACACCTGAGCAAAACCTTCCGGAGTTACCGGGCCTTCCTTCGACGTTGGCTCGGCAGTAGCGGTTGTCTCGTTCGCGTCCGCCGCAGCGACAGTGGGCGAGGTTCGAATTGGAGTCTCCGCGACCGATGTGGATAGCGGGAATGTCGTGGCGGCTTTTTGGTCGGCAGCACTAGTGACGCTGGCAACGTCTTCCGAAGTGTAGAGCGGGTCAAGAGTGTCTGCCCCGGCGCACGCCATGAGCACGACAGCAGCGAACGCGCTTGTCAAAGGCCGCACTGAATTCATGACCGTGAAAGTAAGTCTTCCGCCGCGTGTTCTGCGTCCTGGATGACAAGCGGAAAGTACTTATATACCGGCAACTCTGGACGGGCATTCAGCCAACCGACAATCATCAAGCTGCGCACGGCAAGGAAAAAGTCAATTGAACGCGTTTCGTCATCGTCTATTTCACAAATAGATGAGTAACCATCAATAAACGCCTTACGTGCCAAATCGAACCAGGGTTCTCCGACACTTGGGTGAAGCGCTACTGCGATTTCATGAGCGAACCACCCGTAGCCGGCATCATCAAAATCGATGATGGTCAATTTGTCTCCATTGCGCATGATGTTCCCGAGATGGAGATCTGAGTGGATGAGGCCAAACCGGTCAGGCCCGGTTGAAAGTTCACCCAACCTGTCTCGCAGCACCTTTCGGGCTTCACTGAAGACGATCCTTTGATTATCTGTCAACGGTGGGGCTTCCCAAAATCGTCCCCATAGCGGTTCCTCACCGAGTAGCCCGTCGAGATCCCACCGCCGTCGTCTAAAATCTTCGGGCGGTTCCCAAAGGTTCGCGTGGCATCGGATCTCGGCGGCAAGCGCGCCGATTGTTTCGTAGTGCGGGACAACATCTTGCGAAGTGTTTGTCAAAGGTGTACCCAGAGGCGCACCATCGACCCATTCGATCACGCCGACAATTCGTTGTTCCCTGCTGTCACCGTGGCCAATATCCACCGAACAGTAGTAATCGCCAGTTTGTGTTTGAAGGGCAGTAGGCACCGGGAGTCCTGTGGCAGCCAATGACTGGACCCACTGGACCTCAGAGTTCAACTCCCGTAGGTCGTTGTAGCCAGGGCGATGTAGTCGCATCACCACCTGACTGCTACTGAGTCTTATGCGACACACCACATTCTCGGTGTGGGATAACACGTCGACATCTATTGGGTCAAGGTCCCAGAACACGCACGCTGTTCGCGCTGCTTCTAGGAACTCGCTCTCGTCAGGCATCAGCGAGGGAATCTTCGAATGCCTCAAGGAAAATATTTGCATGGGCGTCTTCGAACACCAACGGAGGTCGGATCTTTAAGACGTTGCCGTATTGCCCAGCTTTACCTAGAAGAACAAATCGAGACTTCAGCTTTTCCACTATTCTTTGTGCCCCTGCGACATCGGGGATACTGGTTCCAGGGGCCACCCAATCGACTCCGATAAACAAACCGGAGCCTCTCACGTCACCCATTTGAGGATGCTGTGTTTGAAGTTTGGTGAGAGATGACTTTAGGCGCGCACCAACTTTTGCCACCTGGTGCACCAAATCCCCATCGGTGATCTCGTCGATCACCGCTGTACCAGCTGCCGCCTGAAGAGGCGAAGAAGCAAACGTGTTGAAATAACGGTGTCGCTTCCTAAATTTTGTGATCATCTCATGGCTAGCAGCCATTGCCGAGACAGGAAAGCCGTTGCCCATCGGCTTTCCCATACACACCACATCTGGTGTGAACTCGTTCATTTCGTAACCCCACCACGCGCCACTACGAGCGAAACCCGCCTGAACTTCATCAGCGATTATCAACCCTCCCGCGTCGGACACCATGGCGGTTGCTTCGGTAAACCACCCGGACGGAGGGTTCGGCAGCCCTTCGTTGGCAAGGATGGAACACAGCATCATGCCTGCGAACCCGCCGCTGTCAGCAAAAGAGTCAATTGTTTCTGCCAACTGATCTAAATGCTTTTGTAAGAGTTCTGACTCTGACAGTCCCTCAGCTAGAGGGCGAAACAGTTGGGGAGTTGAAATGGATCTGACTCCATTACGTTCGGTACCAACGGGCAAGCCCGATAGGCGGCCCACTAGGGAAGAATTGCCGTGATAGGTCGCGTCAGTACAAATAATTCCGCGCTTTTCGGTCACTGTGCGAGCGAGAGTCAGTGCCATTTCAGTGGCCTCGGTGCCGCTACAGCCCAAAATTGCTGACTGGATCCCAGGATGATGTAAGTCAACTAAGCGCTCGACGTAATCGATGACGCCTTCGTGCAAATAGCGACTGTGGACATTCAACTTTCCAGCCTGCTCTGCCAAGTTCGCGACGACTCGAGGGTTGGAATGCCCAACGCAAGGGACGTTGTTGTACAGATCTAGATATCGATTACCGTTCTCGTCCTCCAACCAGACCCCTTCGCCGTTTTGCAAAGTCAACGGTTCCTCATAGAACAAGGGCGCGTGGCCGCCCATGACGCGATGGTGTCGGTCAAGCAATTCACTCATGGTCTCAGTCTGTCATCTTGCTGCTCGCCGGAGTCATCTGACCGTTGGCAACAAGTCCTAAGTCGACTTAAACCTCACCTAAAACAGCCCTAGGCGACGTGATTGGTTAGCCGTCAATCTGGCTAACGTCAGATGAGAAGCTAGATTTCTGTTTCGGCGCCCCATAGGAGCTATGTGTTAAAGGAACATCCCCCGCGTGTTTTTTGATAGGAGACTTTGGGCCCTTACGAAAGGAGCGCGCGGCGCGATTGTCCAAGCGGTGGCTATCGGTGTTGTGGCCTCTGTGAGCGGCATTGCACGTCTGGGGTTGTTGGGATGGCTTCTGGCCAAAGTCTTTCGAGGAGAACCAGCGGGACAACTTGTAGTTCCGGTCGTTGCAGTAGCAGTTGTAATGGTTGCTCGTGGTGGACTTGAGCATTGGCGCAAGATGCTGGCGCATCACACAGCGGCCAAGGTGCAACTCAAGCTTCGCGCTCAACTGCACGAACATGTTCTTCATCTAGGACCAGCACATTTTGGTGATGTGCGGACTGGTGAAGTCTTGTTGTCATTGGTCGAAGGAGTTGAGCAGCTAGAGGTTTGGTTCGGTGAATACTTGCCGCAACTTATCGTTGCCGCTGTCACCCCCTTAGTGATCTTTGGGTTGCTGTCCCCCTTAGATCTCCCCGTAGCGGGTGTCTTAACGGGATTTGCCCTAGCAACCTTGTTGGCTCCTGCAGTTTTTCATCGCTGGGACGCAGCCCGAAGCTTGGAGCGACAAGAGGCCTATAGCCGTTTCGCCGCCGACTTCTTGGACTCGCTTCAAGGGTTAGGCACGCTAAAAGCATTCGGCCAAAGCGAGGCTCGAGGACGGACGCTCGCTCAGCGAGCTCATGAAGTGTTCAAGAGCACAATGTGGGTCCTCGCCACAAATTCCTTAACGCGAGGAATTACTGATACTGGTCTAGCTCTCGGAGCTGCAGCTGCGTTGGCGCTTGGCGCTTACCGAGTGCAAGCCGGTGATATGGAAATGACGACACTTCTTATCGTTCTAATGGCAGGGATCGAAGTGTTTCGCCCGCAACGCGATCTTCGGGCATTGCTCCACAACGGAATGATGGGGTTGTCAGCGGCTCAGGGGATATTCAAAGTTTTCGATACCCAACCTCGGGTGCGCGAACCAGACGAAGCCCCGGTTATTCAACGGCCTCTCGAACCCCGAATCGCGTTCGAAGAGGTGACCTTTCGCTACCCCTCGACCGCAGAAGCCATTCTGAACAATCTCAACATCAGTGTTGATCCCGGAGAACGAGTGGGCGTGGTCGGGCCAAGTGGCTCAGGGAAAAGCACTATTGCGAAACTCCTACTGCGTTTCTACGATCCGACGACTGGCCACGTGACTCTCGGTGGACATGATCTCCGTGATCTTTCCGGAGAGGACCGCTACGGAACAATTGCTGTCGTTTCACAAGACACCTTTCTGTTTCATGGCACAGTCCTGGAAAATATTCGATTTGGTGCTCCTGACGCCGACATGGATGCCGTCCGCCAGGCGGCAAAGGACGCCAACGCCCACGAGTTCATCACCAAGTTGCCCAACGGGTATGACACTGTCATTGGAGAGCGCGGCATCCGTCTCTCTGGAGGGCAACGACAACGTATTGCGATAGCGCGGGCGTTGCTGAAAGACGCGCCAATTCTTGTGCTGGACGAAGCTCTGTCTTCAGTCGACGCAGAAAACGAATCGGTCATCCAAGAAGCGTTGGACCGACTGATGGTAGGCCGAACAACCCTGATCTTCGCCCACCGCCTCTCTAGTGTCATCGGCGCCGACCGGATTCTGGTACTTGGAGCAGGCAACGTTGTTGAATCTGGAACCCACGACCAGCTAATGGAGCGTCAAGGGCACTATTTCGCGCTCATGGCTGCCCAGCTTTCCGATGAAAGTGTCACCCCTCCAGCATCAACTGAGACACAAACGGTCAAAGAGGACGTCGAGTCTTACAACGAGGCAACGGAATCCACAGACAACGAAATCGTGTCGGCGACGGGCCTTGGCTGGTTTGGAGCAGTCAAGTGGTTGTTCTCAGAAATAAGGCCATGGCGGACGAAATTGATAGCGACATTTGTGTTCGGCGTCACGCGGGTCGCCGCGCTCATAGGCGTAGGAGTACTCAGCGCCCTGATTGTCGCAGCTGTCAAACGAGGCGAATCTTTCAGCGGGTTGCTCACCGCGTTAATCATCATTGCTCCGCTAGCAGGAATCCTGCATTGGTTAGAGTCATGGGTCGCTCACGACATGGCTTTTCGGATGCTTGCCGAAATGCGGGTAGCGCTCTATTCGAAACTCGATCAACTGGCACCGGCCTATTTGGTTCGAAGACGGACCGGGGACATGGTTGCGATGGCCACTCACGATGTCGAAATGGTGGAGTATTTCTTCGCGCATACCGTGGCGCCCGCCTTTGTCGCCCTCCTAGTGCCCTCCACGGTGTTAGTGACCCTCGGTGTTTTGGGCTGGCAAATGGCTGTCGCCCTCATCCCGTTCTTAGCAGTGGTTGTCATTAGTCCCTTCCTACTGCGGAAGCGCTTAGACATGCTTGGTTCAGAAGACCGCGAAGCTTTGGGTGACCTAAACGCTTTTGTCGTTGACACGGTGCAAGGGCTGGGCGAAGTGTTGGCCTTTCAACAAACGAACACCAGGTCGGAATCGTTTCTGAAACGAGTTCAACGTCATATTGATGCGCGACTTCCCTTCTATAACGATCTTTCCCGGCAAACCGCGTTGTTAGAAGTCGCCACGGGTTTAGGAGGTCTCGCTGTTGTGGCAACCGGCGCGAGATTGGTGTCCGCTGGTGACTTAAGCCCAACAACCCTTCCCCTACTCACTCTCCTCGCCCTAGCCTGCTTTTTACCGGTTTCAGAAATCGTGCACGTCGGACGGCAACTGGCAGACACCCTTGGCGCAGCACGAAGGTTGTATCAAGTTCACAACGAACCGGTAACTGTTCAGTCAGCGCCCACGCCGATCCCCATCAATGCGGGTGAGGCAGAAAACGCGATTAGCTTTCACGAAGTTCAATTCACTTACCCCGGGACAGAAATCCAAGCCTTGGCGGGGGTTTCATTTGAAGTGAAGACTGGCTCAACAGTCGCGATAGTGGGCCCTTCGGGAGCCGGGAAGACCACCGCAGCACAACTCATATTGCGATTCTGGGATGCAAGTGCTGGCCAGATTCGTTTGTTTGAACAACGCTTGGATGATCTTGACCTTGACGACCTGAGAGCTCATGTAGCAATGGTCAGCCAGGAGACATATCTATTTAATGACACCCTGGCCCACAACATTCTCATGGCCCGGCCCGACGCCACCGAAGCTGAAATAAGGGCTTCGATAGAACAAGCGTCCCTGACTGAATTTGTCGAGAATCTTCCTGATGGGTTACAGACCAGGGTGGGTGAACGCGGGGTGCGGCTATCTGGGGGGCAACGTCAGCGGGTAGCAATAGCACGAGCGTTCTTAAAGGACGCCCCCGTGCTGATCTTGGATGAGGCAACATCACACCTTGACGCAGTCAACGAAGCCGCTGTGCATAGCTCGTTGCAAAATCTTATGCAGGGCCGAACCACCTTGATCATTGCTCACCGGCTATCAACAGTGCGAAACGCGACACAGATTGTTGTCATGGACGCGGGAAAGATTGTCCAAATCGGTGACCATGATTCGCTCTTACAAGAGGGGGGTCTGTACTCCCGCCTCTTGGCCCACCAACTAGCCACCACCGTGCGGTCTTAATAAGCCCTGCAAGTGACTTGAGATGGTTCAAATCACGAAGCGACGGGATGTCAGGTAGACCGGTCTTTATCGATGGCAGAAAGAAATTCGAGTAAGGCTGCGTTCCAAGCGGCAGGTTGTTCGAAGTAAGGGCTGTGGCCTGCATCAGGGATTTCTACGAACTGAGATCCACGGACACGATCAGCCGAATCACGGATCATTCTTGCTGGAAAAATTTGGTCGTGTTCACCTGTGATGAAAAGAACCGGGATGCCAAGATCATCGAAATCAGAATGGTCGATTTCGAAAGCGAGGACCTCTCCTAGTTGTTCAAGAGGCGGTGAATGAAATGAACCTAACGCCTGGTACAAAAATGCTTGGGCCAGATCCTGGGCTGCAGTCCCGGGCCACAGCGCGACATGACCCCCAACTAATGGGAGATCCCGGTTACCCCTCAGCCCACCAGCGTCTCCGAATTCTTCGCGAGCCTTGCGAAGATCATCAGTCCACAGAGCCCCCACAGTGTTGGCGTAGGTGAGCGAACAAACCCGCTCCTCGTATTGTCGCAGAAATGCCGAGATATACCATCCGCCCATCGACTGTCCAACAAGATGCGCCCGCCCGATGTCAAGATGATCCAACACGCCCGCCAGGTCGTTGGCAGCGTTGCTCGCGTCCAAAGGCTTGTTGTTGGTTGAATTACCGAAACCCTGACTGTCCCAAGTCACAACACGATATTTTTCTCCGATTTCTGGNACCTGCTGATACCAGACNGCATGNGANCCGCCGGCGCCGTGAGACAAAACAACAACTGGCCGGCTATCGGTTACACCAGTGTCGGCGTCACGGACCAACTCCCAATAAATTTCGTCACCGTCACGGTTGATAGTCCCGGTCAACAATTCAAGATCCATCGTCGGTGTACCGCCTTTACAATCCAAATCAGCGCGCCAACTGCGTTGGAGCAAGATATTAATTGGTTCCAAACGTGTCGAAACTCACAAGGTTCGCTGTGTCGAGACGCGGAGCTTTCTTGAAGTCAGTCCCAATCGTGTGAGCGACTGGGAACAAACCGACTTGCGTCCACTCGGCGTAGTCAACCCCTAACACTTCAGCGGCTTCTTTTTCGAAAGGCAAATGAAGAGTGGTCCACGCGCTACCAAGTCCACGTTCGCGCGCGGCGAGCATAAAACTCCAAACTGCGGGAATGATTGAACCCCACATCGATGCCTGACCAAAAGCATCGGCGCCTTCGGGTCGACCCAACATCAAAGGGACAAGCAGAACGGGAACTTCGTGAAAGATTTCTCGCAAATGCATCGCAGAACCTCTTACAAATTCAGCCCGCTCCGCTCGGATGTCTCCTGGTGCGTACTCCCGAGGAGGACCATTGACGTAAGGATCAAATCCTTGCCCATACAGATTCGCCAACTGGCGTTTCTTCTCAGAGTCTTCGACGAACAGAAAATGCCAACCCTGCGCGTTTGACCCTGTAGGTGATTGAAAAGCGATATCTGTGCATTCGAGGAGTAGCGATCTGTCGACCGGACGGTTGAGATCGAGTCGCTTGCGAACAGCGCGCGTTGTTGTGAGAAGTTCGTCTGCTGAAAGTTCAAGGTACATATGAGATTCCTAAAGTCATGAAGCCCTGATCATAGATTTTGTAAACACATCCCACCAGAGCTCGAACGCGTACACAGCTTCATGTCCGTGCAGATCTCTCAGCGAGCATTGACATGGAACCCATAATCTTGAGTCCGAATTGACAAGATTGACAATCTAAAGGGGCGAACCCACATGTTGACCGGTGAGGAATACAAAGGATCGTTGCAAGACGGCAGAGAGACATTTTTTGAGGGAGAAAAAATCGACGATCTTGTTGAACACCCTCTCCTTGGCCAAACAGTAGAGACGACTGCTGCTGGCTACGACCGATTCTACGACCCAACACCTAACGCAACTTCGCCTCTAATGACGGTCCCTTCTTCAGCAGACGACCTACGGGAGATGATTCCGCTGCTCCATGAAGCAGGAATGATGGCCCACGTTACCTACACATCCATCCAAACACTGAAAACAGCAGCTGGACGAATGAAGGATGTGAAACCTGACTACATCGAACGCATGAACGCATTCATAGCTGAAGCTCAAGTCGGTGATGTGCGAATAACTCAATGCATCACTGACGCCAAAGGAGACCGCTCCCGACCACCCGCAAAACAAGACGACCTCGACAGCTATCTGAGAGTTGTCGATCGCCAGAGAGACGGAGTCGTCATCCGTGGCGCAAAGCTGCACATAACCGGTGCTTCTTTCGGTCACGAACTGCTAACTATCCCCACCAAAGCAATGAAAGCAGGTGAAGAAGACTGGTCCATCGGCTGCGCTGTTCCCGTCAATGCAGAAGGAGTACGAATCATTAACACGACCTACGCTCCGCGTCATGAAGACACCCGCTCATTTCCTGTTTCAGGCACCCACCACTATCCCGAAGGGTTTGTGATCTTCGACGACGTATTCGTTCCACATGAACGAGTCTTTTTAGATGGCGAAACAGCATTTGCCGCTGTCTTCGCTCACTCTCTCGGTTTGTGGGAACGCCTAGGAGGTCTCTCAGCTTTTGTGGAGGAAGCAGATCAATTAGTTGGTTTAGCCCAATTGGTAGCCGAAGCCAACGGAACAGCTGGCATTGCCCATGTCAAGGAAAAAATCTCCGAGATGATTATCCACGCGACGCTTATCCGAGCGACGCTGGAGGCCGCTATCGAAAACTGCAGCGTCGGTCCCGAAGGAGCTGTTTTCCCCAACGAACTGTTCACCAATGCTGGCAAATTCCACGCAGCAGCCAACTACAACCACATTGTTCGGCACCTTCACGACATTGCTGGCGGCGCGGTGCTGACCACTCCCAGTCCCGCAGATTTCGAGAATGAACAAGTAGGAGACCTTGCTCGGAAATACATGTCGACAGGAACCGATATTGACGGTGAGTACAGAGCACGTTTAATGCACACCATCCGAGATCTCACTGCCGATAGTTACGGTGGGTGGAAATTCGTAACGAATATTCAAGCCGGAGGAGGCCTCTACGCTCAACGAATTGTCACCCGAAGACACTACGACCTCGACGCGGCAAAACTGAAAGCCCTGCAAGTCGCGGGACTCGCTGAAAGTGACAGTCACTAATGTCCGGTCCGGAGATGGTCAGGTCGAAGCTAATTGCGGAACCCCGTTTTGGGTGGTGATCCGAGATCAACTGGGGACTCCGGGAAATCCCCGGGTGGGCGTGGCCACACCACCGGTGTGACAGGTCCTCGAACCGGTTGACCATCTTCGATTCCTTGACGGTTGAGACTCTGATGCCAGTGGGAGCGCGAACGGATGCAGCCATCTTCGAAATAGATGACGCAATAAACGCGGCGCGTGCGGTCTGTGGTGTTGGCTCGCGCTTGATGGACAGTTAACGAGTGGTGGAAGACAACCGATCCTTGAGGTGCTTCCACCCAGACAGGCTGTTCCATCTCGGAATGATCGAAATAGGGGTAGGGTTCCTCCCGCAATTCCCGAGTGATGTCGGAGAACTTTGCCAAACCGAGACGGTGGGAACCCGGCGAATAGCCCATAGCCCCGCTTTCCATTGTCGATCCATCGAAAGGTATCCATGCCGTTATCTGTCGTGCCGGCCCCATTGGCCAAAGTGGCCAATCCTGGTGAGGGTCTGTTTCCCGTCCGCCAGGTTCTTTGTAGAGCGCTTGATCGTGCCAAATGCGCAAAGTTCCGGCACCTAGTAATGAAGCTGCCGCCGCCCCGAGTTTTTGGCTAAAGGTGAATTCTTTGAGATCAGCGTTGTCTTCCCAAAGGTTCATACATTGCTGAAAGCTCTGTTCGTACAGAGACTTTTCGTCTAGTGGCCTAAAGTCGGAACCGACACGATCATTAACAGCACGGTCGACAATAGACCCGAAAATCTCCAGTTCGCTTAAGTCAAAGAGGTCTTCTACAACGACGAACCCATCTCGATCAAACGCTTCGATTAGAGAGGTTTCCATTACAGCCATCCTGTAATCCTAGAGCGCCTGCTGGACCCATCTCCGAGAACTGTCGGCTCGTATTGAATAGAATCGTTAACAACAGTGAGAGGGGAACTCAATGCACGACATCGTGATTAGAGCCGGCAAGGTCGCAGACGGTACCGGAGTCGAGATCCGAGAAGTTGACATCGCTATCGACAATGGCTTGATTTCGGCAATGGGAGGCGACGTTGGCGAAGGCCGAGTCGAAATAGATGCCTCCGATCACCTAGTAACCCCGGGATTTGTCGATGTCCACACCCACTACGACGGACAAGCAACTTGGGACCCAGAAATGAGTCCCTCGTCGTATCACGGTGTAACCACGACCGTTTTCGGTAACTGCGGTGTTGGCTTTGCACCCGCCCAACCAGATAGCCACGACTGGCTAATCCAACTCATGGAGGGTGTAGAAGATATCCCCGGAGCAGCCCTAGCGGAAGGCATCGAATGGAACTGGGAAACCTTTCCCGAATACCTAGACGCACTAGAGAAAATGCCCAGAGTGATGGACATCGCGACACAAGTGCCGCATGGCTCGGTACGCGCGTATGTCATGGGGGAGCGCGGCGCACGAAACGAAGACCCGACAGCGGACGACTTATTAGCGATGGCTCAAATCGTTCGAGAGGGAATTGAAGCCGGCGCGCTCGGCTTCACCTCCTCTCGCACCATGCTGCATCGAGCCCTCGACGGGGAACCTGTCCCCGGAACTTTCGCCGGCGCAGAAGAACTCATCGCAATGGGAAAAGCGGTCGCTGAAGCGGGCGGCGGTGTTGTGGAAGTCGCCTCCGACATTGGACTTGGGGGGCTTGAAGGCAATTTCGGTTCCGATATTGACTGGATGCGAGCATTAGCCAACGATTACGGGTTAACCGTCACCTACGCGTTGAACCAAGCTGACCGCCACCCACAACAATGGCGCGAACTCCTCGAACTCTCCTCAGCACCCATTGACGGTGACGGCAAAGTAATTGCGCAGGTAGCAGGTCGCCCAGCGGGATTGTTATTTGGCCTTGAAACTTCACTTCACCCCTTCAAAATGCACCCCACATACCTCGAATTGGCAGAGAAATGTACCCATTCAGAGCTTGTGGAAGAACTTTCCAAACCAGCGGTGAAAGAACAAATTCTTAGTGAAACCACCGGCTACACCGGACGCTTCAACTACGACGTCGCCCACGCCTTTCACAAGATGTACCCACTACTCGACACCCCCGACTATGAGCCGAAACCCGAAGATTCCATAGCCGCTCGGGCTCAAAGGGAGAATCGTGACCCATATGAGTACGCCTATGAAGTTCTCTTGACGAAGAACGGCAGAGGCCTGATTTTCTTTCCTCTTGCCGACTTCGCAGAACACACGCTCGACCCGACCTATGAACGTCTAAATCATCACGGGGCGTTCTTGAGTCTTTCCGATGGGGGAGCGCACTGCCGTCTGATTTGTGACGCTTCTACCCCCACCTTCATGCTGAGCCACTGGAGTCGAGATCGAACTAATGGCCCCAAAATGAAGATTGAAGACGCCGTTAAGTTGATGACTCACGACACAGCTGAGATTTACGGTTTACTCGGCGATCGGGGCACTCTTGAAGTCGGGAAACGCGCGGACATCAATGTCATCGACTACGAAAATCTGTCAATTTCTGCGCCCGAAATGGCATATGACCTTCCCACCGGGGCGCCACGGCTGTTGCAAGAGTCGAGCGGATACAAAGCGACCATCGTCGCTGGGGAAATCGTGAGACACAACGGTGAATTCACAGGAGCTCGCCCGGGCCGACTAGTCCGAGGCCGTCGATGAATCCAACCAGACGGTAGCTCTTTGGTAGATCCAATTCCGTTCTGCGAACCAAGGAGCTGATTCGTGTTGAATTGCTGGGCTCCGATCGGGCGCGGCGATGCCTCCACCATCGCGTCCCGAAGCAAACAGCTAGAACAACGCGGGTACACGGGGGTCATTGGCAACCAGGTATACGGGCCACCATGGGCGAGCTTGGCAGTCGCAGCGGCCTCCACCACCTCCCTCGAATTGGAAACAGGCATAGCAATGGCGTTTGTTCGTTCGCCGTTCGAAACAGCGTGCGCCGCTCTAGAACTTGACCAGATCAGCAATGGCCGTTTCACCCTCGGTTTGGGCACCGCACCACAAACTTGGACGGAAAATTAC
>PBKA01000004.1 GCA_002721305.1 Acidimicrobiaceae bacterium | reverse complement strand
ACCATGTCGCGTCCAACGTCGCGTACGACAAATTTGGAAAAAACCTGTTGAACGTCGACTAAGGCGAACCATCGACTCATTTCTCGGTCTAAGTTGATCCGAACAAAAAAATCACTAGGTGACTCCACCACGAGTTACGCAAGGGGAAAATATGGAACTCGGAGACGCAATCCACAGCGCAGTGACAACCAGGTATTTCAGCGATGAAGCTGTCACCGATGAGCAGCTAAAGACGGCGTTCAATTACGCGCGGTTCGCCCCACAAGGAGGTAATCGCCAGCCCGTTCGTTTTGTAGTGGTTCGAGATCAAGACAAACGAAACCAGCTTGCCGAGTGGTACCGAGTGCCGTGGAAGGCGTATCTGGCTGATGCCCAAACCGGAGACATCAATATCGGATCCGACAAGGCCGCGCGACTACTGAAGAACGCGGACCATTTCGCCGACCACCTCGAAGACGTCCCAGTCATGGTGGTGGCTTGCGCTCACCTCGAAGACACGCATCCGACTGACACAGAACTTGGACGACTCTCAGTAGTCGGCGGGGCATCTATCTACCCAGCAGTACAAAATTTCATTCTTGGTTGCCGCGAAGCAGAACTAGGCGCTGCGTTGACCACCTTGCTGTGCCTATTCGAACCTCAAGTCAAAGAACTATTGGGAATGCCCGATGATGCAGCGACCGTCGCACACATCGCCGTGGGTCACAGAACTCAAGCGTTTCCCACCAAACTCGACAGAATGGGACTCGACGAGATCGTCTTCTCGGAGACATGGGGCGCCGTAACCTACGACTAAGAGCGACCGTCGAATACCTGCGATAGGCCTCTAGCCCTCAAATTAAGGCGATGGGTGGAACTCTGTACCCACCAAGCAGAAGCTCAACATAACGAGCGAATTCCAAAGTGGTGCGGTCACCAAGATAAGGACCGACCACCTGAATTCCCACAGGGACTCCACCCTTGGTCAACCCCACCGGAACAACAGTCGACGGCAAATACACGTAACCGAATTGAGAAGTCCAAACGATGAGATCTGAATAGGGCCGCACCCGCCCGTCCACGGTCAAAGTGCGGGTATACAGGGTGCCCTCATGCTGATGCTCAAACGCACCAACGAAAGCGACAGGAGCGAGTAACACATCGAAGTCGTTAAAGAAATCCGCCCACAACCGACGATTCCGGTCACGCTTCTCAGTGAGAAGCAGCCAATCTCGATGACTCATTGTCGATGCCGCAGCTCGCATCCTCAGTGTCTCATCAGCTGAAGGATCGCTAACGATTTCGTGTAACGCTTCAAGTTCATCTTCGGTGCGACCAGGTGATGTTGCCGCAGAAATCAAAGGTTGACCGACAGTTCGCACATCATTGAACGCGATGTCGGGCCGCGCAGAGCGATTCACTGTAACCCCGTCCGTCTCCATGGCGTCGACCGCTGCTTCCAAGACGACCGAAACATCTTCACTCACCGGACAATCGGGATCATCTAGCCAAGAAGCAACCCGCAGTTCCTTAGCGTCACCTCGAGCAGATGGAAGATCAAGACGCCAACCGTTCTCTCGGTCCCGTCGAGGGCCGTTCACTATGTCAAACAGCAACTCTAAGTCGTTAACAGTTCTGGCCAACGGCCCGAAAACGTTGACATCGGCATCGGTTAAGCCATATGAGACATGGTCTATGTAGCCGAGTTGAGGGACGATGCCGAAACTTGGTTTGTGACCACACACGCCGGCGAAGTGAGCCGGTAGCCGAATTGACCCACCGATATCTGTTCCAATCTCCCAAGGTGTGAGCCCCACAGCGACAGCAGCGGAAGCACCCCCCGACGACCCTCCGGGACCACAGTCAAGATCCCATGGGTTGTTCGTTGTGCCAAAAATGTCGTTGAAGGCTTGGATATCACCAGACCAGCGAGGCAGATTAGTTTTTCCGAAAATTATTCCCCCCGCCGCCTTAATCGTTGACACGACCTCAGCATCTTCATCCGGTACATGGTCAGCTAACTCAACAGCTCCTCCCGTTGATCGGACTCCTTCAACAGCAATGGCGTCTTTGATGGTCATTGGCAGCCCCTCTATGACCCCCAACGCCTCGCCGTTAGCGCGACGTCGGTCGGATGCTGTCGCCAATTCCTTGGCTCGTTCAACATCCAAGGTCACAACGGCGTTGATTTGGTTATGCAAAGAGGAGTTTCGTTCTAGAAAGTGTTCGAGAAGTTCAACGCTAGACACCTCTCCGGAGGCGAGCATCCCCAACAAATCAGTAGCGGATTGAAGCCCCAAGGCATTTGATGATGAATTAGTAGGCACGCACCGAAACTAGTCCGCAACCTTTAGACGATCTTCCGATCTTGTTCTGTGAAATGATTCGGCGTAGCGATAGGAGAAATATGGCTGCGCAGCTGAGACGTTATGAGGTTGAAGAAGGTGGTCTGGAACGCCTAGTGGAGTGGTTCCCAACTATTGCGGCCGTCCGACACCAATACGGGTTCACGATAGAAGCCGCTTACGCCGACGAGGACAACAGCGAATTCGTGTGGATTGTCAGCTACCCCGGCGATGTCGACGCATTCGAAGCTGCCGTCGAGAGCTACAACGAATCGCCCGAACGAGCCGCCGCGTTCGATGGTTTCGAATCACCAGTGTCCAAGATGCATTTGAGTTATGTCAATAGCGCCCTGTAGGGCTCAAAACCCGACGCATCCAAGAAGAGAGGAAGAGGTATGAGCGACCATTACGAAGAGATTGACTTTCAATCGGAAGGAGTCACACTTCGAGGCAGACTCCACAAAGCAAGCCGCCCCGAAGCACCACTGGTTGTCCTGGCCCACGGATTTTCTGCCACCGCTCACATGTCAATCAACGCATTCGCAGCCGGCATCGCAGAGGCCGACTATCACGTGGTCGCCTACGATCATCGCAATTTCGGAACAAGTGACGGTGAACCACGGTTCGGGTTCGACCAATGGACACAAGTTCGCGGTTACAGCGACGCCATCACACACAGCTTGAATCTGCCCGAAGTAGAAACGGATCAGATTGTTGTGTGGGGTGAAAGCATGGGAGGCGCCAACGTCCAGTACGTAGCAGCCTTCGATTCACGAGTCTCCGCGGTGATCGCCCACACCCCCGGATGCGGAGAAACCTACGTTGAACCGGCCGAAGACCTCACGGACTTCCAAGCATTAGCCACCTATGCGGAGCAAGGAGACCTCAGCGAAGAAGCCGCAGCACTAGTGCAAGTCCGCTTCGCTGACCTTCCAACTTCGGACGCCCCCGTCATGCTCAATTTCGATGCTGCGTTGGAATACGCCCAAATCTACGGCCAGCGAGAGGGGTCGCTATGGTCAAACGACGTGACCATCGTCGTGCGCAAAGCACCAGAACTCTCGGTACCCGTTGTCGCCGCGCAGATCTCAGTCCCAACCTTGTACGTCGTTGCTTCAGACGACGAAGTGGCAGGCGCGTCACCACATGTTGCCCGACAATGCTTCGACACCATCGACGCCCCCAAGGTTTGGGAGGACATCGAAGGTGGACATTTCGGTCTTCTTCATGAAGAATCAGATCTCTTTGCTCAAGCGCTAGACGCGGACCTGGCGTTCCTCGCCGAACACTTCTAGTCCCGTTCAACGAGAGAGCCAAAGTCCCGAAGTTCGTTGATGAACATCACCTAGCTGTAACAATTGCCATATGCGTCTCAAGGCCCTACTCCTCAGTCTCCTACTTGTCTGCTCCTCCTGCGGAGGGTCATCGGACTGGAATGAGTCACACAAAACCAACTTTTTGCGGGCATGTCGAAGAGAAGCAGGGTACGAAAAACAAGACCTCTGCACTCCACTCGCCGCGGAAATCGAAAATCGAATCAAAGAAGGCGCCGCGAAAACCTGCCTGCTGTTCTCGGCTAACGACATCGCGACTGCCGACGAACCAACCCAACGCGAGGAAGCTCAGCGGAAGTTCGACAGCTGCTAACGGCAAACAAATAGCCTCAACGCTGTACGACCCCGATCTGACGAGCCACACTGTGGCATGGACATAGGTGTAGGGCTTTGGTGTCTTCAGTCGACCGCCACAAATCCGCGTTCCTTTACGCGGGCGTACCAGGAACTCCCAGAGGATGCCCGCCTCGCCGAAGAAAACGGGATCCACAGTCTCTGGCTGTCTGAACATCACGGCTATTACGACGGATACTGCCCCGCGTTGATGCCCGCGGCGTCTACTGCACTGGCCGCCACCGAAACCCTTCAAATAGGTACCGGAGTGCTCCTGTTGCCGCTTCATGAGCCTCAACGAGTTGCCAACGCGGCAAACCATCTCAATGACCAGTTCTCTGGAAGATTTCATCTCGGTGTCGGCATGGGCTACCGGCCGGTCGAATTCGAAATGAAGGACCTACATATGAATCAACGACTCAAGTTGATGAACTCAGGTCTCGACGTGGTGACGGCAACGACCCCAACCCCCACCTGGGTTGGGGTCAGCAGCGAAAAAGCTGCTGAACGAGCAGGACGGCGCGGACTTGGGCTGTTCATCTCAGGGGCATTTTCCAAAGAGGTAGTCAACAAGCTCATCGAAGCCCACCGATCAGCATGGGAAAGGTCAGGGTCCTCTGAGACAAACCCACCACCGGTGGGGCTTCTCCGAAACTTGTGGATCGTCGACACTGACGAACAACGACACCAAGCTTTCCAATGGGTTCGTTCAAGCTATCTGGTGTACGCAGGCCTGGGTTGGGGAGCAGACAACACCGGAGTCGATTTCGTCAGTGAAATTGAAACCTCGATGAACGAAGTTGAAAAATCGGCGACCGTGGGGTCAGCGGACCAAATCGCCGAAGACCTCAGCGGCTACGACGTTGACTTAGTTGTTTGTCGAATCGGCTACGACCAGCCTCCCCGCGCAGCCTTGACCGAAGTCATCGAACGCATCGGACGCGAACTCGTACCGCTCACACAAGAGTTCGGAGTCAAGCGATGAGACTGTTGCTCGACCTTCGACACATTTCCGATCACACCGAACGTCGACTTTTAGCAACTCAAGCTGACGTGCACGGGATATGGGGTGTCGTCGTTACTGGCCCCTCTGGCGCGGAAACCGTCGAAGCGAGCGCGATAGCTACAGCGACAGATCACCTCACCATCGTCGTCGACATAGATGGCAGCACAGCCCACCCCACAACGATCGCTGAAGAAGTTGCGGTGTTAGATCAAATCTCTCAACGCAGAACCATGGTGATTATTCGAGGGCAACGCAAGACTAGGAGGGCAATTGCGACTCTGCTGAGCGGACTGCCCGTTGGGGGAGTCATCCTGTCGCCCCCGCCCGCACAAGCATCTATCCCCGTCCGATCACCCGAAGACATCCCCCAAATCGACCCTCCAGAGGATGCAGCCCAACTAGCGGAACTCATTAACCAATACCGCGATGCCAACGAACAGTTCCTCATTGTGGTCTGGAATCGTTCGATCAAAGAACTCGCTAGGCACGCGGTTGGAAGAGCAGGTTCCCCAGACTTCCCCCAGATGGTCGCGGATATGGCAGATCAAATCGACCCGATTGCTTGAGGAAATCCGAGTCCCCCCGGTAACTTCCACCTTCGTGCCCCGCTACCCAAACCACTTCTGGTGCACCCTCCTCACTTTTTGTGTCGTCTCCATGGCCGCGTGTGCAGTCGATACCCCAGGTTCGGTTAGCTCCGAGACCACCCGAAAGACCCGCCCATCACAAACCTCTTACGCCCCGTCGTCGAGTCCGTCGACCACACAGCTAGCCACTACCACTTCTCCGCCCACTACGTCATCGCAACCAACTACGACTACGACAACGACAGTCGTCCCCCCGTCTTCAACGGTTCCTGTCACAACAACGACGTTTCTGCCACCGACTGTCGCGATCACCCCACGCGGCGTCCCGGTCAGGGTTGCTGAAGTGACCGACCAAGGATGGAACGTTTATGACCCCTGCGGTGACCCGGCAGTGATCACCAAGGGATTCCCGATCCGAGAAATTCAAGTCGTACTTGACCCAGGACACGGAGGCAAAGACCCCGGAGCGCGAGGACCTACCGGTCTCAAAGAAAGCGAACTCAACCTCAAAGTCTCCTTAGCCGTGTCGCAACTCCTGCAAGATAGGAACATCTCGACTCTCCTGACTCGCACGGGCGACTACTACATCGAGCTCGATGAACGGATCGCGCTCGCTGACGCTGTTGGCGCGGCCATCCTCGTTTCTATACACCACAACGCTCCTGTTGCAGCGAAGTCCGATAAACCCGGCACCGAAGTTTTCGCTCAAACCGGAGATCCAGAATCAGCTCGACTCGCGGGCTTACTTCACGGCGAAGTCTTTGAAGCGCTCGTCGCTGTCGAAGGTATCCAATGGACATCAAGATGGGATGCCGGGGCTTTACGGGTCGTCAACTCTTCCGGAGGAGATGCGTACAGCTTGGTTCGCAAACCTGAAACCACGAATGCCCTCTTAGAAATCGCCTACCTCGCCAGCCCATCAGAAGGCGTCTTCTTAGCTACTGATGAATACATACAACTCATCGCGCCGCCCATAGCATCGGCTGTCGAAAAGTACCTCGCCAGCGACGAAACGGGTACACCTCTGCATGAAAGAGCGCGAATTCATAACCCCACCGGCGGGCGGCGAACCTGCCCTCTCGTAGACCTCGAATAAAACGGGTGAATTGACAATACGGGAAGGGTTGTGGTCTACGGTGGCCCGTACTTGATGTCGAATGGAGATTGCGTGTCAACCGAACTTACCTACCTTGCCTGGAGTGCCTTCCTCTGTATCGTGCTGTGGCTACCCTACGTACTTGAACGAGTTCAAAGTCAAGGTCTTGGAACCGTCTTAACGTACCCAGAGAACCCGCCGGCTCCCGCGGCCTGGGCACAGCGAGCCCAACGAGCACATCTCAACATGGTTGAGAACTTGCCAGCCTTCGCGGCTCTAGTGATCATTGCCCACCTCACCGACGCCAACGCCGCGGGCGGAGCAGCGCTTTTCTTCTGGGCTCGCGTCGTACACGCTGTGGTGCACATTATGGGCCTTCCGTACATCCGCACCCTCGCGTTTGCTGCTAGCTGGGTCGGAATGCTCATCATCTTCTTTTCTGTCCTGTAGACAGCCGAGCCCGTCGTCGCCATTCGGGCCAGGAAGATATTCAGCCGCCTCCCACTGTGATGGAGCCAGTCATACCAGGATGCAACGAGCAGAAAAATTCGTACGTTCCAGGCTGAGAAATCTCAATAGTTGCTGCTGACCCTCCCCCCATAATCCCGCTATCGAACTGGCCTGTTGGATTCTCGGGAGTTCCCGCGGTAACGCTGTGAGCTTCCGCGTCCGAATTAAAGAAAGCGATCTTTCCCGGCACTGCAGCCTCAACGACTTGGTAATCGAAGTCAGCTATCAAATTGGTATTACTTGCGGTGCGCGACCCGATGGAACCGACACCAGATGCGTTGGGATCAGCTAGAGGCCAAATAGCTGGATTCCACATCGAGAATGCACCCAATTGGTTGTCATGGTCCCCGTCTGCCCAAGCGTGAATCATCCAACCCTCGCTGGCGTCACCCTGCGGTTGGTCCAGCGGGCCATTGGTTGCCCCAGAACACACCGACGGGAGTACGGTCACGTCCTGACCTGAAAGTCGACACAAGTTGTAGTGAATATGCCAGTTGTCAAGAGGA
This sequence comes from Acidimicrobiaceae bacterium, assembly GCA_002721305.1. Taxonomy (GTDB): domain Bacteria; phylum Actinomycetota; class Acidimicrobiia; order Acidimicrobiales; family Poriferisodalaceae; genus UBA6944. The sequence goes on along the minus strand of PBKA01000004.1, from coordinate 34,462 downwards.
CCGCTGAAACCTTCAAAATGGTCATTTCCAACAGCGGCAAATGGCATGTAGAACGCAGCGCCCGCAATTTCAACATCGACTCCTTTCCAACCTCCGTCTTTGCAGCGGCCAAGAGCGCCAAATGGGGGAGTGGAATCGTCGGCGGCTACAAAAAGCAAAATTTCGGGAGCGGAGGGATCGAATCTGCCATCAAGAATCAACGGAAAATTGGTGAAATGTGAACCCATATTTGGGGTCTGCGTTCGATCTGGGGAATACCCGGCGGCGCACGCATCGTTCACATCAGCGAAACGCTGCAGGGTGTCTTGAACTTGACCCAACTGCTCAACCAAACTTCCGAGTTCCGCCGCGGTCATGTTCAGTTCAGCAGGAATGGGTTCCCCGGAGTCAAATAGATCCTTGAGGTCTTGAAACGAACAGGGCAGTTCGACGACTTGACATCGAGTCTGACTGCCCTTCGGCCCTTCAACCAAAGCAGGAATGATCTGGTCCCCGCTTTGGGTAAACACATATCTGGTGTAACCGACTCGACCCATCGGTCTGTCTGGCATCACTGATGGAGCAAACGCATCCAAGAGTGGCGCGTAGCTTGTGTGGTCAAGAGCCAATGTCGGATCATCGGAATCCACTGCCAGTTGACCGCTGGGCGCAGTCGTGGGAGTCACCGCAGTCGCAGTCGTGGGAGTCACCGCAGTCGAAGTCGTGGTCTGCTGTTCTGACGTTTGTGAAGCAACTGTTTCAGCGACCGTTGCCGACGACACCGAACTAGAAACATCAGCAGCGGAACAACCGGCCGCTACAGCTGAAATCGATATCCAAGCAAAGATGCGTATAGACAGCCGACCCATAAACAACATTGTGTTCCACTTTCGCCGTCGACCCATGACACATCAGTAAATCTCACAATATCTTCATGGGCCAAAAACCAGAACCTCAGATGGCGTAGGGAATGGTTTGCTGAAACCATGGAGGATCTCAAAGGGAGATCCTGTGAAAAGTTTCGAAGGAAAGATAGCTGTGGTTACCGGCGGTGGCACGGGCATGGGCCGCGAACTGGTTCGCCAACTTACAGCACACGGATGCCATGTCGCTATGTGCGATGTCAATCCCGACAATATGGCAGAAACCGAAGAGCTCGCCCTCGCTGAGACGACTCACGCCGTTCGTGTCACGTCGCACATATGCGATGTCGCCGACGAAGCCGATGTCGTCGCCTTTCGAGATCAGCTGCAAATCCGTCACGAAACCGACTACCTCGATTTAGTCTTCAACAACGCAGGAATCGCAGGTGGAGGCAGTTTTGTCATCGATGAGGATCGAATGGCCTGGGAAAAAACATTCGACGTCTGTTGGTACGGCGTCTATTACGGCAGCCGAGTCTTCCTACCCTTATTGATTCGCAGCGATGAAGGGCACCTCGTCAATACCAGCAGTATCAACGGGTTTTGGGCAACCGTGGGACCCGAAACACCCCACACGGCATATTGCTCAGCCAAATTCGCGGTAAAAGGTTTCACCGAGGCACTCAACATTGATTTACAACTCCACGCACCCCATGTCACCGCCCACGTAGTGATGCCCGGCCACATAGGAACAGCAATCAGCCTTAACAGCATCGCCGCACACGGCGGACCCAACTTGGAACGGATTCGAAAAAATCTCGCCGAACAAGGCGCCGATGTAGACCAAATGTCTGACACCGACCTCACCGATCTCGTCACAACCCACGGTGAACGCTTCCGAGACGAGGCCCCCACCACAGCTGCGCAAGCGGCAGAGATCATCCTCGACGCAGTCCAACATAACCGTTGGAGAGTCCTCGTCGGCGACGACGCAATCGCCATTGATGAACTAGTCCGCGAAGACCCAGAATCTGCATACAAACCTGAGTTCAGACAACGCATTATCGATCGCGGTCACCTCAACTTTTTGGGACGACGTTAAAACCAACCAAACCGAGCGGATAAGTTGCGGAACATGCAACTTGCCCAGGGACCCCGAGTTCGGTTCTCACCGTTCTACCGACGAGCCGAAGCCGCTGGAATTCAAACAGCAACGGTGTACAACCGCATGGTGCTCCCCGTGGCCACCGACGATCCGGCAGCAGACTATGAGGCGCTCACGCAACGGGTAGCGCTCTGGGATGTCGGCTGTGAACGTCAAGTCCAAATCCAAGGACCTGACGCGCTCAAGCTCTGCCAGTACCTCAGCGCCCGAGACCTATCTCAACTCAAAGTAGGTATCGCCAAATACGTTCCCCTATGTGACCACCAAGGCCGACTGATTAACGACCCGGTCGCTCTCAGAGTTGATGACGACACCATCTGGTTTTCAATAGCCGACTCGGACATGCTTTTGTGGATTCGTGCGATCAGCGGTGAACGCGGCGACGATGTCGAAATCACCGAACCGGACGTGTCGCCACTGGCAGTGCAAGGTCCGAGCGCGACTGACACAGTCGCTCACGTGTTCGGAGATTGGATCCGCGAACTCAAATTCTTCCACTTTCGACGACTCACACACGAAGACATCCCGCTAGTGGTGTGCCGTTCCGGTTGGAGTAAGCAAGGCGGCTTCGAACTCTTCCTTGAAGACGGCAACAAAGGCGAACAGCTTTGGGATTTGATATGGGCAGCGGGAGAACCGTACGGAATTCGGGTCGGGGCACCCAATTACGCTGAACGCATAGAGAATTTTCTGCTCTCCTGGGGATCGGACACCGACGAAGAAAGCGATCCTTTCGAAGCAGCCATCGGAAACTACGTTGATCTCGGTGTTGAACACGACTTTGTGGGGAAGGAAGCACTGCTGGCAAAACGCTCTCTTGGGCCCACTCGAGAACTCAAAGGCCTCATCATTGAAGGGGCGCCGCTAGAACCCAACCCAGAACCCACCGGGCTTCGCAACCCCAACGGCACCCACGCAGGTCAAACCCGCGTCATCGCTCACTCGCCACGATTCAACCAAAACCTTGGGTTAGCCATAGTCGAAGTCCCCTACAACCTTCCAGGCTCCAAACTGCAAGTAGAAACAGCCGATGGGTGGCGTCCTGCGACTGTCACGGACTTGCCGTTCGATCTGTAGTCGCAGCTATGTGCCGCTAGCCTGACCACACCTGCGGGCGTAGTTCAATGGCTAGAACCTCAGCCTTCCAAGCTGATGATGCGAGTTCGATTCTCGTCGCCCGCTCCACCAAGGCCCCCGATCCGGTAGGGGACACAGCAACCCACCCCGATAGAATTTTGCTCCTGTGAAGACCACCCTTACCCCAGTCGACCCAGCAGAACTCGACGCCCTCGACAACTCTGCGGAAGAAACCGCCGATGGAGCCGGTGAGCAACGGGAACGCACCTTTGGACCCCGAGTCAAACTAACGGTCGAGGTTGACCAAGAAACTTTTGAAAAGGCCATAGAAGAAGCCTTTCGGAAAATAGCTAAAGAAGTGCGAGTCCCGGGATTTCGAAAAGGGAAAGCCCCTCGGCCAGTCCTTGAATCACACATAGGAACCGGCTATGCGCGAGCCCAAGCCCTCGAAGACGCAATCCCCGGTTACTACGCTGACGCAGTTCGGGCCGAAGCAGTCGATGTCATCGCGGCACCAGATTTATCCCTGACCAGCGGCGAGGACGACGGACTTGTTTGCTTTGAAGCGGTTGTAGAAACTCGACCAACTATCTCGTTGACGGGATATGCCGACCTTGAAGTCGAAATACCCAACCCGACACCAAGCGACGAAGAGGTACAAGAACAAATCGACGTCCAGCTGCGACAAACAGCCGAACTTGTCGACGTTGAGCGCCCAGCTACCGCCGGCGACCAAGTATCCATCGACATCGCAGGAACAGTTGACGGTGAAGCACTTCCAGGACTCACAGCCGACGACTATCTCTACTCAGTAGGAAGCGGTGGCATCGTCGAAGAGGTGGACAGTCAACTTGAAGGAGCAAGCGCCGGGGACGAACTCAGCTTCAGCGCCGACCATCCGGTGCAAGAAGACGTATCGATCGACTTCGAGATCACAATCAATGCCGTTAAAGAAGAAGTGCTACCGGAACTTGATGACGAGTGGGTTGAAGAAAACACCGAACACGACTCCGTAGAACAACTTCGAAGCGAAACCATTCAACGTATGAAGATGATGCGAACCTTCCAAGCGAACGCCGCCATGAGAGAAAACACGGCCACAGCACTTGCCGCACTGGTTGAAGAAGCCGTCCCCGATTCGATGGTCAACGGAGAGATGTCCGAGCAACTGCAACAACTTGCCATGCGACTGCAGGGGCAGGGAATGAACCTTGAAACCTGGATGCAAATGACAGGCCAGGATCCTGAATCCTTTACCGAAGAACTACGTGAAGCAGCCGAACGCTCGGCAAAAGTCGACTTGGCGCTGCGTTCAATTGTCGAAAAAGAAACCATCTCGGTTGACGACAGCGACGTCGATGAAGAACTCGAACGCATGGCTGAACAATTCCAGACTTCAACCCACGATCTGCGTCACCAAATCGAGGACCACGGAGACGGACTCGGACCAATCCAGACAGAAATCGGAAAACGCAAAGCATTGGAATGGCTAGTGACCGAAGTCAAACTTGTCGACGAAGACGGCAACCCCATCAACCGCGAAGACCTAGAACTGCCCGACTTAACAGAATCCGACTCTGACGTAGCAACAGACAGCGCTACGGTTGACACCGAAGAGGAAGACGATTTGGAAAAGGATGAGGAACAGTGAGCCTCGACGCACAGAACTACCTAGTCCCAACAGTCGTAGAACAAACCAACAGAGGTGAACGCGCCTACGACCTTTACTCCCGCCTCCTCAAAGAAAACATCATCTTTCTCGGAACCCCCATCGACGACACCATCGCAAATCTGGTGTGCGCCCAAATGATCCATCTCGAATCAGAAAACCCGGATCGTGACATCAACATTTACATCAACTCACCTGGTGGGGACATCAATGCCTTGTTTGCTATCTACGACACCAGCCAGTACATCCGAAACGACATAACGACGATCTGCCTAGGTCAAGCGGCTTCCGCTGCGGCGGTTCTACTAGCCGCGGGCACCCCTGGAAAACGAATGGCTCTGCCCCATGCGAGAGTTCTCCTGCATCAGCCGTACGGTCAAGCTATGGGTCAAGCCACTGACATCGAATTAGCCGCTCGAGAAATCGACAGGATGAGAGAACTGTTGGAAGGCATTCTCGCCCACCACACCGGACAAGACCTCGATCGAATCCACACCGACACCGACCGTGACTTCATTATGGACGCCGAGGCTGCCAAAGAATACGGGATTATCGACGAGGTTATCGACAGCCGCGAATCCACTGAAGACGGTCCAATCCGCGCCGCCTGATATTTCTCCTGTTCAGAAACGAAATCAGTCGGTACTCTCAACCCTTACCCCAAACAATTCAACAGTGCATGAGGTAGTACAGGATTCGCGTCGGAACGTCCCCTCGCTTCGATCGGACTGTGCCATCCTTAGCAAACGGCTATCAACCAAACCGGTTGGTGAACCAGAATGAGGTGTCGGCGGCGTGGCGAAATTCGGAGAGGGCGGAGAGCTACTGAAGTGCTCCTTCTGCGGAAAATCTCAGAAACAGGTCAAGAAGCTCATCGCCGGCCCAGGTGTGTACATCTGCGACGAATGCATTGACCTCTGTAATGAAATTATCGAAGAAGAACTCACTGACAATACAGAAGTGGACTTCGACGAGGTCCCCAAACCGTCAGAGATCTGCGACTTTCTCAACGAATACATCATCGGGCAAGACCGAACGAAGAAGATCCTGTCTGTAGCGGTGTACAACCACTACAAACGAGTTCAATTCGGCCAAACCCTCGAGTCAGATGTCGAAATCGCGAAATCCAACATCATGCTGATCGGACCGACCGGCTGTGGCAAAACGATGATGGCGCAAACATTGGCCCGGATGCTCAATGTTCCTTTCGCTATTGCTGACGCAACGGCGTTGACCGAAGCCGGGTACGTCGGTGAAGACGTCGAAAATATTCTGCTCAAACTCATTCAAGCTGCTGACTACGACGTCAAGAGAGCCGAAACCGGAATCATCTATATAGATGAAATTGACAAAGTGGCACGCAAAGCTGAAAACCCGTCCATCACTAGAGATGTATCGGGCGAAGGCGTGCAACAAGCATTACTCAAGATTCTCGAAGGCACCCAAGCCTCAGTTCCCCCCCAAGGCGGACGCAAACACCCCCACCAGGAATTTCTACAGATCGACACCAGCAATATCCTGTTTATCTGCGGCGGGGCATTTGATGGACTGGAACGCGTCATCGCGGACCGCATAGGACATCGAGCAGTTGGCTTTGGGGCAGACGTAAAGTCGGCCGGTGAGCGAGCCAACCTTGAACTGCTCCCCGAGGTGCTACCCGAAGACCTACAAAAGTACGGGCTGATCCCAGAATTCATTGGGCGTCTTCCGGTAGTCGGAGTCGTCGACGAACTCGACCATGCAGCACTGACCAGCATCCTCCTTGAGCCTCGCAACGCGTTAGTAAAGCAATACCAACGTATGTTTGAACTCGACGGAGTCGAACTTGAATTCACCGACGAAGCTATTAGTGCCGTTGTCGATCAGGCCGTCCTCCGCAACACCGGGGCCCGCGGGTTACGCGCAATTCTGGAAGAAGTACTGCTAGGTGTCATGTACGAAGTGCCCAGTCGGGAAGATATCGCTCGGTGCATCATTGACCGTGATGTTGTTCTCGAGAAGGTAAATCCGACCTTGGTGCCGCGTAGGGACGACAGCGGTGGCGAACGCCAAGCCTCCTAGACGGACAAGAAACCGTCTCGAGGCAATTACAAGTGATCAGCCACCGAAGCAAATAGGTACTTACGGCGAAGCAATGCAGTGGCTGCAAGGCCATTACAACCTTGAACGTCATTTAGGAGGGAAGGACACGAGTCCCCCCTCCCTTGAACGAATGCGCACCTTGATGGAATTGCTCGGCAACCCCCACCGTGACATTCCAGCGGTGCATATCACGGGAACGAACGGTAAAGGCAGCACATCGCGAATGCTCGTCGAACTAATAGGGGCGACCGGACTCGACGTTGGCAGCTATACGTCACCGCACATCGATCGAGTCAACGACAGAATCATGATTGCCAACGAACCTCTCGACGACGGCTCCTTTACCCAGGCACTTTCAGAAATAGCTGAGGTTGAACCATGGGTGATTGAAGCAACAGGTCACTCTCCCAGCTACTTCGAAGTGCTATGCGCAGCGGCCTACAACTGGTTTGCTGCAACAGCAGTAGACGTCAACGTCATCGAAGTAGGAATGGGCGGTAGATGGGACGCCACAAACGTCATCGATGCCGACGTCGCAGTCATCACCAACATTGGCCCAGACCACATGGAGATTATCGGACCTACCCTCGCGGACATCGCCGAAGAGAAAGCAGGCATTATCTCTAAAGAATCTCACGTGATCAACGGAGAGAGTTCACCTGAACTAGTCGCGGTAATCACAGGCAACCAACATCGAGAAAAGTGGCAACGTCACCAAGATTTCGACGTAGTTGCAGATCGACTGGCCGTAGGAGGCCGACTGGTTGACCTAGCCACTCCTTTTGGCAGTCACCAAGAAGTGTTTCTTCCTGTTAACGGCGCCCACCAAGCTCACAACGCGGCCATAGCCGTCGCGGCAGCAGAAGCTTTCTTCGGTCGGCAGCTAGACACAGAGGTGATTTCCGAAGCCTTCCAACAACTCCAACTACCAGCGCGGTTCGAAATCGTTCAACGACACCCGATGATCATCATTGATGGAGCGCACAACCCGCCCGCAGCCTCAGTCGTTGCGCAAACACTCTTCGAAGATTTTGTCAACGAACAACAACCGGTGCTGGTGATGGGTGCCAACAAACCTCGGGACCCTATGGAGTTCTTTGATGCTCTCAGAGGACCACAATTTTCGCGAGTCATAGCGACAGCCGCGAACTGGCCCCGCGCCATTCCCGCGGACGAGTTAGGCCTCGCTCTGAAAGGCAGCGGTGCGGAGATCGAAATATCACCCACGGTGCCCGAAGCCATTGACAGGGCTGTCGATGCTGCCACAGAGACTGGAACCGTTCTCATCACAGGGTCTCTCTACGTCGCATCTGAAGCCCGAGGTCAACTCCTAGACACCTCGCGGTAACCTTACATCAGTTGACTTTTGACGCGTTGTAGGAGAACACGTGCCACGGACCTTCGTCATTTGCAAACCCGACGCCGTTGAGCGGGGCCTCGTCGGCGAAATCATTGCTCGCTTCGAACGTAAAGGCCTTCAGCTCACCCGAGCAGAACTTCGCACGATTGACCGCGCCACAGCGGAAATTCACTACGAAGAACACCAAGGCAAACCATTCTTTGACGACCTAATAGCGTTCATCACCCGCTCGCCAGCAGTGTTGATGGTTGTTGAAGGCCCCGATGACGCAGGCGACGACGTCTACAAAGTCGTCCGCAACTTGATGGGCAGCACCAACCCAGCAACTGCCGCGCCGGGCACCATTCGTGGGGACTTTGGGCTCGTCGTAACCGAGAACTTGGTTCACGGATCTGATTCTGATGAATCCGCGGCACGCGAAATCAACATTTTCTTCCCAGGACTCTGATCGAGAAAAAAAATGATCCACCGAGCAGCGACCCGAAGAACTGCTAAGTCTGAGAGCAGGACAAGCTTCTTCGCTACGCGAAGCGGGTACGGAGCATGAGGAGCCCCAAACGGATCAGAGGCTTCAGCGGCAGGGACATCGCCGTAGACCTTGGGACCGCCAACACGCTTGTCTACGTCCGAGGACGAGGCATCGTGCTTGACGAACCCTCAGTGGTAGCGATCGACATCACTAATGGCACTCCGCTAGCCGTTGGTCATGACGCCAAACGAATGGCCGGACGAACCCCAGCTCATATCCAGGTCATACGGCCACTCAAGGACGGAGTGATCGCGGACTTCGACGTCTGTGAGAAAATGTTGCGCTACTTCATTGACCAAATCTCGGGAAGCCGGTGGGCCAAACCACGAATGGTCATCTGCGTGCCCTCGGGTATCACAGGCGTAGAACAACGAGCGGTTCAAGAAGCCGCAGAATATGCAGGGGCTCGCAAACCCGCGTTCATCATCGAAGAACCAATGGCTGCAGCGATAGGCGCTGGCCTCCCAATCCAATCTCCTCACGGAAGCATGATCGTTGACATCGGCGGTGGGACTACAGAAGTAGCGGTGATTTCTCTCGGGGGAATAGTCGCGAGTCAGTCAGCGCCCATCGGAGGAGATGTCCTCGATGACGCGATCACCCAATACGTGAAAAAAGAATACAGCGTAGCTCTGGGTGAAAGCACCGCGGAAGAAGTCAAGGTTGCGCTGGGGTCTGCGTGGCCGTTACCCGATGAAATGTACGCGGAGATAAGAGGTAGAGATCTTGTCACCGGACTGCCGAAGACAGTCACCGTCAGTAGCGTCGAAATGAGAGAAGCGTTAGAAGCAGCCATCAGTTCGATTATTGATGCGGTCAAATTCACGCTTGACCAAACCCCCCCGGAGCTTGCCGCCGACATCATGGACCAAGGGATCACCCTCGCCGGAGGTGGAGCGCTCCTCAGAGGCTTAGATCAACGCCTAGCAAACGAAACAGGCATGCCAATTCGCATCGCCGCGGATCCCTTGTTCGCAGTAGCAAGAGGCTCGGGCCAAGCACTCGAGGAGTTCGAAGTTCTCAGAGGTGTGCTTTTCTCGTCCGGTAGCCAGTACTAGCCGGAACTGACCGTGTTTCGCCGTTCGAATTTTCGGAAAAATCGAACCTCTCGGTTCCGTCTAGCGCTGCTGATAGTCACCTCGGTTGTGCTCATCACCATCGATCTTCGAACCGAAGGAGGCGCCATCGACACTGCCCGCGGCGCGGTGCTCGACGGGTTGGGTCCTTTACGGTCAACGTCTTCGCGAATATTCGAACCCATAGGCGGAGCTTGGGAAGCAGTAACTAGCTACGACGAGCTAGAAGCCCGAAATGCCTTATTGAGAGCCAAAATTGCTGAGTTGCAAAGTTCAGTGCTTGAAGTGGGTGAAATCGAGCGCGAAAGAAAGGTGCTCTTGTCATTACTAGGAGCCAGAGACCGTGTCGCTCAAGTCGGTCGTCGTACAGCCCGGGTCATAGACGCACCAATTTCGAACTATCAGCGAACACTAGAGCTAGATAAGGGCTCCCGAGACGGTATCGAGTTGGGCATGCCCGTAGAAACTGGAGCCGGTGTCGTTGGAAGAATTTCAGCCGTTTCGGTGACCCGGTCACAAGTCGAATTGTTAACCGACCCCAACTTTGACGTCGGGGTTCGAATGGTTCGATCTGGCGACGACGGTATCGCTTCGGGACGAGGACAAAACCAAGAACTTGAAGTTAGTTTCATCGAGTTAGACACCGTAGTCATCCCAGGTGAGACAGTTGTTACGAGCGGTTTTCAAGGCAGTACCTTCCCAGAAGGACTCCTCATAGGCACGGTTGTCGACGTCGTACCCAACGCCGTACAAGGAACGCAACGAATCACGGTGCACCCGGCCGCAGACCTAGACAGGCTTCGGTGGGTCCAAGTGCTTTTGTTCTATTCGGAGGCACCCGAACCGGTCATTGTAGACCGGGTACCACAGGACGAAAGTCCTGGAGCGGCGACCGAAGAGCCCACGCCATGACCCTTGATAGTCGAGCTATCGCGCGTCTTACAGCCATCCTCTTCACCGCCTTTCTCATCCAAATAGCGGTGCTGCCGCATTTCAGAATCAGTGGGTACGTAGTCGACCTACCCCTGATAACTGTGTTGCTTGTCTGCCTTCGCCTCAGCCCACCAAACGGGGCACTAGCGGGCTTCCTAGTCGGAATTGCCATTGACTTGGCAATACATACCCCTTTTGGTATGACTGCACTCACGTTCGCTTTGGCGGGATATGCGGCAGGGGCGATTTCCGCGCAACTGGTGGAACGGAATCTACTGACGCGGGGTTTAACCGCAGCCCTCCTTGGAGCGACGGCAACAGCGGTGTTTGCATGCATCGGAGCACTCATAGGCCTTGAATACGTCACGCGCCGAGAACTCGGAGCCATAGCACTGGTAACAGCTGTCGCATCACTACCGATAACTGTGCTCGTTGACCCCCTCGTGCGGTGGGCCTTTCCCCTTCCATCAGTTCAGATCAATGAATGAGCAACTGAAGCGAAGACTTGCGTTCTTGGGCATTCTTATCGTCGGCCTTTTCGCGGCGCTCTTCACCCGGGCCTGGTATCTACAAGTATTGACAAGCGAAGAACTAGCCGAAAGAGCGTTATCGAACTACGTCGAAATAGTCATCACTCAGCCGACCCGGGGACGGATTTTGGATCGCCACGGCGTAGTCCTCGCCGACAACATCAGAAGCGGAGTGATAACGGTCAACCAATCGCGCTACGCACCCGGTCAAACCGACTTCGTTCTCGAACAACTTTCTGAGCTAATCAACATTCCGGTCGCCACCCTCAAATCACGACTACAAGACCAACAAACTCACCCGCTGGCAGCAAAGGTCGTCGCTACGGGGTTGGACGAATATGGCCTGCTCCGGGTATCAGAGCTATCCCTTCCCGGGGTTGAAGCGAAGTGGGTGATGAGCCGCGTTTACCCTCAAAACGAAATAGCGTCTCACATCGTCGGGTACGTCGGAGCCATGTCACAGGGTCAACAAGACCGTTTGCTACAAAGTGGCTACTTGCCATCCGAACGGGTCGGAAAATCAGGAATCGAACAAATCTTTGAACCAGACCTTCACGGTCAACCAGGACGGACCGAACTCGAAGTTGACAGCACAGGACGAGTGCATCGAATCCTCAGCCAAACATCTGCCACCCCCGGCTCAGATGTTTACTTGTCTATTGACGCGGATCTCCAAGCAGCAACCGAGTCCTACTTGAGACAAGGGCTGATAGCTGCGCGCAAAACCGTCAGCGAAGACAGCGGTTTCTTTTTTCCTGCCATCGGTGGAGCGGCAGTGGTAATGGACCTCCGAAATGGGGATGTCTTAGCCATGGCATCGCACCCTACATATGACCCCAACTGGCTCGTCGCCGGAATCACAACCCTTGAATATCAATCAGTGTTCGAAAACCCCTATGCGCCCGGTGCCCTCAACAATCGTGCTGTTCAAGGGCTCTACTCGCCAGGATCAGTGTTCAAACTCATTACAGCGCTAGCGGGACTGGAAGCCAGACTGATCTCACCGCGAGCTGCATATTACGACGTCGGCTACTTCCAAATTCCAGACAAGTACGGCTGCACCGGACGCTGTACGTTCTACAACGCGGACAAGGCGCCGCTGGGAATCGTCGACCTCTCCTCGGCAATCACCCGTTCCAGCGACGCATACTTCTACAAAGTCGCACACGACCTCTACTGGATACGAGGCGACGAACAGTGGGCAATCCAGGACATGGCTCAGCTTCTTGGATTCGGAAGTCAATCCGGGGTTCAACTGCCGTTCGAAAAACATGGCCGGATCGGTGACGGAGATGTCAAAAAAGCACTGTTCGAAGCCAAACCCGATGCCTACAACCCATACGGTGAATCCGATCAATGGCTTCCGGGGGACAACATCAATACCGGTATCGGCCAGGGCTTTGTTTCCGTCACACCGATCCAACTAGCAAATGCATATGCTGCGTTCGCCAACGGGGGAACATTATTTAGTCCAAACATTGTCGAAAAGGTTGTTTCTCGCACTGAAGACCGATTCGGCACTTCAGTCATTGACTTTGATCCCAGAATCCAACGAGTAGCTGAGTTCCCCGAAGGTTCAGGAGTTGTGCGCGAAGGTCTACATGGGGTAGCCAGTAAAGCGCGGCGAGGCACCGCATGGAGAGCCTTCGAGGGATACGACGCCACTGGATACGCAGTAGCGGGAAAAACCGGGACAGCTCAAGCCGAAGGCAGAAACCCGGTCCTACAACGAAAGAAAGAAGACTCAGCGGTTTTCGTTGCTTGGGCTCCCAGACACGACCCCCGCTACGTTGTGGCCGTCGTCATGGAAGAAGCGGGATTCGGGGGCGAGGCCGCCGCACCTGTTGCACGAAGGATCTTCGAAGCCTTGCGTGCCTACGAGCAACGGTGGCCCGACCCCCAAGTCGCCTTCATACCACCGCAACCTGAATGCCCCGAAATACCTGAGGCATTAAGGGGATACCAGGCGTTTACTAGCTACGTACCCGAAGGCTGCCCTTGGGGAATTCAGGTACCTCGCGCCAACACCGCCGAAGACGTCGACGGCGACGGCATCCCGGACCTCGAGGAGCGCAACTAATGAACCTGCCCCTCCGCAAAGAATTACGGTCACCTCTGAGGTACGCGGACTATTCACTTGGTTTAGTCGCTATGTTGCTCGCGGCCATGGGTGTGGCGCTGAACTACTCGTCAACGTGGCGAGTGCTTGAGTTCAACGGCCAAGACCCGGCAACCTATGCCAAAAGGCAAATCCTTTTCGTCATTATCGGAATTGCGATAATGATCGGAGCAACGTTCTTGGATTACCGGCTGTACCGCGACTTTGCCAACCAGGCGTACCTCGTGGTCATGCTCGCCCTGCTAGGCGTTTTGTTCTTCGGGGTTGAGCGCAACGGCGCTAGAGCTTGGTACGAATTACCAGGGTTGACATTTCAGATCCAGCCTGCAGAATTTGCCAAGGTTGCAGTTGTCGTTGCACTAGCTGCATTTGTTGCAGACAAGGACGGTCATCTTCGGCTCGTCACTCTAGGTAACGCCTTTCTTATGTTGGCTGTCCCGTTGGGCCTTATCTATCTACAACCAGACCTGGGAACCATGCTGGTGTTCGTCGCAATCGGTATGGGGGTGTTGCTGGTAGCAGGAGCCCAAATCAGACACATTGCAATCACCACTCTTGTGGGCGTTCTTGTCGTCGTTGGAATGTTCAATAGCGACGATCTGGGCGGTCCAGAAATCTTGCGACAGACCCAAGAAGACCGACTCACAGCCTTTTTAGACCCGACATTTGACCTCCAGGGCGCTTCCTACAACATCAACCAATCCCAAATCGCGATAGGTGCTGGCGGGATACGAGGTCAAGGCTGGCTGCAGGGAACTCAAACCAACCTCAACCTTGTTCCTGAACAAGAAACCGATTTCATCTTCACCGCGCTGGGAGAGGAATTTGGGTTTGTCGGGGTCAGCGTCTTGTTGTTGCTCTACGCATACATGCTTGCACGCATTTGGTTCATCACCAGATCCTCCAACGACCTCTTCGGGACTTTCGCATGCGTGGGCGCATTATCAATGTTCACTTTCCAAATTTTCCAGAACATTGGGATGACCATGGGTATCACGCCAATCACGGGCATCCCGCTCCCATTTCTCAGCCACGGAGGCTCCTCGACTGTCGTAGCGTTCGGGTTAATTGGCTTGGTTATCAACATCAGCGCCCGGCGACATTTGGCATGACCATCAACAAAGCGGCCCATGATCTGGAAATACGAGCCGAGGACGGTATCATCAGGCCTCAAATGACCTCGCTGTGGCCCCGGCTCGAGCCTCTCCTCCCTAGGGTGGAAAAGCCCGCCCGCTACATCGGCTGCGAGGACGGAGCGAACGCAAACATCTACAAGCCTGACGCCACATCGTGGCTCCTGACCTACCCCGACACCTACGAAATCGGACTACCAAACCAAGGCCTGCAGATCCTGTATGAACTCCTGAACGAGCGGCCAGATGCCTTCGCAGAACGTTCCTACGCGCCCTGGACAGACATGGAAGCACAAATGCGAGCCGCGGACGTACCGTTTTTCTCCGTCGACACCCACCGGCCCGCGGCTGAATTCGACATACTCGCGTTCAACCTCTCAGCGGAACTCGTCTACACCAACGTGCTCAACTGCATCGACCTTGCAGGCATCGAAATTCGAGCATCCGAACGAAGCGACGCTGACCCGCTGATAGGAGCAGGCGGACATTGCGCCTACAACCCTGAACCACTAGCCGATTTCGTCGATTTTTTTGTTATGGGCGACGGGGAAGAAGTGATCGCGGATATCACCACCGCAGTCGGAGAATGGCGAAAGAGCGGAAAGCCAACAGGCAGCCGTGAATCAGTGCTTCACGCCTTAGCGCGGATACCTGGCGTCTACGTACCATCGATGTATGACGTGAACTACGACGACCAGCAATTCAGCGGTATCAGGGCACGACACGCCGATGTTCAACAAAGGATCCCTAAACGCACTATCGCCGACTTAGCGGACTGGCCGTACCCTCGCAACCAACTAGTACCCCTCACTGAAGTAGTCCACGACCGACTCAACGTAGAAATCTTCCGAGGGTGCACCCGAGGATGCCGTTTTTGTCAAGCAGGCATGATTACCCGACCCGTTCGAGAACGACCGGCAAGTCAGGTGCGAGAGATGATCTCAGCGGGATTAGAGAGAACCGGTTACGACGAAGTGAGCCTGACATCACTCTCGACCGCTGATTTCAGCGGGATCGAAGATGTCGTAACAGACACGATCGACGAACCGGGAACATGCGGAAGAGTCAGTGTTTCCCTACCAAGTCTTCGCGTCGACGCATTCACAGTTGGTGTGGCAGCGCAGGTGTCGCGTGCTCGACGCACCGGCCTCACATTCGCGCCGGAAGCTGGGTCGTGGAGAATGCGACAGATCATCAACAAACTCGTAACAGAAGAAGACCTTTATGATGCGGTGCGCTCCGCATACAGCCAAGGCTGGCATCGGGTGAAGCTTTACTTCTTGACAGGTCTTCCATCAGAAATGGACGAAGACACGCTCGCCATCGCAGACCTTGCAGAGAGATGCGTCGAAATTGGTAAGCAATACACGAAAAAAGCGTCGGTCACCGTCTCCCTAGGCGGGTTTGTCCCCAAGCCTCACACGCCCTTCCAGTGGTTCGGTCAGAACCAACCGGAAGAACTGCGAAGAAAGGTCGAGTTGCTTCGCAGCAGATTGCGACACAACAAACGAGTGCACCTCAAGTGGCACTCGCCCGAAGCTTCCACAGCTGAGGGGATCACCAGCAGGGGAGACCGTCGCATCGGACGTGTAATCGAATACGTCTGGCGCAAAGGAGGCACGTTCCAAGAGTGGAGCGAACACTTCGACCTCAACCTATGGCAAGAAGCGATGATCGCCTCAGACCTAGACATCGATTGGTATGTACACCGCCACCGAGACGAAAGTGAAGTGCTTCCATGGGATCACATTCACGCAGGATTACACAAAGATTTTCTATGGCAGGATTGGCAGGACGCACTGGCGGGCTACGGCATCGAAGATTGTCGATGGACCCCGTGCTACGACTGCGGGGCCTGCACCGAATATGGGATCGAACACGTGGTCGCGTCGCCAAGCCCACCAAATGGTGGAAGCCAAGGCACGGGACAAGACTTAACAACCGGCCACCTTGTGCCGGTGGAACTCCGCCCAAGGGCAGGAGTAGGAGGCACGCAGTGATGTGGACCTCCGGTGGTCAACGTGTAGCTCCCACCTCAGCGGGTGGGAGACTTCGATGCGACTAAGAATCAAATTTTCGAAGCTAGGAAAAGTTCGATTCGTAGGTCACCGAGACGTCGCGCGAATCATGGAACGCGCTTTGAGGCGTTGCGGGATCCCAGTCACTTACAGTGAAGGATTCTCACCCCGACTTCGAATGAGTTTCGGATTAGCACTACCAACATGTTATGAGTCCGAAGCCGAATACCTCGACGTGCCATTAGACCCCGAACTTGTTGCCGATGGAAGTATCATCTGTACAGGTTGGGGCCAGGGGAAGGTCTACGAACAACACCAAATACAAGTGGCGTTAAGCCGAGCGTTGCCTAACGGTTTTGACGTCGTTGCCCTGACAGTTGAACCCAAAGGTGGGGGATCCCTGCAAGAAGCCGTACGTAGTTGCGGCTGGACTTTCGACATATTGGGAGCGACGCCTCACCAGGTCGAAAAGACCATTCAACAAGCCCTGAACAGCTCGGTGATAGAGGTCAACCGAAAGAAGAAGAACGAACTGGTGCGCGAAGACATCCGCCAGGGCATACATGAACTTCGACTGAACGGCGAGTCGGAACGAGGACCTGTGGTTATTGCTGAACTAGCGGCGAAACCCAGAGTGATTCGGCCGAGCGAACTAATAGATGTCTTAGCCCCGGCAGCAGAACTAGGCGTTGCAAGACGCACGCATCAATGGATCGAAATCGACGGCCAACGAACTGAACCGCTCATGCCGTCAACTTCACTACAACCTAAGGAATACCCATAATGGAAACAGACAAACCCACGGATTCAACGGACTCCACCCCAGTTCGACGGCGTCGCACAATTAGCGACACGAACACGTCGACGCCGACGGCCGCCGACCAGGGTCAGCCACGAAACCGAACCCGAAAGCTCCCCGGGACAGTTAAATCACCAACCCAAGAGACGAACATTCGCCGCAAACGAAAGAGCGAACGTTCTAAATCCAAACCACAAGTTGGAGACTCACGACCCGCGGCACCGATAGATGCGGAAGTTGAAGCAACACCGAAACCAGGTCGCCAACGACGACGTCGAGGCAATAAAGGGAAGGGAAAGTCCACCCAACCTCGAGCGGCTGATCAGACAGGCAAACCAGTCGAAGCAATTCTGGAGGATCAACCGGTAACCCTAGGCAAAGAACAACTCGAACGAAGACGAGGAAGAGAACGCAAAGGACGGCCGGTAGGTCGATACCAGATGCTGGTCCACGTCCATGAAGGAGTCACCCACATAGCGGTCCTAGAAGGACGATCCCTCATCGAACACTACGTCAGTCGACCATCAGATGACGTGAGCGAAATTCACGGAAACATTTACCTCGGAAAGGTCCAAAACGTGCTCCCGGGAATGGAGGCAGCATTCGTTGACATCGGCACCCCAAAGAACGCTGTCTTGTACCGAGGAGACGTCACCTACGACAGCGAAGACCTAGACGGAGGCAAAGCACAACCGTCTGCGCCGAAGGCAAAAAACCCAAGAACTCGGTTCGGTCGAACCCAAAATGAAGCCCGAATCGAAGATCTATTGAGCACCCGTCAATCGATCCTCTGCCAGGTCACCAAGAATCCCATCGCCCACAAGGGAGCACGACTTTCCACCGAAGTAAGTCTCCCCGGACGCTTCGTAGTCCTAGTCCCCAACAGCGACACTTACGGCATTTCGAAACGCCTTGGAGACAAGGAACGGCGACGCCTTAGAAACATCCTCGACAAAGTGAAACCTGCCGAACATGGGGTCATAGTCCGAACAGCGGCCCAAGACGTCACAGCAGAAGAGATCGAACGCGACGTAAGAAGGCTTCTAGAGCAATGGCAACAAATCAACGCACTGTCGTCCTCAACGAAAGCGCCCAACCTGCTATTCCGAGAGCCTGAACTTGCTGTCAGAGTCATCCGAGAAGAATTCAGCAGAGACTACCGAGGAGTTGTGATCGACGACCCCTCGCTCTATCAACAGGTAAAGGGGTACATGGAAACAGTCACCCCTGCCTTGGCTGATCGAATCGAATTCCACGACAAGGAGAAAGAACCACTTCCACTATTTGAGCGCTATCACATCGCAGAACAACTGCGTAAAGCAGTCGACCAAAAAGTGTGGTTACCCTCAGGAGGATCGCTCGTCATTGATCACACCGAAGCCCTCACTGTTATTGATGTGAATACTGGCAAAAACGTCGGCAAATCTAGCCTCGAAGAGACCGTATTTCGCAACAATCTAGAAGCAGCCGAAGAAATAGCTAAACAACTCCGGTTACGAGACATAGGCGGAATCATCGTCATCGATTTCATAGATATGGAGATAAAGAAAAACCGTGATGAAGTAGTCAGAGCATTCGAAGAAGCACTTGCTCGGGACAAGACAAGAACCCAAGTGTCGGGTATCTCGGATCTAGGTCTCGTTGAAATGACTCGAAGGAGAACGGGAGAAGGCCTACTCGAGTCGCTCAGCAACACCTGCGAACACTGCGACGGTCGAGGTGTGGAACTCCACCAATCCGTTCTCAAGATTTGATGCCTCACCGACTGTTTGTGAGAACTAAGACAGCCGGTAGCATGAAGAGTCTTATGTACGCGGTAATAGCCACAGGCGGCAAACAAGAAAAAGTTGAGACCGGCCAGGTTCTCAATGTAGAACTTCTTCACGCCGACGCGGGCGCCGAAGTCACCTTTAGTCCCATCTTGCTGGTTGATGACGACAACGTGATGTCGACCACGGACGAGCTATCTGGATCTTCTGTTACCGCCCGGGTTGTGGGTGAAACCAAAGGTGAAAAAATTCATGGCTTCACCTACAAGAACAAAACCAATAACCGACGTCGATGGGGCCATCGACAGCGTTATACAACTATTGAAATCACCGAAATCGTGAGGGGCTGAAATGTCGAAGACCAAAGGCGGCGGTTCCACGAAGAATGGCCGCGACTCAAATGCCCAACGACTCGGAGTCAAAGTATTTGCGGGCCAAAGCATCCACGCCGGCGGCATCATCGTTCGTCAACGAGGAACAAAATTCCACCCCGGACGAAACGTGGGAATCGGTAAAGACGACACCCTCTTCGCTACAAGCGACGGCATCGTTAAGTTTGGGTTTCGCAAAGGGCGACGACTAGTAGATGTCGTAACCGACTGACACAACCGACTCGCCCTCCACACGAATCAACAATATTTCTCCAGCTACTTCAATTTCCGTTTCAGTCAACGGTCCTCGCACCCGTATCCTCAGAACCTATGACGGGTTTCGTCGATGAATGCAATCTGCACGCCAAAGGCGGAGACGGAGGGGCTGGCTGCGTGTCCTTCCGTCGCGAAGCTCACGTGGCTCGAGGCGGACCTGATGGAGGTGACGGCGGCTCCGGTGGAGACGTTTGGCTAGTAGCTGACCGTAACGTCTCTTCGTTGCTGGCGTTCAAAGACTTCCCGTTCCGGCGCGCCGACGACGGAACACACGGGCAAGGAAAGAAAAAACATGGGAGAACCGGCAATGATCTTGTCGTCAGCGTTCCCGAAGGCACCGTAATCAAGGATTTCGAAGGAGAAGTTCTTGCCGATCTTGTTGGTGCCGGTGATCGCTGGCTCGCCGCTGCCGGAGGGCAAGGAGGTCGAGGCAACGCTCGATTTCTGTCCAACAAACGGAGAGCTCCGGGGTTCGCTGAACAAGCCGAGTTAGGTGAAGAACGATGGGTACGCCTCGAGCTAAAACTCATGGCAGATGTAGCTCTCGTGGGGTTCCCCAACGCGGGGAAAAGCACCCTCATTTCACGGATCTCGGCAGCTAAACCAAAAGTCGCTTCTTACCCCTTTACGACGTTGTCACCCCACTTGGGAGTCGTACGCCGAAATGATGACTTCGAAATGGTCGTCGCAGATATCCCCGGGCTGATTGAAGGAGCCGCCGCGGGAAAAGGACTCGGCCATCAATTCCTGCGCCACGTGGAACGAGCCAGAGTTCTGCTAGTGCTCTTGGATCTCGCGCAGGTCGAAGGCAAATCTCCGCAACAACAAGAAGAAATATTGATCAGTGAGCTTGCTGACTACGATCTAAAGCTGCTCGATAGACCCAGAATGGTGGTGGGAACCAAATCCGACGTGGCAACACTGTCGTGGTCGGGATCGACCATCTCCGCAGTTACCGGACAAGGAATAGATTCTCTTGTTGGGGAACTGCGACAGCTTGTAGAACAAGCTCGCGAAACTGCCGAACAACCAACTCAATACGTTGTGCATCGACCGGTTCCAGAAGGCGTCCAAGTCGTACGTCACGACGACGGATCTTTTGAGGTATTGGGACGACAGGCCCTTCGGGCTGTTGCTCTTTCTGATTTGACCGATGTCGATGCCATGAGTCACGCTCAGGACCGCTTAGAACAACTTCGAGTTCCTCGGGCGCTGGCGCGAGCGGGTGCCACAGCGGGCGACGTGGTGATTATCGGGTCCTTCCAATTTGAATACGAACCCGATACTTAGTTGGTGTAATAGGAGTAGGAACTACTGATGCGTGTCATCGTAAAAATTGGGACATCCTCGCTAACAGGCAAAAGCGGTGAGGTCAATGTGCTCGCCCTTTCTAAGCTGGTGGAAGAAGTGGTAGCGGCGCGCGTCGAAGGACACGAGATCGTTGTAGTGACCTCTGGAGCGATTACCGCTGGAGTGCAACGGTTGGGGATAGAACGCCCTGATGAACCCGAAATTCTCCAAGCTATCTCCGCTGTAGGTCAAATTGATCTGATGCGCGCTTACGGCGAGGAATTTGGTTCCCATGGGGTTGCGACAGGGCAGGTGCTTCTGGCCCCACATGACTTTCGCGACCGCAACCAGTACCTCCATGCAGAAACAACCTTTGAGCATTTAATTCGTCTCAATGTTGTGCCCATCGTTAATGAAAACGACGCGGTTGCCGACGATGCCATCAGATACGGCGACAACGACCGAATTGCGGCCCTGGTGGCCAACTTGTTGCGCGCCGACCTCCTAGTCCTTCTGACTGACACACCGGGAGTACTCACTGCTGACCCCCGGATCGAACCCAATGCGACCCTCATCGAAGAGATAGCAGCCATAGACCGAGCCATCGAAGAAGTAGCCGGCAATGCGGGGAGTCGAGGCAGCGGGGGAATGGCATCGAAGCTCGCCGCGGCGCGAATGGCCTCATGGAGCGGAGTACGGACAGTCATAGCTGCCGCCGATCGACCCGACGTTGTTTCCGAGGCGATAGCGGGTATCTCGGGGATTGGCACAGCTGTGCCAGCGCGAGAAGCCCGCATCGCAGCGCGCAAGCTTTGGATCGGCTTTGCGGTAACTGCGCATGGCAGGGTGACGGTTGACGATGGAGCAGCTCAAGCGTTGTGCAGCGCAGGCGGGTCGCTCTTGATTGCGGGGATTACTGGAAGTGAAGGACCCTACGACCTAGGTGATGCAGTCGATGTCGTGAATCTCTCGGGCGAGGTATTTGCGAAAGGTCTGATTTCTTTTGACAGCGAAACTATGAATAAGTGGAAAGGGAGTCGGGCAGAAGAACTTCCTTCGGGCATTTCGCCAGTGGCCATTCACCGCGACGACCTGGTCATCCTCGAAGAACCCCAATAAATGAGATTTATCAGGAACAGGGTTCACCCCGAATCAAAAGGTAGCCTGCGAAAGTGATCCACCACGACGGAACAAGCGACGTTGCGCCAATGCAAGAACTTGGCGAACGCGTTAAAGCCGCGTCTGAGGATCTGGCAACCATCTCAACGGCTGTCAAAGACGAAACCTTGCGTACGGCGGCCGACTGCCTTGTCGCGGCTACAGCAGAAATTTTGGATGCGAACTCCTCCGACATCGAACGCGCTCAAACACGAGGAACGTCAGAGACCGTCGTCGACCGGCTTCGGTTAGATGCTTCTCGAGTGAACGAAATGGCCGAAGGTTTGCGGCAGCTTGTGACGTTAGCTGATCCAGTAGGAAAGGTTCTTGACAACTGGACACGACCCAACGGCCTGGAAATTCAGAAGATTCAGGTGCCACTGGGCGTGGTAGCGATCATCTACGAAAACCGACCCAATGTCACCAGCGACGCCTTTGGTCTTTGCTTGAAGTCAGGAAACGCAGCATTTCTTAGAGGCTCTTCGGCTGCCATTGATTCCAACATAGCGATCGCCCGAGCCCTACGCGAAGGGATTACCAAAGCAGGCTTACCCGAAGACTCCCTCGTGCTGGTCACAGACACCTCACATGAGGCAGCGATTGAGTTCATGCAACTTCGAGATCACATTGACTGTCTCATTCCGCGGGGCGGACCGTCGCTTATTAACTCGATTCTCGAAAATGCCACGGTCCCATACGTAATCGATGGTGATGGTAACTGCCACGTCTATGTTGACAAAGCAGCAGACCTGGCATTGGCGACCAAGGTCATTGTCAACGCCAAGATGCAGAGACCGTCGGTATGCAACGCGGCAGAATCCCTAGTGGTGCACGCCGATATAGCAGAAGGTTTTCTTCCTGACGTAGCGGAAGCTTTGGAGGGCGTTGAACTGGTTGGAGATGACCGAGCTCAAAGTTATGTTCCCTCCATACAGCCAGCGACCCAAGAAGATTGGTCTACCGAATACCTGGACCTGAAAATGAGTGTTCGGATAGTAGAAAACCTTGACGACGCCATACGCCATGTCAATGCAAACAGCACAGGCCACAGCGAAGCCATCATTACCTCTGACCAAACTGCCGCTCAAGAGTTCACGCTCCGTGTTGATGCAGCCGCCGTTCTGGTCAATACATCAACTAGGTTCGTGGACGGCGAAGAATTCGGTTTCGGCGCCGAGATTGGTATAAGTACACAGAAACTTCATGCACGAGGCCCTATGGGGCTTGAGCAACTAACAACTACTAAGTACATCGTGAATGGGCAGGGTCAAACTCGTGGATGATCCAGAGTCCCGCACCTGACAAGGAGACCACTAAATGGGCGACACAATGTTCGGCGACCTCACAGCTGTCCGTGATGGACTAAAGGACGTCGACTATTTGGCTGACGACGGTATCGCTAGCGTTGTCTTCCTCGCAGAAAAACTGGGCAAACCAGTGCTCATTGAGGGGCCGGCGGGCACTGGGAAAACTGAATTGGCTAAGTCGGTCGCAGCAATGAGCAAGGCCCGACTGATCCGACTCCAGTGTTACGAAGGACTGGATGAAGCCAAAGCCCTCTACGAGTGGAACTATAAGAAACAGCTACTTCGGATTCAAGCAGACCGGGGTTCTGAGACCAGTAGCGAGGATTGGACGGAACTACAAGATGACATTTTCAACGACGAGTTCCTGTTGACGCGACCGCTATTGGAGGCGATCAGCGCGGAAGAAAAGATAGTGCTCCTCATCGATGAGGTTGACAGAGTAGAAGTAGAAACCGAAGCGTTGCTACTTGAAATTCTTTCTGATTACCAAGTATCCATTCCTGAACTTGGAACAATTGAAGCCAACCAGATCCCACTAGTGTTTCTGACCTCGAATAACACGAGAGAACTTTCTGAAGCTCTAAAACGTCGCTGCCTCTTCCTGCACATCGACTATCCGCAATTAGAACGAGAAAAAGAAATCGTCCTAACCAAAGTTGAGGGCATCAGCGACAACTTGGCAGAACAGGTTGCACGCATCGTGCGATCAATCCGGCAAATTGAGCTAAAGAAGAGCCCATCAGTGTCAGAAACCCTCGACTGGGCGCGAACTTTGGTCCTGCTGGGAGTTCAAAGTATCGACGTTGAGCAAGCCAAAGAATCACTTCACATTCTTCTCAAGTACCAGTCGGACATCGAGAAGACCGCCAAGGAACTCACTGTCGAAGGATAAGTCAATGCTTGATTTGATGAGCGGCTTCGTCGTCGAACTGCGAAATGCCGGTCTCCCGGTTTCACTCACAGAAAATCTTGACGCTATGGAGGCTGTCAAGCACATTCCTATAGAAGATCGCGCGGCGTTCAAATACGCGCTCGCGGCAACCTTGGTAAAGAACGAGCAACACTGGAAAGCCTTTGAGACCGTCTTTGAGGTCTACTTCTCGCTACGAGGCCCCGAGTACAACGTGCTTGATGAAGACGGCGAAATAGACGAGGACTCCTTAGAGGAGTGGATGTCTCAGCAAATGCGCGGCATGGGTGGTCAAGGATCAGCTGAAGACATGAGCCCCGAGGAAATCGCCGAAATGTTGTTTCGCGCTCTGATGAACGCAGATGAAGCGATGATGGCGGCAATGGCAAGGGCTGCGGTGACCCAGTTCGCCGGGATGGAACCAGGACGACCTGTAGGTGGCACGTACTACTTGTATCGGACCCTACGCAATCTCGACCTAGACGGAATGATGGACCGGCTCATGGAGGAGGCTCAGCAACGTTCAGATGGTGATATGACACCGTTACAGGAACGGCTCGAGCGAGAAGAGTTCGAAAATAGGATCGAAGATCTGAAACGAGAGATAGAAGCGGAGATCAGACGCAGGCTGGTAGCTGATCGAGGTGCAGAAGCCATGGCGAAAACGCTTCGAAAACCACTGCCCGAAGACGTTGACTTCATGCATGCATCTCGCGAAGAAATGGCAAATATTCGAAAGGCCATCCAACCGCTGACCCGAAAGCTCGCGGCTCGCCTAGCTCGCAAACGCAAGCACAAGAGGAAAGGACCGCTCGATTTTCGCGCGACCGTTCGTCAGTCATTGAGCTACGGGGGAGTACCAGCGGAACCTCGATTCCGGAACCCCCGACCGAACAAACCTGAACTCGTCGTAGTAGCTGACATCTCTGGCTCAGTGGCGGCTTTCGCTCGGTTTACGTTGCATCTGGTTTACGCATTACAGAATCAATTCAGCAAAGTACGTTCCTTCGTATTCATCGACGGGCTTGACGAAGTAACGCACATGTTTCAAGACGAAGAAGACATAACGAACGCCGTACATCGAGTGAATACTGAAGCCGACGTGGTCTGGGTTGATGGTCACTCGGACTACGGTCACGCTTTCGGGGTGTTCTGGGAGAATTTTGGTTCCGAGATTAATTCCAAGTCAACCGTGATGTTTCTCGGTGATGCTCGAAACAACTATCACGCGACTAATGCTTGGGTGGTTAAGGAAACAGCAAAGAAAGCTCGATCAGTCTTCTGGCTTAATCCCGAACCGAAGTCATACTGGGACACCGGTGATTCAGTCATTACCGAATATGCGACGCACACCGACGGGGTTTTCGAATGCAGGAACTTGCGACAACTCGAAGGCTTTGTCGACAACCTGGCGTAATTGGCTATCAGATAACAGTAGTTATCGGAACTCGGACAAAAGTTCAGCCACGTGGAACGCGAGATCCAATGACTGACGCCCGTTGAGCCGAGGGTCACACATCGTTTCGTAGCGGTCACTCAACTGCTCGGTAGCAAGAGCGTCCCCGCCACCAAGGCATTCGGTTACAGCGTCGCCGGTCAACTCGCAGTGAACTCCACCGGGCCATGTTCCTTCAACTTTGTGCACCTCGAAGTACTGGCGAACTTCGTCCAGGATTACGTCGAAGTCCCTTGTCTTCACCCCGGTGTCTGTTTCGTAGGTGTTGCCATGCATTGGGTCGCATTCCCAAACGACCGGGTGGCCAGCATCCGTTACTTTCCTCAATATTGCTGGCAGGGTATCTCCGACCTTTTCTGCACCCATTCGACTGATCAAGGTGAGACGGCCGGGAGTTTGGTCCGGGTTGAGTGCTTCACACAGAGACACAACATCTTCGGGCGAACAGGTGGGCCCTATCTTGCAGCCGATCGGGTTGTGGACACCGCGGAGGAATTCAACGTGAGCTCCGTCCAGTTCGCGGGTTCGATCACCGATCCACAACATGTGGGCCGAGCAGTCGTACCAAGCGCCAGTAATGCTGTCTTGGCGAGTTAAGGCCTGTTCGTATCCAAGGAGCAGAGCTTCATGGCTGGTGTAAAGTTCGACTTGACGCATGGCTGCATCGTCGGTATCGAATCCGCACGCGGTCATAAAATGTAAAGCGCGGTCGATACCCCCGGCGAGACGTTCGTACCTTTCGCCAGCGGGGCTTGACGCTACGAATTCTTGGTTCCAAGTGTGGACCTGGCGGAGATCCGCGTATCCACCACGAGTGAACGCCCGCAAAAGATTCAACGTAGCGGCCGAGGTGTTGTATGCCTGTAGCAATCTGCTGGGGTCGGGAGTGCGGGAATCGGGATCGAACGTGATGTCATTGACTATGTGACCGCGAAAGCTTGGCAGCGTGGCGCCGTCACGAGTTTCTGTACCCGAAGAACGAGGTTTAGCGAACTGTCCAGCGATGCGGCCCACCTTTACAACTGGCAGCCCTGCTGAGTACTGGAGCACCACCGCCATCTGAAGAATGACTTTCAGCTTGTCCCGAATAGCATCCGCGCTACTCAAGTCAAATGACTCAGCGCAGTCTCCTGCCTGAAGAACTATCGCTTGACCATTCGCCACTCTAGCGAGCTGGTCAGTAAGGCGGCGTGCCTCCCCAGCAAAGACAAGAGGTGGACGAGTGCCGAGTTCATGAAGAGCTTCGTCCAACGCGCCTAGTTCTGGCCAATCAGGTTGTTGGCCAGCAGGACAGTCAGTCCAAGAGTTCGGGTGCCAGGTGGTATTCACAATATTAAGTGTGCAGGTTCCGTGACCCGAATGCCAAGAAGATTTCTGTGTGACGCCGATTTTGCGTCTTTAGGCCACAATGACAAGTGCATCTTCGCGCAGCTCGTCGACGGCTCTTTTCACAAGTCGTCGAGCAGCTTCAGCGGTAACACCGAGCTCTTCGCCCACTTCCCGATAACTGTGACTCTCACCGTCGATCAGACCAAAACGACGAGCTACAGCTAGCTGAGCTCGAGGATCGAGACGGTCGAGTAGGCCTCGAATCATTTCTTTCCGATCATTTTCGAGTGCATGGTCTTCGGGGCTCGGCGCATCATCGCCGATGAGGTCGACCAGTGTGCTATCGCCTTCGTCGCCGATATTTTTGTCAAGAGAAGTGGGAGTGCTGATTCGTTGAAGCCAGGCGTTTTCGTCGTCAAGCCCGTCACTGTCTCCTCCACTATGACGCAGAGCTGCTCGGAGACTGGCCGAGCGATCGCTGGGGAGGCGGATCAGGCTTGCCTTCTGGTCGAGAGCTCGACCTATTGACTGACGAATCCAGAATGTTGCATAAGTTGAAAACTTGAATCCCCGTCGCCAGTCGAACTTCTCCACAGCGTGCTCGAGGCCGAGGTTTCCTTCTTGAATCAAGTCCAGAAGTTCCATTGCTGGTGGTAATGGGTATCGACGAGCGATTGACACTACGAGCCTGAGGTTGGCGCGAATGAAACGGTCACGAGCTGCTTCTGCGTCTCGGACGGCCGTCCGAAGAGAACGCCGTTCTGCCGCAGTGACTTTTTCTTCACCGTCGAGAACTACTTGGGCGTCGCGCCCTTTTTCTATTGCTTTCGACAACATCTTTTCGTCGTCAGCGGTCAGTAACGCAACCGCTCCGATCTCATTTAGATATTGACCTACTGAATCACTCATTATTAATAATCTCCACCGGGGGGGACCGGATCTGTCTAGCTCGAGGGGGGTCTCGAGGCCTTGGAACTTCCGCACTTGAAGCACCTGATGCTTGACACCTACGGGTCGTTGGGGGTGCCGTTAGGTTGTCGTGTTGGGTTCTTTCTCAAATTTCTTGCGAAGGCAGCGTCGTGCTCACGCATGCCAATAGCGGATTGTCGGGTTGGGCCCGTGATGTCAATACAGCAAACGGACGTCTGTCAGGGGTCCGGCTGAATCACAGACCAAACAACAATAGTAGATGGGGAGCAGAAATGCTAGTCGATGTACATCTACAATGGGTGAATGGGTCAGCGGATTGGCTTATTCGGTGGCACTTTTGACCCTCCGCACTCAGGTCATCTGGCTGCGGCGCTAGCGGCGCGTGATGCTCTGGAACTTGATCGCATCTTGTTGGTAGTGGCCAACGAACCTTGGCAAAAACTCGACAAACGTAACTTGACAGCGGCGCACCACAGGCTCGCCATGACGGAATTACTTGTGAAGAACATAGATGGGATAGAAGCGAGCGATATGGAAATTGCTCGCGGTGGGCTGAGTTACACCATAGATACTGTCCTTCAGCTCCAAGATGTTGGGCATGAGGTCGTTCTCGTTTTGGGAGCAGATGCTGCAGGTGGTCTGAACTCATGGGAACGCGCAGAAGAACTTTCTCGACTAGTTCGGGTAGCGGTCGTTGACCGGCCGGGACACAGGTTGCCGAAATTAGACAACTGGTCCATCGATAAGATTTCGGCCGCGTCGCTTGATGTTTCGAGTTCACAAGTCAGATCCTTGATGAGTGAAGGAACTTCGACCGCAGGTAGCATCCCAAGTGCAGTTAAGGGCTACATAGATTTCCATCAACTCGAGTGGCCTGGGCACTGAGATCAGGAGCCAGACCAAAAGTCCTGTTTGCCAGTGACAGAAGGTATGAGGATTCTGCGAAATGAACAAACCTGTGAATGCAGAACAAGTGCCTCCGTTGGTTTTGGCGGCAGTGCGAGGGGCAGCGGATCTTCAAGCCACAGATCTCGTGGTGCTTGACGTTGGCGACGTGTTAGGAATCACAGATTGGTTTTTGATAGCTAGTGCGTCCAACATTCGCCAGGTCCGTAGGATTGCCGAACAAATAGAGGCAGCGGTCAAAGGTGCCGGAGGAGACGGCCCCCTGCGAATTGAAGGCCTAGAAGATGCCAGATGGATTCTGATGGACTTCGGCATCTTTGTCGTACACGTGTTTCACGACGACACGAGGTCCTTCTACGACATCGAACGTCTCTGGTCAGACGTGCCAAGAATCCAGTTCGAGGCCGACGGTCAACCGACGACGTAGTTGTGAAGCTTCAAGCCAGTTGAACGTGTCAAGCTAGGTGAGTGTCATTTCCAGCAGTTCCCGCCAAGCACTTTTCCCCAGAAATCATTTCCGCCGACACGGTCCTAGAGGATTGGGAAAAAAGAGGTCTATTCGAGCCAACTTCGTGGAATATCGAGTCCGCTGTTTTGATTTATGACCGACGTCTATACAGGGACTTGTTGAAGGCGCACGAACTCAAGGCTCTGCCCTTTGGAGCAGCGGGTGCCTACCACGAATTGGCAGCTAGTGATGGGCGACTCGTTCTTGCAGGAGAGTTCGGGGTGGGGGCCCCTGCGGCAGCGATTGTGGCCGAGAGTCTCATCGCATGTGGCGTCAGGGAGATCATCTCGTTGGGCACCGCTGGGGGGCTGCAACCGGATCTGAACCCGGGGGAAATCGTCTTGGTAACAGGCGCTGTGAGAGACGACGGAACGTCACATCACTACATTCAATCCGAGATCGCAGTTGCACCCGATCAGAGCCTTTCCGACCGGTTGGAGTTGTCTCTGAAACAATCTTTGAGCAAAGCCGGGAGGGTGTGGACCACGGACGCTCCCTTTCGAGAAACAATCGTCGAGTTGCAAACTCACCGGGATGCCGGGGTGTTGGCGGTGGAAATGGAAGCAGCGGCGCTGATGGCAGTATGTGAACTTCGTGACGTAGCGTTTGCTAGCTGTGTCTGTGTATCTGACCTGTTGACCGAAGAAGGCTGGCAGGCTCTGTTTTCAGCAACACAGGTCAGGCAAGCCTTGATAACAATGTTCGATGCTGCTGTGGAGACCTTGATGGAGAACAAATGAAAGTCCGATTCGGGTTCACCTGCCGGGGATCAAACGACCTTCCAATCGAAGACTTCTCCCAACTTTGCCTAGATCTTGAACGCCTCAACTTCGATTCCGTGTGGCTTCCAGAAACCATGCTCACAGGCTCCTTTGACCCTTTGGTAGCTCTTTCCCACGCCGCTGCGGTCACCGAGAGGCTCAAAGTCGGAAGTCACCTAATTCTCCCAGGTAGGGCACCGGTTCGATTAGCCAGAGAGCTCGCTCAACTTGACAGACTTTCGAAAGGAAGACTTCTGCTTATTGCGGTACTTGGTTTGCCTGATGAGAATGAGGTTGCGGCTCAAGGAGTGACGCGCTCGGAGAGAGGGGCAATCATGGACGAAATGGTTCCCTTGATGAGGCGTCTATGGTTGGGAGAAACCGTCACCCACTCTGGAAAACACTTCGACCTAGTGGACGCGTCGATTAATCCGTTACCAGTACAACAGCCTTTGGAGTTGTGGTTCGGCGGAGCGCTTCCTAGTGCTCTCCGCAGAGTCGGCTGCTTCGGTGACGGCTACATCCCGGGGTTATCCACCCCTCAAGAAGGAGCGGAAAAGAAGGTGTTGGTCGAAGCTGCCGCCAACGAATTCAACCGCACTGTGGACCCCGAACATTTCGGCGTAAATCTTTCCTACAGTCGAGGACCACTGTCTCACACAGCTCGCGAGACGTTGAGCCAACGAAGACCAGATGTCGATCCGGAGAAGCTGATACCAACCTCGGTTGCGTCGTTGCACGAAACCATCGACGCCTGGATACAAGCCGGATATTCCAAGTTCTTACTCCGACCCGTTGAAGCCCCTCAAGATTGGACTCAGGAACTGGAACAGTTGGCGTCCGAAGTGTTGGATCGACAGTCCTGATGTCCGTTGCCCGTCAAATGTGGGAGTCGGTGGAGCGCTACCACCAACTGTGTTACTGGGCACCCGAGGTCCGAGAAGAAGGAACCAGCGCAGGGCTGAAGGGTTTTTGGATGAACTACTTCGCCACTCGCGCAGCACCACTGGGAGCAGTGAGTCCCGAAACTGTCGAATCATTGTTTTTTTATTACTCACCGTCGCGTATCGGAAGAGCCATCCCAGATGCCTGGGATTACGCGACTCCTGAAGAAATACTCGCAGCTCGTTATCGAGGCATGGACCAGGCCATTCAACGTGAACTTGGTTCACTAGTCGAAGGCGAAGAAGTCATTCGGGCCCTTCAGATAACGCGAGACGTCATTGACGAAATAGACGGAACAGGACGCACGTTATATGCGGGTTGGAATTCGCTCCCTTGGCCTGAGCCGCCCCACTTGGCTCTCTGGCACGGATGCACAGTGTTACGTGAACACAGAAGCGGTTCTCACCTGATCGCGTTGGCTTCAGAAGGGCTAGATGGACCCCAGTCGGTGATTACTCAAGTAGCGGTTGACGAGGCGCCGGCGGAGTGGATTCAACATGAAGCAGGGTGGGCTGACGAAGCCGTCCAAGAAGCGAAGACACGGTTGCGGGGAAAGGGATGGTTGGACGCCGATGATCGAGCAACTCCTCAATGCTACGAGGGACGAACCCGGATCGAAGACATCACAGACAGGCTCGACGGACAGCATTGGGAGCGAATAGGTCCCGAAAAATGTGAGGAGCTTGCGCGGGTTCTTGGGGCTCTAAACCAACATCTCCCGAAAGATGACCAGTTGGATTGGCGAGAAATATATGACGGCAGCCAACCGCCGAACTGACTGACAGCTATTCCGGCTCGTCTTCGACGATCAAAGCCGTCCCTGAGCGAGGTAACGCAATCCACGTGCGACCCGCGGTGAGTTTCACTGTCGCTCCGTTAGCGTCTCTGAACTCAGTGATGTCGACTGAAGTAGGGCGATTCCACGTTGCTTCAATCAAGTGGCCCTTGGTGAGAACCCAAGCCTCTCCTCTGCCCAGAACCTTGACCTCTGGTGAACCGGCGAATGCGACACTCTGACCGTATTTCACGAATTGAACGATGAGGTTTTCGGGCGCGACCTGCACTCCGTCGTAGTCAACATGAGCGCTACCTTGTTGAGTTCGGGCCCACCCCTGAAAGACGTCATCCCATCGGTAGGTGATCTGGTAGCCGCCGTAATCGATGTCGATGCCATCTACCGGTTGAGCTGACGGGGGCAAACTTTCGTCGATATTTCTGTAGGAGAACATCTGCGGCGGAGTACCTCCGCGGCCATCCGCAGCAGCGTAAATCTCACCGGTTCCAGTCATCAGATTGTACGGAGCAGAGCGTTCATCGTTGCGCCTGTATGCGGCGCGTCCGACGTTGGTGTCACCCACAAGAATCATGTCGACCTCGTCGAGGAGTCGCATCACGGTGGGGTTACCGCCGGAATTTCCGAACAAGGGCGTATTGAGATTGGAGAGCAATTCGAAATCGCCGGTTCTTGCTGATCGTACTGGGCCGATGTCGGTCACGTTTCGGCTATGGAATATGGCGGCGAAGCGAGTGATGTTTCCTTCTACTAATTCCTCGAAAACCACATCGGCTTGGTTAATGCCCCACTGAGGTCTCGCTAATTGGTGATTATCGATCTTTACTAAGAAAGCCGGTCGTGAGAGGGATTGTGTCAGTTCTTCACCTGTGAATTGAGCGACGGGAACCGGCGGCACTTCTGTCGTTGTGGTTGTCGTCGTCGTTGTTGTTGATGTTGTCGGTGGAGGTGCTGTTGTTGCTGGGGCAGCTATCGAGGTTGTAGAGGAGGCTGGCGGTCGTGACAGGAGGCTGGTGCCCGCGCCGCTGCATGATGTGAGACACAACGCGATGACACAAAAAAGCTTTATGAATCGAATGGGATAGGAGGGCACAGTTCTCTCGATGCGAACGGATTTCCAATTGCCGAGAGTAACCCCTAACCCCGCTTCATATGTGTACCCCTAGGCGGGAGAAAGTCGTGGGTGTAGCGTCGGCTGGGTGCGCACCGCATTTGTGACTGAAGTCTTCTCAGACCTACTGGGGAAAGGACGACTAAACCTCACCGATGAGCTTCTCGTAGTTGCTGGCGGGCGTGCAGAACGAGACCTGTTTGAGAGCTTGGGCTTCGAGCAGGCCACTATCACCAATGTCGACTCCGTGGAAGCTTCGGAACAACTAGCTCCATATCGCTGGGCGCACGAAGACGCTCAAAGTTTGAGCTATAGCGATCGGTCATTTCCGTGGGTCGTAGTGGTTGATGGATTGCATCACTGCAGGTCGCCCCATCGGGCTCTCACTGAGATGTATCGCACTTGTTCTGTTGGTGTCATCGCCATTGAGGCGAGAGATTCCTGGTTGATGCGTGTAGCTGTTCGATTGGGATTCAGCTCGAGCTACGAGTTGGAGGCGGTGCGGGCTCAGGGTGGAACTTCTGGGGGACTCGAAAATGGACCTATTCCGAACCATATTTATCGGTGGACTGAACGCGAGTTCCAGAAAACTATTCGTTCGTGTGATCCCACAGGAGACCATGGCTTCCGTTTTTTCTATGGCCTAAATCTTCCGTATGAAACAGCGGACCTTCGCGGTTGGAACAAACGCAAAATGTTTCTTAAGCCCGCCGAAACGATTCTGCGTCTGGTGACTCGGTTAGTTCCCAAACAGCGCAATTCGATGGCAATGATCGCCACTCGGCCTGAGTCCTCACACCCTTGGATCGCCCCTAAGGAATGAACGACTCACTGACCTGTTTGCGGTTAGCGGCAATCTGTTTTATGCGGAGAACTGAGAAAGTGTTGAGGTCCCACCATTAGGTCTTTGAAGAATGATCTCCAACGAGGAAGGGCCTTCAGAAACTTTGATGTCGAGCCCGAGTTGCTGATGAAGGGCGACAATGCGATCAGGTTCGGGGTCGCGGACGCGAACTTCTGTTAATAGGCATCCTTTGGGAGTTATGGTCGCTGGGTTGGGTGTATCGCCCCAATCAATAACGAATGGCACCATCCTTTGGTTGCTCGACAGAGTAAGTCGCCAACTGATTTCTTCCCCGTCGGGTTTTACGCGGCTCATGGCCACCACCGGACCGGGATCCGTTCCATGGTTTCGAATCGTTTCGGAAACGGACTCGATCGTCTCCCCTTCAGTGGGATGGATTGCGAATGCCGCGAGACGGGGCCCGCGGTGCTCGTCTATTCCAAACGGGCGAGGTCTTGGAGGATCA
>PBKA01000003.1 GCA_002721305.1 Acidimicrobiaceae bacterium | reverse complement strand
CCCCGGAGTGAAGACGATTAACTGGCATGCCATCAAGGATGCTGCCACCCGGGTCGCAGCAATCAAATCAGGTGAAATCGATATGGCTAATGTGATCCCGGGAACGCTTCTGGAGGCAGTGCGTAGCGACCCGAACCTGCAGACCATCTCTTCGAGCAACGTGTCGTTCTGGCTGGAGTTCATCGACTACGACAATCCGGACAATCCATTCAACGACATACGGGTCCGGGAGGCGGCGTTCCTTGCCCTCAATCGCGTAGCTATAAACGAGATGCAGAGCGGCGGAGGCGGCGACTCAGTCGGTCAATGGATACCCACCGGATACAACGGCGTGATTGATTTGACTGAAGACGAGGTCTACCAAGACGTCGAACGAGCGAAAGAGCTGATGGTTGAAGCAGGGTATGCCGATGGCTTCGACGGTGGCCAGATCACGCCATTGCCGAATTACTTTGCGATGGGCGAGCGAATTATTTCGGATCTGAATGAAATCGGTATTCGCCTCACTCTTAACCAAATGGAACGCGGCGCTTTCCTAGGTGAAATCAATGCTGGCCGAGATGGGACCCTTACCGGGGTCTTAGTGAATATCTCTGGCGCGGGCGGCGATGCAGCATCGAGAGTGCGGACCTTCGCTACATGTGATGGTTCAGCTTCTCGAATCTGTGACCCGTTCATCGATTTGGCCTTCGATCAGTACCAGACAAGCACTGATCCAGACGAACGCACAGAACTGATCGAGGCGATTCAGCGTCATATTCTCGATCAGCACATCTTCCCCTATGTGTACACGGTGGGACACACCATGGTGCAAGGTATGGATGTGGTTGAGGATGCCGGTGAAATTTGGGGTCAGATACCTCAGTACATCTACCCAGGTCTCTGGGAGGACATCCACGTCAAATAAATCGGATAGAGCGATACCGCATCGCTACTAACCAATGTGAAGTCAACAGTGTGGGGCTTCGCCGGGCCATGTTCGGCGAAGCCCTACACTTGTTGGACTCCTGAATTCAGAGAGGGAAGGTCATTCGAACCTATTTCTTGAGGCGGCTGCTCTACAGCTTCATCACCCTGTTCGTCTTGGCGACCACGATCTTCGGTCTTGTTCGACTAACAGGTGATCCAGCTATTTTGTTGACCCCAGAGGGTGCTACGGAGTTAGAGCGGATTCAAATTCGGGAGGACCTTGGCCTCAATGAGACGCTCTTGTCACAGTTTGGTCGATTCATCAGCGAAGTCGCGACCTTGGACTTTGGCACCTCATTTCACCTCGGTCAGTCAGTCACCGATGTGTATTTCGACCGACTTCCCAATTCCATACTGCTCGTCACGGTCGCTATGGCGTTTGCCTTAGCGCTCGGCATTCCCGCAGGAATCATTTCAGCGATCTACAACGGCCGTTGGATGGATTTTGCGGCGAAGAGCCTCGCGTTAACCGGCATGTCGATACCCGGGTTTGTTATGGCACTAACCATGATGTTTTTCTTCTCAGTGAAGTTCAGCTGGCTGCCGACCTTTGGGATAGGTACCTGGAAGCACTTGGTGATGCCGGGCATAGCACTCGGGTGGTATTTCGCGGCCTCGACGTTGAGGTTGGTGCGCTCAACGATGCTGGATGTCCTGAGCAGTGACTACGTGAAGCTGGCTCGCCTGAAGGGCGTGAAAGAGCGACGAGTAGTCATGCGTCATGCGTTCGCGAATGTTTTGATCCCACTCATATCTTTGACCGGGGTTAATTTCGTGGTGATGATCAACGCGGCGACGATCGTCGAGGTCATCTTCGTATGGCCAGGATTGGGATCGCTATTACTCGAAGCAGTCGGCGAACGCGATTTCCCGCTGGTGCAAGGAATCGTCGTTATGAGTGGGACTCTCATTATCATCACCAATTTCTTGATTGACATTGTTTACGCCTGGGTTGATCCCCGAATCCGGTTGACGCGGTGAGGTAAGCGATGAGCATTTCCGACTCCGATAGTCCACTTGAGACTTCCCAAGAAATTCGACAGGGACCGAAAGACGAAGGATCCACTTCGGATCTTCAGGAGCAAGGACCGACTAGCCGCAGGGCAAGGTTCCGGACTGTTTTCGGGTTTATAGGGCAGCTTCCCGTCGGGTCGACACTGATCTTGGGAACACTTATTTTCTTTGCTGTTTTTGCGCCTCTTCTTGCGCCTCATGACCCAATCAAACCAGTCGAAGGTATCTACACCTACACGCCCGCGGCCTGGAAAGACGGTGGCTCATGGGCTCAGTGGCTCGGCACGGACTTTTTGGGGCGGGATGTCTGGTCGCGAATTATTTACGGGGCACGGGTCTCTGTCATTGTTGGGCTTACCGGCACCGCTGCCGCAGGGGCTATCGGCATGGTGATGGGGGTAGTTGCCGGCTATTTCGGCGGGTGGGTTGATGCCTTCATCATGAGGGTGGTCGATGCTTGGTTAGCCATTCCAACTCTCGTTCTAGCGATCCTTCTAAGTATGACCTTGGGCGCCAGTATGTGGAACATAGTGCTGATCCTCGGAGTGGTTTACTGGACGCGCTATGCACGGATACTCCGCGGTGAAGTGCTGACATTACGCGAACGTGACTTCGTAAAACTTGCCGAAGTAGCGGGCGCAAGTCGCATAAGAATTATTGCTCGTCACATCATCCCAAACGTGTTCAACACCTGGATGGTGCTTGCCAGCTTGACCGTCGGTGTCGTCATTGTCGCGGAAGCATCGCTGAGTTTCTTAGGAGTGTGAGTACCCGCCCCGCAACCGGCTTGGGGGTCAATGCTCAACGATGCGCGAGCTCAATTACTTACCGGGCGCTGGTGGCTAATGGCGGCACCAGCTGTCGCAATCGGGTTGACAGTCCTCGGTGCAAACCTTTTCGGCGACTGGCTGCGGGTGAAGCTTGACCCTCAACAACGAAATTTGTAGGACCCAATGGCACGCGAACTTCTCAAAGTCACCGATCTCTCCACCCATTACGCAGGCTTCGGAGGTTCAAGGCTGGTGAAAGCCGTGGACGGAGTGAGTTTCAGCCTTGAAGAAGGGCAAACCATAGGTGTCGTGGGGGAATCAGGGTGTGGCAAAACAACGTTATGTCTGTCTCTAGTCCGCCTGCTTGCTCCAGGTGCTGAAATTGTCGGCGGTTCAATCGAATTGGGTGGACGCGACATATTGCAACTTTCAGAAAAAGAAATGGTCGAAGTGCGCGGCAAAGAGATAGCCATGATCCTTCAGGATCCCATGACGTCGCTCAACCCTGTCATCAACATTGAGAGTCAAGTAGGTGAAGCGGCACGAAGGCATCGCGGTCTAAAAGGAGTCAGGCTCCGCGATCGGGTGCATGATTTGCTTGAGTCGGTCCGAATTCCTTCACCGGAAGTACGAATGGAAGAATTTCCCCACCAAATGAGCGGGGGGATGCGCCAACGTATCGCTGGTGCTATAGCTCTTTCTGGGACACCGGGGATCATCATCGCCGACGAACCAACAACCAGCCTTGACGTCACAATCCAAGCGCAATACCTCGACTTGCTGCGTCGTTTGCAAAAGGAAACCGGCGTTGGTCTGATCTTCGTCACCCACGACCTCGGGATCGTCGCCAAGATGTGTGATGAGGTCATTGTCATGTACGCCGGCAAAACGGTCGAGAGAGGCGACGTAAGAGGCATCTTCAGCGCACCCAATCATCCCTACACCAGCGCTTTGATTCGATCCGTCCCGAAGCTTGGTTCAAAAGACCCGCTTTATCGCATAGAAGGTCAACCTCCGGACTTATCTGATTTGCCCAAAGGGTGCAGCTTCGCGTCCCGGTGCCCTATCGCCGATGAACACTGTGTCTCTCATGAACCTCCTTTGATGGAGATCCAATCCGGCCGAATGGCGGCATGTTGGAAAGCAGAAGAAAATACTATGCCCGAGGTGGCATCGTGAAGGGCGTTGGGTATCCACAGTCGGCTGGCCCGGCCTTTGAAGAGCAGAAGACTCTTGTTGTAAAGGATCTGGTGAAACACTTCCCTGGTGGCCGAACGGGGTTGGGGATAGGCGCACCCAAACAATGGGTACGAGCCGTTGACGGCGTGAGCTTTGACATCGCGCCGGGTGAGACGTTGGGCCTAGTAGGTGAATCGGGTTGTGGGAAATCTACGATCGCGAAACTCATTCTGCGCCTAGAAGACCCAACTTCAGGTTCAATCAGATTTCAAGGACGGGAAGTCACAGACTTAAAGGGTCAAGAACTAAAGACCTACCGGCGTTCGGTGCAGGCAGTATTCCAAGATCCGTATTCTTCCTTAAGCCCGCGAATGCGAGTTCACGACATCATCGCTGAAGGTCTTCGAGTTCACACTGACTATTCCAAGTCTGACATCAGAGTCCGCGTCAACGATGTTCTGACGCTTGCCGGTTTAAGCCCTGACGTGGGCCGCTTGTATCCTCACGAATTCAGTGGTGGGCAACGTCAACGCATAGCAATAGCGAAGGCGTTGGTACTAGACACCAAGATGCTGGTGCTAGATGAGGCGGTTTCGGCGTTAGACGTATCTATTCGGGCGCAGATCATCACCTTGTTGAAAGATCTGCAGCAAGAGTTGGGTATCGCCTATCTCTATATCGGTCACGATCTGGCGACGGTCGCTCACTTAGCTAACCGTGTAATGGTGATGTACCTGGGTCGACTGTTGGAACTTGATGAGAGTGTTGAGTTTGTGCGCGACCCCAAACACCCTTATACCAAGGCCCTATTCGCCGCGGCGTTGCCTTCCAATCCCGACGATGTCAGCGACACTTCAGAACAACCGAATGCTGAAGTGCCGACGGCCTTGTCTCCCCCAACGGGCTGCCACTTTCATCCGCGTTGTCCCGACGCGAGAGAGCATTGCTCGACACAGTTTCCTGAAGAAGTGACGCTCAGCGGTGGCCGGAGAATTTCCTGCCACTTGTACCCGAGCAGGTAAGGGCCGCACAAATTAAACGGTAGATGCCCGGTCATTGAGGTCCAAAAGAAGTTCCCCCTACTAGGGTTTGAGACGTGAGCGAACCAGCGCTGCCCTCCATGCGAGTCGACGGCCAAGTAGCTCTCGTCACAGGTGCAGGTCGAGGAATAGGCAAAGGCTGCGCTCTCGCTCTCGCGGAAGCAGGCGCTGAAGTCATTGCAATGAGCCGCACTGAATCAGAACTGAACGAAGTTACAGATGAAATCCAAACCGCTGGCGGGTCAGCTCACAAATTGGTGTGCGACGTAAGTGATGGAGCAGCTGTTAGAGAACAAATCTCCCAAATCGAACGACTGGATATTTTGGTCAACAACGCTGGAATCCTCAAACCATCCTCATTACTGGATCTCACCGAAGATGACCTGGAGGCCATGCTCCAAATCAATTGTCGAGGAGCTGTTCTCGTTGCTCAAGCCGCCGTTCGGATCATGAAACAACAGGGTTCGGGTGTTGTCATCAACATGTCCTCAACCTTTGGGGTAAACGGACGAGCAAATAACAGCGTCTATTCGGCCACGAAACATTTCATTGAAGGATTCACTAAATCGACAGCGGTCGAATTAGCCCCCTTGGGGATTCGAGTCGTGGCCGTAGGCCCAACAGCGATTGATACTCCGCTTACCCATGACCGACTCAATGATCCTGAAATTGGTGGGGATCTCCTCTCTCGCATCCCCCTTGGTCGATTTGGCCAAATTTCCGACGTCGTCGGGGCGGTCGTATTTTTGGCATCACCGGCCGCCTCACTGATAAGCGGCACGACTCTCATGGTCGACGGTGGCTGGTCAGCTCAGTAAGACCCACGTCATTGTCCAAGAATTAGAATACGATCCCAGGGCTAGCCGGATGTGGTTCGGTGATGGGGTGTCGAAGGGTGTTATCTCCTTTCTACCTTTGGCATCCCGCCCTAAATCTCAGTTAACGATGAACAGCGACACGACGGTGAAGCGATACTTCTCGGAGCGGGTATCGGTATCCATGACCGAACGGTTGCTGAAAGGCGCGAAGTGTCGCCGATGACTGCGAAGGGGACCTGAATTAGGCTTAGTTGTCGATCCGCGGCACTAAGGGGGAAAAATATGGGTCTTCATCGCGAGGAACTACACATCTCGGGCCTAGAGCAACTCGATGTAGATGAGCCTGTTGTCATGTTGAACCTCATGAAATTTAGAGACCAGTCCCTAGATGGTGACGGGAGTGGATGGGACGCCTATCAGCGTTACAGCCGGGGCGTCATCGGCTTATTGAAAGTTCGAGGAGGAACGATTCTTTGGGCAGGACCAGTCGGATCATTGGCGTTCGGGGACCTTTCGGATGGTGATTGGGATTATGTTTCACTTGTTCTGTATCCGACCCCTGCCGCGTTCATCGACATGATGCAGTCTGAGGACTATCAAGCCCCCAATGTTCATCGGGAGAACGGAACCGTTCGTCACAGCATCATTGCCTTGAGTACTGACTATTCAAAATTTCTTGGTGTACACAACCGGGAGACTTAGTTACCTCGAACGCCGCTGAGGACCGCGCTGTGAGAAGCTAGTGACTATGGAGATCGAACCCCTCCACGACGATTTTGGAGCCCGTATCACCGGTGTCGATCTGACCGGGACGCTGACATCTGACCTGGTCGAAGCGCTGCACGCCGCGATCGACGAATACTCCGTGTTGCTGTTCGCAGAACAAAACATGACCGACGATGCCCAGATGCGGCTCACCCGAGCTCTCGGGGAGCCAGAAGAAAACCATGTCACTTTTGGTCGTACAGGNGAAATNGTTCATCTNGGAACGGTCGGCAACGTCGTTGACGCTGAAACCAAACGAGANGAGACTGATCCGCGCACCCAGTATTCGAAGGGCAACAATCTTTGGCACTCNGACTCTTCGTTCCGANTAGTGCCTTCATACATCTCAATTTTGCATGCCTATGAGGTTCCAGACGAAGGAGGGGCAACTGAGTTCGTCAGCCAACGCAGTGCATACGAACGACTGGACTCAAACAAACAGGACGAGATCGCTGAGCTAAACGTCCTCCACGACTACGTCTTTAGCCGCACCAAAACAGCGCCCGTAGATGACAACCATGCAGCGTCGCTACCGCCAATCGAACAAAAACTAGTCAGAACAAATCCACGAAACGGACGCCGCAACTATTACGTCGGTTCACACGCTCGCTCCATCATCGGATGGAGTGGCATCGACAGCAGAAAACTGATCGACGAACTCAACGATTTCGCAACGCGGCTCGAACATCGATGGTCCCAAAGCTGGAGTCCAGGTGACACATTGTTTTGGGATAACCGATGCATTCTCCATCGAGGCGCTGGTTATGACGCCGATCGTTACAGAAGAAACATGCGACAAACACGGGTGCGAGGCGCAGGTCCGACCTTAGAGGAATAACCCCGCCAGATAGGGTTGCAGGACATGGAGATACTTCGCACCCCAGACGAACGATTCGAAGGTCTAGTTGACTGGCCCTATGAACCCCGTTACGTAAACATTGGCGAGGAACTTCGCGTCCACTACGTCGACGAAGGAACAGGCCCAACAGTGTTGCTGTTACATGGCGAACCGACCTGGGGGTACTTGTATCGAAAGATGA
The DNA here is from genome assembly GCA_002721305.1 of Acidimicrobiaceae bacterium. GTDB lineage: Bacteria > Actinomycetota > Acidimicrobiia > Acidimicrobiales > Poriferisodalaceae > UBA6944. The sequence continues at coordinate 148,858 of PBKA01000003.1, read as the reverse complement.
TTCCCGGCCTCATCGACTCGGGATGTCGAGTCGTTGTTCCAGATCTTGTTGGTTTCGGCAGATCAGATAAGCCTTCGATGCGAGACGACTACACCTACGGGCGGCATCTTCGCTGGCTTAGCCAAACAATCAGTGAGATCAACGCAGCATCAGAGTTAGGTTCGATCACGTTGTTTTGTCAGGATTGGGGTGGGTTGTTGGGTCTGTGTCATGTGGCGCAGCACCCAGAAATGTATCGGGGTGTTACGGCATCGAACACCGGTGTCCCATTAGGGCGCGACATTGGTATGACCGATGAAAACCCGTTTGCCGTCTGGCGCCAATTTTCTCAAGACATGGACCCGTTCGTGGCATCGGCATGTGTTGCCAGTGAAGTGTCTCCTCTGCCTTCGATTCCGGGCTTTCAACTCAGCGAAGAAGAAAAACGTGCTTACGACGCGCCATTCGTGGATGAAACCTACGTGGCTGGGCCACGTCAGTTCCCTCTACTAGTTCCAACTTCAGGGGTGCATCCCGGTGCTCATCTGTGTCGAGAAATCTGGTCACTGCTGGCTGACTGTCATGTGCCTCTAACAACAGCATTCGGAGATCGCGACCCGGTGACCGGTCCGCTGCAAGGTTTGCTGTCTTCCAGCGTGCCAGGAGCCGCAGATCAACCACACGTCATTGTCGAAAACGCTGGCCACTTCATCCAAGAACATCAACCCCACCGGTGCGTCGACACCATTTTGGAACTACTGGATCGCACCGCATAACCACTGTTTTTGGTTGATGCACACAACGCCAGCGGTGGTAAAGGTAGTAGCTTGCTGATCGCTAGCGACCTACCGGAAAGCGGAACTAAACATGGTGGAAACCACCGGTAACACGAGTATCGACATCGACGCCAGCCCCGAAACGGTCTACGCGATCTTGACGGACCTGACCAGAATTAGTGAACTCAGCCCTGAGTGTTACAAAGCGGAATGGGAAGGTGACGCAACCGGCGCGGTTGTCGGTGCCAAGTTTCGTGGATACAACGACAGCGGCAGAAACAAATGGGATGCTGGTTGCATCGTGGTGACCGCTGACCCCGGCAAAGAATGGTCATTTGAAGTACCAGGAGATGACGGCCGCAGCACCCTATGGCGCTACCAGATCGAAGTGACCGCAAACGGATGCCGGGTCACCGAAAGCTTCGACTCACCGATCCTTGACGGAGAGTTCTTCCAAAAAATCAACCGACACAAACTGTTGCTGGACAACATCGCTCAAACTTTGGCGAACCTTAAAGCCGTTGCAGAGGTCTAAACAGCGAAAACCTTTGTGTCGTTCGAGAGTGATTGACGATGACCGGTAACGGAACGCGCTCAAAAAGGAGTGCTCTGCCCGCCGTGTTCAAGGTCGCCCCGTCAGCGTCATCTTCACGCCCGCCTGCATCAACTGAAAAGATCAATCAGTGGCGAGCGCGACTCGTGTTTCTCTCAACAGCGCTCGGGGCCTTCCTTGTTACCGCCAACGTCTCGACCATGAACGTAGCGTTCCCGGACCTCGAACAAACTTTCACGACCACTAGTCGAGGTTCACTGACTTGGGCTCTTAACGCGTACACCATTTCGTTTGCAGCTCTACTGATCCCGGCGGGTCGCTTAGCTGACCGATTCGGTCGACGGCGAGTGTTCATGATCGGTCTCGCAATTTTTGCTCTTTCGTCGCTGCTCGTTGGAGCAGCACCAAACTTCCTTGTCGTTATCGGTGCTCGAGTGGCCCAAGGCGTTGGAGGGGCGTTACTCACCCCAGCATCACTAGGTTTGTTGTTGGCGGTCACCCCTGATTCGGCACGAATGACAACGGTCGCCAAATGGGGATCTCTCACCGCATTGGGTGTAGCGACCGGCCCGGCAGTGGGTTCCCTTATCGTGAATGCGTATGGATGGCGTTGGGCGTTCTTAACTCTTCCACCGTTTTGTTTACTCGCGTATCTGACTGGCAAAACCACTCTTCCAAGAAACACCCCCAACGACGAAGCACCATTTCCAGACATCTTTGGAGCCATACTGCTCGCCACGTCCATGGCCTTGCTTGCTTTCTCTATTGTCCAAGTCGGACCATGGGGATGGACATCGCCGGGTGTGGTGATCTCACTGCTGTTATCTCTAGTTTTGTTGGTAGTGACCTTCCTAAAAGGTCTCCGACATAGAGCCCCAGCGATACCCACACACCTCTTCCGCATCCGATCTTTGAACATGGCAAACCTTGCAACAACGATCCAATCCGCGGGACTGTCGGCTTCCATACTGGTCAACATTTTGTGGCTCACACAGGGCTGGGGGTACTCGATACGCACCGCAGGGTTAGCAACAGCGCCGCTGCCGATGCTTGTCGCATGCTTGGCTCCTTTAGTTGGAAAACTTGGCACCCGTTACGGGGTGCGAGTCATTGCCGTACCGGGGTCGTTCTCCTGGGGAGTAGGTGTGTTGATGTACGCCCTGTTCGTTACCGAAACCCCCAACTATTGGGGCCTATGGTTACCATCTTCCATCTTGGTCGCGATCGGAGTGGCAACAACCTTTCCCATTGTGAGCGCAGCCGCTGTAAGCGAAGTCCCAGCGGACGACTTCGCGGTTGGTGGGTCACTCAACCAAGTCGGGCGACAATTCGGTTCCACCGTCGGTGTCGCAGCCCTCATAACATTGGTCGGACCTGGGGCAGATGTTGAAGCGTTTCATAACGCCTGGTTCGTGACCGCGGCAACCGGACCTATCGCAGCGTTGGCGGTCTTCTTCATACGCGAACCAGCTTCGAACAGTTAACGACTCATGCAGCGAGACGGATGATCACATCCGAATGTGAAGTATTGGCTCTAAACAGAAAGTTCAGCTGCGGGTTTATCAACCGGCTGAGTCCAGTTTTCAGTCGCGATATCTGTGCCAATCACCAAACGATGTGACGGGCTCACTAACTCTTGGTGCAACCAGCCCGCGGGTGCGCTCAAACGACAGCCAGGTTTCGCATGAAAAACTGTGCCGTCCTCAGTGGCGAAACTCGCTTCTCCTGCCACTAACCAAATCGTCGCATTGAACTCATGCCAATGCAGCTCGCTGTCCTCTGAGACTTCGGTGTCAAAAGCGAAGGCATGAAGACCCATGTTTTGCGCTTCGCTAAGCGCCTCTTGCTCGGTAATGGGTTCGCCCTGTGTGAACTCAAACTCCATATCTGCTCCAGTTTCGATGTCGTCCTTTTATAGATTCTGCCAGCAAACGACTCAAACAGGAACCTCATCGGGTTCCTCACTGTCCGACCCCGCCGCTATCCACTGTCTGTATGCGAATACCAGGACCCAATGAACTCACCAGTCACGTACAAGTCGAAATACTTCGACGCTCCATTGCCATGGACAGACCCGGTGCACCCGTCGCAGTTTCCCTGCGGCTCACCCGAGAAGAAGCACTCCTCATGCTTGACGGCTACTTAAGGCAAGCCAACGCCGCGTAGATCCGTCCCAGCGAAATTGCTAGAGGGATCCAACTTCCAACGGCGCGCCCGCATCTTGATTCCACTCCAGAAGTGACCCGTCATACAGCGAAATGTTGTCGTATCCCAACACATCTAATGCCAAAAACGCGGTACTAGCAGCAATCCCTCCACCGCAATAAGTGATCAAACGCTCGAATCGCTCGGCCCCGGCATCACGGAACACCCGCTCAAGCTCAACGGGTTGTCGTAGCGCACCACTGGCAGGATCAGTAATCAACGCCGCGGGCACGCTGACGCTGCTAGGGATTCGTCCAGGGCGACCATAATGCTGGCCCAGTCCTTCGAACTGCTCCGCAGAGAGAGCGTTCACTAAACCAACAGCGGGATCGTCGATTGCATCAGCAACCGTTTCCTTATTAGCGACCCAGTCGACCATTTCAGTTGCGACAAAAGTTTGAGGCGGATCTTGTAACACCTCCCCAGTCACCGGATGCCCATCTTGGACCCAGCCACCAAAGGTTCGCTCCAACAGCCGCACGTCAGTGGCTCCGGCTTGACGAAGAGTCCACCAGCAACGATGAGTAACCGGGTGGACGTCACCACCGTAAATCACCAACGTCTGGTCGTTGGACACACCCATCGAACCCAACAGTTGATGAACCTGAGTTGCAGCGAGAGCCGCGAACGGGAACGGTCCATCAGGGTCAGACAAATCGTCGACCATGTGTAGATAACGAGCCCCAGGAATATGCGACTCGGTGTAGTCCGAACGCATCGAAAAGAAATCAGATGGACCCGGAGGTTGAGGACGGAACCCAGCGCGAACATCGATTACCGCAATATCTGGATCTCCCAAACGCCCCTTAAGCCACTCAGAACTGACAAAGGTCTCCTCGTAACTGGCCATCTGTTTCCCTCCGTTCCGTGGCGTGTGTCGGCGACTGTACATTCAGATCGTCGCACATCTTGCCGGAACAGTTACATCGACCCTATTAGCCTCTGCTTCATGGGGTTACACGAATGGGCCAATCTAAAAGCACACGAGTTGCGCGCTCTCGCAGCGGACGACGCAGTAGTGATCGCACCGGTCGCCGCAATGGAACAACATGGCCCGCATCTTCCGGTCCAAGTAGATAGCCGATTAGCTACAGAGGTATCCCACCGCGCGGCCAACAAGGCCCACGACACACAACCCACCGTTGTGTTACCGGTGGTGTGGGCAGGCCTCTCCGAACATCACATGCCGTTTGGGGGGACGATCACACTCGACTACGAAACCCTCCTCGGAGTGTTTCGATGCATCGTCAACAGTGTCCAACGTCACGGATTCAGCAAAGTTCTGATCTTGAACGGTCATGGCGGCAACATCGACGCATGCAAAATGATGGCCCAACAACTGTCAGTCGAAATAAGCGAGATAACAGTGATCGCTGCAACCTACTGGTTAGAAGCAGCAAGCCGTTTAGAGTCCCTGCTGGAAGATCAGCCAAACGTGATGCATGCCGGTGAAGCTGAAACATCGATGATGATGCATCTGGCCCCCGACTTGGTGGATGACAGTGACCTCCCTTCTCACCGCACTACTGCGGACCTCAGTTTCTTGTTGGCTGGCGAAGCATCATTCCGCTGGCGCGACCTAGCATCCGTGACCTCTAACGGCGTGCTAGGCGATCCCAGCACCGCTAGCGGAACCAAAGGTGAACAACTACTCGAAGCAGCTTCAGACGCAATCTGTGACCTGATTTGCGATTCGCAGACATGGAGCGCCGCTCCTGATCTTCGAGGTGACCACACCGCTGAAGTTCCCTTCCATCGCTGAACCTCAGAACCAGTGACCTTTCAGCGGATACATTTTCACCGCGACCCTTCTGGTCGTGAATTCACGTCAACCTTGTTCACTCGGGAGGCAGCTGATGGCTGTTCACTATGAAATTGACGGACCGGTAGCGGTAGTCACCATCGATCGGCCCGACGTGCGTAACGCCATCGATGGACCTGCCGCTCGACAACTTGCCGAAAGTTTTCGAAACTTCGAAGCTGATGAGACGTTGTCGGTAGCGATCTTGACCGGTGCAGATGGCACGTTCTGTTCCGGAGCGGATCTCAAAGCTGTGTCGTCTGACCAAAATAATTTGCGTGTCGACCTCGAAGGCGACGGCCCGCTTGGTTGCAGCCGCATGAACTTATCCAAACCAGTCATCGCCGCAGTAGAAGGGCATGCAGTTGCTGGAGGACTGGAGTTAGCCCTGTGGGCCGACCTGCGTGTCGCAGCCCGGGACGCTGTTTTTGGTGTCTATTGCCGTCGTTGGGGAGTCCCTCTCGTCGACGGAGGTACCATCCGGCTGCCAAGACTGATCGGGCAAAGTCATGCAAACGACATGATCCTCACAGGTAGAGGTGTTTCCGGAGACGAAGCTTTAAGCATGGGTCTGGCTAACCGGGTCTGTGACCAAGGGATGGCGCTTGCTGAAGCCCAGGTGCTTGCCCACCAACTAACCGAATTCCCCCAGCTATGTCTCCGTTCCGATCGACAATCTTCTTATGAACAGTGGGGTATGCCCTTTGAGGACGCACTACGAAACGAAACCCTGTTGGGACGCGAAACAATAGAGAGTGGAGAAACTCGCGAAGGTGCAACACGATTCGCCGAAGGAGCGGGAAGACACGGAGATTTCTCCGATCTTTAAATGTCCCACGAGACGTTGATTTCACCAGAGCGGCGGTCGTCTGCTGTACCGACCCGCGCGAAACCGGATGGTTCCCATTTTCGACCTTCACCGGACAAATTGATTGGCTAGGGGAGTCAGGCTGCACAGTTAGGATCTTGCTGACAACTCGAGCTAGCTCCCCAAAGAAAAGAGGTCCTGGTGGAGGTCATCAACGAAGTCATGCCAACCAGTTCAGAACGAATCAAGGAAATGATGCAGCCTGGCCCAAAGGGCCCCATCTACATGATCAATTTGCTGAAGTTCAAAGAACGTGCTGAATACGAAGACGGACGCGAAACTCAGCTCACTGGATATGAGGCGTACCAAATCTACGGTCAAGGCGTCGTCCAGTTGCTCCCCAAATACGGGGGCGAAGTGGTTTTCGTCGGCGACGTAACTTTTCTTTCGCTTGGCCAAGTTGAAGATCTATGGGATGAGGTCGCGATAGCTAAATATTCAGATCGGGCCTCTCTAGTTGAGATGACCAGTTCAGAAGAATGGCAGGAGCTAGCAGTACATCGAGCAGCGGGCTTGGTAGGACAACTCAACATCGAGACTGTAGACCCGCGCCCCTAGCAGAGGTGCACCGTCATTGTCCCTCAACCTTCGAGCAGCTCTTCGTAGTCGATATCGAGTTGCCGTTGCAATAGAAGGTGGAAATGCCGCAGTTTTGTTTCTTGATACTGGGCAAAAACAACGTGCTTGTTCGCAACGTTCTTTAACCCAAGCTGAACCTGAGGAAGGTTGTACAGATCTTGGTTGAAGACCTTTGCAAGCATTCCAAGTTGAGGTGCCAGCGTCCAGTCATCATCTGCTGCCAACCAATGAACTGGAGCTGGTGGAGGACGCCCCTCATTCAACGGTGATGGGAGAAACAGCATGCATTCAAAGATGCATTCATCTGGGTTGTCGCCGTTGGGCCGGAATCGATACTGAATTGGATTCAGACAACCCCATGGATGCCAGTTAGGGAACACAGAAAAGAAGATCGCGTCAATCAGTTCGGCATCGCAGATGGACTCGATGTCCAAACTGTCGGCGGTGTCACCCGCCAGCGAAACAAGTTCTTTGCGTTTCCGTTCAGCAAGAAATGAACGTCGCTCAGGGAAGTCAGAGCGCGAAGTCGAAGGGATGGTTACATCTTCGAACTTGGGGAGTTGTTCCCCGCCGATCCACAAACATAGATGAGGATCGGCTTGAGTTAACTTGCCCTCGAGCCAAGTTCCGTCAGAGTCGAAAACGCTTACTTCGCCGTCTAGTTCGGTTACTTCCACCCGATCCAAATCTGCACGCTCATATATGTGGCCGGTGATGGGATGACGGAATCGTGTGTATAACCGCCCATCAGGGTCAGATTCCCAATCGGTAACCGTCGCTAAGTGGGGGCTAGTCACCTCGGCGGGGGAGATAGCTCGAGAGTAATTCTCATAAGCGTCATACTGACTGTTGGCGTCTCCAAGAGATTCCATCAAGGTGGGATGGGTCGCCACCACGTGGTAGGACTCCATGAACGCTTCCTGACATGCCTTCCAGTTGCATCGAACGACCTTGGCGACGTGGACGGCTTTGTAGCGACGTTCCAACGGCAGAGTGGTTTGATGGTCATCGAAATCACCCAAAAAATCAGTCAACGGTTCGGCAGAGAGATCCGGGTTAATGAACACGAAACCGCCGTATCTTCCGACCTGTGCTTCAGGGAGACCGCACTCTTGAGGTTTGATTTCTGGGAAGTCCCACTGGCATGGGATCTCATTTAGCTCTCCGTTGAGCTTCCACGACCAACCATGAAAAGGGCAACGAATGTTGACAGCGGTCTTTCCGGGTTGTTCCCGAAGTTTGCGTCCTCGATGCAGACAAGAGTTTCTGTACGCCTTGATGTCATCGGGTCCCTCGCCGGTTCGAACCAAGAGAAATGACAGGCGTGCTATGTCATACACCAAGTAGTCGCCGACATCGGCAAGTTCGTCTTCGTGGCAGGCAAGTTGCCAGACCCTCGACCAAAGTTTCTCTACCTCCAAGTCATGAAACTCACGCGAAAAATACACCGAGGTTGGTACCCGCGACGGACCCGGAGGCATAGGGGAGTCATCAAGTAAGTGTTCAGGAACAGTTCGAGAATCAGCCGCTAACAATTCACTGTAAGGCACCCCGGCAGATCGGTTCGTTCCGCTAACTGTCTCAACCATCGGGGACCACTTTCTTCGCTGTCACCACCACTTGTATTTGTTCCGGGCCGCGCAAAACGAAACTAGGTATGTATCGAATTTCGGATCGGTTGGTTACAGAGATCGTGGCGAGCCTCTTACTTAACTCCTCGGCGACGACGCGGGCCTCAAGTCGAGCTAAACCCGCACCAACGCAGTAATGAGGGCCTTTACCGAAACCGAGATGTTTAGCCAACCCTTCACGCCCCGGCTCGAAGTCATCAGGGTTCCTCCACATGTCGGGATCCCTGTTCGCGGCCGCGTACAGCAACACAACCCTCGAACCAGCAGGCAGCACCGTGGACCCAATTTGGGTTTCTTCGGTCACCACACGAAACATGCCTTGGGTAGGTGCTGCGAGACGTAATGCTTCGTCAGCGACATCTTTGCCATATGCGGGGTCGCTGGCCAGACGACTCCATTCCTCAGGGTGTTCGTCGAGAAGTAACAACATCTCGCCGAGAAGATGAGTTGTTGTTTGGTTCCCGGCAACAAGCAACTGCTGAATCATGCTCAACATCTCCGCGATTTCCAGTGCAGTTGAGTCGATGCCTTCATCGGCATCTTTGTCGATGCTTGCGTTCAACAGATCGGTCAACAGATCATCTTGGGGTTCCTCGCGACGCAACTCCAATTGTTCAGCAAAATACTTCTGAAACTCAATGACCTCGCGATCTGCTGCGAGGCGCTCATCAACAGATATGTTCGTGCCGATCCCGGCCACCGACGCATCGCTCCACCTTTTGAAATCAGCTAAACGATTGTCTGGAACATTCAAAGCTTTCGCTATCACCGCAACAGGCAAGGGCACGGCGAACCCATTCACGAAGTCAGTCGGATTCCCATCAGCGGTCACCGCAATCAGTTGATCAATAAGTTGGCCTGCGAGATCTCGAATGGTTGGCTCCAATTCTGCAATCGCTTTTGGAGTGAACGCCTGACTCACCAACCTCCTATAACGGGTGTGTTCTGGAGGATCAACGGTCAGCATCGTTCCGATGCGCTCATAGCCGCCTTCCTCGTCGTAGAGTTCCTGCGCTCGCCTCGCATATTCGGAGTTACCTTCCATACTCCCAGCATCAAAGCGAGACGAAAATGTTGACGGGTCCATAGCACATGCAACGACGTCGTCGTATCGAGTCACTAAGTAGAGGGGCGTTCCTAATGCATCGGTTTCAAATACACCCGACGCTGTTTGCATCTTTGCGTAATAAGCGTGGGGACACTGTTGAACTTCGGGATCAAACAGATTGAAGTCCTCCAACCCTTTGGACTCAACGTCTGCGGGAACACCCGCAAGCGACTCTTCGATCTTTGAGTTACCTGTCATGGACATGAGCCTCGCACTGTAGGACATCTATCTTGGCATTTGGTTAGTTGCATTCTCGCGCGAGACAACACATCTATAAACCCCAGTTCAATACCATCTGTGTTCAAACTCAACACCCGGAGATTTTCGCTTGATACTTGTCAGTAACCTCGTTGGCGCAACGGTGAAACGGAGCAGACGAGGCAGATCTCGAAGGCTAGTGTCGCTTTGAGCGACACAAGGAATGTTTGTCAGTGACGGAAATCATCGGAGCTCACCTAGTTGGGAGCGCACCGGTCGACAGCCCAACCCAACTGTTCGAGTTGGCTAAACGGCACCTCGACCACCGTTTGCTGCGACTGCCGGACGGCGAAGTCGGCGAACGAGACACTTGGATTCGTTGGCAATATGCCAAATTGGCAGAATGTCCCCAACTGTCACCTGAAGCCCCCGACGCAAGCTACCTAGGACGCGAACTGCAACAGTTCGTGATTACCGACGATTCCGTACCAATGGAGCTTGTCGAACTGGGATATGCGAAAGCCGCTCTGAACTCATGGGAGTCGTTTCGGGATGCCAGAGAACAAGGGCTAGTCGCTCCCCACCAACGTTTCATGGTGGGACTGCCCTCGCCGTTGAGTGTGGTGACAATGTATGTAGCACCCCAAGCGCGCTCACGCGTGCTTGAAGCTTGGATCACTGCGATGGAGACAGAGCTGCAGCGCATAGTTGAAAATATCCCTAAGGACTCATTGGCGATCCAATGGGAGATCGTCATTGAATTTGGAATTCTCGAAGGCATCTGGACCTTCCTCGACTCGAACCAAAGTGGTTCAGCGACTCGGCCCGGTATCGCCGAACATATCCTTTGCCTTGGACATCTGATACCTGATGCCGTTGAACTCGGATTCCATCTTTGCTACGGCGACGCAGGTCATCAACACTTCGTTGAACCTGAAGACACCCAACATCTTGCGTGGGCAGTCGCGTCGATAGTTGACGGCATGAGACGGCCAGTGCAATGGATACATCTCCCGGTGCCCCGCACCCGCAACGACGCCTCTTATTTCGAAGCCCTCGGCGAAATAGCTCTGCCTGAAACGACGGAGCTGTATCTCGGACTCATCCATGAAACAGGAGGTGAGGAAGGAAGCCGCGGTCGGATTGAAGCAGCTTCACAAGTGTTGCAGCGATTCGGAGTCGCTACCGAATGTGGTCTAGGTCGCCGCTCACTGGAATCCTTGGGGCCGTTGCTCGACCAACATGCAACTCTAACTTCTCGTAGCTGACAAGCCTTTACGGAGACACCGGCGGCCCATTAGTCCTACAGAGACCAACATATGGTTACGTATGGGGCAGCGGCAGCGTCCTTCAATTCTTGACCCCACGATTCGTACTCCCGGAGCGTGAACGCTTTCATCAAGCCCTTCAAACTGCATGCACAGATGTCCTGAGCCGAACCGGCTAAGGGATCTGCCTCCACTGCACCTTTCATGATCGCCGCACAAATTTCTACCCACATCTTCTGGTAGTCATCAGGCCACGCGATGGCTTGTTGCCCGGCACTGGCCGCTTGGGTGGACCTTGTCAACCTAGCTTGCAGTTCTTCCACCTTTGCCTGTAGGGCGATCTCCGATTCGGTTGAGCTCGCCAGCGCAGCCTTCAGTTCGTCTACTTCTGCTCGTAGATCGGCGACATCGGTTTCGTTCACGGAACTTGAGGACGAACATGAAACTGCTAATAGAAGACACAAGCAGACGGCAACGAAACGCACTTGTCCATGATGCCAGCGATTAGGTAACCAAGCGCGACACGGCATCTAGTGTTCACAGGCGGGTGACCAAGCTTTGGTCACCGTTCTTCGATATCGACAGCAACCTCTCCGGGGTCCAACGAATAACGAAAGTCGCAGTGACTTGCGCCGCTCATGATTGTTTGGTTTCGCTCAAATTTGATGTCGGGATTGAAGCCTTCAACCATGGTGCCGTCGCGGTTACATGACAACAAAGCCCCCAACTCGGGTATGTCCAGGCCGCGATACATCTCCGCGTACTGGCACTGCACCACATTGAAAGCGAACGTTGTTTCAGATTGTTCCTGAATTTCGATTTCCAGGGCTCCGCCTTTAGTCCAGTTCTCCATAGAGTCAGCGAACCTAGCGAGATCGTTACCACCCATCAGTTCAGCCAAAACAGCGCCTTGGCTTCTCGCTACGTCAACAACTGTCTCTCGAGCAAGTTCAGTCACCTGCTCTTCTCCAAATTCTTCAGCGAATCTTTCGATGAGCGGGGCAACAATCCGGGCCTCGATTTCCCGTCGTTTCAATACCCCAATATCGTTCAAGGTGTCCGGTCTTTGGTTCTGTGGCGTGCTCTCCATGCCAAAGAGAGTAGAACAATGTGCCCCCTAGATTCCCGGAGCCGGTACTGCCACTAGCTTCAAGCGACGACACCCTCTTCGCGAAGTTCACGGATTTCCCCAGGACCGTAACCCAGTTCACTCAAAATCAGTGCTGTGTGTTCACCAAACTGAGGAGCGCCTTCATTGACAAGCTCGGGAGTTCCACTCATTCGCCACGCTGGCCGGGCGCTACGGACTGGACCAATGACAGCGTCGTGATGTTCCGGCACGGAGTTTCTGGCAACAGCTTGAGGATGCAAATGAAGTTGGTCGCGAGGAATCACCGGCCCAGCGGGAACATCATGAGCCCGAAATGCCGCCAACGCCTGCTCGTTCGTCCATTTGCTTACCTGTTCAGCGACAATCTCTTGGAATTCGTGAAGATTGCTCCCGTCTAGCTCAGCGAACTTTGGGTCGTCCGCCAAATCAACTCGACCGATGGCGTTGCAAATTCCGGCAGGAGGTGTCATCAAAGGCATAATGACTATCGCACCATTGGTTGTCGGATACACCCGGTAATACTCAGCGGGGTAGATACTCGGACCGTCTGCTTCTTGGGTGATGCTGTGCTGCATCATCGAATCGACCCACATGAACGCAAGATTGGCTTCATGCATACTGACCTCGACATGTTGCCCCTGCCTCTGCGGGTGACGTTCGCGAGCAAATAAGGCAGCAAGGATCGCCTCAACGGTCGCATGGGCGGTGATTTTGTCTGCCGGGAAATGACGAGTGAGGTCGATAGCGTCAGTGGTTGGGTCCCGTTGAGCGTCAACCATCCCAGTGACGGCCTGAATGACATAGTCATACACCGGTTCGTTAGCCATAGGGCCGTCACTGCCGTAACCACTAATTGACGCGTAAATCAAGGATTCGTTTCGCTTCATGCATTCGTGTGGATCGAGTCCAATACCGGCAACTTTTCCAGGACGCATGTTTTGCACCACCACGTCGGCTTGGTCTGCAAGTTGTTGCAAAATTTTCTGACCAACAGGATGTCTGCCATCGACCACGATTGCTTTCTTGCCCCGATTGGTGTTGTAAAAATACGCGGTCATTCCATTGTGCGCTGCACCTGTTCCCCGAGTGAAATCAGGAGCTGATGGTGGTTCGACCTTGACAACATCGGCCCCAAGGTCAGCTAACAACATCGTCGTCAACGGACCGGACAGAACACTGGAAACATCAAGAACCTTAATTCCAGCGAGGGGAGCAGAATTAGTCATGTCGCAATACCGAAGGAATCTTCAACTACTGCAGCTGCAGCAAGGAGACGTTGATCACACAACGACTGACCAACCAGTTGAACACCAACTGGCAAGCCTGACGGTCCCAGCGTCACGGGTAGGTGGATGGTAGGGACTCCAAGGGAGGTCCAAACCCGGTTGAAAATAGAATCACCAGTGGTTTCGATGGATGGAGCCTCGCCAGGGGCGCTCGGCGTCAAGAGACCGTCCAATCCGCTAGCGGCCATGAACTGTTCATGTGCTTGTTGAGCTAAACGCAAAACTGCTTGCGCGGACAGGTACTGATCAAGATCAATAGATTCCGCCTTTAGGAACATCCTCTGAACGAGATCACTAATCAGATCCGGGTGGTTCGTCCGCTCCCATGCGAACACCCGAAAAATTTCGTAGTGCAAAATTGTGTCCGCAGCGTCAAATACCGACTCCAGGTGTGGCTGGGTTTCCACGTCCACGACTTCCACCCCTGCATCGTTGAGGGCTGAACATGAAGAGTCCATAACTTTGACGGTCTCGGGAGCAGCGGCCGCCCATTGATGAGACAAATACCTGCCAATCCTGCCATGCAAACTTTCCTGACTTGCCGTCGCTGTAGACAAAGCACGAAACATCGTTGTGCAGTCTGCGACATCGCGGGTGAACCAACCTACGGAGTCGAAGGAGTGGGACAAGGTAGCGACTCCGGCCATGGGCAGCAGCTGTCGTGTCGGCTTGAAGCCGACGACTCCACAGAACGCAGCAGGGCGAATGACTGAACCAACAGTCTGGGTTCCCAAAGCTGAACGCACTTGCCCATCTGCGACAGCAGCAGCTGAACCGCTCGAACTTCCTCCGGGAGTGCGGGCAGAATCGTGAGGATTTCTTGTGATGTTCGGAGTAAATAACGCGAACTCGGTGGAGACTGTCTTGCCCGTCACCACAGCGCCAGCTTCACGAGCTAGAGCCACGCAAGCGGCATCATCGAGAGGTTGGTTTCCCCGGTAGATCGGAGAGCCCCGCTCGGTTGGAAGATCAAAGGTGTTGATGACATCTTTAACTCCCAGTGTCCACCCAGACAACAACCCGTCCGTAGCTGCATCGACGGCCTCAATGATGTCATTGTCTTTGTGGCGGGAAACCCAAGCTCTGACCTCGTCGTCGCGTTCAGCTACGCGCGCCAGCTCCTGAGCCACATCAGATCTGTTATCCACACGACAATCATTGCTCATCAGCAAGGTTCACCGCACTCCCCACCAACGAATCTCAGGCTCATGGTCCCACACACAGCGGTCTAACTGAAGTTGGTTCCGCCGTTTACCTGCAGCGTTTGTCCTGTGATGTGCCGCGACGCCTCCGAACTCAAAAAGACCGCCACGTCAGCTATCTCATCGGGTGTAGCCATGGCCCCCAATGGCACCAGAGAACTAGCCACAGCAATTTCTTCCTCAGTCATGCCGTCTCGGGGTTGGGCGGTGTCCACGATTCCCGGGGCGATAGCGTTCACTCGAATGCCGTGAGGCGCGAGTTCAGCTGAAACAGATCTGGTGAAGCCCACGATGGCCCCTTTGCTTGCCGCATAGTGGCTACCGCGAGCCGAGTTGCGGAAAAAAGCGACCGATGACAAGTTCACTGCGGTACCACGTCTCTTCGCTCTGATCAGATCAAGTGCCATCAGCTGTAAGCACCGAAATCCACCGACCACGTTGACGTTCTGAACGCGATTCCAATCATCGTCAGTTAAATCCAAGAAACCGCAGCGAGGGAAAATCCCAGCGTTATTTACCAGTAGATCTATGCCCCCTAGTTGGCGGCCGACCGCAAAGGCACTCTCGCAATCTGAACGAAGTCCGACATCTCCTTGAACGACCAAAGCGTCAGAACCGTTTACTCGCACAGCCTCAGCGACTTGCTCCGCGGCTTCCCGATCGTCAAGGAATTGAACGACAACTGATCCGCCTTCGCGACCGATCGCCTCAGCGATTGCTTTACCGATACCTTGCTGAGCTCCAGTGACCAAAGCCACTCTTCCTTCAAGAGTTGACATCGGCCTAGGTTAGTGAGCCAGCTGCGTTGAAGCTTCAGGATCCGTTCAGCGTCAACTGAAGGCCGATGATGAACGATAATGGGAACATGGATTTGATCATCAAACGCGGCACCGTCGCGACCGGCAGCGGAGCAGCGGTCATAGATGTTGGTATCGAAGACGGTCGGATCGTCCAACTTGGTGGAACTATGACAGGGAGTCAGCAAATAGATGCTGAAGGAATGTTTGTGTTGCCCGGCGGGGTCGATCCTCATGTTCACCTCACCCCGCCCAGAACTGGACCAGGCGAGAATAGTTGGGCGGATGACTTTGAAATTGGGACTCGCGCGGCGTTAGCGGGTGGAGTCACCACTGTTGGCAACATGTCATTCCCCCGTAAAGGGGAACAAATGGGTGAAGGTCTCCGCAGAGACATTGAAGACGGGCGGATGAACTCTCTTACCGACTTTTTCCATCACCCAGTGCTGCTAGATCCTGATGAAGACGCCCTCAAAGAGCTCCCGGAACTGGCTGTAGAGGGCCATCCAAGTGTCAAGATCTTCTTGTCGTTCAAAAGGTTTGACCGCAATGTCGACAGTTTCCTCAAAGCCATGCGTGTAGCTGCCGAAGTTGGCTCGGTGGTGTTGCTCCACTGTGAAGACGCTGCCTTGATGGGTTGCTGCGGCGAGCTTGTCCGCGACGCCGGTCTCACTTCGCACCGCCACTACCCGGAGACCCGACCAGTGGTAGCAGAACGAATTGCTACAGAACGTGCCATCGGATTTTGTGAAATTAGTGGTGCCGCCACCTACATCGTGCATTTGTCTAGCCAAGCAGCATTGGATGTGTGCCGGGCGGGACGAGCACGAGGACTGCCGCTATATGTGGAAACGCGTCCCATCTATTTGCATCTCGACAGAGCGCGGTTCGAAGAGCCCGACGGGGCGAAATACGCGGGCGCGCCGCCTCTGAGAGAAGAACATGATCAAGAAGCGCTCTGGGCAGGAGTTGTTGATGGGGCGGTCAGCACGGTCGCAACGGATCATGCTCCATGGACCTTGGAACAAAAACTAGACCCGGCGTTAGGGCCCGCCGAACTGCGTCAAGGAATGGCAGAACTCGAAACAAGCCTCCCGATGCTTTGGTCTTTGGGTGTGGCTCGAAAACGAATCTCCGTCAACAGATTTGTAGAAGTAACCAGCACCAACCCGGCCAAACTGTTTGGAATGTACCCACAAAAAGGCTGCATAGCTCCGGGGTCCGACGCCGACCTGTTGGTCCTAGACCCCAATGAAACACGAACTATCGATGGATCGAAGATGCACTCGGCAGCCGGCTATTCACCTTATGACGGATGGGAGATTACGGGCTGGCCCAAGTTCACCGTTGCCCGAGGTGAAGTCGTTGCTGAGGGTTCTACGGTTGATGCTTCACCGGGTCGGGCGCGTCTGGTTCCACGACAACTGTTTGAAAGGCCCTAACCCGTGTTAGTCACTCGGGGGTGGCGCAATCAGAGGATCTTTAAACGAGTTGACTTCTAAAAGGTCGCCCACGCTAATAGTTGAACCGGTAGGGCCAATACGGCAGGCCATGCCAAATAGGCCGTTACCTTCCATGATGGCTTTCAAGTTCCCTTCCAGATCAGGCGCTTCGCTGCACCATCTATGAGCGCGCAAAGCCACTGCCGGCTCTCTGTGTCTTTCACCTGACTCTTGGTCGATTTGTGGAACAGCGCAACGAGGCCACGGAAGCTCCGCTGTGACGTTCGTTGCTCCAATGTTCATCTCATGCCAGGTGTCTTCAACCCAAGCCTCTTCGGCGTCCACGATCACATTCGCTCGAAACCGCTCGATGCCGAATGGTTCAACGGCGTGTTCTTGAAGCCACCTCAGCGAGGCCGAATTCGCGAGTAATACCGGAGCGAGATCGACAAAGGTGATCGTTTGATCAAAAACATCGAGCGAAGAAGGTGCCCGATGCTTGGAGTGAGGAGTCATTGCGGCCAACCGATGAACACCACCCAAAAAATCTGAGATCCACGCCGCGGCCTCATCACCACCGTCGACAGCGTTTACTGGTCTCCTCCCTACCAGCGGGAGGACAGTTACCGGAGGCGCATCCTTCGTCGACAACTTCACCGAACCTCGACCTGGCGCCGAAAGGATCACGTCGTCATCGTCGAGAGTGGTTTCAACGGTCGCTAACTCCGGTCGGTTTCGTTGAGTCACGCAGTTTCCTTCATCATCGACTATTTGCCACTCGCGATCGTGAGCCAAACCTGTCGCAACTATCTCCGCGGTGTCGACCTCGATCCGACGACACGACTTCACAGGATGAATATGAATTGCTTCGACTCGTATTTCGCTCATGATGCGACCGTAGCAAGCGCAACTCACCAAGGTCGGCCGCAATGCGGATATCGATCTAGGATCCAACCTTGGTGACGGACTGGACTGAAGCACAGAACTGGGTGGGTGTTCGCGGTGATGTGAGCAGCGCAACGACCTTGCCACCGGCCACGTACACAGACGCCGAATATTTCGAACAAGAACGACTAGCGATCTTCGGTGGAGGCTGGTGCGGAGTGGCAATGGTTGACGAGGTCACAGCGGGCAAGGTCATTGTTCGCGAGGTGGCAGGCGTCTCTGTCATCATCACTCGCAACCAACAGGACCAACTTCGTGGTTATCTCAATTCGTGTTCTCATCGAGGAACAGAACTAGTAGAGCAAGATGGGCCCATAGACAAGGTGCTGCGCTGCCCATATCACCGTTGGACTTTCGATCTCGATGGCACCCTGATCTCCACCCCGTTGCTTGATCGTGACGCTATGGACAACTTCAACCCTGATGACTTCGGACTACGCAAAGTTCGAGTGGACCTTTTCGCCAATGTTGTATGGATCAGTTTGAATCGGGAGGTGCCAGACATCACCCAATGGTTTGGAGACCTCGGTGAACGACTTGGTGGCTACGGGCTTGAACGTTATGAAATGCGCAGCACAGCAACATTCGCGGTGAAAGCGAACTGGAAGCTACTCACCGAAAACTTCCAGGAGTACTACCACCTCGGCTGGGTTCATCCGGAACTAGCGAAGGTGAGTAGGGTTGACGATCACTATCGCTATCAGGGTCCGGGCCGCTACTGCGGTCAAACAACGACCCCCGTGTCTAACGGCGACAACGGCGAATGGACAGGGTTACAGAACGCTAGTGGCTTGTCCCCATCTGACGCCCAAAGTGGGCGCCACATAGCGTTGTTTCCCAATGTGATGCTGACATTGCTTCCCAACCACGCATGCACCTTCATTCTTGAACCGACTCAAGTAGGACAAAGCCGCGAACACATAAGTTGGTCCACCCCTCATGAACCGGACAGCGAGGATTTGAAGAAACTGACCGATTTTTGGCTTCTGGTGAACAATCAAGACATAGAGATCTGCGAAAAAGCCCAACGAGGAATCCATCGCGGACGATTCTCGGGGGGTCGCCTTTCACCGACCCTTGAAGAGCCTTTGCATCGGTTCTACAACATGCTGGCCGATCGCTTCGAGGGCATTGACCGCTGCCCGGACGGAGATAGGGAATAGTCAGCGAACATGCACGTCCACCGTGCAATTGGCGTGACTATTTGCCGATAGCGTCCTATCGCAATGAACTCGGGTTCCCACATCGACAAATGGATCGACCAGAAGCGCCATCCCATTGATGACGTCGGGTATCGACGCGACCAAACAAAAAAATTCGACGCTGCGGGAGCTTTAGTCCTTGCAGGTTTCTTCACCGGTGAGTTCGTCACCAGCGTTGTCGATCAATCGGCCCAACGAGAAGCAGACGCGTTCTTTGCTCACTCCACCCACAACGTGTACCTCACAGAACCAAGTCCAGATATGACCCAAGATCATCCTCTCAATCGGCAGATACTGAGCAGTAAAGGTCTGATCGCCGATGACCAAATTCCCCGAGAGTCTCCTTTGCGGGACGTGTATGAAGACAGCGCCTTTCAGGACTTTCTTTGTTCTCTTCTCAACGTCCGCAACATATTTCCGTACGACGACGATCTCTCGTCGATCAATGTTCATTTCGCCCCAGAGGGACGTGAACTGGGTTGGCATTTCGATAACTCCTCTTTCGCTGTCACAACGCTCCTACAAGCCCCCGAAAGCGGAGGAATATTCCAATACGTGCCGAACGTGCGAGATGCCGATAGCGGAGAGATGGCTTTTGACAGAGTTGACGCCGTTTTGGATGAACGCGAAGACCCTTCAGAGTTGAGTTTCCACCCCGGTGACCTCGTGCTATTTCGCGGACGAAACGCCCTGCATCGTGTAACACCAACGCGCGGTTCCGTGACCCGAATTCTCGCTGTGTTTGCCTACAACGATCAGCCAGGTATCGGCCTATCCACTTCAGCTCTCGAAACCTTTTATGGGCGAATAAACTAGAGCACCAAGAAAAGGTCACCCATACCAGCAACTGGTCA
Source organism: Acidimicrobiaceae bacterium (assembly GCA_002721305.1). Lineage (GTDB taxonomy): Bacteria > Actinomycetota > Acidimicrobiia > Acidimicrobiales > Poriferisodalaceae > UBA6944. Next base: position 129,053 of record PBKA01000003.1, on the reverse strand, counting down.
CGGCAACGAAATGGTCGACTGGGTAATATCCTCGTTAACGAGGATACGTACAAGTTGTGCGCCTGGAGGGGGACACGATGCGAGGGGATTCGTGACTGCGGTTGCAGGTGACGTTGAGGAAACCGAACCAGACAACCTCGAAGCGATAACAAACGCGATTAAACAAGTCGGTATCGACGCGGGGTCCACCCTTGTCGGAGTCGCGGCGGCGGATGCGTTTAACGAGTACGTCCCAGTGGGACACCGCCCCGAAGATTTTCTTCCGGGAGCCCAAAGCGTTGTCGTCTGCGCGTCGCTAGGTCCAACAAATGCAGCATGGCAGAGCCCAAGTAGGCGTCTGATGGAGATCACCGGCTATGACTTCAGAGAAAATGTGTCGTCGATTGTCGTCGCTGAGTACATCGAACGGACGCACGGCTATCTCGCGATGCAAGCACCAGCACTACCGACCTCGGGTCAGCAGCCGCCTCTGAGCATGATGCTTGCCGCTGTTCTTGCAGGTCTTGGGACAAGATCCATTGCAGCGAACATCATCCTCAACCCCACATACGGGTTGATGTTCTTTGCCGCGGCAATAACAACGATGCGTCTCACTCCTGACCATCAACTCGAAGAGAATGTTTGTCCAGCCAGATCTTGCGTCCGCATGTACGAAATGGAAGGCAAGACACCCTGCATGGCGGTCTGCCCCGCTGACGAAGGTGGCTGTATCGACGCGACCATTGAGGACGGAGAGATCACGAGCAGTTTCTTTGACCGGGAACGCTGCTCCACTCGAGCCATGAACTTTGGAATTCGTGGCCACATAAAGCAGGTCGAAATACTGACTGGGATCGATGACGCAGATCAACGACGGGACCTGATTTACTCAGATGATTTCAGAAGAAACATGTCGTCTATTGGTCGATACAAAGAAAGTGTTTCTCAGTGCTTTGAGTGCATGCGTGTCTGCCCTGTGGGGCGTTATCGAAGAAAGTTGAAGTAATGGAAGAACTTGACTGGCTATCAATTAAGTCGGGTCTGTTGGATATGGCTCGTAAACGAGGCGCGGAAGTGGCACGGGTGGGCGACCCGGCGCTTCTCGAAGATGCTGAACCCGGGCTTCGTCCCTCTGATTTACTCAAGGATGCGAAGTCCATGATCGTTCTTGGCGGAGCCGCGCCACGCGCAGCTGAGTGGCAAAGCGACCGTGTCGAAGTTATGGAAACCACAGGCACAGCGGACCGCATGACTGCGTTGGGTAGCGCCGTGGCCCGACACATAGAAGAAACGTACGGCTATTACGCCATGAACGTTCCAACTGCGACAGATCAGGACGACAAAGCCTTTCTTGATTTCAAAGCTGCTGCTGTTGTCGCCGGAGCGGGTACCGCAAGCCTAGCTGGCCCGATTCTCGACCCGACCCACGGCTTCCTCTACCTGACTGTCATTCTCACAACTCTGCCACTACCAGTTGACGGACCCCTTGAAGAAGCAGCATGCCCCGCGCCTCAATGCGTTGACATGTGGGAAGAACAGGGAACAACTCCATGTATGGCTGTCTGCCCGATCGACGACGGCGGTTGCCTCGGCGGGGAAATAGAGCAGGGACTCATCATTAATCGACGATATGACGCTGAACGATGCCGAGACCGTGTGTACCACTACTGGACCCCGGGCTACCAGGCAGCGCTCGAACGAGCCCTAGATGAACCTGATGCCCGAAAACGCAAGATGATCCTGTACGGCAGCTTCTTTACCCGAACCATGTGGTCGATCACCTATTCAGGAGTCAGTCAAGGTCAATGCTTTGAGTGCATTCGGGCCTGCCCGGTGGGGTCAAAAGAGCGAGCGCTTCAATGACCAAACCGACCGAACGCGGAGAGATCAACGGTTTCCATGTAGTGGACCCTGACCTCTATGAACGCTATCGAAAAGAAGTCGTAGCATTGACGAACTCCTACCAGGTCGACATCAACGAATTTCTTCCCGACGACGGATCACGCAAACGTGGTTTGTCGGATGCCGAGATAGCCGAGCGCTTAGGACTAGATATCCGTGACGTCACCGAAATTCGAGTTGTTGCGGAACACGACGAATATCCCATAGAAGAGTACGAAGCATCAGCTCGTTTCAAAGACGCGGCAGCCGAGTCGTACTTCGAAGGTGGGGTCAAGAACTTGTACAAAGGTGACCCCCCACCCACGCGAAGATGACAATCACCGTCCTAGTTCCAACAAGAAATGGCCTTTGTCGATGATGCTCACGTTAGGGGAGGAGATGAGCCGCATCGGTCGCCACTACGGCAACCGAACAGCGGTCGTTGAGGGGTCACAGTCCCTTAGCTGGCGAGACTTCAGTTCCCGAATCTCCGTAGCCGCAGGAATGCTGCAAGAACTAGGTGTCAATCCAGGTCAACGGGTCGCTATTTATGCACGTAACTCGGCGCTGTTTGATGAACTCAAGTGGGGAGCGTTCCATGCAGGAGTGGTCGCAGTACCGATCAACTGGCGACTCGCGCCTCCAGAAATAGCCCACATTCTGCAAGATTCGACCTGCGAAGCGATTTTCGTCGAAAACGACTTCATCGAGACTTTCAACTCCACCGAGCTGCTGCCCTGGCGCAACAAATTAATCAACCTCACAGGGTCACAAAACAATGGGCTGGACAGCTATCAGCAACTCTTCCACGCTGCCCAAGATGTCGATGTAGTAGAGGCATCCCCTGACGATGACGCTCTCATTCTTTATACGGGTGGCACCACTGGACGAAGCAAAGGAGTGCGTCTAAGTCACTCGAACATCATTTCGTGTGCATCAGCGTTCACTCTGGCAACTCGAGGCCAACCCGACGACACCTACTTACATTTAGCACCCATGTTCCACTCAGCTGACTTGTTGGCGACCGGCTGGATGCTGATCGGCGCAACCCACACCTACCTGCCGATGTTCTCCCCAGGAGGATTCCTGAACGCGATCAGCGAACAACAAGTCACCATGACTATCGCCGTGCCAACCATGTTGATGATGACCCTCACAGACCCAGCAATGGAGTCCGCTGATACGCGGTCGCTCCGGATGATGGGATTCGGAGCGTCACCCATGGACCCAGCGTGGATAAGAAGAACAGCGGAAGGCTTCCCACACACGTTGCTGTTCAACTGTTACGGTCTCACCGAAACTTCCCCCGATCTGACCGTTTTCGATCCCGAAGAATTCCGGCAGGCAGTTCAAGACGATTCTCCACTACTCGCTTCAGTAGGTCGACCGAACTGTCTTGTTGATCTGAAGGTGATCGACCTTGATGGGAACACACTTCCTTCAGGGGAAACAGGAGTCCTTCTGGCCAGAGGACCGAATATCACCAAGGGTTACCTCAATCTGCCTGAGGAAACCGCGGCTGCATTGCAGAACGGATGGCTACGCACAGGCGACATCGCGCGAATCGACGAAGACGGATACGTGTACCTCGTGGACCGAGAAAAAGATCTCATCATCACTGGCGGCGAAAATGTTTATTCGTCAGAGGTTGAAACAGCGCTCTATCAACATCCAGACATTCATGAATGCGCAGTCATCGGAATCCCCGACGAACGCTTAGGTCAACTTGTCACTGCCGTTATTGTTGCAAAGCCCGAAACAGCTCTCGAAGCTGAAGCAGTCATCGACCACTGCCGTGGGCTGATCGGTGGGTACAAAGTGCCCCGTCGCGTCGAGTTCGCCGAAGCGATGCCCAAAAACGAGTTGGGCAAAATCTTGAAGAACCGGTTACGTGAAACCTACTCCTCGTGAACGACCAAGCAATCTCGCGTAGTTTGGGTTTATGAGATTTGGCATAGGGTTCGCTGCTGTTTTGTTGTCTTTGTCGGCTTGTGGTGGGGGAGAGTCGACCACAAGCACACCGACTACGTCTGGGTCCGTTGTTTCGGAAACCACTAGTGCTCCAGTGCCGACGACGTCAACAACTGCGGCCCCACCCGTCACCACTGCCCCGGCGGCACCGACGACCACCCAAGCCCCGGCAACCCAAACAGCAACTGACACCAATAAGGGATCTGTTGACCTTGTTGTGTCCCCAGATGGACAATTTGCTGCAACCGTGTCTGAACCAGGTCGGTGGACTTTAAATGTTGACGGGCAAGGCTGGGCTGGTGCTCCGGTTTTCGTTCTGGTCTGCACAGCAAATGATTTAGCCACGCTGGCTCGAACCGGTTTGGCCACCTGTGACCTCTCAAACTTCCAAATGGGCATGCCATCAGGAGGTGACTTCAGCTTAAGTTTTGAATTAAACGTCCCTGAGCAGGGAATCTGTATCGGAGCAGGTGACCAAGGCCAAGCCGAAACCGGCGGAGCCTGCATTTCAATCGGAGCGGCTAGCTCAGCTACGCCCACCACGACCACGCCTCAAGCAGTACCCATAACGTGCGCCTCAGCGACCGCCGCGATCACCTACACAGCTACAGCCGACGGGACTGAAGTTGTCTGGGAGTTCGAAGAAGAACCGGAGTTGTCCAAGATGTACCTACGGACCCGACCGTCTGGTGTCAGCTCTGACGACCACAGAAACCACCACAACGGCGGCTTCGGATTGTTGTGGTATCAGCAAGTCGAGGTGCCAATATCCAACAATGGTGCTTATCAAGCTGAACTTCCAAGTTTGGAAGGACCCAGAGCAACGGTCGACGTCGACCTAGTCACGGTTCATCCAGGTGGTACCGAATGTGAGTCGAGAATGTTTTCGGACTTCGAATATCCGCCCTTGACTAGCGCCCAGCAGAACCTGTCGATCCCCGACGGAATAACAGTTGATCTCAGTCGTTATACCGATCTAGCGGTCCCCGCTCCAACAGTTGAGGCTTTGGTCCATGCGTTCGCGTCCTACAACGGTCGACACATCAGCGGGGCAGAGGAGCCCGACTACTCGGTATGGAAAATTGAGGACAACAAAACCATTCGTGACTACTCGCCGAAGCTTCGCTACTTCCTCTTCGGAAGCGAGATAGAAATTGGAAATTGGTGGGCGGTAGCACAAATGATGGAACTGGTCGCAGCAATAGCACCACACTTAGACCCCCGATTCGCAACCTCGATAGACGAAGTGAATTTCCCGGAATTCTTACCATTATGCGAACCATGGATGATCGTCGGAGTGGAACCTCACGGTCGCCAAAGCAAGCTCCAGCAACCATGTCAACGAGATGGCAACGGCGCCTACTTCAGCGACGGCACCGCCAGAAGCGGAGCGGGCAACCCGAATTATTCAAAGTCACGGGGCTTCACCTACCACAACAAATTTGTTATTGAGCAGAGCGACATGAATCGATCTGATCTCGGATGGATACGCAACATGGCCATCGGCCAAGAAGTCAACAATCCCTGCTGCACGATCAACTTTCATGAGACAGGACACGCGTTAGGCGTAGATCACAGCGCGTGCGGACACAGTTCCATGTCGTTTTGGGAGCCTCAAAACACGTCCTACACGACCAAGCCTTGGAACGAAGACGACCTTGCCGGTATGGCAATTCACCTAGACCCAAGAACTACCCACGGAATGAGCATCGAGGAAGCCGCTTCGGCTCTCGGAATACCCAAAGATGCCCGCTACCAAGAACTGGTTGAAAAACCTTGGAGAGCGTGCGGCAACCAGGATCCAGGCTGGGACGCCTTCGCAGAGCGACTCTACGAGCTTCACATCGCGACTGAGGGAGTCGAGACGAACCATCCCACCAACCGCGACAAAGTCACCTGGAGCTACTGAACCAATTATCTAGGCGCACAACCCGCCATGACCCTCGCAACACCGGCTCGGATTATTTCATCTGAACATTTACTGTTCGCCCTCGATACCTAGCAGACACATAGACGCGAACTAGCTCACACCGTCACGCCTTCCTGACGTAACTCGCTGAGTTCTTGTTTTTCTAGACCCAGCAGTTCCGACAGCACCTCATCGGTATGTTGCCCGAACATTGGAGCAGGTCGAGCGGCACCGCTTGGCGTCGCGGAGAAACGAGCCGGTGGTCGGACCGAACGGACTCGACCAGCGGTCGGGTGGACAGACTCAACGATGAGCCCGCGATGCTGAATGTGGGGGTCGACAATCATCGCTTCGCGCGTGTTGACCGGAGCGACCGGAACGTCGGCTTTGTCCATCAGCGCGACCAATTGTGTAGTGGTGAACTTCACGGTCTCGCGTTCGAGCTCATCATTGACATCACCCCCGTACAACACTCGGCCTTGGAGATCCCCGAAACGGGGATCGGAAGCCAGATCATCACGACCCAACGCCGAACACATCCCCTGCCAGTGCGCTTCGGTCGCCACGGGGTACACCATGGCGTAACCGTCGGAGGTGGCGAACAACTTGTAGATCGTCGACAGGTCAGGCATATCGGTTTCATGGTCGAGGTAGGTGTAGTTCCACATTGCTTCAGGCCACAAAAAGTGGACGCTTGCGTCGACCATTGCTAGTTCGATGTGCTGACCGCCCGCTCCGTGGGCCCGCCCTACTAACGCCGCACACACCGATTGGGCGACGTTGAGAGATGTGACCTTGTCGCACACGATCGTGGCCATCAAATGAGGGACACCGTCGTCGTCAACTTGAACCATCGGATAACCCGCTACCGCCTGCACGATGGGATCGAACGCTGGGCGATGCGAATAGGGCCCGTCGGTTCCGAAGCCGCTCACGGAACACATGATCAACTGTGGGTTGATCTCACTGAGGACATCCCAACCCATACCCAATCGCTCAAGGGCACCGGGGCGGAAGTTCTGTACGACTACGTCTGCAACCGCCACAAGGCTCTTTAAGAGCATCTTGCCTCGTTCGGTTTTGAGGTCAAGGGCGATAGATCGTTTGTTGCGGTTCATCGCGGCGAAGAACGCACTCACTCCCTGTGCCGATTCGGCGAGCGGACCGGCGCTGCGCACGATGTCAGGCGACCCGGCTTGCTCAACGACGATCACATCAGCCCCCTGGTCGGCGAGGATTGACGTCCCAAACGGTCCCGACACCACAGCTGAAAGGTCGATGACGCGAACGCCACTTAGAGGACCGCCCTCCCAGTTCTCTGGGCTGGCGGGCGGAGTATCTGAAGCTTCGTTCATGGGCTCTCCGTCCGGACAGGTATTGCAAACTTTAGAGCCCACTCGTTGCCGCACGCTCAGGTGTTACCAGATGATGGGCGCACCATTGAAGGTCACTGCCAGTGTCAGTGGTAAAAGGGCAGTCGTCCTCGTCATTCGATGACTTTCTGGCATTGCCGGCAAGTCAACAAATTGCCATTCTTCCCTAACAAAGAGGCGTTGAGTTAGGGCTCTTCGGATGACTGCTGGGGTCGATTACGGAACGCTTGAATAGCATTCACCAGCAAGAAACCGGCAATGATAACCGTGGCTAATTGGGAGAATAACGCCCAACCGGTGCTACCTCGACCGATGAGCGAACCGAGACTGCCCACCACCGCAAGTAGTGCTATCACAGCCATCATGTGCATCAAGTGGTGACTCATTGTCGGTTTAGCTGCAGCAGCCATTCCCAAAACGAGGAAGATTATCCCCACGAAGGCTGGGATGAGCGATGTCACACTCCCTGAATCAGACACGATGGTCACAATCACACCCAACGCGACAAGAAGTGCGCCACAGATCGAGGTTTGCTTCGTCATTTGACTCCATTCGAACGAAAATGCTGCCGGTGAGTGTAGGCCTCAGCAGGTCTACCTCTTAAACGCCTTCAACAATATTTCTCCGACTGGCTTCCCACGGCAGCATCGTTGTTGCTTTGCCGTCGCCCCCTGAGCTCATCGTGAGCCTCGACGCTGCCATCGTGGAAAGTACCGAACCATTTATCCAAAGGAAGCAGCAACATTCCATAGTTCACTTCGAAATATCGATGGTGCAGATTATGGAACAAATCGCCACCATGAAAGTTGACGCCTTCGTTCACTACGAATCGGTGAAACCCGGAGTGCGAGGGTGATGGCGACAGCATCAAATACACCATGCAAAAAGTCGCAACGAACGGCGAACCGGGTACGACGACGAAAACAAAAGCCAACGAGAAATACAACAAATGTTCTACCGGGTGCATCGAAATCCCGGACCAGGGACCGGTGTTCACGTTCCGGTGATGCAACGAATGAACGGACCGGTACAACGGCCGCCAGTGCAAAAGGCGATGATTCAAGTAGAAATGAATCCCCTCGATCCAAAACACCGCGAAAGTCATTAAGGCGATCAACCACACACTTTTGATCTGAGGAATCGAGTTGGCGGAGTACAGACGGAACATGCAGGCTTCAAACGACGCAGCGACCGCGCCGCCACTCACCAGAGTCCAAAACATGTTGTCCCGAGTTTGATGGTTGAAGGTGAACAGCTTGCGGCCTTGCGACAACCAACGTGACTCGTATTTGAACTCCAACCCCTGTGATTTCCGAATATGTAGCCACCAATGCTGACCCCCAATGATCGTCAACATCAGTGCAGCGTTTCGAACCCAAAGCACCAAGACATCGATGACATCTAGGGACCGAAACCGATCAAGCCCTGGGGTGAGAAAGTGGTAGGTAACAACAGATATAGCGATCCACAACATCGACTGGGGCCACAAGAACTTTGTGACCAACCAACGACACATAGCAAGAGGCTTAGGTGACGACTGAAACAGTGGTGGCAGATCCAGCGGTGGAGGGTCATAGCCCGATGATCTTTGCAAAGCAGTCCTTCTGGATCCCATTAGAAGGCCTGCATCCTGTTAGCCACGAGTTTCGCCCCAGGTTTGCCCGGACTGGACATCGATGTCGTGAGGCAAACCTAAAACACGTTCAGCGACAATATTTCGTTGTACTTCGCTAGTACCCCCGCCAATGGTTAACGCTGGTGAAAACAAAAATCCCCCATGCCAACTCTGCCAACCCTCCACCACAGCATGGGTCACAGGAAATTGAGGACTTCCACCCAACGGACCGGTGTTAGTGAGCATTCCGTGAGTCCCTGCGAGATCCTTCGCCAAACGCATCACGTTTTGACCGTGCTCATCCGCTAGGGCTTTACGAACCGATGCCTCAGGACCAGGTTGTCGTCCTTGAAGTTGAGCGGTCAAGGTGCGAAGGCGGATTAGCCGCAAGACCTCTCCTTCTATGTGCAACCGAGCAGTTTTGTCTCGAAGTGTCGGTTCACTGATACCTCCCGCCTCGCGAATGAGATTGAGAAGATCACTGGCGCTGGGCCCGCTTCCCCACAGCGCCCCCTCACCTGACAGTGACACTCTCTCGTTGCCCAACGTCACCTTTGCTAGTCGCCAGCCGTCGTTCTCTTCTCCGATTCGGTTGTCAACTGGAAGCTCCATGTCAGTGAAAAAGGTTTGATTGAACGAATGCGCTGTCGTCATGTCGACGATCGGCTGAAGTTCAAGCCCAGGAGTGTCCATGGGGCAAATGAAATAGGAAACACCTCGATGCTTAGGTACATCTGGATCCGTACGGGCGATAAGGATGCCGAATTGGCTTCGATGCGCTCCCGATGACCAGATCTTTGAACCGTTGACGATGTATCTGTCGCCATCGCGAACAGCTCGAGTAGCGAGGTTCGCTAAATCCGAACCGCTGTCCGGTTCGCTGAACAACTGACACCAAATCTCTTCACCGGTCAGAATTGGCCACAGATATCGTTCTTGCTGTCTTGGAGTGCCGCCGAACAAGATCGTAGGTCCGGCCCAACCAAGTCCGATCCCTCCAGCGGCGCGTTTCACTCCCGCAGCGGCCAACTCTTCGTCGATGATGAGTTGGTGAATTGGATCGGCTTCCAATCCGTAGGGTCTGGGCCAGTGCGGGGCAACGTAACCTGAATGCGCTAACGCTTCTTGACTCGGGTCTCCGCCGTTTTGAGCCAGCCAGTCGCGAATCTCCAGGCGCCGTGAATCATCGTCTGCCGGCCAATCAAAGTCCATGGTCGGAGAATAGAACGATCAAGGGCGGAACGTCTGTATGAGGTGTCGAAATTCGATACCGGAGTCCGAGCCTCTGGTGTACTGGAACCCAATACACCATTTGTGGAGCGAACAGGTGATTTGACTGCCTAAGGTGAAACTAGCGGTCAAGGATGGCAAAGAGGAGTGAGGGTGGAGGACTACAGCAACGAAGCAGCCAACTTCAGATCTGAGATAAAGATCTTTCTCGAGAACAACCTCCCGTCGAACTGGGCTGGCATGGGGGCATTTACCCCTAACGAACGTAAGGCGTTCGTATCGAACTGGCGGAAGACGCTGTCCGAACACCAACTACTAGCTGTCGCTTGGCCGCCAGAATATGGGGGAGCGGGATTAAGTCAGATGGAGCGCACAGTTCTCGCAGAAGAACTCGCTGCCGCAGGAGTGCCGAACGGAACAGACAATGACATCTTTTCCATCGGCATGATTGGCCACACCATTATTGAATGGGGGACAGAAGAGCAGAAACATCATTTCCTCCCGCGGATACTGGACGGAAGCGACGTGTGGTGTCAGGGATACAGCGAGCCGAATTCGGGGTCTGATCTAGCGTCACTGGCCACTCGAGCAGAACTAGATGGCGACGAATGGGTTATCAACGGGCAGAAAATATGGACCTCTCAGGGGCACAACGCTAATTGGATCTTCGTGCTTTGCCGTACCGAACCCTCCGCGGTGAAGCACGCTGGGATCTCCTTTCTGTTGTGCCCTGTCGACCAACCTGGGGTTGAGGTGCGACCGATTGTGAATGCATCTGGGCATCATGATTTCAACGAAGTGTTCTTCAATGAGGCACGCACCCCCAAAGAAAACGTTCTAGGGGGCATCAACAATGGTTGGGCCGTCGCCAACACTCTTCTGGCCTACGAACGCGGCGATGACGCAACAACCAACGGAATCAGGTACGGGGAGGAATGGCAGCGGTTGGCAGAGGTTGCCCGAAGCTACGGCAAGCTAGAAGACCCGCTTATGCGGCAACGCTTCGTGGCTGCGTACACGACAACCCAGATCATGAAATATATGGGTCTGCAGACGGTTGCGCGGTCGCTGCGCGGATACAGCCAAGGACCCGAATCATCACTCAACAAGCTGCTCTGGTCGGAACATCATCATCGCTTCACGGAACTCGCCATCGATGTCATCGGCATGGATGCCACAGCACCATCGGGTCGGGATGCCGCGACCGGCGTCGGTGTCGACGACGTTGGTTCACCATTCTCTTCACAGGCCTGGGTTACGACATTCATCGGTGCCCGACCTGGCTCGATATATTCGGGCAGTAACGAGATTCAACGCAACATTGTGGGCGAGCGCGTCCTAGGACTTCCCAAAGAACCGCGAGCAGACGCAGGACCCTGGAACGAAACGAAACGCTCCTAACAACTATTGAACATCAGGGGCAATCCCCCGAACGACAAAGCTTGCTTGTTCCTCAAGGGCACGGACAGTCGCGAGTATGTCTTCGTCGGCAAATCCGTTATCGCGGTAGTTTTCCAGAAGCTGCTGAGTCTGACGGCCCATGGGCACCGGAACTTCGAGTTCATCAGCAAGATCCACCGCCAAGCCGATGTCTTTGCATGCCAAGGCATTAGTGAACGAAGGAGCCAACCGATCACGAAGAATTGCCCGAGTGGCACTGCTCCAGACGAAACTCGCCCCGCTGCTAGCTTCGACCACTTCGCGCAACACCTTCGGATCCACACCCGCTTTACTTCCCAATAGCAATGCTTCGGTAGTGCCCATCATGCCGACGAAAGCCAGCATGTTATTCACCGCTTTCACGACGTTGCCCGCTCCAGCATCCCCGCATCTAATTGCCTTTGCAGCGAAGAGATCAAAAAGCGGCTGGCTACGCTCGAAGGCTTCAACAGAACCTCCAACCATTACGGCTAGGGTGCCCTTTCGCGCTCCGTAGATCCCACCCGAAACTGGGGCATCAAGAAAGTCAAGCCCGCGTTCCTGCGCCTCAAGGGCTAGAGAACGACTTAACGTCGGAGAACTCGTGCTGAGATCGATCACTATCCTCCCAGCGTCCATAACGTCAAAAAGACCGCCCTCACCAGAAACAACCTCTTCAACATCGCGAGGCATCGGTAATGACAGAAATACAACTTCGGCATCTACGGCAGCCTCAGCAACTGAAGACACCGCAGTAGCGCCCAGTTCCGCTGCCTGGTCGAGTGCCTCATCATTCAGATCAAATACCAACAAGTCGTGTCCTGCAGAAATGAGATGAGCAGCTATGGGCCCACCCATGTTCCCGACTCCAATGAAACCGATACGCATAATCTCCCCCACGCACAGTCTGCCCCGTCAGGGTCGTGGTTGCCACGCAGAATGAGCCGCTGATTATTTCAGCATTCAATAATCCGGACTGTTGGTTATTCCTTATTAGCGGACCGGATTGAAGCACTTGAAGTTCGTCGCTCTGCCACACTGAGGCCGTGCCCAGATTTCAACGAGTCACAGAGACCGATGCCTCAGGAACGGTGCGGCTGGTAAGCCTCGAAGTTACCGAAGAAGCCATATACCGAACCTCGAAGGCAGAGATGTGGGAGGGAAAGCTCCCGTTCGCAGCGGTCATAGGTATCGAAATTCGCCGCGATGGCGCATCGGACCTAGTTACGGCGGAAACCAAACACGGCCAAATTCAATGGTCCTTAAAGAATGGTCGAACGCTGCTTGACGCCATCGAAAAACACAGCAGATAAGACTATTTCTTCGGTCCGATCAAGCTCTCTAATCTCCCACAACAGCATGACCATCGGGCGGAACTCACCTGTGAGCGTTTAGGCTTCGACCAACAAGACAGGACATTTCATGATCACAGCAATGCCCCGAATCGCGATCGCAGTCAGTGACTTCGACGCCGCTATATCGACCTTTCGCGAACAGATGGGAATGTACGTCGACGACTTTTCGCCCGAAACCGTGCCTTCCCTAGGGGCCCACGTCGCGATGTGTCAGCCAACAGGTGGAAGCAACATTGAACTCATGGCACCTTCAAATCCAGATCAACCCTTAAGTCAAGCGTTACAAAAATTTCTTGACCGCCGAGGTGAAGGCACATACGCAATGATGCTCGAGGCCCCTGAGCCCAACGCCGAAGCAGAAACCTTGCTGGAAAAGGGAATCAAAGTGCTCCCTCTGATGAGAGGTGCAGGAGGGCGAGACATCCACCCAAGTTCAACCCATGGTGTACTCATCCGGATTTACCCTGACGGTTCAGTAACGCAACCGAACAACCCGCCAAGTGCCGCCCCACACTTCTCAGGTATACAGAAAGTAATGATTGCCACTCGTGACGCCAGCATCGCCGGTGAAGTGTACGCGGACCGTCTCGGCCTTGACGCCGACCCACCTGATGTTGATTCACAGCGAGGAGTCCTGACGCGTTTGATCCGACCGGCCCAAGGCGGAGTCATCGAGCTACTTTCCCCTATAGACACAACTCAGAAAGTGGCTTCAGATATTGATTCCTTCCTTTGCTCAAAAGGTGAGGGCATTTACGCACTGGTTCTCAGCGCAAACGATGAGGTGAAGGAGCAAGATTTCCACTTGTTCGGCACGCGGTTCTTAATCGAAAGATAGTCCGCTACTGAAGCACACTTCCTAGCTGCTGAAGCGGCGTGAAGGGAAGAGCGCGTCGTATCATTAGTGGTGATCTCGAACAGGCTGACGGGAGGGCATGAGGACATGGATAGTGAAGCGAACTTGGACTACGAGGTCATTGTCGTGGGTGCGGGTGTGGCCGGTATCTACCAAATCAAGCGGCTCATTGACATGGGGATCAGGGCAGTTGTCCTAGAAGCGGATCCCGACTTGGGCGGCACCTGGTACAACAACCGATACCCGGGCGCGCGCTTTGATTCTGAGAGCTACACCTATGGGTATTCCTTTTCGCGAGAAGTGCTCGATGAGTGGCACTGGAAAGAAATGTTTTCCGGTCAACCTGAAAATCTCAAATATTTGAACTTTGTGGCGGAAAAATTCGACCTGCGTGAACATATGCAATTTGACTGCCGCGTGCAATCGGCAGTGTTTGACGAAAACAATGAACTATGGAACGTCAAAGTTTCTGACGGACGCGAGTTGTCCTGTCGTATCGTCATCTTTGCTTTGGGGCTTTTGTCGCAGCCAACTATGCCTCGTGTGGACGGAGTTGAAGACTTCAAAGGACGAGCTTGGCACACCTATAACTGGCCACACGAAGACGTTGATCTGACTGATCAGCGCGTGGGCATCATCGGCACAGGAGCAACCGCCATCCAGGTAATTGGCGAGATAGCAGACAAGGTGGGTGAACTGACGGTATTTCAACGTCGTCCCAATTGGGTAGCTCCGCTCAACAACAGCGAGATATCTGAAGATCAGATGGAGGAAATCCGGGCGCGGTACGACGAAATTTTTGAGACATGCGCCCGAACACCCGGTGGATTTGAACACGAACCCGACCGGCGCGGCTTCTATGAAGTCAGTGAAGCAGAAAAATATGAATTATGGGACCGGCTCTACGACGAACCCGGGTTCAGTATTTGGTTAAGAAATTTCCGGGAAATCTTCACAGACGAGCAAGCAAACGCCGAGCTATCTGAATACATAGCCCAACGAATTCGGGGCCGAGTCAAAGATCCCGCCGTCGCGGAAAAACTCATCCCCAAAGACCATGGTTTCGGTGTTCAACGAGTGCCAATGGAAACCGGGTATTTGGAGGCCTACAACCGCGACAACGTGCATCTAGTGGACATCAGCGAAACTCCGCTGGAACGGATCACCGAAAAGGGTATTCGTACCACCGAAGCAGAATTCGAATTCGACATCATCGTGTATGCCACAGGTTTCGATGCCATCACTGGCTCGTTCGATCACATAGATATCCAGGGTCGCGACGGACTCACCCTGAGAGAAAAATGGTTCGACAACCCAACCACCTTCTTGGGAATGATGGTCTCAGGTTTCCCCAACTTGCTGATGCCCTCCGGCCCTCAGAGTGGGTCGGCCTCAACCAATTATCCGCGCGGAATTGAAAACGGTGTCAACTGGTGCTCCGATCTACTTGAGTACATGTGGGCCCGTGACCTTCAATACGTCGAAGCAACAGCAGAAGCGGAAACGCGTTGGACCGATCACGTAATCAAGATGTACTCGGTCATGTTGATGCGCAAAGCGCAGTCCTGGTTCACGGGATACAACAGCAACGTTGACGGTCACGAAGCCGGAAAGATTCGTTACATGGTCTATAACGGCGGGACACCTAAATATGTTGCGACTATCAACGACGTCGCAACAAAAGGCTACGAAGGAATTCGCTTCGCCGCCGAGTCCAAACGGCTCGGGAATGTCACCGCAGTTGGGTAACTGTCCCGAACGAGGACTCTGTTGTTCTCACTAACTAATTCCCGATCACAAACCTTCTCGATCACGCTGTGAGAGGTTACGAATGTTTCGAACGCAGTCAGGGCAGAGGTAGCGCCGATCATAGACACTTTCGTTGCGAAGGCGACCGAAGCGGTCTGCCCAGATCTCATTCCAAAGAAGCGCATCATCATCGCTAACCGAAGAAGAGTAAACCACCCCGCACAGCTGACAACTCACAAGACCGAGCTGGTACAAAAGGTCAGACCTCGCCTTGGCGATCGGATGATTCAAGGGGGCAGGGACCGTGCGATGGCACCCCAAATCGCGATCTATCCGAATGAGACCAATTCCTAAATGTAAAGCGACACTAATTTGTTCTTCACTGAATTCAGAAGTCGGTAGATAACAGGCGAAATAAATCCGATCAGCGTGTATCGAATGGGAACTCGCTTCACCGGAAAAAGAAGTGAACCTCTTTTCCGACTGACGGATATGGACCGCTATTACTTCAAAGTCCCCGCGATGTTGACCACCGGTGTGGCGAATCCCGACAGCGTCTGGACGTGGGTCCCTAACCCTGTTAGAGATCGTCGGCGCAAAAACGCATCCGGCACCTGACGGAGCGATCAACCAAGAAGTCATGGCATCGCGCAAAGCGGCTTCTTCCACCCTATTCTTTGAGGGTTTGCTCATCTTGTGATACTAGCTACGCCACTTCGACTTTGGATAAGAGCATCTCAGACGTCGCTAAGCTTCCCTAATGGCACCGAAGTTGAAGCTCAACAACAAAAAGTTGGACAACCTTCTCGAGGTCATCCGCGACCGCAGAAGTGTGAGGAGCTTCGATCCCGGCGACCGAGTTCCACGAGAAACATTAGAAAAAATCGCCGATGCTGGCCGCTGGGCACCTTCGGGAGCGAATTCACAGCCATGGGAGATATGCATCATCGAAGACCCGGAACGAGTCCGCGAAGTGGCTTCTGTGATGGCGAGCCAAGCGGACCGTCTCAATGAACACTGCAAGGGGTTCCCTCATGTTCACAAGAAGCACTGGGTACACGACTCGGTTGCACTCTTGGCCGTATTTGTTGACCCTCGGTGGGCTGACACTTACCCAGTAGCGCTTGACTCTGATCTTGATCGAACCGAATACGAAGAAAATCGTTCGAATATCCTGCTGGTATCGGTGGGAGCAGCAATTCAAAATCTGCAATTAGCCACTACAGCGGCAGGACTCACCAGCGCATGGCTTTCAGGAGGAGGCGAACCTCAAACAGCGCGGGCGTTACAGACCCTTCTCGGTTTCCCAACCAGTCACATCCCGTACGGGATCGTTCCGATTGGGTGGCCGCGACGCAAAGCTGAGAGCCGGTGGAGGCGACCGATCGATGAGGTGATCCACTGGAACCAAGCCGTTCAGGCAAACCTACGAAGCCAGGAGGACATAGATCATTATCTCGCCAAGGAGCGAAGACACTCAATCTACAAAGACGCAGAGGCTCGAGACCAGCACCTAGAGAAGCTCCCTACCGACGGAGAAATTGACCAAGTTGACGACGGAAATCACTGAACCCATGGGTCCTTTGGGCATCGCGCTCGCGTAATTCGGCAAGCGACCCGCACCCGCAGTCGTCCGCCTCAGGGTCACCGAGGTGACGGTGAGGGCAACCCAATTTATGGTCAAGCCAAACAACACATTCGTGTTTGTGGCCATTGGGACCTAAACGAACGTATTTCTGTGCACCTCCGGCCAAGCGCCGGTTGAACTTCATGGCGACAATCGTAGTCGGCTAGTAGCGACGACAAGATCAGGGGTAACAGCGCTTGATTTTCAACTCACCAAGTAGAAGTCTGTTTGATTGCGACAACTAAAGGCATTTGACTAGGGCGATAGCCCAAAGAAAGGAACTGATGTGATCACTGTTGCAACCCGATGGGAAGGAACCCCGCAAGCCATACACGCCGTTGAGGCGGGCTCTAGAGCAGCGAAACCTCAACACGAAGCCTGGGGTGCCAAGAACGCTCGTCTCATGCGACCAGTCACAGGAACTGGAGGCCTAGAAGTCGCTCTCTATGTCACAGATTTTGACTCGATGGAAGATTACGGACGCTTCTGGGATCAGGTCTCCGCGAGCGAGTGGTTTGTGCAACTACAAAAAGACGTAGCAGCGGCTCATCCGGACCTGCGCATGGCAGAACAGATGGTCATGTACAACGCGATAGCGGACTAAGCACGCGATTTTGAGCCACTTTTTCGAAAGTGGTCACGGCCCCCTTTTTGACGTGCTAGAAAGGAGGTCGGTCAGTTGACCAGGACTTCGGTCCATCATCATTATCAACTCAAGACAGAACTGAATCCAGGAACACAGAAGCGCAAGCAGAAGTGGAGTCGATCCGCAAGGATCCGGCACAGCGGACCAGGGAAGTCTTGTACTGACAACAGATGAGGTCACTGATCCGGAAGCTTCTGGGATGGGCCCCCTTCGGGGGGTCTTTCCGCGTTCCAGGACGAATTTCCAGCGAACGCGACTGAAACACCCGCTTGCTAACAGTCGGCGAAACCGTGTTCCGCCCACCACAGCAAGCTGGTCCCAAACAGTGGATTTCTAATTAAGGAAATTGAGTGGGATAGTTCTAAACAACCCGCACATTCTGAGCTTCGTCGCCTTTACGGCCTTCACCGATCTCGAATTCAACCGTTTGGCCTTCTTCGAGGGATCTATATCCGGATCCTTCGATGTTCGAGTAGTGAACGAAGACATCCGCACCGTCTTCTCGAGAGATGAATCCGAAGCCCTTCTGAGCATTGAAGAACTTCACTGTTCCTTGTGGCATTGATTGCCCTCAATTTCTTTCTGCACGAGTAAAAGAAA
The DNA here is from genome assembly GCA_002721305.1 of Acidimicrobiaceae bacterium. Taxonomy (GTDB): domain Bacteria; phylum Actinomycetota; class Acidimicrobiia; order Acidimicrobiales; family Poriferisodalaceae; genus UBA6944. The sequence goes on along the minus strand of PBKA01000003.1, from coordinate 110,843 downwards.
ATTTCGTACCCCTTGACCCTACGGGGCTTAGGACAAGAAAAGAATGTCCGCTGACAAATTATTTGCACATCTCTCGAACTTTTTTGTGCTCAAGGCCTAGGTCCCCATGGAGCGGATTGCATTAGTTGGATCTCTTGTTTGTTAAGAAGGGGCCGGAGTTGAGTCGCAAACGCCATAAAGTTTTCGTCAGCGAACAAATTGCTCCAGAAGTCTCGGCGTTCCACGTCGCTGCCAAAGCGCCAAATGTGAATTAACTGGTGCAGTGGTCCCGTATCTGAAACGAAATATCCGACAAGAAATTTTGAGTGACCCCCAGCTTCCAGAGCTGGCCAACCCCCTTCGGAATACAACTCCAGAACCCTGCCCATCTCCCCGACTTTCACGTCGTAGGTGCGCCGTTCGTAAAGTTCCAACTCAGCCATGTCGAAACTTTAGTTCGGTCGCTCCCGTTAGACCTCTGCGATCCAACAGGAGTTCCCTCGGGAGGCTACTAGCGGACCCATTCGTGATGAACATCAAGGTTCTGGTAGGTGACGTCTGAAGTGGCTTGAGCTTCGGCTGCCCCTTCCTGGGTGGCGTCAAGCTCGTTGTTGTCTGTTGCGGTGTCCCAAGAGTCGAATTCGACGATTGTGACAATTTTCCCCGGGACGTCGCGATCCTCACACAAAATCAACTTTTTGACCTTTGTGTCGTCACCAGCGCTGTCGAAATACCCTTCGATTTCAGCCCTAGCGTCTTCCATGTCCCCGGTTTGTTCGACTATCTGGATGAACTTCATTACTCAACCTTTGTTTTCCTTACCAATGCAAAATCTATGCCCACATTGTGATGAGACCTACTAATTCTTGCGCAGAGATTCCAGAGCCGTGTTCGGAGAACGCACCGGAGTCGCTCGGAAGTCCAGCAGGTGTGCGAGTGTCACACATTTCGTTCAAGAGATGATGTAATTGAACTGGCGTGGAATAAGCAACAAACGGGAGTGCCATAACCAAAATGTCCTCTGAAATCGAAGACCTCGAGCGACTCATAGCGTTACGTGATTCAGGCGAAATTGACGAGACAGAGTTCAATGCCCTCAAACGGCAACTATTAGCACCTGGAAGTTCTGGGCAACACAACAACGAAGAACGCACACAGCTAATCGGGCTCGCTGTCGTGGTGACATTACTGGTTTGTGGCGCCGTGTTCGGAATCTATAAGGCAGTCTCTGGGTCTTCAGATGCAAGACCCCCTCAAGAACAGGTCTTTGTTGACCAGTTCGTCGCTACCGGTGAGGCAACGGATTTCGGGGGACTAGGCGAAGTGGGATTCAAGTCCTCAGATGCACGGTGCGTTGGGGGAGCTCTGGTGGACCGAATGGGAGTGGAAGCGCTAAACGCCAGAGGAAACGCCTGGTTGACTTCCGATGAACTTCCACCTGAGATGGCGCGGCCCTTTTTCGAATCGATGAGCGACTGCGTCGATCTCAAGGAACTCGCAGCGCTTGGAATGGCCCAAGGAGCCGAAGTTGATGTGGCCTTGTTCGAATGTGCGTTAGAAGACCTCTCGGACGCTGAGTTGATCCGATTGCTGTCAGCGCCCGCCGATGACTTCGACCTTGATGATGACGGCATGGCTCGGATGTTGTTTCCAGTGATCGGCAACATCTTTGATTGTGCCGCTGAGCTTCCGGGCTTCGACCTCGATGAGCTTATGGATTGGGAGTCTGAGTGGTAGAGCCGTTCTGCTTGCCAATGTACGCACCATAAAAATGAACCCCTCCGGCAATGATGCACCCCCATGCTCCCCAGGCCAAAAACGAAGTTTCAAGGATCAGTTTCAGAAATAGCGACCCCAACAAGATGGCACTGACGACAAAAATTACTTCTTCCCAACTTTTTCCTTGCGGGCTTTCTGGCAGTTTGTCGCTGTCCAACACCTGAGCGAATGAAATCAACAGGGATATTACGACAGCGAGCAGGGCGATCACTCCCAACAGTGCATTGGGGGCCTGAACAGCGGTTTGAGACAGTCCGTAGGAACCACTGCCGAATTGATGCCACGGGGCGAAGATCAGGAAGATAAGAAGAATCGGGCCACTTGGCAACATCAGTTGAAAGCGACGGTCAAGTTTCTGGAAATCCATGGCTGCCCCTCAAGTCGGAGAAGATTTGGTACGTCTCGATGTTAAGGGACCCTAAGGAAAATTTCGGTCAATCGATGCCGTTATCTCAACGCGAAGATCTGGTGACGAGATCGGCTCAGCCGTCACAGTGGTTTCTTTGTTCTCCTGTGTCGAGAGGTATTGGCAACGCGGGTATAGGACATGAAAATGGCAACTGTCCTAAAGTCTGGAAATGTCCGGAACCATTGATGCAAACGCGGTCAACGCGTTCGTTAATGACTGCTACCCGGAACTAGGAAGTCGTTGTGTCGACATCGGACAAGATTTCGCGGTCGCTGAATATGACCTGAACGGCATAACGCGGCGCCCTGGAGGATATATCTCCGGCCCCGATCAATTTCGGTTGGCTGACGCGGTTTTCTGGTTCTTGACTTTCGGCGTTATCGGTCGCATGGAGCAGATGAATGTGACCAGCGAACTCTCCATCAGATACGTCCGGCCCGCACTTGGTGAGCAGTTGTTTGCGCGTGCCCGATTAGAAGCTCGAACCCGCCGCAGTGTCGTCGGCTCTGTGTGGCTTTGGTGTGACCGAGACGAAGCGAGAAAGGTTTCCGTCTGCCAAGGGACTTATTCACTGCCTCCGGAGTCCTCAGGTGAATCTGTCAGTTGAAAGGGATAACCCATGAATTCAGATCTCTACAAAGAACAATTTGATACCGCGACGAATCGCATAGTGGAACTTGCGAGCAAAGACCAGCAACACGCGATCCCACACCTTGGTGACTGGACCACGAGCAACGTAATCGTGCACGTCGGCTCGGTGTTTTCTTTCGTTGCACAATCGATTACCCAAAACGCCCCCCTAAGCGATAAAGGCGTAGCTGCGTGGGCCAATGACACCGCGAACCATCCCCAAACAACGGACCTTTCTGCGTGGTTCAAGACATCCGCCGACCAGTTAGCCGACGTCGTGTGGAGCCACTCTCCGGATGACGAAATATGGACTAGTAGCAGCCTTGTCAATACGGCGACTTTTTGGATGCGTCGTATGACCCAAGAAGCAACCATGCATCGATGGGACATCGAAGCAGGCCACGTTGAGGTGCGTCCCATTGACGCCCAACTAGCAGTTGACGGGATAGATGAGTTTTACGACTTCTTTGTGGCGGAAAGAATGCCCAAAGAATTTGCGGGGACCGGCACGGTCCACCTGCACGCTACCGACGCGGAAGGTGAATGGATGGTAACTCGACGAGAACATGGAATCGAAGTAGACAAAACTCACGGTAAGGGAGACGTCGCAGCCCGAGGAACGGCAAGCGACTTACTTCTGTTCGTGTGGAACCGAAAAACTCACGAGGAACTTGAAACGTTTGGTAACACCGAGCTGTTAGCCGAACATCAGCGACTCTTGCAGGTCTAAAGACCGCAATTATGATCAACTAGAGCAATCGGAGGTAACCCATGGAATCGACTTCAACCACTGAACTGCTCTGCCAACAACTTGACGACGCTCAATTCGGGAAAACGGGCCGACGCTCTTTCTTTGAATATCGCGACACCGGTCTCAGCGATCTCACGGACGGTGAATATCGCGCTCAAGTCATGAGAGCCACAGACGTGATGGAAACTACTGGTTGGCATTACCACGAATGTGATCTGCAGTTCGTCTATGTGTTGAACGGGTGGGTGGACCTTGAGTTCGAAGGAGGTCGATCAGAAAGAGTGTCAGCTGGTGCTGCTTTGTCTATCCCGCCAGGAATGGTGCACAACGAAATTGGCTGCTCATCAGATTTCGAAGCCCTCGAGGTAGTAGCTCCCGCGCAAATGGAAACAATCCCCTGCGATCCGCCGGGATGAGCAACTGTTAACTCAAGTTCGCAACAGCATCGTCAATGGCGGCCCTGGTCGTTGCCACCATTTGGTCTATATGGTTTTCCTCGACGATGAACGGGGGACCGAACATGACAGCATCGTCGAAAACCCCTGAACCCGACGGATAGACCCACACCCCGTTTTCGAGCGCAATTCCAGTGACGGCATCAGCGAATCCCGCCGACCGCGGAAAGGGCTCCCCGGTATCGCGGTCTGCTACCAGGCCCAACCCTTGCAACAGTCCTCGACCTCTCACCTCTTCCACGTTCGGGTGATCCTGAAACTCCTCGGTAAGGCGTTCCCGTAACACGTCTCCCATGGTTTTCGCTCTATCGATGAGATTTTCCGACCGGACTATTTCAAGAACCTTCTTGGCGACGGCACAACAGAGGTCATGACCAGCGAAGGTGTAAAACATCAATGCCAGGTCTGTTTTGGCGATTGGTTCAACAAGGTCCGGCCGGCAGTAAACGCCTCCGATAGGAACGTATCCACCTCCGAGTCCTTTGCCTGAAGCGATGATGTCTGGAGTGAAGTTCAGGGCCTGATGCCCCATGGTTGTTCCCAGCCGCCCGAACCCCGTCATGACCTCGTCTGCGATCACCAAAATGTTGTGTCGAGAACAAATTTCTGAGATGCGTGGCCAATAATCATCCGGAGGCACATAGGCTCCGGCAGCAGCGCCGATGACCGGTTCGCCGATAAAGGCGCTAATGGTGTCAGGCCCTTCTAATTCGATCACTTTCTCTAATTCCTCAGCGTCGTAGTGACTGGTCTTGGGCATAGAAAGAAGCGCCTGTTCAAGGCCCTTTCGTCGCCGATCATGTAAACCTGCCGCTAACGCGCCCAAAGTCGCCCCGTGGTATGACACGTCTCTTCCGATGACCTTGTGCCGCTCCGGACGTCCGCAAGCAACATGATGAAGCTGAGCGATTCGTATCGCCGCGTCTACCGATTCAGAACCCCCACTTACAAAAACAGATCGCCAAGAGGGATCCGGTAGCCAGTTGTCGCTCACTTCTTCGGCCAGTGCGACCCGGGCTTCGGTAGCGAAGAGGGGCACTACATAATCCAGCCGCCCCAGCGCCTGAGATGCCACTTGAGCAATTTCTGGTCGGCCGTGACCAATGCTGGTCACAATTGCTCCGCCGCCAGCGTCAAGGATGCGACGGCCGTCAGATGTATGCAGCCATACGCCGTCGCTGCTTTCGACCAGCATCGGCGACGATCCTGGTATCAGAGGGAATCGAGATGTGTCCATGACGAAAGACTACGGCTATCCCCGTGTTCGTGCGCAGGTCATGGTTCACTAAAACTGTGCGTTATTTGACTCGTCCCCTCGTAGCGGCGTTAGTGGCTGTGTTCATTGTGGCGAACGGCGGGGGATGGGTCGAACTGGCGATTGGCGCGGGGCTTTTCGTTTTCGTTGATCTCAGTTCTCGTTACGTTCTGAAACGACTCCGCCGCACCTAGCCACCCCAACATTTAGGACCGCAATTGACACTTGACCAGATCGCAAACTGGGCTCAAATACTTGAAGCGGTGATTCTTTCTCTGTCCATCGTGTTTATCGGCGCGGAGGCGCGTCAGACACTGCAGCACAGTCGTACACAATTTGGGCATGGTCTCACTGACCGCCTGTACGACCGTTATTTCGCTATTTCGCGCGACCCCAGCTTCAGTCAATTCCTCATCAAGGACTGGTCCAACGAAGAGTTACAGGGCGAGGAGTACTTTCGTGCCCTCAATCTTTTAGGCGCCGACCTCATTGATCTGTTCGACACATATGACGCTTGGAAAGAAGGCTTAGTGGGGCGCATGCACCTTGAGATGAGAATGGAATTAATCAAACTCGGCGCTTTTCTCTCTCCTGTGGGGAGAGAGACTTGGAACCTCTGGAAAGCCACTCGTGATCAAGAGTTCCGCGATTGGTTTGAAGACGAGGTTTACGGGACCAGCTCCTGAGCGCACTCGACAAACATTTTTCCGGCCACCAAGAAATTTCTTGAGAGATGCGGGCACCCTCAAAGCTGGCTTGGGAACTTTCCCTCAGAGCGAAGATCCTCCGACACAAACACTCATAGCCATCTAGTCTTGGCTCCATGAGAGCAGTTTTATGTAACGAATTTGGTCCACCAGAGAACCTAGTGGTCGCCGAGGTCTCCGACCCGGCTCCCGGCCCAGGAGAGGTTCTTATCGAAGTGAAGGCGGCACCAGTCACTTTCCCCGACACCCTCATGTTGGAAGATAAGTACCAGTTCAAGGCCGACCTTCCCTATGTCCCTGGTGCGGAGGTAGCCGGCGTTGTGACCGCTCTCGGAGAAGGAGTCGAAGATATCGAGGTAGGTACGCGAGTAGTCTGCGGTTTGGGAGCAGTAGGCGGCTACGCAGAACTAGCTGTGGCGAAAGCGCCAGCAATCAGGGCCCTACCCGACGGAGTGGGTTTCGCGGAGTCGACCGGACTGTTGTATGCCCATGGCACCACTTACTACGGCCTCAAGCAACGAGCGAACCTGCAACAAGGTGAGACACTGCTAGTTCTCGGTGCCGGTGGCCACGTGGGTCTGTCGGCAGTGGAGATCGGCAAACTTATGGGAGCTCGCGTAATTGCAGCGGCTTCTACTGAAGAGAAGCTAGATCTCTGCCGAGAACGTGGGGCCGACGAGACCATCAACTACGCGCAAGAAAGCCTGAAAGACAGGGCCAAAGAACTCACCGACGGGGTTGGAGTGGATGTTGTCTACGACGTGGTGGGAGGTGACTACGCCGAACAAGCGCTCCGTGCAATCGGATGGGAAGGCCGCTTCTTGGTTATTGGGTTCACTGCAGGCATTCCTTCCATACCCCTCAATTTGACGTTGCTGAAAAGTTGTCAAATAGTGGGGGTCTTCTACGGAGCCATGACAGCTCGAGATCCCGAACTAGCAAACCAGATCGCCGAAGATTTACTTGAGTGGGTGGCGAACGGACAGCTACGACCACATATTTCAGCCACCTACGGCTTGGACGGTGCCTCGGAAGCATTGCGCAGCCTCATTGATCGAACTTCCATCGGCAAAATAGTTATCGAGCCCTGAGCTAAGCGTCTTGTTAACCCACGACAAAGCGTTGATGGGTGCCTTCGGACACCAAAGTTTCCCCGTGGGTGACTTTGATGTTGAACACCAAGCGTTTGCGGTCGATTTCAGCTAACTCAGCTTCAATCAATACTTCCTCGCCCGAAGCAACTGCTGCTGAATGGCTGACACACACATGAATACCCACCGTTGTCTGGTTTTCTTCAAGTTGATTTTGAACCCCGAATAAGCAGGTGCCTTCTATCAAGCGCACCATGTCCGGGGTTGAAAGCACTTTGTTCGGAAGATGTGGCGGTGACATGTCGTCGGTGACTTTGACGACGTCACTGAACTCGTCACCTATTTCAAGTTTGCTCATGGCTTTGAGGCTAGTACCCGCCAAGATTTTGCGACTCAAGAAACCTCTTGGGGTTGTCCACCAACATCGTGTTTATCTGCTCTTCGGAGACTCCTGCCTCCAACAAAGCGGGGATGACATCCCTGCTGATATGCAAATAATGCCAATTGGGGAGCGGAGCGAGAGGCACTTCGCCTTCTATCCAGTCGATGTAACACGAAGCGTCATGGCTCAACACCATCTGATCTGCATACCCCTTGTCACACAGTTGGGCCACCACCTCCACCCTCTGAGCAGTGGTCAGGTAACCATCGATACCGAATCTGTCCATTCCCAAAATGCTGCCGGCATCAAGAAGTCTTTGAAGGTACCCGAGATCGTTTGTGTCTCCGCAATGACCGATCACGACCCGGGTGAGGTCCACTCCCTCCTCTACAAAAATCTTTTGCTGGTCTAAGCCTCGTTCGGTTGCAGCATTGGTGTGAGTAGTGATGGGGCACCCGGTCTGGCGGTGCGCCTGAGCGCAAGCGCGTAGCACACGTTCCACATCGGGTGTCAGACCGGGCTTATCGGTGGCGCACTTGATTACTCCGGCTCTGACACCTGTGTCGGCGAAACCGTCCACGATGTCTTGGACGAAATGCAAAGTCAGAGCGTCAGCACTCGAGGCAGATCGGCGACGGTAGTAGTGAGGTAACTCGTTAAAGGTGTACAGACCGGTCGCGCAGACGATCTTTAAGTCGATCTGCTCAGCGACCCTCTGAATCCGAGGTATATAGCGTCCGAGACCTATGGCTGTTGGATCAAGGATGGTATCAATACCGGTGTCCTTAAGTTCCGTGAGCCGAGAAACAGCGTCGTCTATCCGGCCTTGTTCGTCGCCCCACTCCTGCGGGTAATTTTGCTGGATCTCGGTAGAAATCACAAAAACATGCTCATGCATGAGGACCCGACCCAACTCCGAAGCATCGATGGGACCGGTCGCTGTTTCCACTAGCAAGGTCATCTCCCCACTATGTCACTTCAAGGGTGAAGGTGGAGCTGTCAGCGATAAGTTCGATGGCGGTTTCTCCGCCTGCTACATGACAACTAGTCGAAGTGCCGTCAGAACCAGTAAGTTGCCATTCCCCATCAACAGGTAGCCGACGCACGCGCATAGTCGTGCGTGCCCCGTTCGTCGAGTCATTGCAAGCACTGGCCGCGAGAACCAACGCGTTTCCGTCCCAGTGGGCTTCACTCATAGCGATTCGTGGAAAGTCGACATCTTCGACGCACGGCTCAGTGTGTTTCGTGAGATTCGGGTTAGTGAAGATACTGGCCCACGCTCCAGGAGAACAGACCCAGCCAGCCATAACCCGAGCATTGCATTGGCCTCGTGGGTGAGGTTCGTTGAAGCCAAAGTTAAAAGTGAACTCGCCGCTGTCCTGGTCGAATCGGGGTTCGAAGAGAGCGTCGCAGGCATCCCAAAGCTTTCGCTTCACAGCACCGTCAGCGAATTCGCCTGTAAACCAGGCGAGCATAATGCCATCTTGGGCTCGAGCAAGTTGGACATCGCCATCACCGAGTAGGCCGAGCGCGGTGGCCCCAAAGGTCCATGCCGTTTCAGCCACCTCCCGGCGTTGTGGAGCCAAGTACCACGTTGGTGCGATCAAGCCGACGGGGGATTTGAGGTGTTCGTCGACAACTGGGTCGTAGTACAAGTCCATAGCAATGGCTTGATCCCGATCCCAAGTGATGTAGTTCTCCGCAGCGTATTCCCACCAGTGATCGAACGCAGAGTGGAAATTGGTGTTGAGGAGTTGGTCGTGAAGTCTCAGACCGAGACCGGCTCCAGATAGTCAATAGGGCCATATCTTAGTGTTCTCACAATGGCACCCCATCTGTCTACTGTGCCATTGCTCAGCAAGATGGCTCATTATTCCTGAATGGGTCCAGGTGAAGGTGTTTTTTCCGTCGCGGATCATTTCGAATGGTTCGTTCCATTTCGAATCATTTGAAACGTAACGGTGCAATCCGAGAAGTAAACCGAAAAACCCCTTGAAGAAGAGCATTCCGTCGGCCGCCACGGGATCCATCTGTATCCCGTAAGGCTCGATGCCGTTAGCTGTCCACCCAGGGACATCGTAACTACCCCAATGGTCGGCCGGAATGAGCGGACGATATTGTTCCGGGTAGCTGCCGCGATCGGGGTCTGGCCCGAATTGGGTCATCCAATCTTCAGCAGCCCACCAAGATGTGTGACGCGCTACTAATTCGTCTAGCACGCGGCCATAAACTTCTGTCCACGCTGGAGTTCGATCACTCATGAGAGCCATCGCGTATGCCGAGTCGATTAGATCGAATCGGTGGAAAGAGGTCATTGGTGGTCCAGTGATGTTGTCCCAATGAGGGTGAGGTTGACCGTCGCGGTCCCAGTTGTCTGGGGTCGTTGCCTTGCGGTATAGGTACCGGAGCCAACCCAAGGACCGTCGGTCTAGGGCTTCGTGGCTGTCAGTTGTCACGACTTGGCCTTCCGACTGTGGCGTTCTCGGTGAGGAGTCTCAAGTGATGTTCTTTGATTTCAGGTGTTTGACCTTGCACCAGCAAGAATAGCGACTCTCTGGCGAGCCGTTGAGCTTGCTGCTCCATGAAGAGCGCGGACCCGCCCACCTTGGCAACTAAGGCCGAAGTTGCTCGTACGCACAGATCACCGAGTAGAGCTCGAGCTTCGGGCAATGCTTCGACACTGGCGTTGTTGATTCGGTCTCTAGCATCGACAAGTTGGGTATCCAAGGGGCTCGGCCCCAACAACTTTGTTGCTCGAGAGGCAACTCCAAGAGGATTGGACCCGTTGGCGCGAAGACCCTTTCGGTAACGCTCGGTCCATTGATCGAAGCCTTCCACTGAGGTCACTGACGCTTTTGTGACTGGATGGTTATCGAAAGTCAACTCGACGGTCACGGCTGAGTCGATGGCAGCCAATGACAGGCGGCGACTGGTGATTGTCTCGCAGTCTCGGGCTTCGATCAACGCCCAAACCACTGAATCCTTATGTCGTGCGGCGGTCAGTACAACGTCTATGTGGCCCCACCCTGTTACGAATGGAGCTGACCCCGAGAACCTCCATCCGCCGCTGTGAGGTTCCGCTTGGAGGATAGGGGTACCAGGTCGATTCAAGTGAGCGAAGGCCACTCCTCCCTGGGACTCTCCAGTGGCTAGAGCCTCTGCCCACCGCTCTCTCATCGGTCCAGTCGTTTCGACGGCCGCTTTACTGGGCCCAGCATGTTGAGCCCAAACGAAACTTGTTGTCAGGCAACCCCCCGACAACGACTCATGAACAGCCCACTGAGTTTGGGGTGACGCGCCTAAGCCACCAAATTCAGCGGGGGCGAAAAGGCCGTGAAAACCGGCGTCGCGGACAAGATCGAGTTGTGGGCGGGGAACTGTGCCCAAGGCATCAACCTCGAGTGCAGCGGGGAAAAGATGGTCGTCGGCCAACTGCACTGCCCGATCTACCAGCTCGGGATCTAGGTCACTCATTCGTTTTCAAACAATTCGTAGACGACTGGCGAATATAGGTGCCCAAGGCCACGATCCACCACTTCGGCAAAACGCTCTCGAACTAGACGAGCGCCAGCCGCATCCACGTTGACTTCGTCCGCCAACGCCAGAGCGTAGTCGAGGTCCTTTACCGAATAGCTTGTGGGGAAACGGTCAGCGGGGTAGTCACCGGTTGTCATAAATGCGCCATGACGCCGAAGAGCGAAACTGTCCGCTGACCCCTGACCCAACAGGTCAAAGACGCGGCCGCGGCTAACGCCTGCTTTGGTAGCGATTGCCATCGCTTCAGCCAAAGCTGACACGTTCTCGAACAGCACCATATTGTTCATGAGTTTTATGACCGTTCCGGTTCCAACGGGACCACAGTATGCAACGTCGGAACCCATATATCCCAACCACGGAGCAATCCGATCGAAGACTTCTTTATCCCCGCCTACTGTGATGGACAGTGTTCCCTCTACTGCATTTGGAACACCGCGAGCTACTGGAGCGTCAGCGAAATTAGCGCCGCGTGCTTTCAACGCTTCGGCTACATCAAGGTTGACTCTGACCGTCGCGGTGGTGCAGTCCACGACAACTTGACCCTCCCGCGCGTTTTGACAGAGCCCATTTTCGGCGAGACAAACCGCTCTTGTCTCTTCTTCTCCAGGGACACAGACGAAAACTATGTCCGCGCTGGCAATGTTTTCTAGACCTGTAGCAGCTATGGCTCCAGCTTCGACCGCTCTTCTTACGGCATCCGAATCGAGATCGTGTGCGAGGACAGGAACAGGTGATTTGGCCGTAAGGTTGGCGCACATTGGCCCTCCCATAGCGCCGAGCCCAACGAACGCAACCGATTCCACAGTCGAATCTGTCATAGGAGGATTCTGTCGCACGTCAGTCAACTTGTGCCGACATATAAGACGAAAAGAGATGCAATTGGGGACACCGAAGTAAAAATAGATTTCTGTTCACTCTAAAAACGAACAACTCCACCTCGACGAGATCCGAGGAGATATCTTGATTGGTAAGAACCTTCGAGATCTGGGTAATTAAGAATGAACACTAAGCCCGACGAGCAAATCTTCGCCGAAGCGATCAAAGTTGCGAATATCCCGACCCTACTTATGGTGCTGGTGCAACTGACAGGTGAACTTCATTGGCTGGACGAACCCTATCTACCTAAGCGACAACCCGGATTAGGGGATAATGACACCGGTGGTCTTAATCCTGAACATCAACTAGAAGTTCGCGAGGCAGCACTTGAGGCGATACTGGCCTGGAGAGAAGGCCGTCCTATTGCCCTCCCTGAACCTGACGATGACCTCATCGTCAAGATGCTCAGTGTTTCCATGGCGGAAGCCGTTCCGTCTGAATATGGCCAGTTCACAGCGGCCCAGCTGGGACAAGTGAAGTTTCTTGATCATGAGACCGTGACCTCACCGGAGGATTTCAGTGTCCTGATCATCGGCGCGGGGGTCTCGGGACTATGTGCAGCTATCAACCTTCAGATGCTCGGTATCAACTTTCAGGTTGTAGAACGTAACTCAACGGTGGGGGGAGTTTGGTGGGAGAACCGCTACCCGGGGGCTGGTGTAGACACCCCGAACCATCTCTATTCCTACTCCTTTGCTCCCTACGACTGGCAAAAATACTTCTGCTTACGTGACGAGTTGCATGGATACCTAGAACACGTCTGTGACAGCTTTGAGGTGCGCGACTTCATTCGATTCGAAACAGCGGTGGAACTCATTGAATATGATGCCGACCAACAAAAATGGCTTGCGGTGCTCCGCCTACCCGACGGCAGTGCGGAAAAAGTCGAAGCCAACGTTGTAATTAGCGCGGCTGGAATCTTCAATCCACCCGTTTTCCCAGATATCGAGGGCCTCGAGGAATGGGAAGGAGAGAAATGGCACACGGCTCGGTGGCCGGCCGATGCGGACCTTACCGGGAAAAACGTAGCGGTTATCGGAAACGGTGCCAGCTGTATGCAAATTGGTCCAGAAATTCAAGATGAAGTGAATTCGCTGACTATTTTCCAAAAATCAGTTCACTGGGCCGCCCCCTTCGAGCAGTTCCGGAAAGAGGTCCCAGAGCCCCTCCGGTTTTTGCTGCGCGAAGTACCGCTTTATAGGAATTGGTACCGAGTTCGACTCGGCTGGACGTTCAACGATCGGATCCATTCAGCACTCCAAAGAGACCCAGAGTGGGAGCATCCGGAAAGATCGCTGAATGCCCAAAATGACGCCCACCGGGCGTACTTCACCGACTACGTGATCAACGAATTGGGCGATAAAGCACCTGAACTCCTTGATCGGGTTCTACCGACCTATCCGCCCTTTGGTAAGAGGATGCTCATGGACAACGGTTGGTATCGCATGTTGCGAAACCCAAAGGTCACTTTGGTCGATGAGCACGTCGACAAGATCGACTCCACGTGTCTTTACACAACTGACGGCAGCGAATACGAGGCCGATGTTTTGGTAATAGCAACTGGCTTCGATGTTCTCAATTTTATTACCACGTATGAAGCGAAAGGTCGGTCAGGTACGTCTCTGACGACCCAATGGGAGCGAGATAACGCTCAGGCGTACCTAGGTACGGTTGTTCCTAACTTCCCCAACTTCTTCACCTTGTACGGTCCGAATCTCCAACCGGGCCATGGGGGGAGCCTCATCTTCGTGGTTGAGATGCAAGTCAGGTACATCATGGACATAATCCAAAAAATGCTTGACCAAGACGTGGGAGCAGTCGAAATTCGTCAAGACGTTCACGACGCGTACAACGATGACGTTGACCGTGCTCACGAACAAATGGTCTGGACCCACCCAGGAATGACTTCCTACTACCGAAATGAACGGGGACGAATTGTCGTCAACTCGCCTTGGCGTAACGTCGACTTTTATGCGATGACTCGAGAAGCAAATCTGGCAGATTATTGGACCGAACCGGTTGCCGAATTAGTGGCGGATTAGCCACCTAGCTCTTCTGCAATCAAACTAACCGCCCGATCCACGTCGTTCGTTGTGACGTCAAGGTGGACAACCATGCGGCTGCTTGGGCCAGCCCACCTTGTGAGAAGACCTTGGTTCCGCAACCGGTCTTCCAAATCGCCGATGTCGCGAGATGCTCTGACGAAAACCATGTTGGTGTTCTGCGCTTCAACTTCTATGTTGTCGATGGCTTCAAGGCCCTCAGCAAGCCGTTCCGCATTGTGATGATCCTCGGCGAGGCGTTCGATGTGGTTCTCGACGGCGTGCTTACCTGCAGCGGCAATTAATCCCACTTGACGCATCGCCCCACCAAGCATCTTTCGCCACTTTCGTGCTTCACTTATGAGTTCGCCTGGGCCTACTAACACTGAACCAATCGGCGCTCCCAAGCCTTTGGAAAGACATACCGACACGGTGTCAAATGGGGCAGCGACTTCTGCTGGGTTAACTGCTAGCGCAACCGCAGCGTTCCAGAGCCGGGCTCCATCAAGGTGGTAACCCAAATTGTGCTCGTCAACTAGATCTCGTCCGGCTTCGAGGTCTCCAAGTCCCACAACTTTTCCATCGGTCGTGTTTTCCAGACAAAGAAGGCGTGTTCGTGCGAAATGAGAATCATGGGGCTTTATCGCGGAGCGTGCTGCTTCGAGGTCCAGCATTCCCGAGTCGAGCATCGGAATAGTTTGAGGTTGAATGCTTCCTAACACTGCAGCACCGCCGCCCTCGTACATGTAGGTGTGAGCATGATCGCCGACTAGGTACTCGTCTCCGCGTTGGCAATGAGCCATCAAGGCACAGAGGTTTGATTGTGTGCCAGACGAAACAAACACCGCAGCTTCTTTGCCTAACAATTCAGCCACGTGATGCTCTAGATCACGGACAGTCGGATCATCTCCGAAGACGTCATCACCCACCTCAGCGGCAGACATAGCCTTACGCATTGCGTCGGTGGGACGAGAAACTGTGTCAGATCTTAAGTCGATCACCCTATTAATGTGCCACGTTCAGAGCACGCACACATAGCCTTAGGGGATGAATACAATTTCTGTCCGCCCGGTCACCCCGACGATTGGCGCTGAAATCACCGGTGTCGATCTGCGCGAAGCGCTCAGCGATCCAGTTATTCAACAAATTCGTGAAGCCTGGCTTCAGCACCAAGTTGTGTTCTTCAGGGATCAGGATCTCACACACGAGCAACACATAGCGTTTGCTGCCAATTTCGGAGAGCCGCACATTCATCCGACAGTCCGTCATCACCCGGAGCACCCCGAAATCCTTGTGATCCACGCTGACGAAAATTCGAAGAGCGTAGCCGGCGATGGTTGGCACACCGATGTCAGCTTCGAACAAACGCCGCCGACCGGCAGCATTTTACGGTTGACCGAAGTGCCGCCTGACGGCGGCGGGGCGACTCTGTTCAGCTCCATGTACGCGGCGTACGAGGCGTTGTCACCAGCCTTTCAGAGTTTCCTTCAACAGCAAGTCGCCTTGCATCGACTAGGAAATCTCCCGGGTCACCGACAAGATGAAACTCCTCCCTCCGCGTTCCATCCCGTTATAACTACCCATCCCGAAACAGGTAGAAAAGCTCTCTATGTTAACCAAGGCTTCACCAAGCAAATTAAGGACTTGAGTCGAGAGGAGAGCAAAGCAGTCTTGCAATACCTCTATCGTCACATCGAAAATCCCAATTTTCATGTCCGTTTTCATTGGTTACAAAATTCGATAGCAATGTGGGACAACCGCTGTGTTCAGCACTACGCAACCTGGGACTATTTTCCCGCCACCCGTCACGGCTACCGTGTGACCTTGCGGGGGATCCCGTCAAGCTAAGGGCGAACAGCGCGTTTAGGGCGTCGAGCCAACTCGCTTAACTTGGGTTGAGCGAGATTCACGAATCGACAGGCCAGAGACCTTGTATCCCGGGGGTCGATCAGATCGACGACATCGCCGCGATGTGCGGCCCTGAACGGAGAACGGAGCCGTAGCAGACGTTCTTCAATTGCTTCTCGGTGAGCGTCAGGGTCGTCTGCGGCCTCAATCTCTCTCCTATAGGCCGCAGCAACTCCACCCTCAATTGGAATGCCACCCCATTCACCGGATGGCCAACCAAAACGAAGATTGATGCTGTCTGGTAAGCCGATCGAGTTCGGAGCGTCTGCTGCCACGCCGTAACTCTTCCGCACCATAAATTCAATTTTCGGTACCTCGCACTCAGCGGAAGCTATGAGGGCTCGGGTTCCCCGTCGCATGGTGGCAATACGCTCTGCGTGAGATCCCAACATGAAGCCAGGCATGTCCAGAAAGATCAGGAGCGGTAAATTGAAGGTGTCGCACAGGTCTACGAAGTGCGTGTACTTGTCAGCGGCGTTGCCGTCCATCGCCCCGGCTTTGCTCATTGGATCGCTGCCGATGACACCAACTGACCAGCCGTCCAATCGGGCGAAGCCGGTGATGAGTCCACTGGCGTACAATTCTCGCATTTCAAAGAAATCGCCGTTGTCAACGACGTGACGGATTAGAGCTCTCGCATCGTAACCCTGTCGCCGGTTGGTAGGAACAAAGTCCAAAAGCTCTTGGGGACGTCGTTCAGGGTCGTCGCCGGTTTCGACTCGTCGGGCGACCTCTCGTACTGTGTTGGGGAGAAAAGAGAGAAAGTCGCGAATTTGCTGAAAGGCGTCGTCCTCATCCTCGGCGACGTTGTCGACTTGTCCGCTTTCGACGACATGCATCCGCCAGCCACCGAGTTCTTCTTTTGAGAGTCTTTCCCCGATAGCGCGTTCAACGACGGGAGGTCCGGACGGGAAGATTTGAGATTTTTCTTTGATCATCACACTGAAGTGTGAAAGCAGCGCTGCTGCGGCTGGCCATCCAGCTACCGCCCCCAAAACTGCTGAAGCCACGGGAACGTTGCGCAATAGCTCGACGCCTTCGTGCCACATATCCCCTTGGGGTAATCCCATATGGCCGTCTTGTTCGTCTTGTTTTGATGAATGTCCCACGCCTTCACGAAGTTGGATGTACGGGATGCCGTACTGGAGGGCAAGCGGTTGAGCGAAGTGATGAGGAAGTTTGTGCACGTCGTGCGGACTACCTCCTGAAAGGGTGAAGTCGTCTCCGCCGATTGACACTGGGCGACCGTCGACTTCTCCAAGTCCCATGACGTAGCCCCCCGGCGAAAACTCGACCAAGTTGCCATCAGAGTCGTACTCAGCAGCGCCGATCAGGTGACCCATTTCCAAGAAAGAACCCGGATCACAGAATTTTTCCATTCTTTCGCGGACGGTATAACGGCCGCCCTCATGCTGTCGTTGCACCCGTTCAGGGCCACCCATTTCGTTGGCTAAGCCCTTCACATACTCAATATCTTCAACGGCTTTCGCCCAACCCATTCCGGGTTTCCAGAACTCCCGATTGGGATCTACAGGCACTCGTTAACCCCTGCCACGCCTTAATAGCTTGCCGGGCAGCGGCGAGTCGGCCGATACGGTGTCCTCCCCATCGTGTCTGATAACCGTTCCGTTGACGACCACTGCATCAATTCCCTTAGCATCAGATATCAGTCGATCAGCCCCCGCGGGAAGGTCGTACACCCTTCGTTTACCCTCGTGTCCGACAGCGTCCATGTCGAAGACGACAACGTCAGCCCAACCGCCCTCGGCGAGGGTGCCGCGATCTTCGATTCCGAAAATCTGTGCCGGTCGTTGGGTCAGCATATGGATCGCTTCTTCGATCTCGAAGCTCCGACGTTCACGGACGAAGGTAGACAAAAATTCAGTGGAATACTTAGCGTCACAAAGCTGACTCGCGTGGGCCCCGGCATCAGAGAGCCCGATCACCGTGGTGGGGTCATGGAGAAGTTCATCAATTTCATCACGATCATGGTTAAGTACGTCTTGAAGGATGCGCATATCAAGATCAGCGTCTAAAGCCATGTCAAGCATTAGATCAATGGGGTCCTCACCTCTCTCATCTGCGAGTTCTTGTACGTTGCGTCCCTCTAGATCGCTGTCTGGTGGGAACCAAGTTATTTCGGTTCGTGACCAACGATCCCCGACCTTGCCACCGTTGCCGGCCTTTTCCTTAAATTTTTCCCTCCACTCGGGATCTGCGTAATACGCCTTCCTTCCTTCGTGGTCGCTTTTGGCGACGGGTTCGAACAGACGCATGCCCTCGTATATGAATGGCGCTTTCCAACTCATTTCGAACTGCACTGGCTGAACTGCGACTTGGGGATAAACAGCTACACCTCGTTCAGCGAGTTCATGGGCCTTTTCGACATCTTTCAAGTGACTGCCCGGACCCACCGCGCTTGCAAGCAGGGCTGTCCAACTTACGTTCGCACCTGTTGATTCCGCTACCTGAGCGAACTGTTCATGGCTGAGTCCACGTCCCTGGGTCGCTTGCATGACCCCGCCGACATCACCAAGTGCTTGAGCGATCTCAATGATTTCCTCTGGTGTTGCCAAACGGCTCGGCACGGGCCGTCCCTCGTAACCCACATGGGTGTTCGCGCGGCTCGTGGCGAACCCTAAGGCTCCAGCTTCAAGTGCTTCGGTTACGAGTTGCCGTTGGCGGGCAATTTCAGGTTCGGTCGCTTCACGTTCAGTGGATTCCTCACCCATTACGTACATCCGCAAGGCCGTGTGGCCAATCATTGCTGCCATATTCACAGCGCATCCGTTGCCTTCAAGTGCATCCAGATATTCGGGGAAAGTTTCAAAACCCCATTCGCCAAGCCCGGCGCGAAGAGCGTCGACGCTCATGCCCTCGACGTTTTCCAACGTACGCATAATGAGATCGCGATGCTCTGGTCGTGTCGGGGCCACGGAAAATCCGCAGTTGCCCATAACGATGGTTGTAACGCCGTGCCACGGCGAACAGCTCACCAACGGGTCCCACAACACCTGGGCATCGTAGTGGGTGTGGATATCGACGAATCCGGGAGCGACTATGCGTCCGGTAGCATCGATGGTCTTGTCAGCGTTAGCAGGGGCATTACCCATTGCGACGATTCGACCGTCCTTTATGCCAAGATCGCCTGAGTAGCGTGCTGCGCCGGTGCCATCAACGATGGTGCCGCCTGAAATCTTTAAGTCATAGGACATTTGGATCCCCTTGTGTGGAACTACATAAAAAGTAGTTCGATTCGAGGTCACATGCTGATATCCCAGCTAGTCGACCCGCTCCGGTAGGCTGTTTACACAGCTATTGAAGGGAAATTAGTTTGCCGAAACAGAAGGACGATGCCATCTTGCTTGAGGGGAAGACTGTCGAAGCGCTTAAGGGCGGTCACTTTCGAATTGAGTTGGATAACGGACACGAAGTTCTTGGTCACCTGAGCGGCAAGATGCGCAAGCATCACATTCGCATCCTTCCCGGAGATCGTGTTCAGGTTGAAGTTTCGGCTTATGACCTGACCCGAGGTCGTATCACATATCGCTATAAATAGCTCTGCGCGGGGTGTTCAGCTGCTTAACCAGTTGTGGGATTTGCCGACCATCCACATGGCGTCAGCACCTGAAGCCAATCATTTTTATCTAACGAAACCTCCAGAGGTTCTCCCCCTAACCCGGATTTCGCCAATGACATCCGCTCAAAGAATGGGTTCCCTATTTCTCTGATGAACACGGCCGGGGCATCGGAGCAAACGGGGTCTAGCTCAAAGATCCATGTGGTCCGTCCCTCCTTGCAAGGAGCTTCACAAGCGTTGTAGATCATCAAATCGCCGATGCCTTCAGCGCTCGGCGTCTCTTGGGAGCCGACGAACCTGAGACCCTGTGAGGAGAACAGGAACAAATCTTCGGGATGCGGGGTATTACCTGCGTTTATTTGCTGATTCCATAAAAACGCATCCGGGAGTAGATCAATTTCCCATCCACCCGATGCTGTGACAGCTATTTCTCGCACACCTTGCGTAATGTCGTCGAGCCAACGAATCCCTTGAATCGGCCAACTGCTGTTTGAGTGCCCGAACGAAGCAACAGTGATCTGATCTTCGCGTAGTTCGATAATGAGTTCCGAATCCGGGGTCTTGCTTCTATAGATGGCGGTTCGGAAATTCAGCCAATCATCGCCCACCGTTACGACATTGTCGCCGTGCCCGCTAATGGTCATGGCGCCTTCATCGCTGGTGGCGATCGAAACGGAGTGCTGGACCGAAGTCGTAGTAGTTGAGAGAGATGCCGGGACCAAGGTTGAGGTAGTAGACGAAGTGTCTCCAGCTAGAGAGTTAGCGGATGAGATTGCTGCTGCGGTCTCTACTTCACCTTCATCAAGAGGGGGCGAAGCCGCCGAAGTGGTCTCATTGTTCGAACTCCCACTCACCACCTGAATCAACGCAGCGATTCCTAATAGGAGAGCGACTGTGAGAACAAGCAACCTGGATCGATTCGGTGCCATTTCCTCCAGAGTAAAGACAACTGACTGGGAATAAGGGAATACCGACTGCTTATTGGGGGTTTTCCATCACATTGGTGGTGAACTGGCACCTACTCTCGAAGAGTGAGCGAAAGACAACAAACCCATCAACCAGGCGTCACCCCCTACTTAGAGGGTGTAACGGTCTTGGACTTCACTCAATATTTGGCTGGTCCTTCTTGTACGAGGCTTTTGGTCGAGATGGGTGCTGATGTCATCAAGATCGAGTACCCGCCTTACGGGGATCCGGTACGGCCGAGTCCACCGAGACGAAACGGAAGATCGGCGTACCATGTCCAGCAAAACCGCGGGAAACGGAGCCTGTCGGTCGACTTGACCAGACCGGAGGGCATCGCCCTAGTCGAGGACCTGATACCCAAGGTCGACATCGTCGTAGAGAACTACAGCCCAGGGGTCATGGAACGTCGCGGGCTTGGCTATACGCGACTGAGGGAACTGAACCCGCGAATCATCATGGCCTCAATTTCGGGCTTTGGACAGTCCGGCCCGCTTTCGGAAAAGACTGCCTTCGACTTCATTGCTCAAGCCTATTCGGGGCTGATGCATATGACCGGAAACCCAGATGGGCCACCGATGTTGATTGGCGCAGGAATTGCTGACACCTCCACCGGTGTTCACGCGTTCGCAGCTTTGGGATATGCCCTGTATCGCCGGGATAGAACCGGCGAGGGTTCGCACCTGGACATCGGAATGGTTGATGTCATGTACCACATGCAAGAAACAGCCGTTTCGGGTCCGTCTCTTTCACAGGGCGAAGTTGTTGCAATGCGAACCGGTCGTCATTATGCGCCGGCGAGTCCAGCAGGAATTTTCAAAGGCCCCGAAGGTTGGATCGTCGTTTTTGCTCTCGAAAATCAAATAGCTAACTTATGGGCAGCGCTCGGTGCGCCTGAACTAGCTGAAGATCCGCGGTTCCAAAACAACCGAACTCGACTAGAACACCGTGATGCGCTCACGGACATCATCGAACAATGGATGGCGACCTTCAACTCCGACGAAGAGGTCGTAGCGGTGCTCGAACAACATCGTGTGCCTTGTGGGCCGGTAGTGGAACCTGTAAAGCTGGCTGAAACCCACCCTCATTTCTTGGAGCGAGGAACGGTCCGTGAGGTCACGGATCCTCTCGCCGGATCCATGTTGATTCCGGGCTTCCCTCTTCGTTTTTCTGATGCACCTGATCTTCCGGATCTCACCGCAGCGGAGGTTGGAGAACACAATGACTCTGTTCTAGAGGACTTACTTGGAATGGACTCTGAATCCGTTGCCGCCTTGGAGCAGGACGGAATCCTGTATAGACGGCCTCCACGGAATTGACCTAACTTCTCGGTATGACCAGTTCAAACATGCCTAATGGTGTCGTCCGATACAGCCAGGAAGATGGTGTCGCGACGATCACCTTGAACCGCCCTGAATCGCTCAACTCAATGAACGACGAACTGATGCAAGATCTGAGCAGCGCGCTTGGGGTTGTACAAGAAGATGAATCGGTTCGCGTTACCGTGATCACAGGAGAGGGCCGCGGTTTTTGTTCGGGCGCTGACCTCAACAACGCCGCGGAGCAGACCGAAGAAGTGGACCCGAATGATTCGACAGCATCGATGGGAGACTTCTTCAATCCGGCTTTGGCGGCCCTCCATAACTGTCCGGTACCGACAGTAGCCAGAGTTAACGGTGTTGCAGCCGGTGGGGGGATGGGCCTCGCGTTGGCGTGTGACATCACCATCGCCGTCAAGTCGTCGTTCTTTGTGGCAACCTTCGGCCCCCGGCTCGGGATAGTGCCCGACCTTGGGTCGACGTGGAGTCTTCCGAGACGTGCGGGAAGGTCGAGAGCCATGGCTATGGCGATGCTCGGGGATCGCATTTCGGCGGAACAGGCGGCCGAGTGGGGTCTAATTTGGAAATGTGTGGAAGATGACGAACTGGACGCGGAGGTAACAGTGGCGACTGACGTTTTGAAACGTACAAGCCCAGACGCGATGGTCCGTATCCGTCAATCGATAGACGGTGCCTCAACATCGGGTTTTGTGGATCAGCTAGCAGTTGAGATGGAGCATCAATCGGTCCTGATTCCTCGCAACATGGCAGAAGGAGCGCAGGCCTTCTTGGAAAAGCGTGACCCCGACTTTGATGGGCGTCGCAACTAAATTTGAGAGCTTTTGTACACTTCCGTTACGTTCGGTTTGTGTTGACCCCGTTTGATTAGCGAGACTGAAGACATGTCTGATACCGCAACGTCTGGAAACCAACAAGAAGAAGCCCGCGTGACGGGCGCCATTGACGAGTTGTTGGCCGACCATGACCCCAAAGAAATGGACTACGAAGAGTTCCGCGGTGCCCAGTTCGACCATGGTCTGGCATGGGTTTACTTCGATGAGGGCCACGGTGGTCTTGGGGTGAGCCCGACTCTGCAAAAGCAGGTGGAAGTCAGGCTGCGCGAAGCTGGCGCTTCACCAATGAAACCCGCCATGTTCTTCATGCATCTGGCCGGCCCCACCATTCATACTCACGGAAGCGACGACTCGAAGAAACGGTTCCTTCGTCCGATGTTCACCGGCGAAGAACGTTGGTGTCAGCTATTTAGTGAACCCGGAGCCGGAAGTGATTTCGCGGGATTGGCTACGCGAGCCATTGAAGATGGAGAATCGTGGATCGTCAACGGTCAAAAAGTGTGGAACACCTTGGCCCATCTAGGTGACTGGGGGATGCTGGTCACCAGAACTGACCCTGACATGCCGAAACACAGAGGCATGACCTACTTCGCTGTGGACATGAAAAGCCCAGGCGTCGACGTTCAGCCCTTGCGGCAAATCACCGGTGAAGCAGAATTCAACGAAGTATTTCTCACCGATGTTCAGATACCTGATTCGAACCGCATAGGTGATGTAGGTGATGGTTGGCGAGTGTCATTAACTACGTTGATGAACGAACGTAATGCGATTGGGGCCGGCAGCGGGGGCGGTCCCCCCAAAGCGGGCTCTGGGCCTATCTCCATCTTGACGAAAATGTGGAAAGACACTCCGGATGATCTACGCAACAGCGTCACCCGTGATCGAATGATGAAGCTCTACGTTCGTTCTGAAGCACAACGCCTGACCAATATTCGGGCTGGTCAGAATCGCAGAAAAGGAAACCCCGGCCCGGAGATGTCCATAGCAAAGCTTGCATTCGCGGAACTGAACCAGGAGCTCCTGACCGCAGCGGTTGACATGATGGGTATGGCCGGGCAGGTGGGTTGCGATTACACGTTCCGCAGGCCCGAGGATCTCTCAGTTGACGGATCAGAAACCGGTGTCCAGCACGGCTTCTTGAGGGTGAGAGCTAATTCAATAGAGGGTGGAACATCCGAGATTATGCGCAACATTCTCGGAGAACAGGTGTTAGGTCTTCCAGGTGAACCACGCATCGACAAGGATGTGCCCTGGATTGAAGTGCCGCGCAGCTGAACCAAGCACTGATGCTTCAAATACCGAGCAAGTCACGAATGGTCGGGGCCCATGTCAGTGTCCCCGGCCTGGTTGTTGTAATAGCGGATCCCAACACCTGACACTGAGGGTGCCCCCCGGAAATGATCGCCACTTGTTGAGTGCAACGAGGGCTGCCGTGGTTGCCTTGGGTCAAGGGTTCACCTCGCCCAAACATTCGGTGAGGTTCGGTCCACGCCAGAAAAATACTCGGGCTGACGGTCATTCCTCCCTCAATCCCATCGAGCTGAACAATCTCTGCTTGCAGTAGCTTGAATTCTTGGTCAGAAATATCGGGAGAAGCGACCACCGTTGCACCGGTGCCGTCGTTTCTCACCTGGACAGGCCAATCAGCGTCTTTGGCATGATCTCTAAGGTTGACGCACTCCGGGTGGTCAGTGGACTCTTGGCAGTGGTCACTTACTGTGATCACAAGTGTGTCCTTCCATTGAGGTCGCAACAGGTCAATAAGTAGGCCGTATGAGTTGTCGCTGTGTCCGTATTGTGAAGTTGCCTCCCGGGAATCAGGTCCATACATGTGCATAGAGGTATCTGGTTCGTTCAAGTGGAAGAGAACGAAGTCGGCGTCGAGATCTATCTTTGCAGCGGCTTCTATCACCGCCTCGTCCTTGGGGTAGCCGTAGGGATCCAAGGGGGTCTCTGGTGGTGGAGTGCCAGCAGGTGGCCATGAAACGTCTGCCTCTAAGGCACCCATAGTCGCCAAAAGCTTGTGGTCACCGACGGCTGCTACAGCTCTGAGATCAGCCTGCTTGCAGTCGTCAAAGATTGTGCGACCCCTCGGCCCGCTGTCGTAAGTCCGCACAAACTCATTGTCTATCCACGCCCAGTTGCCCCAATGTCCTGTTTCGACAGCAGACAGACCTGTCATAAAAGCGGCATGATTGGAATAGGTGACAGAGAGCATGAGCGACTCCCCGCCTTCAGGTGCAATTGCTCCCTGTGAGGCCTGTCGCCACAAATTAGGGGTCAATTCCTTGCTTATAGCGGAGTGAGGGAATGCATCAAGAACTACAAAAACGACACGCATATCTTCACCGTATGCGACGCAGCACCCAACTCCGGTCTACCTTGATGAGATGAGCGAACTGGTAACTCTCGAACAACAAGGCAATGTCAGCGTCGTGACTCTCGATAATGGAGAGAACCGATGGACGACCACACTCGTCAGAGAACTCGATAATGCGTTGGATGAGGTTGAAGCTACTGAAGGCCCTCATGCGTTGGTGACCGCCTCGTCAGATCATAAGTTTTTCTCTAACGGTCTTGATCTCGACTGGATCACAAGTTCAGGTGATCATGCAGGAGGGGACCGTCGAGTGTTCGGCGACGAAGCGATGAAATTGTTTTCGCGGCTCATCACATTTCCGATTCCAACTATCGCTGCTGTGAATGGACATGCCTTCGGAGCTGGTTTCATGTGGGCCTTATGCCACGACCAACGAGTTATGCGTCGCGACAGGGGAATGATGTGCGCTAATGAAGTTGAGATTGGGATGGCCATTCCGGAACCAGAACTGGCTTTGTTTCATCACAAGCTTCCTAGGCACGCGTTCTATGAAACTGTGCAATTTGCCAAACGCTGGACTGGTGAAGAAGCGTTCTCTTCGGGGTTTGTACAAGAACTTGCTGACGAAGATGAAGTTACTTCGAATGCGGTTGAACGAGCACAGGAACTTTCGCGTTTGGGAGCCAATCGAGAGAACTTTCAATGGATGAAGGAACACATTTGGGGTTCGGATGCGGCGATCAACAGAACCGACGGCCCGGCCCATATGCTGCACAACAACGGTGACTACCCGCATCCGCCGCGATTTGGATAACCATTACCGACGCATTAGCGACCCTGAACGCCGTCAGGCAGACACCCAACCTTCCCTGCTTTAGCCAGCTGACAGCTATTGGCTGTTTGCCTGTTTGGCTGCATTTCCGTGGTTCTGGTGTGACACAAACTCGTAGCCATCGTGTCGCTCTTCAATCATTTTGTCCTCGCCGGCGTTCCTGCAACGCTGCCACTCTTCATCCGTCTCGGGATGAAAAAGTTCACACACACGACATTTTCCCTTCATATCAAGCTCATCACCGGTGGGAAGTCGCCGATCCCAAATCCAATGAGTACGGAAATCTCGATCCACCGCAACCAACTCGTTCACGGAACCCCGGTTATCCACGGCTCAATTATTTCCCAAATAGTCGTACAAAGGAATGTTGGCGAATATTTCAAAGCTGCTGATCGAGCGTTCCATTAATCGGAATCGAGTCGGTAGCTGTCACCATCGGGATGCATAGTTCCCGCGGTAGGAGTACCGAAGTGGGTGCCGATCACCAGAGTTTCGCCGTCTGCCCATCGAGCGAATGCTTCAAGTCGAGTATCGCGGGCTGCGTCGGGGTCGGTGTCAAAACTGGAACTCAAATCAGGCTTGGCGATTTGAATCGGACTGTGCGCCATGTCGCCAGTGATAATGGCCTTTTGCCCGGCAGACTCGACTCGAATGCTGATGTGTCCAGGTGTGTGTCCAGGCGTGGATTCGAAGGAAACTAACTCTCCAATGACGTGATCGGAATCGACAAGATTCGCGAGACCCGCATCGTTTATAGGAGCTACTGAGTCTTCGAACACCGGATCACCGAACAGGTCCTCTGTCGATGCCCAATGATCGAATTCTGCATTAACGAAAATGTACTCAGCATTAGGGAAAGTCGGAACCCATTGGCCGTCGACTAGTCGGGTATTCCAGCCCACGTGGTCAACATGGAGATGGGTGCACACGACATGGGTGATTGTCTCCGGTGCGTACCCAGCTGCTGAGAGACGATCGAGAAAGGGGCCTTGCTGTTCGTGCCACAGAGGATTTCCGCGTTGTTTGTCGTTGCCCACGCAGGTGTCCACAGCTATCCGTTCCGAACCGGTATCGATAACACAACAATGAATTTTTTGGAGCAAATGCCCCTTTTCCCCAACGAAAGGGGCAAGCCAGGGAGCTCGGTCTTTCAACTCAAGTACTCCCTCTTTGTCAATGGTGGAGAACATGAATTTTGGTGAGGTCGGATCTGAGGATTCGGGGACTGAGGTGATTGTCACTTCCCCGACTTGCCATTCAAGGATGTCATCGTGCATACGGTGACGATAGCGCTCAGAAGGAGATGCTTTCCGAGTACTCAGCAAACACTCGATTCGACCCGCAACTGTTGGGACTGACAGCCTTGTGGGATTTATCGCTGATCGTCCGTGCTTAACGACCAGTCCATGACAAGGCTTTCCGATACGGGCTGGCGTCGAAACCCAATGGTCCGTACCTTGCCTCTACGGCACGGAGCTTCTCCATATCCCAATAAGGGTCGCCCGGGAAGGGAAACCCCAACACCGAGCGTTGTTCTGGCCTAAGTCCGGCAATGAGTCGTTCCATCCGCTGGTCAGGCTGATACATCGCCCACGCCCATCCGGGGTGAAGTGTGCTAATCCAAGACGCATCGGCCTTTTTGAAAGTCAAGTTGTGAGCTAGGCGCAGGGCGCCGCTAGCGAGGGGAGTTCCGCGATGCCAGACATCATGCCTATATAAAAGCGCAGAGCCCGTCTTGTATTGTGTGTAGACCTCACGTTCATAGAGCGTCGCGCGAAAAGCCGCGACATCTGGACGGTGTTGGACAAACCACTCTTCGGCCTGAAGCCGATCATTAATCCAAGGAACATCGCCCACCCCCGGGGTGTTGACCATGGGCGGCATATACGCCTCGTCAAGAGGGCCTTTCCGTGGGACGATCGCTGTTGCTCCGCCGACATCAGTTTGGTCACACAAATAGATAATGACTTCAACTGCTTCCGGCTGACTCCAGGACGCCGGATGGGTCAAGGTGTGGTTGGGGTAGTCCACATGAATTCGTTGATCCTGGTTGTCGAACCTGCCTCGGTCGCCCGAGGGACGGCCATATTTGGGCCACAAGTCTGATTGGGTGAGCCTTAGATCGTGGACAGAGACTTCTAGAAGTTGAGCAGATGCTTCGAGCAGACGAAGATGCAACGAAAGGTCGTTGAATTCGTCGCTCTCATCGGGGAAGGTCATTCCATCTCCGAAATCGTTCCGTAGCTGCGCTTCGTCGGAGTCAACTTCGGGGAATCTTGCTTGAGCGACCTCAAGGAGGTTCCGGATTAGCTCCCTAGGAAAGAGGCCATCAACAAGCGCGAACCCCTGGTGCCTCCAACTAGCTATTTGTGACTCGGTGAGTGGCCCACCATCAACCAAAGCGGCAGTCGGTTCGATGAGTCGATCTTTGGACTCAGGCTGCACCGACCCTGTCAACTGGGATCGCGACCCACAAGAGCCAAAAAACGTTCCACGGCGTCAGCGTTGTCGCTTACGTCGACCTGATCAGCGATAAGACCCCATCCGTGCAGTGTTTCTCGCATCGTGCCGATCATGTCATAGCTAATGGACGCTAAGTCGTTGGGCATGTGAGCCTCGACCCCGGTTGCGAAGCCGATATCCCAAGCATGTGTCATCGGATCCCATTGAACAATCTTGATCCACTGGTCAACTGACATTGGTCCGAACCAAAATTTTCCTTCGCGTTCGAGAATGTCAGGCTGGTCGAGCGCTTCGAACAGTTCATCTCGGGTTTGAGCCCAGACCTCAATGGGGTCCTCGGCAGAATCGATTGACTGAGGCGGAACCGTCTCTCCGCTGTTCAGGGTCGCTGTCATGGCGCCGAGCACTCCGCACTGGTGCCGAAGAACGTCTCGAGCTGACCACTCCTCGCACGGAGATTGATTGTCCCAGTCTTGGGAAGCGACACGATGAACTACAGCGTCGAAGACATACACGGCTCTAGTGAAGTTTCGTAGGTTGACGCTCATAAAACTCTTTTTCCTTTGACGTGACTTAACAACTTATGGGTATCTAATCCCTCAAGTACACCCTGAGTCCACCCAGCACAACTTGTTCCTCGTTGACTACACAGCCTCTTTGATCTGCTCCAGCGAGAACAGCGTCACGATCCACGCAAACAACGTCAATGCCGCCGAGACCATCACCCCGTCCGTCGGATGCTTCTACGAATCGAATTGAGGCGTTATCGAAGTCGATTGTTGGGTTTCCTGCGGCATCTGAATACAAGTCAAGTTGAGCGATTTGTGCCCAGCGGGTCGCGAGCCGTTCTGGCTCTTCGGCCTGCAGTTCAGCCGCTGAGATCCCGCTCACTCGTTCAGTTCGAGAAAAATCTGACCACTGGGAGCCCGCCGGCCACCAAGGCCCACCCGTTTCCTCAGACCCCGCGACCTTCATCTGATCCATCTCGAAAAAACTCCCACCGGTGTCCGCTGGATGCAACTGGATGCCTTCGAATCCGGCCTTGTCGTACTCCATATGGTTCGCGATTCGTACGCCCAGTTCCTGAACGTGGTCTATCCGAGAAGAGACATCGTCGACTTGGTTAATGACCATGTAACCGGTGTCGCCACCCCTCCTCTCGATGTAACGCCCGCCGGCGGTATCGGCTGTGATCGGCGTGACGCATTCCAAGAACTGGTTTCCAATAGGCCAGAGAGTGTTCTTCAACCCGAAGACTCCGACCCCCGGATCAATGTGGCAAGCCTCAACGCCCAGAACGGTTTGAACATCGAGAGATGTCTGTAAGAGATCTGAAGTGACCACTGCGATTTGACGTAGGCGAATCCACATAGCTGCCAGCCTATGGCCTATATGGGTTCCCCTGCATCGGATTGCTCGCGCTGTGTGACCAGAGGGTCTCAATAGCTAGATGATCGTTGGGAGGCCTACCATAAAGACATGGCTCTTCACCCCAACGGCGTTAACCATTTGGCTATCTCCACGAACGACATGAAAGCGCAGCTCACCTTTTTTGCGGAGGTGCTCGGATGCCCCACCAAGGCCCTCTATTGGATGCACGGCGTTAGTGGCTGCTATCACGGCTTTGCTGAACTCTCCGAGAACTCCTACGTCGCGTTCGTTGAACATCCTGATAACGCCGAAGAGATTCAGTGGGGGATAACTCACGCTGGCAATGGGGGAGAACCGGTTACCAGAGGAGTCATGCAGCACGTCGCTTTCAACGTCGATGATCTCGATGAGCTTCTAGAGCTTCGCGACCGAATTCGATCACACGGAATTCAGGTACTGGGGCCTTTGGATCATGGTTTCATTCAGTCCATGTATTTCGCAGGACCTGAAGGTCTCAGTCTCGAAATTTGTGTCGGTAGCAATATCGACGCTGAGGCGTGGGTAGACCCAGAAGTCCGCGACCTCTGCGGCATTGATGAAAAAGAGATGGAAAAACTCAAGACCCCCAGCCAGTTCCAGCGATTAGACGATCCGCTTCCCAATCCGCCCTTCGACGAAACTAAACCTCATATGCAATATCCGCCCGGTGTGCTAGAGAAAGTCATGGCGGTGCCCGATGAAGTTGTGTGGGAAAAGTTCAGCGAAACCACACCACCGGTACAAGTCGACTAACCAACGAAAGTCATAGTGATCCATGAGGAACGCCGCCCCGCAGTTTTCGCGGTGCGTCAAGATGAAGAACCGAAAGACAACCAAGTACCGGATCAACGCCTTCTGACACCCCACTTCGGGGTTCTGTGTCTCTCAGCGCTGTTTTCTGCCCTGGGATTTTCATCTGTTATTCCGACCGTTGCCCGATTCGTCGTGAGCGATCTGAACGGTGGAGATGTTGAAGTGGGCTTGGCCCTAGGAGTGTTCTCGTTTTCAGCGGTTCTCGCCCGTCCGTGGATCGGCCGCTTGGGAGACCGAAGAGGTCGGCGCCTGTTAGTGGCAGGGGGCTCCTTTGTGACAGCCGGGGTGTTGGCGGCGCACGCACTTGTAGATAGCTACTTCGCCTTACTGATGGCGCGTCTTCTCATGGGTGCGGTACAAGGGGCCTTTTTCGTGGGTACCGTCACTCTCACAACTGACCTCGCACCCGAACACCGGAGAGGGGAAGCGGCAAGCTACTTCTCTGTTGCGATATATGGAGGGATGGCCTTCGGTCCTTGGTTAGGGGAATGGGCAGTAGGTCGCTGGGGCTTCGACGGCGGCTTTGTCGTTGGCGGCCTATGCATGGGCTTAGCTGCGATCGTTGCGTGCTGGCTGCCAGATTTCGTCCGAGGCCAGGAAGTCGGTCCGACAGAGATCCAGACCTCAGGTACTAGATCGCTCTTGTACCGCTCGGCTATTTGGCCGGGGATAGTGATGGCACTAGGCATCATGACTTTTCCAGCCTTGCACGGGTTCATGCCTAAGCTCATGGATGAACGATCCCTGGGTGACGTCGGACCGATTTATGCACTCTACGGATTACTGGTTTTGGTCCTGCGACTTTTGTGCAGCCGCCTGCCGGACACCCTTGGGACAATCAGAACCGCGGCGATTGCTCTAATGGGTTCGTCTATCGGCATGGTGGTGATGGGTAGCTTTGTGACGCGACCGGGGATGTTTGTAGGGGCGGCAATATTGGCGATCGGAGGATCACTGCTATTCCCCGCCCTCATGGTTGCGGCCGTTGATGGCGTGCCTGCCAACGAACGTGCTCAGGCGACCAGCACATTTACTATGTTCTTTGAATTGTCAGGCGGAATTGGCGGTCCGGTACTCGGGGTTGTGGCGTGGCTCAGTGGTACTACCGTCGCGGCCTTTTATGGAGCTGCGGTCCTTGCGGCAATGGGACTACCAGTTCTTCTCACATGGAGAAGCAAGAATCCCGCGATCACCTAGCAATTTGCGCGCTGCGCGCGTGCGGTAGGTAATTATGGCCGTGTGACAAATGTCTTGTTCTTTATTACCGACCAGCAACGCGCCGACCATGTGGGATTCATGGGCAACGAAATTGTGCGTACACCCAACCTTGACGCTGTAGCTCAGACGGGGATGGTTTTCGATGACGGCTGGGTAGCTAATCCAATATGTATGCCGAACCGGTCGAGCATAATGACAGGACGGCTTCCGAGTGCTCACGGATGCATCTTCAACGATCGCTCACTCGACTGGAATTCGAATACCTTCGTCCGTCGATTCCGAGCAGCCGGCTATCGCACCGCTCTCATAGGTAAGTCTCACCTTCAACACGGCCCCAGCCGCAACTCAGTTGTGCCGGCTAGGACTAGTGGAGTTTTCTCTACAGCCCACCATCAGTCCGGGTGGGACTGCCTTGAAGATTTCGAAGAGTATTTGGATGGCAAACCTTCACCCGTCGAAGACTATTACGGCTTTGATCATGTCGAATTTAGTCTTGAACACGGATCTTCTGTTCGCGGCCATCATTTGAACTGGGCACTTGAAAAGGGTGGGCGATATGAAGACCTTGTTGTCCCTATGACAGATGAGTCACCGGCCCTTGATAGGTCCAAAAGTTGGTGGCAAATATACCGAGCCCCGTATGAAGCGGAATTTCATTCGACGACGTTTGTTGCTGACCGGACAATTGCCTTTATTGAAGAGGCTGTGAGTCAGGATCGCCCCTTTCTAGCTTGGTCCTCATTCCCTGACCCTCACCACCCAATGGCGCCGCCGGGGCTTTGGTTCGATCAGTACCACGCGTCCGAAATGAGTCTGCCGGAATCGATCGATGACCCACCTGACTTTTTGCCACCCCACCTTCAACAGGCTCACGGCCGACATCCGAGCGACCAGCGCGTCTGGGTGCAGCCCTGCGGAGTGGGAGGTGATCATGGGCTAGTTCGAGAAGCGATAGCCGCGACCTACGGGATGATTGGGATGATCGATGAGGCAGTCGGTCGGGTTATCGCAACGTTGGATCGACTACGGAAGCTTGATGAAACAATCATCGTTTTCACCTCAGACCATGGCGACATGATGGGTGAACACGGTCTGATGCTCAAGGGATCGATGCCCTTTCGCGGAACGCAGCACGTTCCGATGTTCATCGTCGCGCCAGGATTTAAACAAGGACGCACAGAGTCATTGGCCTGCAGTATGGATCTCGGCCCCACCTTGATGGAACTCTGTGACATCGAGGCGTATGACGGTATCCAAGGGGTCAGCCTCGTTCCAATATTGAACGATCCGCACGCATCTGTCAGAGATCATGTTCTCATTGAGGAGGACTTTCCTGAACTGCTCGCTTCGCGAATGTCGGCTCCAGCCAAAACAAGAACATTGGTCACCAAAGAAGCGCGCTACACACGCAACAGCGACGGACACCAAATGTTGTTTGACAACTCAGAGGATCCTTTGGAAAGAACTGAGTTGTCGCAGACAGATGAGCCTCTCCGGCAAAAACTCATGGAAGAGATGACCGATGCGTTTATCAGCAGTGCTGATGGGGCGCGTGGAGCCCCAGTAGATCCCTCATACGGCTAAAAGCTTTGCTTAAGCGCTGACTGGGTGATGGCGAGCTAAGAACGCAGCAACGGCCTCGGTAAATGCGTCGTTGTCATCTCCAGCGACCATGTGGCCCGTACCTGCTACATCCACGAATTCTGCATCAGGTACCAAATCGAGAAAGCTCTTGACGGCTTCAGGAGTAACGAGTTCCGATTGTCCTCCCCGCACAAGAAGTATCGGAACGGTGGTCGCAAGCATGCCTTCGGTCATGACCTTGCTGACGCGTTCCATATGGGTCGCTAGGACTGACTGGTCGCCGGTATCAAATCCGGGCTTGGAGGTGACATAAGCGGGATCCCATTTCCACACCCATCGCCCATCCGGCCGTTGTTGCAGGACCCGAGCCAACCCCGAAGGATTTGACGGGCGACTGCGGTGAGGGTTGTAGGCAGAGATAGCGTCCGCCGCGTCTTCGAGGCTGGCAAAACCATCGGGGTTACCAGACATAAAGTCGATGATCTTGCTCGCACCCTCCATATCGAAGTGAGGGGTGATGTCGACCAGAACCACTGCTTTGTACAACTGGCGCTGGGAAGCGCGCTGAGCGGCGAGGCTTGCCATCCCGCCCATCGAAGCGCCCACTACGGCCGGAGGGGAGTCGAACCTCTCGAGTACGACGGCAATATCTCGCCCGATGTCTTCCGAGTCGTACTTGCTTTC
This sequence comes from Acidimicrobiaceae bacterium, assembly GCA_002721305.1. Classification (GTDB taxonomy): domain Bacteria; phylum Actinomycetota; class Acidimicrobiia; order Acidimicrobiales; family Poriferisodalaceae; genus UBA6944. The sequence continues at coordinate 77,002 of PBKA01000003.1, read as the reverse complement.
AGGGGACCAGTCACTGTCGCCATGGCCTCGAGCGTCGAGCGTGGTCACGAACCACCCGCGCTGTGACAAGATTTCAGCGGAAGATTTCCACGCATACCGATTTTGTCCAGCGCCGTGACACATCAACACCGATGGACTCGAAGGATCACCCCATTCGTCAGCTACCAGACGGAGGCCGTCGCTGGCCTCGATTTGAACAGTGCGCACGGCGAGCGATCTTAGGCTGCTCGAATCGATCTTGTTCAGTTACCAAGGATGAACTGAGCCGTCCCACCTCAAGAAGGCCCCCGTATCTTCATGTGGAAAAGTTTTCAACGTCGCAAGAATTCCGCTGGCTGATTCCTCGACACTTATGTCAGCACTTGAGCCACCCATATCGGTTCTCACCCACCCTGGATGAAAAGCGACCACCGAAACACCTTTGTCTTTGAGTTGAGTGGCGAGTTGTACCGTAACCATGTTCATCACTGCCTTGGACGTCGCATATGGCAAATCATTGAAATTTGCTCCCACGACCATGGAACCTATTTGGCTAGTGATGTTGACCACTTGACTCCCTGAGTCGAAACGCCCCGAGAGACTTCTTGTTACGGTGGCCGCGCTGAGGCCATTGATTCTGATCATGTCCAGCGTCAAGTCGACGGGAGCGTCCATCACTCCAACGTCCTCCCGTTGGAAACCTAGATTCGTGATGCTTGTGCCTGCGTTATTGATCAGGAGAGCCACCTGCTCGTCTATTGCTTGGCTGAAGGAGCGAACCGATTCCTCATCCCCGACGTCGATTGCCAGAAGATTCGCTGGTTCAAGGCCCCGGAGCTCTTGAGCCTCATCTGGGTTTCTGCAACCAGCTATGACCTTGTCGCCACGTTGGATGCATTGACGCACCAATTCCAGTCCGATACCTCGGTTAGCGCCCGTGATGACTGTCGTTGACATTTCTGCTCCTATCTTGAGTCGTCTAGAACTGAAAGCCCAAACAACAAGCTTGAGCCTACGCGACAGAAGCTAAATGAGGCCTAACGAGAAGGCATCAACCGATGCCTAACCACAGCATCGCCGCTACATAAATGGCGAGCAGTAACAAAGCGTCGGGCTTCCCGATGCGTTGTTTCCGTGCCCCCTGTAGGTAAGCGAAAGCAACAGCACCGACCATCGCTATTAGACCACCTCCGGTGAGTCTTGCATCGGCGATTGACCCAGCGCCGACTAGGCCGATAGCAGCCCCGCCGGCTAAACCGTTGAACAGATTGGACCCGAAAAGGTTGCCCACTATGAGTCCCGCTTCTTTCTTTCGTGCTGCTGCGACGGCGGTGACCAACTCGGGTAACGAGGTTCCTAAAGCGACAATGGAAAATCCAATAAAGCCGCCGCTGAGCCCCCACTCATCGGCAAGTCTCGTTGCACCTGAAACGGTGAGCTGGGCGCCTATCAGGACCCCACCTAACCCCAGTAGTGAGAGCAGCAGACTCCGACCTAAGGTCTGTTGAGGGCCTTGCAGCGGTACCACGTTGTCGGCTGGGGACTTAATAAGGACGACCATCGCGGCCACAAGGAGAACTAACAAGATCGCGCCTTCGCCTCTCGTCAATTCGCCGCCGGTCCAAACCAACAGAGCGAAAATTATTACTGCGGCAATGGACAGTGGGGCCTGTCTTCTCGTTACGGAAGACGTCAGGGCTATAGGAGTCACTAGTGCTGCGACGCCTAACACCAAGGACAGATTCGCGACATTGGAGCCCACGATGTTGCCAACCCCCAAAGCGGGGTCGCCTTGTGATGCGGCAATGGTAGATACCACTAGTTCTGGTGCTGAAGTTCCGAAACCCAGAACAATTGCACCAATAACTACCGAACTCATATTGAGTGACCGCGCTAATTGAACTGCGCCATCAACGAAGAGCGGGCCGGCTCTTACGAGTGCAATGAGACCGATTAACAGCAAAAAGATGGCTAGTAGCACTTGACCTCTAATGGTTGTTTCGCGGGGGTCCAAACGTGCGGGCAGTGTCCTGATATTTCACGGCAGGTTTCAACACCATTCCTTCGTCGAACTGTCCGACCATACCGCGTTGAATCTCCTGCCAGGGGGTATGACTTTCAGGGAATTGGAAGCCCCCAGACTCTTCAAGGTCACGCCGCCTCTGCTCCAGTTCCTTATCCGAAATCAACATGTTGGCCGTTCCAAGTCGCAGATCAATGCGGATCTGGTCACCGGTCTTAAGGATCGCCAATCCTCCTCCGGCTGCTGCTTCCGGCGATGCGTTGAGGATTGACGGCGAACCAGATGTCCCCGATTGGCGCCCGTCACCGATGCATGGCAACGAGTGCACACCCCTCACTAGCAAGGCTGCTGGAGGCTGCATGTTGACGACTTCAGCGCCCCCTGGATATCCGACGGGGCCTGCGCCTCGAATGATGAGCATGGAATTTTCGTCTATTTCCAGAGAAGGGTCATCGATTCGACTGTGGTAATCCTCCGGTCCTTCGAAAACAACTGCCTTTCCTTCGAACGCATCGGGATCATCAGGATTGGAAAGATACCGAGTTCGGAATTCTTCGCTAATCACACTTGTTTTCATGATGGCGCTATCGAAGAGGTTTCCTGAAAGATGGACGAACCCAGCATCGACCACCATCGGTGCCTTCACGGGCCAAATAACTCTCGTATCGAGCACTTCGGCTCCAGAGCAGTTGTCGCGGATGGTCGCACCGTTGACCGTAAGGGCGTCTGGGTGTGGCAGCAGCCCGGCGCCCATCAACTGGTTCACGACCGCAGGGACGCCCCCAGCGTGAAAATAGTCTTCGCCGAGGTACTCACCTGCAGGTTGCATGTTGACGATTAGCGGCACGTGTAATCCCAGTTTTTGCCAGTCGTTGTTGTCCAGCGGGACCGAGAGATGACGAGCGATAGCGTTTAGGTGAATGGGAGCGTTAGTTGAACCGCCAATAGCGGAATTGACCACGATGGCATTCTCAAATGCCTCTCGGGTCATGATGTCTGATGGACGCACATCCTGTTCAACCAGATCCACTATCTGCAGACCTGTCTTGTAAGCGATTTGAGCTCTCTCGCGGTACGGAGCAGGTATTGCCGCGGACCCGGGGAGTTGCATGCCCAGTGCTTCAGTCAGCGAGTTCATGGTTGTGGCAGTGCCCATGGTTGAGCAATAGCCCGTTGACGTCGCGGAGGAAGCCACCAAGTCTGCAAACTCGCCGTCGTCAATTTCTCCCGCGGCGTGAAGTTCTCTAGCTTTCCAGACAATTGTTCCCGAGCCAGTACGTTCGCCCTGGTGCCACCCGTTCAGCATCGGTCCCACTGACAAGGCGATAGCAGGAATATTGACTGTTGCCGCGGCCATCAGACATGCCGGCGTTGTCTTGTCGCATCCGATGGTCAGCACCACACCATCAAGTGGGTACCCCTGAAGTATCTCGACTAAACCCAAGTAGGCCAAATTGCGGTCTAGGGACGCGGTAGGACGTTTTCCTGTTTCTTGGATCGGGTGAACTGGAAACTCGAAACAAATGCCACCGGCCTCGCGAATTCCCTCCCGAACTCGCTTCGCGAGTTCGAGGTGATGCCGATTGCACGGCGATAGGTCAGAGCCGGTTTGAGCGATTCCAATGATGGGTTTACCTGACTGAAGTTCGTCTCTTGTTAAACCGAAATTTACGTATCGCTCTAGATACAAAGCGGTCATCAGCGGATCACCTGGAATATCGAACCAAGCCGCGGACCTCAGCTTCGTCACGTCGCTGTCTCGCATCACGCCCTCCATCGTCCCCTTAGGCTCCGGTTCTAGCAGTCAGACAGCGACCTTGGCCGAAGAAGTAGAGATGTGCAAAATTTTTGCCGCGCGAGTGTCCCTCGGGAACTCACGCCGCGGGCCTAGCGAACTTGACTGAGAGTGCTTAGGATCTCTGGAATGTCGACTTATTCAACGTCTTTGGAGCCGCGTCGACGCGCGGACAATCAAGTTGGTTTCGATGACTGACGCACCTGTCAGGATCTTTACAGCCAAGAAGGTTCACACGATGGACCCCACTCAGCCTTTTGCGACAGCTATCGCCGTTCAAGGCGATCGGATCGTCGGGGTCGGTGACCGAGAGGACTTCCTTGATTTCCCGCAGACGGAAGTCGACGAGCGGTTCGGAAACAAAATCTTACTTCCGGGCTTCGTCGAAGCACATTCTCATGTCATGTCCGGCGCTCTTTGGGAGTTCCCATATGTCGGGTTCTACGAGCGAAGCGACCCCACAGGTCGAGTTTGGAGCGGATGTCAAGATGTGGACTCGGTGTTACAACGCCTCATTCAATGCGATCAGGAAATGGTTGACCCAGACCAAACATTGGTCGCCTGGGGGTTAGACCCGATATTTCTTCAAGGGGAACGACTAGTAGCAAAACACCTCGATCAGGTTTCGACGAAGCGACCGATTTTTGTGTTTCACGCCAGCGGTCACCTAGCAACCGTCAACTCGGAGATGATGCGCCAGTCTGGCATTGATCAGCACACGCCGACACCCGGAGTAGCCAAGGACGATAGCGGCGTCCCGAACGGCGAGCTACAGGAACCGGCAGCCATGTCGCTGGCTAGCGACGGGCTCGCAACTATCTTTATAGCGATGATGTCCTCAGAAGCTAAATGGAGCTACGCACTCGAGGCGCGCAACTGCGGGGTCACTACCGCCGCAGATCTAGGAACCACCCGTTTGGCAATGGAGGGTCAACTTGAAGCATGGAGACAGGCCACAGACGATCCCCAATACCCCATCCGTGTCGTCGTTGCTTTCGGTAACTTCGGCTCAGACGGAACGCCGGCGAACATTCGCGATATGGCCGAAAAAGCAGTTCACCTCAGAGAACACGAAGAATCGGCGAAGCTCCGTTTCGGCATTGTAAAAATAGTCCTCGATGGATCGATACAAGGCTTCACTGCTCGTATCTCACACCCTCACTACCTCGATCCTCCGCCGGGTCATCCCGGCAATGGTTTGTGGTTGATCCCACCAGAACAGATGCCCGACATAGTGAGTGCTTACCACCAAGCCGGTCTGACGGTGCATTGCCACTGCAACGGCGACGAAGCTGCCCAAGTATTCATCGACGCGGTTGACGCCGCTCTCCAGACCCACCCCCGAGAAGATCATCGACACACGGTCCAACACTGTCAATTGACCACAGAACAGCAATACAAAAAAATGTCCGAGCTCGGAATGAACGCCAACATCTTCGCCAACCACATTTTCTATTGGGGTGATCAGCATGCGACCATCACAGTGGGCAGCCCGCGTGCCGAGAAGATGGATGGATGCGCCACAGCAGAAAGAGAAGGGGTCAAATTTTCAATTCACAGTGATGCACCCATCACTCCAATGGGACAACTCCACACCATCTGGTGCGCTGTCAACAGATTGACCGCATCTGGCAACATTCTCGGACCTGAGGAGCGGATCGGTGTTCACAAAGCACTTCAAGCCTGCACAATTGATGCTGCACACCAGCTACTCATGGATAACGAAATAGGTTCGCTCGAAAACGGCAAATTGGCCGACTTCACGGTTTTGGAGAGTGACCCATACGAAGTAGAGCCCGAAGAGCTAAAGAACATCCAAGTGTGGGGCACAGTAGTGGGCGGCGTTCCCTTTCAAGCGGGATCACAGTAACCAAATTGGTCGATTTGTATGACAGCCCAATGGAAGTGACCGTCATCGGAGGTTATCTCGGCGCAGGGAAAACCACGTTGGTTAATCATCTTCTCTCTCAAGCGACTGAAGTTATCGCTGTCCTCATTAACGACTTCGGAGAAATCAATATTGATGACAAACTTGTCGATTCAGCAGACGAGAACACCATCACTTTGACTAATGGCTGTATCTGTTGCTCACTCGCTGATGGTTACAGCAAAGCTCTCGACGATGTAGCCAAGCGAAACCCTAGACCAACGCGATTGGTCATCGAGGCGAGCGGAGTAGCAGACCCCGCAGCAGTAGCAGCCTACGGACACGCGCCGGGAATGGCTTTGAACGCCGTGGCAGTGGTAGCTGACAGCGTCAACCTCATTCAGCAACTCGCCGACCCACTTGTAGGACAAACAGTTCGAAGTCAACTAGCCGCAGCAGATGTAATTCTCCTCAACAAAACAGACTTGGCACCGGAAACAGAAACAGTTCGAACGGAACTGGATAGGTTCAACAGTGATGCCCTACTGGTCGAATGCGTCCACTCCAGGATCGATCTCGACCTGCTATTCGGATCTGAAGTGAGCAAAGTACCCAAAGCATCTGAAGCAGTTGGCGAGTATGAATCTCGCTGCCACAGGTCAAACCAACCCATACCCAGAGATGCACTGGTTGAATTGATCGAACGGTTACCTGAACAGGTCCAGCGCGCCAAAGGAATAGTTCGCGTCGCCGAGGAACCTCAAATTCCAATGGTGTTCCAACTGGTGGGTCGCAGATGGGAACTGAGAGCGCTCGCCGACCGCAAGAACGCTCCCGAAGGAAACCAGCTCGTGGTTATCGGTCCGAAAGGAACAGTGCCTCTCGACTGGGACCGAACCCTAAAGGTCGAGGACTGAGAAAGAACAAGCGTGGGCTAGGAGAGATCCATAATTTCTGACAGGCGCCGCACGCCCTCTTGAATGACTTCTTCGGTTGGGTTCCCGAAGCACAGCCTCATCTTGTTGGCTCCCCAATGAGGATCAACCGACCAACCAGCACCAGCGTTGAACTCGATTCCGCTACCAACTGCCTTGTTGGCGAACATCGCCGTATCAACCTCATCGGCGAAAACCAGCCACATGAAAATGCCGCCCTGTGGCATCTCGAACTCCACCGAATCTCCAAAGTGCTGCTCCAGGGCCTCAGCCATAACCTGGGCCTTTCGATGAAGAACCGACGTTAACTGCTCAGCATGATCATCGAAATGCGATGCCGCATATTCCGCCACAACCATTTGCTCAAGAGCGCCAGAGCCGGCGTCGATCTTCAGTGAAAGGATTTGTTGAAGAACAGATGAGTCGGCAACTAGATACCCAACTCTCAGTGCTGGAGCAATGGACTTCGAAAATGACCCACAGTAGATGACCCTAGTTTCAGACTCGTCGAGCTCCCACAATGTGGGAGGCCGCGGGCAGCCCCACAGCAAGTCGGCATAACAGTCATCCTCAAAGATTGCCGTCTCATGATCGCCCATTACCTCCAAAATTTCGAGGCGACGGTCCAGAGGCATACAAGACCCGGTCGGATTTTGCACCGTCGGTATGGTGTACAGGTATTTTGCGGGTGCCCCACTGTTGGTGCATTGCTCAAGCAGTTCGCTCAGATGATCAGGGCGCACCCCGTGGCCATCTAGCCGCACTCCGTGAACGACCACCCCTAAACGCTTAAGACGACTGAGCATTCCGCCGTAGGTGGCTTCCTCAACGATCACGTTGTCGCCCGGTGAGAGCAGCAGATCGTTGACCAAATCAAGAGCCTGAAGAGAGCCTGAAGTAACAAGAACTTGATCGGGTTCAACATTTGTTGCAGCTCGAATTCCTAGTTTGTTACAGACAAACTTCCGCAGATCTTCGTGTCCCAAGGGGCTCCCGCCCAGGTTGTACACGGCGAGCTTTCGGCCCTCGCGTTGCAGCACCCGGGTAGCCGCTTCTGAAAGACCTGCGACGGGGACGTTGGCCTCATCGTTGTTTCCGCCCACGAAACTAAATTCTGGAATTCCGCTCCAAGGCCCTTCGGCAGGAGGAAGGTCCTCTCTGTACAACTTGGCAATCTCGAAAGTCAACGCAGCCTCCTGAAACTTGTGTATCGGCATCGTAGAGCCGAAAAGAGTTACGCGCGGCAGTAGCGTGTCCGCAAGCATTCGCGCATCTGAAGGGGACGAGGTCCGGTGACCAGCTACGAGGTCCATGCGATCAAATACGCCGAACGAGAAGCAGTTCGTGCAGAGCACTTCGTTGGAGGGGACCCGCACGACGACACTTCGATGCCAATGGATTATTTCGTTTGGCTAATCAGAAATGACGACGGGAAGGAATGGATTGTTGATACCGGATTCGAGGAGGACGACGCGCAGAACAGACAACGAACGCTACTCAGGACCGCGTCAGAGGGGGTTGCCCTTCTAGGAGTGGACCCACAAGAAGTCACAGATGTGATCATGACTCACTTCCACTATGACCATGCCGGAGGTGTCAACCAGTTCCCGAATGCAACATTTCACGCACAAGACCAGGAGATGTCATTTGCCACGGGCCGCGATATGACCCACAAGGCATACAACCATGCGTTCAATGTTCGACACGTACAAGATCTCGTTGGTCGAGTCTTCGCGCAAAGCGTGACGTTTCATGACGGTGATACCCAACTTGCTCCGGGGTTGACCTTGCACCTCATAGGAGGGCACACCCGGGGGCTGCAGGTTGTTCGAATTGATACGGGACACGGAATTGTTGTTCTGGCATCCGATGCCAGCCATTACTGGGCGAACATGGACGAAGGTCGACCCTTCCCCATCATTGATGACTTGTCGAAGATGATCCAAGGTTGGGACACCCTTAGACAGCTCGCAGGTCCCGGCGGCGTCATCATCCCCGGACACGACCCCCTCGTCCTTGAGCATTTCCCTGCGTCATCCCCAGAATTAGAGGGCGTAGCGGCACGCCTCGATTAAGCCGGTCACAGCGGATGGAACACAAGAACTAAAACGCGGGATCACCCGCATCCAAGCCCAGAAGTACCCGCCCAGCAGTGTCGATCTGATACGAACCCACCATGAAGTGGCCAGCGACGGCGCGGGCGTCATCCAAAAGACTCATGAGCCCAGAATTCTGGAAATTAGCCGTGCTACCGGCAGCATCAACGAGATGTTGAATCGCTCTAATTGCGTTCTGCACGGACCAAGAACAAGCCAAACGCACCCGAGCATGGAGATCGGAGGTTACAGGTTCATCGTTTTCGGCGACCTCCCACACTGCATCGAGCTGTTCGTGAACCCAGGCTTGTCCAGTGCCCACAAGTGCTTCGGCTTTCGCGAGCGCTACAGCCGCGTCAGGTCGTTCTTTGAGGGATCGTTTGGAGTTCAGAGGTGTTTTCTCCTCTGCTAGAAATTTGAAGTCTGTTATAGCTCGACTTGCTAGCCCAGCCGCTACTCCTGTCTTGGGGAACGGGAATCTCAGAGCCGAAGGCAATCTGTAAAACGGTAGATCTGGGAGCGGTAACGAATTGTTGGCCACAACTCCACAAAACGCGTCCTCCACGAAGAAATCATTCAAGATCACGTCATGAGAACCAGTTCCGCGCAACCCCACCGTATGCCAGGTGTCTTCGATGAAATCAGGGTTGGCGTCGATGAAGGCAAAGCACAACTCGATGGGTGAACTCCCCGCGACCACGCTGTTCAACACCCACTTGTGCGCGGTCGTGCAGCCACTGACAAAATTCCAGCGGCCAGTGATAAGCCAGCCGCCTTGCGTTCGCGATGCTGTTCCTCTCGCCACGCCTGAACCGGCGATAACCAGTGAAGGATCCTCAATCCACAAGTAGCGGCAAGTCTCAGGTGGCAAATACGCTGAGACCAACTCCGCTTCTTCATTGCACGTCATCGCTACCCAGGCGGTCGATCCGTGGATCTCAGCGAGAGACTTCGTGAAGTCAATCAAATCTGACGGATGCACTTCGTGTCCGCCATACTCCTTTGGGACGAGGAGCTTCATAAGGCCCAAATCTCCTAACGCGGCAACGACCTCTGCGTCGGGACGTCTCAGGTGATCCGACTCCTTCGCACGGTCAAAAATCAGGTTTTCAACGCCTGACACCAGCTCTCGAAGCTGTAAAGAGGTCGCTGCCATAAACGCAAACTATCGTCTGAAACCGAGAGAGGAGAAGGGTGGCGGTGAAATCGGCTGATGATTGCCCAAGCGTTCAAGGCACAGGGAACCCCTCGCGTCCGCTAGAAGGCTTACGAGTGATCGATCTCACCGACCACCGCGGAGATGTAGGACCCTGGATACTTGGAGAGCTGGGCGCTGACGTCATTAAGGTGGAACCCCCCGGAGGTTGCGCCACTCGCCGTTCAAATCCCCTGAGGCGAGAGTCCGCTTCGGATCTCCGCAGTCTGCATTTCATCGCGTACGCATCGAATAAACGGTCCATTGTTCTTGACCTCGACGCAAAAGACGACCGGGAAATACTTTTCGGATTGGTCCGGGGTGCAGACTTCCTTTACGAGTCAGGGCCACCGACCGGCACCTCACAATCCGGTATTGACAGAACTCAGATCCAAAAGTGCAACGACCAACTCGTACACGTGATCGTTACGCCGTTCGGCGAAGATGGGCCACGTGCCGACGATCCACACAGCGAGATGTCAATCGCTTCGCTCGGAGGGTCACCAAACCTGCAGGGTATTCCGGAACGACCACCAGTCAAGGCGTCCATACCTCAAGTTTGGCGACATGCTGGAGCCGAATCGGCGGTAGCAGGATTGGTTGCCCACGCTCGAATGCGGACAACTGGAGAAAAGCAGCATGTCGTAGTGTCGGCACAATCGTGTGTCACCTGGACCCTGCTAAACGCCATGGAGGCCCACGCTATTCAAGGAAGCGACATCCATCGCACCGGAACAGAGATCCTCACTGATCCGCCGCTACAAATTCGGGTTCAGGCCTCCGATGGTTGGCTTATAGCTGTCAGCCGAGGGGATCTCGCCCAAGCCTTGGGTCCGTGGCTCATCGACGAAGGGATAGTGGATCCTTCTTGGCTTGAGGAAGACTGGGGCACCTTCGACCACCGAGCGATAAGTGGCGAAGACACGAAATATGAATTCGCTGATATATACCGAGCGGTTAGTGCGTTGTGTGTTCGATATCCCCGCGAGACTCTGATGCGACGAGGACTAGAACTTGGAGCGACTTTGGCTCCCATCAACGATGTAGAAGACCTCTTGGCCTTCGACCATCTTGAGCTAAGGAAATTTTGGCGTAACAACCAACGAGGGTTAGCAGACGAGCGGATGCCGGGAGGATTTCTATCTTTGGACGGGCAGCGCTTGGCTGCACCCAGAAAACCACCGCTCCTCGATGAACATGGGAAAGACATACGAAATGACCTAGCGGGTGGACGGCTCACAAGAACAACTCAGAAGATTGAGCATTCGAAGCTTCCCTTGGAAGGACTAAAGGTTGCCGACTTTTCTTGGGTGGGGGTAGGCCCTATCACAGCAAAAGCACTAGCTGACCACGGAGCGACAGTGGTTCGGATCGAATCCGGCGGACGGCTCGATCCCTTGAGGGTCAACGGCCCATTCAAGGATCAGATCTTTGGGGAGAACCTGTCGCAGTTCTTCGCAACTTTCAATACATCCAAAATGAGCATTGATATCGATCTAAAGAATGACACCGGAATTGAAATTGCAAAAAAAATGATCGCTTGGGCCGATGTAGTAATTGAGGCATGGAGTCCCGGGGCCTTCGCCCGAGGTGGATTTAGCGATGATGTCATTCGTTCACTTAACCCTTCAGCAATCATTGTCCATACGTCACTACTGGCTAGTGGCGGCCCGTTGTCGCCGCTAGCGGGTTACGGGTACCACGCTGCGGCGATAGCTGGCTACTACGAAGTGGTTGGTTGGCCGGATCTTCCACCAGATGGACCGTATCTTGCGTACACAGACACAATCGCTCCCAGATTTATTACGTCAGCCCTATTGGCAGCGATAGAGCATCGACGGCGAACTGGTTCGGCGCGCATTTTGGAAGCAGCGCAATTGGAGTGCGGGCTTCAACTCATGACGCCGGAGCTACTCGATTTCCAAATCAATCAAGTAAAAGCGACACGGGTAGGTAACCGTGAAGGTGAAATCGGTCCGCAAGGGGTGTATCCGATCCAAGGAACCGATCGTTGGATAGCCATCACAGTCGCGAATGACATGAACTGGGTCTCACTTCGAAACCTCATGGGCAACCCGAAGTGGGCCTCCGAGAAAGAGTATGAAACAAGCAGTGGTCGGATCGAAGCCGCAGATGTGATCGATGAACACATTAGTGATTGGACTGAAGATCAAGAAGGTAAGGAACTAGAGCGCAGACTGCTAGATGAGGGTATTCCCGCGGGACTCGTAGCGCGAAGCAGCGATCTCCTCGCAGACCCTCAGTATGAACACCTTGGTTTTTACAAGTGGCACGAGCACGGGGCTATGGGACGCGTCCCGTACGCGGGTCATCAATATTCAATTGAGAACTACGACCATGGACCCCGATCAGCAGCTCCGTTGCTCGGCGAGCACACCTTTGATGTCCTAACTGAGCTACTGGGGTTGGACGCGAATGAGATTGCCGATATCGCAATCAGTGGGGCACTCGGATGACTACCTTGACCTTTGGTGACCTGATCGAAGCTGGGAAACAAGTCGCTCAAGAATTGCGCACACGCGAAAGTTCCATAGCGGTATCTGAATCTGCCGCCGGAGGATTGATCAACGCGGCTCTTGTCGCCGTTCCCGGTGCCAGCGATTTCTATAAAGGCGGAATGGTTGTTTACACGACCTCCGCTCGTGACGTGTTGGCAGGTGATGACCCAATACCCAAAGACGTACGTGGAGCAACCGAATCCTTCGCATTGATCCAGGCGAAGCGAGCCAAACAGCTATACCGGGCAGATTGGGGGATAGGGGAAACTGGTGCAACTGGGCCATCGGGTAACCCCTACGGAGACCCCCCAGGCGTTGGCTGGGTAGCGTGTAGCGGCGAAACAGAGGTCACTCTCGAGCTACGCACCGGAAATAATGATCGCGAATCAAATATGTATGAGTTCGCAATCGCTGCCTTAGAACTGACGTTTCAGGCAATTAGGGCGTAGATTTTTTAACCGTGGAACCTGTACCACTGTCCGTCTTGGATCTCGCCACCGTTTCAAACAACGGGACAAGCGCACAAGCGCTCAGCGAAGCGACACATCTCGCCCTCAAGGCGGAAGAACTCGGCTATGCAAGGTTTTGGGTCGCCGAACACCACAACATGAACACGGTCGCGAGCACCTCACCGGCCGTCCTCATAGCCCATGTTGCTGCCTCTACCAAGCGGATAAAGGTGGGTTCGGGTGGAGTCATGCTTCCGAACCATGCGCCACTGGTGATTGCGGAACAATTCGCGCTGTTAGAAGCCCTCCACCCGGGTCGCATCGATCTAGGGATTGGTCGAGCACCAGGAAGCGACCGACAGACAATGGCTGTGATACGAGGATCCGCATCGGCTTTAACCGTTGAAGATTTCCCACGCGACCTAATCGACGTCATGGGACTTCTCGGTGACGTCAGAACCGATCATGGATTGTGGAACAAGTTTTCAGCCACCCCGGTCGCGACAACCTCCCCGGCAGTAGTTCTTCTTGGGTCAAGTGGATTTAGTGCGCAACTCGCAGGTGTTCTAGGCCTTCCATTCACGTTCGCTAACCATTTCGACACGGGCGGAACTCTCGAAGCAGTGGAGTTGTATCGCGAAGCTTTTCGTCCGTCGCCCGTGCTCAGCGAGCCGTACACCATCGTTTCGGCATCAGTTATGGCGGCAACCACAACCGACGAAGCACAAATGCTCGCCGCGCCGAGCAAACTCAGAAAATACGGCATGCGAACCGGACGCTTTTGGCCACTGGTGCCTCCCGACGAAGCACTATCTCACCCCGAATGGGACCGGGCGGAGGCTATGCCCAGCAACGCGATCAGCGGGACATCTGATGAAGTCGTGACAGGCTTACAAGATTTAGCGGCACAAACCGAGGCCAACGAATTGTTTCTGCATTGCTCCAGCTACGCCATCGACGAGAGAATCACAAGTCTTGAACTCATCGCCGAGTCATGGAGTTTGGAACCACACCGCAATCTCGACACCAACCCTGTTCTTCAATAGTTATGAACAAACTCACCACACTTGGAACCCACTTCGGGTCGTATCGAATAGAAAGCGATGGAGACGAAATCGTCGCCGTGCATGGCCACGAACTAGACCCTCACCCCTCAGACATCGGTCAGGCCTACCTTCATAGATCCGAACTACGAGTTCTTCGCCCAGCGGTGAGGCAATCATGGCTCAAGGACGGCCCAGGAGCACATCCGGAACAAAGAGGGAAAGAACCGTTCGTAGAAGTTGAATGGGATCGCGCTATTGACCTTGCCTCAGACGAATTGAAACGTATCCGGAGTAGACATGGCCCAGAAGCGCTATTCGCCGGTTCCTACGGCTGGGGATCCTCAGGCCGAGTCCACGCACCAAGCGCTTTACTGTTCCGGCTTCTGCGTCTGTATGGCGGCTATACCGATGTATGGGGGACATATTCCTCATCAGCAGCTGAGGCAATCGTTCCTTATTTCCTCGGAATGAGATACCACGCGGCAATCGGCAGAGGTACCAGTTGGTCAGTGATTAGCCAACACACCGACCTGTTCGTCACCTTCGGTGGACTTCGTCGTTCCAACACAGAAGTTACCTACGGCGGTCAAGGCACACACCACACACAAGATTGGATGCAGAAAGCCCGCAAAAACGGAACTGAATTTCTGAACATCGGACCCATCCGAGACGACATCGACCTCCAGATGAACTCACGCTGGCAACCGATCCGACCTGGCACCGACGTAGCTTTGATGCTGGCCTGTATCCACACACTATTGGTGGAGGACCGAGTCGATAACGAGTTCATCAACCGCTACGTCCACGGCTGGAACCGTTTCTCAGCGTACGTCATGGGAGATTCTGACGGGCAACCAAAATCTGCGACGTGGGCATCAACTATCACAGGCATCGACGCCAAAACCATCGAACACTTGGCCGAAGAAATGTCGACTCGCCGCACCTTGATCAATGTGGGCTTGTCTATTCAGCGAGCTGATCACGGCGAGCAGTCTTACTGGGCAGCCACCGCTCTGGCATGTGCCCTAGGTCAGATCGGCCTCCCGGGAGGCGGGATAGCGTTCCCGTTTGGGGCGCAAGGCAATGTGGGAGCGGGTCAAGTCCGTAAACGGGTCCCGGGGATCCCGATCCCCCCAAGGCCTGACACCCAGCCAGTAATCTCGGTGTCGCGTTTTCGCGAACTGCTCGACCATCCCGGGCAGCCCTACGATTTCAACGGACGATCAGGCACATACCCCGACATCAAAATGGTCTGGTGGGCAGGAGGCAACCCCTTCCACCATCACCAGAATCTGAACGAATTGGTAGCGGCTTGGGAACGTCCGGAGACCATCGTGGTCCAAGAACCCTTCTGGACGCCGACCGCCCGACGGGCAGACATCGTGTTGCCATCATCGACGCCGCTGGAACGCAACGACATCGGTGGAGCCGAAAACATGTTGATATCCCATGGCCGCGCAGTCGATCCTCCGGGAGACGCCCGCGACGACTACCAAATTCTCGAAATGGTCGCGGAAAGACTCGACCTTCAAGAGAGGTTCACGGAAGGGAGAACTGCAGACGAATGGGTTGAACTGCTGTACGAATTATTTAGAGCGGAGAACGATTGGGCACCCGACTATGAAGAATTCCGCGACGCCGGTTACTTACGGCACCCCGAGATGAATGAAATGGGCGAAAATGAGCAGGTCTTCCTCAGTGAATTCAGGTCGGACCCCGCCGCTCATCCCCTCGGTACACCTAGTGGACGAATTGAATTGTGGTCCGAAACCATCGCGGTGTTCGAATATGAAGATTGTCCACCGCACCCGGCTTGGATGGAACCATACGAACGACTAGGGGGACCAGAGTCGGACCGATTTCCCCTCCATCTCGTCTCCAACCAACCGGCGGTGCGACTGCACAGCCAATATGACCACACCGAACCGAGCCAAGGATCGAAGGTAGCGGGGCGAGAACCCATTCGAATTCATCCCGAGGTAGCGAAGGAGCGGGACATATCGGAAGGGGAGGTGGTGCGCGTCTTCAACGACCGAGGCAGTTGCCTGGCAGGGGCAATAATCGATGATTCGTTGATGCCAGAGGTCGTGCAACTTTCAACGGGAGCTTGGTATGACCCGGACTCCACTGGCATGTGCAGAGCCGGAAACCCGAACGTCTTAACGAGAGATAAAGGGACCTCCAAATTGGCGCAAGGACCTTCGGCACATACGTGCCTAGTGGATATCGAACGCTTCCCGGGACCCGCCCCACGCGTTGAATCCTATGACCCACCCCAATTCACCAACGAAACATAGAAAAGAGAACATGTCGGATCAAAACCCCTCAGCACAACAATGGATTGAAGGTCTGGCTAACGAACTGGGCTTGGACGCTCCTAGCCCTGGAGAGATTGACAACTTGCTGAATCTCGCTGGGGTTGCGGCTCACAGCTCTGAACGTATAGCCGCACCGATCGCCTGTTGGATGATCGGTGTGGCCAAAATAGAGCCAGCCGAAGCCTTGTCACTGGTACAAAAATACGAGAGCGAACGCGCCGGCTAAAGCATTACCTACAATCGATGTTGTGAACGACCGTAATTGGGGATTCAGAACCAGAGCCTTACATGCAGGCGGCAGGCCCGATCCGACCACAGGTTCGCGTGCCGTCCCTATTTATCAGTCAACCAGCTTCATTTTCGAAGACACAGCGGACGCAGCAGACAAATTTGCACTCCAAAAGTACGGCAACATCTACACCCGGATTTCCAATCCCACGATCAACGCTTTCGAAGAAAGAATGGCCAGCCTTGAAGGCGGAATCGGATCAGTGGCGACCGCATCAGGAATGTCGGCCGAATTCTTGACTGCAGCAGCTCTAACGCATCATGGCGACAATCTCGTTACTTCTTCGGCGTTGTACGGAGGAACTCACACCCTTTTCGATGTGACACTTGGCCGGTTTGGTATAGAAGCACGATTTGTCGATGGCGATGCCCCGGATGCATATGCCGAAGCTATAGACGAAAACACTAAGTTTCTGTACACCGAAATCGTCGGCAACCCTTCAGGGTCCATTCCCGATCTCTCTGCCATCGCCGATATAGCTCATTCCGAAGACTTGCCTCTCGTCGTCGATGGCACCTTCGCCACTCCCTATCTCTGTCAACCACTTAACCATGGAGCGGACATTGTCTTGCACTCGGCAACCAAATTCATAGGTGGCCACGGAAATTCGATTGGGGGTGTGGTGACTGAGTCAGGTCGTTTTGACTGGGGAAGTGGCCGCTTTCCGCAGATGACGGAACCGGTCGAAAGCTACAACGGGCTGAAGTTTTGGGAAAACTTCGGAGAATACGCTTTTTGTACCAAACTGCGCGCAGAACAGCTAAGAGACATCGGAGCCTCGATGTCGCCCATCAATGCATTTCTTCTGCTTCAAGGAATAGAAACATTGCCATTCCGAATGGACGCGCATGTAACGAATGCGCAAGCCGTCGCTGAACACCTTGATGAGCACTCGATGGTGAATTGGGTCAACTACGCCGGTCTTTCGGACTCCCGCTATTTCGATCTGGCACAGAAATACATGCCCAAGGGACCAGGGGCCATCTTCACCTTTGGAGTCAAAGGAGGTCGAGCAGCTGGAGCTAGATTCATCGAGTCACTTCAAGTTATTAGTCACCTCGCAAACGTCGGTGACGCGCGGACGTTGGTGATCCACCCGGCCTCGACAACGCACCAACAGCTCTCAGACGAGGCCTTGGCCACTGGCGGGGTCAGTGAAGACATGGTCAGAATCTCCGTGGGACTCGAAGACCTTGACGACATTGTTTGGGATCTCGATCAGGCATTATCGAAAGCGAGTGAATTGTGACCGTGCCCCACGAGCCTGTCCCGGGTTGGAGTGAACCATCCGCAACAGAACGCCTTGCGCTCCTTAAGCGGACCAAGACGGTGGCAATGGTCGGCGTGTCAGCCAGTGTCGCGCGACCAAGCAATTTTGTGGCCACCTACCTGCTCAGTTCGAGTGCGGATTTCGAAGTGTATTTTGTGAATCCGATGGCCGAAGAAATACTTGATCAACCCTGTTATCCCACTCTGGCGGAACTGCCGAAAGTTCCCGACATGGTGAACGTCTTCCGACGTTCCGAAGACTTACCGGAAGTTGCAGAAGAAGCCGCCGCCATTGGTTCTCAATCATTTTGGGCACAACTTGGACTGTGGAACATTGAAGCAGCAACGGTGGCCCTCAACGCGGGATTAGATGTCGTGATGGACCGATGTCTAAAGATTGAACATGCGAGATTTCACGGTGGGCTCCATCTAGCGGGCTTCGACACCGGTGTCATTGATTCTCGGTTGAAGACCTGAGCCCGAGGTCGAGAAACCAACCATGCGAATTAGCTAGCCAATGTCCCGACGAACCCTCCTGGTGCTCGCTCTGCTCATGTTGAGCATCCTGGCGGCCTGTGGGTCGAACACGACAGACCGCCCTAACAGCCAAGGAACAGTTCCTTCCCCAAGGTCGGAGATATCTGAACCCGCTCCTGCGTCCACAACGCTGAAAGCTGAACTTGACTTCACCTATGCAGGAGAGATTGCTGCACCGGAGATTCCCCATGGTCTCGACTGGTTCAATGTGGAACGGCCGCTGTCATTAGTGTCCGATCTTCGAGGCAAAATCGTCATCCTCGACTTCTGGACGCAAGGTTGCATCAACTGCCTTCACGTCATACCTGATTTACATCGACTGGAAGATGAGTACCCCGATTCGCTCGTGGTGGTAGGTGTTCACTGGGCGAAGTTTGACCATGAACGAACGAGTGGCGCAGTGAAGCACGCAGTGCAACGGTTACAGGTCCGGCATCCCGTGGTAAACGATGCCTACGAATACTTGCGACGTGCTTACCGAGTCCGGGCATGGCCAACCCTTGTATTAATTGATCCTCTCGGCCGGGTAGTTGGGAGTCATGCAGGAGAGGGCATCTATCCGCTCTTTCAGCCCGTCATTGACCGAATGAGCCTTGAATATGGCACAGCAGGACTCATCGATGTCCGGCCCTTAGAAGCAATAACAGCGGACGAAAAACCGATCCCCACGGTTCTGAGTTTTCCGGGCAAGGTACTTGCCGATAAAGCTAGCAACAAGCTCTTCATCGCCGACTCCGGTCATAATCGGATCATCGTCACGGACCTCACAGGACGAATACTGGACACGATTGGTGGCGGAACAGAGGGCCTGGTCAACGGTTCTTGGGGCGACGCCAGATTTAGTCAGCCTCAAGGAATGGCGCTTTCGTCAACAGGAAGGTACCTCTATGTTGCCGACCGCGCGAACCATGCGATAAGAGTCGTCGATCTGTCACGACGCACCGTGGGGACTCTGGCCGGAACTGGCGGATCAACGCACCGTGTTGTCCCGGGCCCACCTTTATCGACTGCACTCGCGTCGCCATGGGATGTGGAACGAATAGGGGATCAGCTGTTTGTCGCTGGTGCCGGGCGTCATCAAATTTGGGTCATCGAGCTAGCCGATGGAGGTGGAACTGCCAGCTGGACCGATATTTTTGCTGGAACTGGAGCCGAGGGACTTGATGACGGGCATCGCCTTTCAGCCACTCTTTCTCAGCCTTCAGGTCTGGTAGCGGACAGTTCCACTCTTTGGTTTACAGACCCTGAAGCGAGCGCAATTCGTTCGATTGAACTGGGTAACGATGGGCAACTCACCACCCTCATCGGGAAAGGACTATTTTCCTGGGGAGATGAAGTAGGTACCCAACAGGAGACAATGCTTCAACACGCTGTCGGCATTGAAATGGTTGGTAACGATCTATACATCGCCGATACCTATAACCACCGTATAAAGGTCATAGACCTCGCCACCGGAAACTCACGACTGGTTGCAGGAAGTGGACTACCCGGCTCAAGGGACGGTGTTGGCGAAGCCGCTCAGCTTGCTGAACCAAGTGGGTTGAGCGTGGCCGACGAGATCTTGTTTGTAGCGGACACCAATAATCACAGGATTCGTACCCTTAATACCAACACAGGGCAACTCAACACGTTCGTACTCAGCAACCAGAAGGCAGCAGCGCTTCTTCATCGCACAGCAGCAGATGAAATTGTGACTCTCCCTCAGAAAATTATCGCCCCGGGAGTCCTCGACGTGACTGTAGATCTGGTGGTGCCCGACGGCTACGAATTCAACAGCGATGGGACATTCGTGTTGGACATAAGAATCGACAACGCAATGAACTCACGAATCGCTGGGAGGAATTCTTACCGGGCTCAAGGTCCAGACATGCCCCAAGGATTCTCGCTAATCATCGAAGAAGAAGAAAACATGCGTATCCAGGCTGATGCGACGGTGTTTTACTGCCCAGCGGAGGACGCAGCATTTTGTTTACTACGTCATGTTCAAATAGACGTACCCGTCCTCGTTAGAGATTTCGGGGCAACGAAAATCTCTTTGAGTTATCGGCTCCCAACAGCTGAAGAAATTGACATCAGTATTGGGAGCATTCGTGACTAAACGCACTCGACAGCGGTCACGGGCATCTCATTTTCTGGCGGCCTCCACCATCATCTTTTTCTTGGCGCCTCAAGGAACAGGGCACCTGGCAGCTCAGACGTCAATTCAGCCGTTAACACCGGACTCCACCGTCGTCGCAGTCCTAGATGGTCCGGGTGGAATCGGATACTGGATTGTCTCCGCTGACGGAACCGTAGAAGTGGTTGGTACGAACATCATCCCGCCCCTCGGTGAGAGCGAACCTTTGACGGACAAAGTTCGCACCGCCTACGAAGGAGCGCCGGGCGCCTTGGGAATTTGGCTTGAATTGGTCAACGGAACGAAAGTCGCGATTGGAGATCCGGGACCACGAATCTTTACAGGGCATGAACGCCCATCCGGATGGTTGTCCGGATTGGCTGTGAAGCAACTCATGCGAGGCCGATGGATCGACACCATTGATCGTGGGTGTGTCGCCGAGCTGCCGCGAGCGGTACGAATCGGTCAACTGCTGTTACCAACGATGGAAGAATCTCAGTTTGGAGCCGCCGTAGAAGAAGCGCGCGATCATCAGATCGCAGGAATTTTGTTATCAGGGGGAGCAACGCCGTGGATCGGAAGAAGGGTCGACGAGCTACAAGAATTTGCGAATAGGATCCCGCTGCTGATGGCAGCTGACGAAGAAGGCGGCCGAGTTCAGCGGCTACATCACATCTTGCCCGACCTACCAAGCCCTGCTCGACAAGTAAATGAGCGTCTCGAAATTGTGGCCCAGCGGGCGGAACGTCACGCAATTCGGATGCTTGAATTTGGTTTCGACGTCAACTTCGCGCCCGTCCTAGATGTAGGTGCCGGACCGGGAATAGGGGATCGGTCTTTTTCCAATGACCCAGCGCTAGTTGTCGACTACGGCGTGGCGACCATCGAAGGCTTCAGTGACGGTGGTGTTTTGACAGTTGCCAAACACTTCCCCGGTCATGGGTCTGCTGATTTCGACTCACACGACGGGAGATCTGTCGGGCCGCCGTTACATGAGCTAATCAAGACTGACCTAGTTCCGTTCGAAGCCGCTATAGCCACTGGCAAATCGGCCATTATGGTCGGCCATACGGAGATTCCTGAAGTGACAAATGGGCTGCCCTCGTCCCTTTCAAGCGCCGCCGTCCAAGGCCTTTTGAGAGATGACCTGGGTTTCGAAGGGTTGGTAGTTACAGATGCGCTCAACATGAAAGCTGTGTCCGATCGCTGGCCGATAGAGGAAGCAGTCGTTATGGCGTTGGGAGCTGGGGCTGATCTGATGGTCCTCGGCAGTCTGGCCGATGTTGGAGCAGCCTTTGCTGGCATCGATGAGGCGGTGTACGAAGGTCAACTAGCAGTGGATCGAGTCAACGACGCGGCGATCAACGTGTTACGCGCTAAGAAAGTTAACGCGTGCACGCTAGTGGGCAGGGTCCGCGGTGTTTTCAACACCGTCTATGACTGGTGAGGGCCAAACCGCTCAAATCGGCCGACAAATCAGTTGAAAGTTATAACCGATCTTGTCACTGAACCTGATTTCATAGCTTCGAAGCCTTGGTTGATCTCGTTTAGGCTGATTCGCGCAGAAACCATTTCGTCAAGCATCAAGCGACCATCCAAGTACATATCCACTAGTCGCGGCATATCTGTTCGGAACTGGTTCGAGCCCATATTTGAGCCTTGAATCTTCTTCTCGAAAAGGAAATCGACGCCGTGGATCTCGATGTTTGTTCCGATCGGGATCATGCCAATGACAGTTGCTGTGCCGCCGTTGCGGAGACTCTGAAATGACTGCTCAGTGGTTTGTTTCAAGCCCACAGCTTCAAACGACTTGTGGACTCCGCCACCGGTCATCTCGTGGATGCTTCCCACAGCATCAGTGTCCGCAGCGTTCACCGTGTCCGTAGCGCCCATTTGGCGAGCCACTTCGAGCTTGGTGTCGATCATGTCGACAGCAATAATTCTGCCGGCGCCGGCGATTCGCGCTGCCTGAACGGCGGCGAGACCGATGCCTCCAGCTCCAAATACGGCTACGGTCTCTCCTGGTTCCACGCGGGCGGTACGAAAGACCGCCCCGACACCGGTCATAACGCCGCATCCGATGAGTGAGGCACGGTCAAGGGGCATGTCGTCACGGATTTTTACAATTGCGTGTTCGTGGACCAGCATCTGTTCGGCAAATGAAGAGAGATTGAGAAATTGCCAAGCCGGTGCACCGTCAATGGTCAAACGTGAAGGTTCATCAGGTCCTCGGTTGCATTCGAGATCTTTACCCGAGCAAATAGAAGGGCGACCCTCCATGCAGTAAGAGCAATGACCGCAGAACACCGAAAGGCAAGTGATGACGTGATCGCCAGGCTTGACATAGGTGACGTCGGATCCAACTGCCTCCACAATTCCCGCTGACTCATGACCGAGTACAGCGGGTGTCATATATGGGTACTTCCCCTCCATGAAGTGCAGGTCACTGTGACATAACCCCGCAGCGGAAGTCTGGATAAGTACTTCTCGTGGTCCAGGTTTGTCGATCTGTACATCTTCGATTTCAAGTTCGCCTGGAATTTCGTTTAGTACTGCCGCTTTCACATCAAACCCTTTCGGCCTAGACGTTCATGACGTCTCACCTTGAACTGAGAGATGAGGCTAGCTCCCCTGGAGCGGGTGAGTAAAAGAAACTTCAAATAGAGGAATCTAGGAAGTTCCTATAGACAGCAGATTGTCGACCGGACGATAGAGCTCTTCCAAATGTGTTGTCTCTTCGACGGATAACTCGATAGAGCAGGCTTCGACTAGCTGATGGAGTTGCTGGACCTTAGATACGCCAACCACTGGTGCTGTCACTCCAGGTTTTGAAAGTAGCCACGCTATCGCTATTTGAGCAGGCCTACAGTCGCGTTCTTCGGCCAGCTTGATGACCCGGTCCGCGATCGCAAAGTCCATTTCGCCTCGATAGAGAGACTCAGTTCGCGCTCGGTCTTGACCAGTCGAGCGGTCCGTCGTGCCGCCTTCCAAGCTCCCGCGGTAGGCACCAGCAAGAATTCCGCGTGCTAAGGGAGACCATGGTTGAAGGGCTACTCCGCTACTCAAGCAATATGGGTTCATCTCGCGTTCTTCTTCGCGATAGATGAGGTTGTAGTGATTTTGCATGCTCACAAACTCTGTCCAACCGTTGAGCCGGGCCGTTAGTTGCAGTTCAGCGAATTGCCACGCAAACATTGATGATGCGCCAATGTAGAGCGCCTTGCCTGCTTTGACTACGTCGTGCAACGCTTCAAGAGTCTCCTCTATGGGCACGGCTGCTGCTCCTCTGACGCCGTGAGGGTGACGGTGGATGATCAATTGATCGACGTAGTCGAGGCCTAAACGTTGGAGTGAGTCCTCAACACCCTCGAAGATGTGTTTTCGGGACAGACCTCCCTGATTAGCGCCGCGACCCATGGGCATCGAAATCTTTGTGTTAATGACGTACTGGTCTCTAGGGAGCAATTCGCGCAGCAATTGGCCAACGACCTCCTCGCAGGCACCGACGCCGTAGATATCAGCTGTGTCGAAATAAAACAGTCCCGACTCGATAGCCGCTTGAAAAATCGGGCGGGCATCTTTGAGTCCCAGTGTCCAGTCACCTTGATGTCCCCGCCCAGGTTCACCGAAGTTCATTGTTCCCAAGCAAAGTCGCGGCACCTTTAAGCCGGTCTTGTGGCCGAGTGTGGTGGTTTCCAACATTGTCGATCCTTACGCACTTCTGTGATGGGCTAGGGCGGTCAAGGGAGTCCCGCCTTGTGACGGCGCGGACTACTCTACGGCAACCGCAGCGTGGTGTAGGAGGTCGATCTCGTGTCGGGTCCAGTTTTGTACGAAGAGCAAGAGGGTGTTGCGATTATCGCTATCAATCGCCCTGACCGGTTAAACACCCTCACGAAAGAAGTCATTCAGGGGGTTGCGGAGTCGATAGATAGGGCAACGCAGGCTGAGAGTGTCGCAGCAATAGTTCTTAGAGGGGAAGGCCGGAACGTTTCAGCGGGTTATGACCTCGACGATTTTTTGAACAACGATGACGCTGTCGACGGCGAGAACTGGGATCCCGTGAGGGATTATCAGTCAATGTCG
The DNA here is from genome assembly GCA_002721305.1 of Acidimicrobiaceae bacterium. GTDB lineage: Bacteria > Actinomycetota > Acidimicrobiia > Acidimicrobiales > Poriferisodalaceae > UBA6944. The sequence continues at coordinate 52,483 of PBKA01000003.1, read as the reverse complement.
ACCAATGTGCGTAACTTCATGAAGATTTGGGAATGTCCCAAACCCGTGATCGGTGAAATTTCCGGTTGGGCAATAGGCGGAGCCACCGATTTGCTTCTGTGTGCTGATCTTTTGTTTATGGCCGATGACGCACAACTCGGCTATGCGCCTAGCCGAATCTATGGCACACCGACCACGATGCTGTGGGTCTATCGGATCGGCTTGGAGCACGCGAAACAATTCTTGTTGACTGGTCGGCCCATTGACGCGGAGACAGCTCTTCGCATCGGTCTCGTATCACAGGTGTGTGATCCAGAAGAGTTGTCCTCCGCAGCGGAGAGCGAAGCTCGAAGATTCGCAAATATTCCGGCGAACCAACTGGCGCTAAACAAACTCTTGATAAATCAGGCCTTCGAGAATATGGGTCTTCGTACCTCTCAGATGCTAGGGACATTGTTCGATGGGATCGCCCGACACACACCAGAGGCTCAGCGATGGGCTGCTGGAATTACTGACGGTTCGTTGCGTGACGCCGTCAGAGAGAGGGACCGGCCCTGGGGTGACTACGGAGAAGGTCGGTCCTGAAAGTCTGGGTTTTGAGGTTGAACTATTGCGAAGGCAAGGTCACCTCGACTACAGGTGGCAATGGCTCCTCTCCGCTAGCGATGACTTTCACGATCTGTTGCCAGGTCAATAGCCATTGTTCCCAGAGCGGCCCGATTCGCCATTCGTCGATTGGGATGGCAGTCACGTTGACACCGAACCGTCGCCAGGCTTCGGTGCGTACTATGTCGGTCCTAGCAGGGCGACTTCCGTAACGGTCCGGAACTCCGTATTGAAATAGGGGCTCGATGAAGCTGTCAATTAGTCGCCCTGCATCTCGTCGGTTTGGGGTGTTACGGATGACGGCGGCATAGTTGACGACCTTTACACAGCCGCTATCGAGTACGGCGACGTCTACCTCATCTGGTAACTCAGGGACGAAGCGAACACTTACTGCCGGCATCCCCGAAGATCCCCAGGTAAGGGATCGTGTATCGCTGTTTTCGGGTCCAGCTGAAGGCTGAAAACGACTAAACCAAGCTTCTTCCCAGCTTGGAGCGACCTCCATCCCCCAACGCAGCATTTCATCTACCAGTTTCGGCCACGGAGTGACGCCCTCGATGTCTTCAGGGTAAAGACGTTCGAGGGCCACCAAGAAATAGACCCCTAGTCGGCTCGACAACGGATCGGGGATGACTGCTGTCTCGGCGTATCTCGGATCGAAGATGTCATCGATTCTCGTCGGAGCTTGTAACGGAATGTTCTCAGGGTCAGGCAATTGATCCAACCGACGCTCGGGAACCTCGTATCTGGACTTTGAATGGTTCAGGCAAGCCGCCAACTGACTTATAGGTGTCAGCATCGCATCTTGAAGCACCAACGAAGGGTCGAGCCGGTCGATTGCGATGGGCCGGTAGGACTCCACCAGCTTTTTTTCTGTTACACGTCGCCGCTCAAGACTGTCGATACCGAGGACGACATCGGCAACTGGATTGTCTGCTGCCCGCTCAAGGAGGTTCACCATGGAGGTTGCGTCGTCCTCCACAAACACCAAGACCTCTATGCCTGTGTTCTTAGTGAAATCAGTGAGAGCTTCCTCGGGAAGGTGGAAGTCCTTGTGGGTGAGAAGCCTTATCGATTGCTGGGTCTTTTTTGGGGAAGCACAAGCCGTTATAAGGACAAAAATACAAGATAGTGCGGCCACCATTTTGCTGAGTTTCACGGCGGTTCTAGGCATCAGGAGAGGAAACTATTGCGAGGAAAATTCCTTGCGTTACGTTAACGGTCGGCTTGTCGAGGATCTGGTTGCTCAATCCGAGGCTGCTGAAGGGAGGGAACACATCAGTTGGGGCGAGGTTCCATCGCAAACCCGTAGTGCTGACCCTTGCCCCGACGTCCAGGGCGATCAAGCTAAGCCATGAACCAATGATGTTGTCGAGTTCGAGCGGTTTACTTGGCCCTAAGGCAACCATACGACTGGTTCCGCAATGAGTGACGATCGATTGGTTGAGGTTCTCCTCGTTGGCTAACAGCATTGATCCGATTAGCAGATGATCAAGCCGGCCATTTCCTCCAGTAACGATATCGATATGTTGGGCCCCGACTCTTTGAGCAAACTTCAGTGCTAGAGCCAGGTCGCTTTCATCTTTGTCTGTGTCGTGTTTTTCCACAGCCACTTGAGCATCAAGGGTTTGCAGAGTTTCAGCGGTCACAGAATCAAGGTCACCGACAACGACATCAACCTTGATTCCCAAGCTTTGGGCGTGCTCATAACCACTATCAACCGCGATAACTAAAGTTGCTTCAGGGATACGCGCAAGAGAAGGGGGATGTGGCCCTCCATCTACGATCAAAACTTGAGTTGGATCTAAAGAAGACGTATCGGCTACTGACTGAGTCACAGCACCATGATTGCGTACAAACGCGACGAAATGATGCCGAGGAGAGGCTGACCGACCCTTCGTAAGCTCTCAGGGCCGGTACCTTCAATGGTTGGTGAGAGCTTTCCGGCGACTTCTTCGCTTACCGGTTTTGGCAGCAACAGTCCTCGCGTGCGCCGTTTTGATAACAGCTGTGGGACTAGCCATTGGTCCTCACAGCAAGAAGGCACTGTTCGCAGTCGATAGGGAACGAACGGACGTAGCTCTTGATCTTTCGCCAGGAGCGCAAAGGACAGAGGTTTATGACAGCGCCGGAAATGAAATCGGCATACTGCGTTACGACATAGATCGTCAACTGGTCAAGATAGATGAAGTCCCGGAGGACGTTCTGGCGACGTTGCTAGCGGTCGAAGACAACAAATTTTGGCTCCACAACGGTGTAGACATACGCGCGATTTCCCGAGCGATGATTCAGAACCTAACGAGTGGCGCGATAACCCAAGGCGGATCCACAATCACCCAACAGATCGTGAAGCTTCGAATCGTTGGAGACGAGAGTTCCTTTAGTAGGAAAATTCGTGAGGCTGTACTAGCGGCGCGCCTAGAAGAAGAATTTTCGAAGGAGGAAATTCTTGAGTTTTACCTGAATGAAATCTATTTCGGTAACGGCGCATACGGTTTGCAGGCCGCCGCCGAAACTTACTTTGGCAAGAATACTGGCGAACTCGATGTGGGCGATGCCGCATTTTTGGCGGGGTTAATCCGAAGTCCTGGGATTTACGACGGTTTCGATGACATGGACATAGCGAGTAAGCGACGCAGTATGTCTTTACAGAACGCTCAAGATGCGGGGATTATCGACTCTGAAGATCGAGAGCGATTCGAACAGCGTGGCTTACCCGACCGTAACCGAAGTCCACAAAAAACTGATGAAACACTGCGAAGGGATTACTTCCTGGACGAAGTGACCGAAGCCCTGTTAGCGCATTCGGCTCTCGGAGAGACCTACCAGGAACGTTTTGCCAAGGTTTACAACGGCGGCCTCCGAGTGTGGACAACTTTCGACCGGACCTTGCAGCGTTACATGGAAGAAGCAGTTCAGGAGGTTCTTCCCGAAGGGTCCGGTGACTTCGAAGTGGCGGTAGCGTCAGTAGATCCGGCAACCGGAGCAGTACGAGCGTTCATTGGCGGGCCAGAGTTCGCAGATTTTCAGTTCAACCTTGTGACGCAAGGAAGCAGACAACCAGGATCTTCTTTCAAAACTTATGTTCTCGCCGCGGCAATCGAAAAGGCTGGACTTTTCCCGTTCGACACGATCAGCGGAAGGGGGCCCTGCACTTTCCCCAACCCACCCAACGTCGACTATGAGGTAAGTAACTTCAACGACAATGAAGGAGTCGTAGGGACTGTCCAATACGCGGTATTGAAAAGCTCCAACTGTGGGTTTGTTCGCCTAGGGCTACGTGCCGGACTCGAAAATGTCGTGGAGGTGGCCAATCGTTTACTTGGTCGTGACGGGGAAAACTCGTTTCGTCCATACCTGTCGATGTCTTTGGGAGCCCAGGAGGTAACTCCTCTCGAACAAGCGGTTGCTTACGCCGCGATCGCCAACAGCGGGATACGAATGGAGCCTCACTTCATTACCAGAATCGAGGATGCCGCTGGGTCAGTCATTTATCAACATGTCCCTAGAGGTCGCCGGGCAATCAAGGCAACTACGGCCGCATGGGTCTCGGAAGTACTTGCAAACAACGTGGTAGCGGGTACGGGAAGACGAGCACAACTCGAAAATGGCCAGCCTTCGGCTGGCAAGACTGGAACTGCGCAGGACTTCAGTGATGCGTGGTATGTGGGATTCACGCCCCAACTGAGCACATCAATTTGGATGGGGCACCCTGAAGAGAAAGTTTCGATGACCGACATCCAGGGCCGAGAAGGAACAGGCGGTTGGATCCCGGCGCGAATTTGGGGCTCCTACATGACCCGTGTGTTGCAGGGGCAGGAGATAATTCCGTTAGCTACACCACCTCCACCACAACGAAATTCACAGCTGTTGTATCTTGCCGACGACACTTGCGCAGTTGACGTAGATCTAGGGGTTGTGCGCGGCTTCATGCAATTTGATTTGCCGTGCGCGATGACCTTGGTCGATCTTGACGCGGGCATTTTCAGGGCACACCCTGAAGCCAACTGTCGCATGACAGAACTTTCTGTAACGGGGATCCACAGGGACGAATACCTCAACTGTGCACTCGTACCGACAAGAAGCCCCGTGACGACCACCACGGAACCTCTGTTGGAAGAAGATAATGGAACCTGACCAGCCGGTCGCGTGATAGAACCGGTGTGACGAGCCGCAGTCGGAAAGCCGAGGAGGAGACCACATTGAGCGAGCTTGAGGTTTTGGTTGAACTTCAGGAGCTCGATATTCGGCTTTCACAGCTGGCTCACCGTTCGTTGACCCTGCCTGAACGCGACCAACTTGAGGCGCTTCGTGAGCAGGACTCCAAACTTCAAAGCGAACTTGATGAGATTGCGGACGAATTAAACGCTCTTCGTCAGAGCCAAAACGACCGAGAGGTTGAAATCCAGCATCTGGAAGACAAAGTGGCTCGAGCTACCAGTTCCCTATATGGAGATGACATGACATCTCCCAAGGACGCAACTGTGTTGCAAAGCGAAATTGACTCTCTCTCGGGTCGTCAATCGCTGCTCGAAGATCAAATAATTGAAATCATGGAACAAATCGAACCCTTCGCGAATGAAGAATCACGCATTGAATCAGCTCGACATGACTGTCGATCCCAAATGACCGCTTTGGAAGAACAGATCGCAGCCCACATAAACGAGATAGACAGTGAACGTGAATCTGTAGTGATTGAAAAGCGAAACGTGGAGGAACGGGCGGGGGTCGAATTGATTGAACTCTACGCAGAGAACCGGAAACGGATGGGAGACCACATAGCGGTCGGCCGACTCGTCGGTACCTCCTGTGGAGCATGTTTCTTGGAAATAGCAGCTGTCGAAATCGACCGCATTCGAAGATTGCCGAGTGATGAACCTTCGGAATGTCCGGAGTGTGGCGCGCTTTTGGTGCGATAGGCAGTTCAAATGTTGTTGTGGTTCATTGGCACGGCCCTCGCAGCGATGTGGTTTACGTTCCGGGACCCGGTGATTGATCATCGACTAGTTGTGCTCGGAGCCTTGCTCCCAGACGCGATAGACGGCTCGATAAGAGGAGCGCCGATTCTTCATACGCTAGCGGCGCCAATTGTGCTGATGATGGCATTGATGATTTGCACCATCGGTAGACGTCGAGTCAGACGACGAGGACTAGCGGTTCCTATCGGACTCTTCTGGCACTTGGTGTTCGACGGAGCGTGGATGAATACAGAAGTCTTTTGGTGGCCATTTGCAGGCCTTTCAATTGGCGACACGGCCATTGCGCTATACGACCGACCGCCTTTATTGGTCATAGCAATGGAAGTGATGGGGCTCGCATTGTTTGTCTGGAGTTGGTACCTAATGGGATTACGTGAACCTGACCGCCGCAGTCTTTTTCTGCGGACCGGTCACCTTGATCCCGCGATAACGAACAATCGAACTCGGAGTTGACAATGTTGCTGATCGTCCGGCACGGTCGAACCGTTGCGAATGCGGGTGGCCTCCTTCAAGGCAGGGTCGACAACCCACTCGACGATCGCGGCAGACAGCAAGCTAAGCAAATATCGGCGGCTTTGGGGCCGATCGACGTAGTCGTGTCGTCTCCGTTGCAACGAGCACGAGAAACAGCGGGACCATTAGGGTTGCCCGTTCGAATCGACGAACGGTGGATCGAACTCGACTACGGCGAATGGGACGAACTCCCGATTACCGATGTAAGTGCAGATCAATGGACTCAATGGCGCAATGACCCCATGTTCGCGCCCCCAGGTGGAGAATCTCTTGCGGAATTGGATCGCCGAGTAGTTGAAGCATGCGACGACTTGGTTGGCGAAGCCACGGAATTGAACGTGGCGGTTTTCACGCACGTGTCGCCAATTAAATCTGCCATTTCGTGGGCTTTGGGCGTCAACGACCCAATTTCATGGCGACTACATGTCGGACAAGCACAGATATCTCGGATTCTCATAAGGGACGGACGTCCGGTGCTGAACTCGTTCAACGAGACATGGCATCTCAATGGGCCTTAGCTTGCGTAATTCAAGCCGCGCGGTAACTGCTTTCGGTTGCTTTCAGGATTCGGCCATCTTTTAGCATTCGATCTATGTGGATCTGAGCAGAGCGAGTTTCGACGTGACGGACGAATTTTAAATCAACCGACGGTCGGTATACGAACCGATGCGCAGCACATTCCTCAATCGACTTGGGTTCAGACATGAAGCGGAGCATGGCCGATTCTCGTTCGGTAATGACCCTCGCAAAGTCACGTAGCATTTCGAGAAACAATTCTCGCCCGGATATCACCCACTTATGGTGGAAAGTCACGAAATGGTCCGCGTCGATCTGTCCGCAGATCTCGATTGATCGTTCAAAACTTTCCAATGACGAGCACGCGTCGAAGTAGTAAGGACCAAAACCCGATAGCTCTATGTCCCCCAGAAAAGCTGCACGAGCTTCAGGGATTACGAACGCGCAGTGACCTCGCGTGTGCCCAGGCGTGTGCACTACCTCGATGCTGACTTTTCCTAGGTCGAAGCTCGCCCGATCTGTGAAGGTAGATACGTCCGGTCGGGGTGCGTAACTGAAGTCGTCTAACACTTCTTGTCGAAATTCCTCTTCGATTTCGCTCGGTAGCCCGTACATGGACATCAAACCGTCTATAGACGTCAACCCCACGGCATCAGCCTCATGACAAGAAACAGGGACTGTTGGGAAGAGGCTCATCCCGGGAATATGGTCCTCGTGAACGTGGGACAGAAAGATTCGATCCACTTCAAACGACCGTCCTAGCTCGGCGACGGTCAGGGAAGGATCAATCAAGACCCTTTCGTTGGTGCCGGTTACTAACACCGAGTTGCCGTGCGGGTACTTACCGCGTTCGATACCTGTGAGAACCGTAGCCGGGCCCAAATCGAGCGCATCGTGCCAATCGATCGTCGCAGAAGTCTGATTCATACTGTCCAAATTTAGTTGACATTGCGGTAATACTCTCGGGAACTCCAGATGGTGGCGGTGAGTCAGCCTGTAGGCGGGATTCTGTCCAGTGATATCGATCACGTGGGTGACCATCCATCTCAGCGGTCTACCCGGAATCATTGGACGGGCCGCCCGATTCCTGCTTGACCTTGCTCCAAGTGGGGTTTGCAAGCCGTGCAAGTTACCTTGCGCGCTGGTGCGCTCTTACCGCACCGTTTCAGCCTTACCTGTGAATAGCGGAGCTAAACCATCGGCGGTTTATTCTCTGTTGCACTTTCCGTCGTCTCACGACGCCTGGTTTTCTCCCAGCACCCTGCCCTGTGGAGTCCCGACCTTCCTCAATTTGCCTCGTCTCTAAAGGTGAGGCCAACTGCGGTCACCCAGCCGACTCACCGCCACCATCACTGTATCGCTAGGCCGATCATGTCATACGAGAAGTGAAATTTTACTCAAACAGCGAGCGTTGATTAGGACTGAAATGCCCACCGAGCACTCCACCTAAGGTCCCTAAAGAAACAGTTAGACAACAAACAAAGATCAAGCTGAGCCACGAAACAGACCGAACGTTGCGAGCCAATCTGACAAATTGAAAAGTGAATCCCAAAATCACGACGGGGACGGCTGTGAGCATGCCGTGAATAATGTGAGCTCGCGGCGCCCTCCACGCGGAGATAAAACCGCCAGCGACAATGCCGATAGAAATTACTGCTGTCACAACCAATGACTTGGTGCCAGCTTGGTCGACCAGATTCCCGATCACTAGCCCCACCACGATTGCCACACAAAGAGAGAAGGATGAGCCATACAACCACGAAGAGCGTTCGATTCGTTGGCCGAAGATCAGAAATTCTTTAGACAAAGCGCTTTTCTCCCGAAAGATTAACCGAACGCTCAATTAGTGTGGACAACCCCATCAGCGATGGGAAAGAATCCTGATTCAGATGAGCGTTAGCGATCCAGTCCATAGCACAGTTTTACACTCCAGCTACGACGCCGCGGTTGGTGATGTTTATGGTAGTTCGCTTCCTTTCGCGCCAGGACTCAAGGGCTGGCAACAAATAGCCGCTTGCCGAGGTATTGACGCGTCCATATTTTTCCCCGATGACGAGGATGACAATGCGGAGCTGGCAAAGGAAATTTGCTCCGGTTGCTCGGTAGCGACGCCATGTCTTGAATATGCGATCAGCGTACGCGAGAAAGAAGGGGTCTGGGGAGGAGCAACCCAGCGAGAACGCCGAAGCATCATACGCAAAAGACGAAGGGCCGCCGCTCGACAGCGGTCCCTAGTGGAAACTGAGTCGGCAAACGGACGGTAGAGTCCAAAAGGTGAATGACCAGAAGAACTCCACAGTTGGAAACGCCCCCCTTGATGCTTTTGGTGGCTGGTCGGGCGTTCTCAGCGACCTAGTAAAAGGAGTCGATTTAACTCCGGCTGCGGCTCGAGCGGCTCTTGGAGCCATTCTTAACGGTGAAGCAAGTGATGCTCAGGTTGCTGGCTTCATCATCGCCTTAGGAATGAAAGGCGGCTCTGTTCTAGAGCTCACGGGACTCGTGGAAGCAATGATGGATGCCGCGGCTCCCTTAAATGTCCCAGCAGGAACGATCGACATTGTCGGAAGTGGCGGAGCTCCTGCACGGCGACGCCACGCGTTGAGTATCTCGACGATGGCCGCCGTTGTCGCTTCAGCAGCGGGTGCTCAGGTTTGCAAGCATGGCTCTGTCGCAGCCTCCTCAAGCAGCGGATCTTTTGACACTCTTGACGCGCTGGGGATGGCAATTGACCTCAATGGCGAACAGGTAGAACGATGCGTGACAGAAGTAGGTCTCGGCTTTGCTTTTGCCAAAAACTTCCATCCAGCGATGAGGTTTGTTGGACCGGTTCGATCGGAACTTGGGGTTCCGACGACATTCAACTTCCTAGGTCCTTTATCGCACCCTGGGGGAGTGCGGCGCCAAGTAGTTGGAGTAAGCGACCCGACTATGGCACCGAGAGTGGCCGGTGTGTTGGCAGCCAGAGGTAGCGAACATGCCTTGGTTGTTCATGGAGGCGATCGCCTTGATGAGATCACGACGACGGACTTGACCCGTATCTATGAGGTTCGAGACGGAGAAGTCGTTGGTGACACAGAATTCGATCCGGAATCCATCGGAATCCCTCGAGTAAACCGAGCAGAAATCCAAGGTGGAACAGCGGAAGAGAACGCGCAAATCATGCGAGATCTGTTTTCGGCAACCGACAAGGGTCCACGAGCCGACATTGTTGCTATCAATGCAGCAGCGGGCCTTGTCGTCGCTGGAGTAGTCAAGGATCTTGCATCCGGGGTCGACGCAGCCAAAGACGCAATGTTTAACGGTCATGCCGCAACGAAACTCGACGACGTGCTCGAACTGAGCAATGAGATCGCTAGCTAATCATGGTTATTGGGCAAGCCCTCCCGTACGGAGTTGGAGATGTTGTCCGTTTAACAGGGACCTCAGATGAGAGCCGACAGCATCTGGTGGGCCGACAAGGAACTGTGGTCGCTATCCAACCAGGCAACCGGTTTGTCATGGCTGCAGTGAAGTTCGAAGAGAGCGAACGGAGATGGACCATGGTCTATGAGGTCGACGAACTGGAATTAGTCGAACGGTATGGGCACGGCGTCAGTTTCTTGGGGAGACGGCAGCGAAACGACTAGTTACCGCTGTTTTGCAGAACCACTCCTTTACGCGCGCGAAAGTCATCCAAGCAAGGGTAGGGGGATGATAGAGGGTGATCACAATGAACGAGTCGTAATGTGTGCGCCTCGCTTTCAAGCCAGCTAGCAACACACCACAATTCATCGATTTCCTCTTTACTTGCCACGGCGAGACCGTGTTTTCGCTGAGGTGCACTAAAGGCCTTCGTTTCGTGTTCCTCGACTAGGCGGCCGCGGTCAAGCGTGGTGACGCCTTGCCCAGCTGCTTCGACAGCTATTCGACCAGCGGAACGAAGCGACTCCACTTGGCGGTGACGTCGCAATGCCCCCGACAAGGCAGCAGCGCGGCGACGGACTTCAGCCGCTTCTTCGAAACGTTGTTGACCTGCGAGGTCGAGCATCCGCTCGCGCAAGGATCCCAGCAAACGTTCCGGATGGCTCTCTAGAGCGGAGACTGCCTCATCCACTATCGCGGCGTAGGCGTGTTCGCTGATCCCACCGGAACACGGACAGACACTGACACCTATTTGGGCCGCGGTACACGGCCCACTTCGCGCTTTACGCGGAACCCTTTGAGTGCAACGACGAAGCGGTACAACGGTTTCGATAGCGTCCACTATGTCTCTGGCAGCTCTCCGAGAGGAAATCGGACCAAGGTAGAAGGCGCCGTCCTCTTTGGGTTCGCTTACGATCGACAATCGGGGAAAGCGATCAGGCAAAGTGAGCTTCACATAAGAATATTTCGACCAGTTCTTGGATCGCCGGTTAAACCGAGGACGGAGTTCTTGAATCAGACGCAATTCAAGGACTTCTGCGTGGAGCGGACCGACGCAAACCGTATGTTCGATTCTCTGCGTTTCTCGGAGCAGTTGATCAACTTTTCGCCGACGATCACTCGAAAAATATGACCGCACACGCGACCTTATGTTGACCGCTTTGCCGACATACAGGACTTCCCCTCTCCCGTCGACGAAACGGTAAACCCCAGTTGAGCGCGGGAGGTTCTCGGTAAGCCGAAGCTTGACCGCCTGAGGGTGTCGCTGCATTTTTGGAAGTTGCTGCAAATCATCCAAACCCAAAACGCCCAAAGCGGATGCCTGTTCAAGTAATCGGTGAAGCAAGTCAGCAGTTGCTTTGGCGTCATCCAACGCTCGATGGCTCGGTTGATTAGGCAAGCGCAGATATTTGGCTAGTGTCGACAGCTTGTGGTTCGGGACGTCATCGCGAACAAGGCGGCGAGCTACCGCGAGAGTGTCGACCTTGGCTCCTTGCCAGACATCTCTCCCGGAGCGCTGCAGGGCGGCATTAAGAAAGGCGAGGTCAAAGCCGACGTTGTGTCCGACGATGACCGCATCTCCAACAAATTCCAAAAGAGTGGGAAGAACGTGCTCAATTCTTGGCGCTCTGGAAACCATTGAAGCTGTGATTCCTGTCAGAACAGTAATTTCCGGAGGAATAGCTCGACCCGGGTCTATGAGAGTCTGAAAGGTCCCGATTTGTTCGCCAGCCCGGTATTTGATAGCGCCAATCTCGGTGATCCTGTCGCTGTCGCGACGCCCACCCGTAGTTTCAAAGTCAAGCGCGCAAAAAGTCACCTCATGTAAAGGGGTCCCCAGGTCGTCAAGTGATTGTTGGAACACTTAGACGAATATAGCGAACAAGTGTTCGGTGCGGGTAAATGGAGGAAAGAGGGTGTATCTAGGAACGACCAGCTATGCGACTAAGAAAACTACGCTTACGCGGCGTAGCTCGGGGAATCTCGACGGTAGCCAACGCTGCGGCGAAGTCGGCGCCACTTTGGAATCTCTCCGATGGTTCTTTGGCCATAGAGCGGAGAATCACCTCGCTCAGGTCTTCAGCGACACCAGCGCCACGCGGATCAGGCGGAGGCAGCTTCAAATGTGCGTGGAGAAGTTCATTTCGTTCACCGTAAAAAGGCGAAGCACCCGTGGCCACGCGGTACAAGGTGACTCCCAAGCTGTAAAGGTCTGTTCTTGCATCCACATAACCCCCGACCGCTTGTTCGGGCGCGAGGAACATGGGAGAACCGAAAACCCGACCTTCGGGTGGGGGTGGACCATCGAGATTATGCGCCAAACCGAAATCGAAGAGGACGGCCCGTTCTCCCGGCTCGTCCAACATGATGTTCGATGGCTTGACATCCCGATGCACGATTTGGTGTTCGTGGATGTGATCTAGAGCGGAACACATTTGTTGGATCACAGCGATCACTTCATCGAGCTCAATCTGTTTGGTGGACTGCACATTGTCCCAAAGAGTTTCTCCGATGATGGGCTCAATCTCGATGTAATGAGTCCCAGCAATTACGCCGGCTTGCATCGCTTTAAGGACGTTGGGATGGTTCACCCGCACCATGAGCTCGAACTCTTGTTCGAATAGTGAACGGATCTCCTGCCGGGCTTCAGCAAATGGCGTCAAAACCTTGAGCGCGACTTCACTTCCGTCTCGTAAGAGCGCTTTATAGACATGCGCTACCGTTCCACGGCCTAAAAGCTCTGTGATGCTGTACGGGCCGTATTGGCGACCTACCCAAATATCTGCTTCGTCGCCGAACATCCCCATCCCCCCAAAGAGTATCCGGCCGACTCAGATGACATCGCGATAAAGAGCCGGTGTCCCACCTCTCCGTTACCTTGCCTCAGTGTTCATGAGAAGGGCAGAACAGAGTGTCAACTAATGAATCGACCGGCCATTCAGACGAAACCCTTATCCCAGAGAGTTCGCTTCAAATCGACTGTGATTACTGTGAACATCTGGACTCGGAAACCTGCGGGGATTGCCTGGTCACCTACTTGTGCAGACCTGATCGCAATTCGGTCGTCATAGAGCTATCGGAAATCAGAGCGCTGCGAACGCTCAGCCAGGGAGGCCTAGTGCCTGAATTGAAGTTGCGAAAACCCGCTGGATCTACCTCTGGCCGATAACTTCTAACCAAGTAGGCCTCTGCGCACTTTGGGCGCTTACTGTCTTGCTTGAGAGAGTTATGGATGTGTTGTGGCCAGGGTTCCCAATCTCGAAGAGTTAAAGCAGATTGGCCGGAAAGCCGGCTTGGACGATGTCGCTGTTACCGGCGTCGAGCCAATTCTCGAAGCTCGCCAAGCGATCGAAGAACGAAAAGCTTCGGGGCTGCACGCAGGAATGACGTTTACCTTCGGAAATCCCCAACGCGCTACGGATCCCTCACTCATGTTCGAAGGAGCCCAAAGCGTTATTGTCGCACTGCGTCGATACAAGCCCCCTACTTGGGACGCTCCTGAAACCCCTGACCATAGATATGTTTCCCCCAAGGGAATCGTGGCGGCTTATGTTCGTTCCGACGAATATGGTTCACTCCGAAGAGGGCTAGAGGCCATAGCCGAGTATTTGAACGCCTTTGGGGCGCGAACCGAGATTGTGATGGACGACAATCGGCTTGCAGATAGGGCGGTAGCGGCTCGTGCCGGCCTGGGTTGGTTGGGACGAAACACCATGCTGCTGCACCCCGAGTTCGGTTCATGGACCACCATTGGATCGGTTGTCACGGATCTTTTGATTGAAGCCGAGTCCGACAGGTTGGATGACGGGTGCGGGAGCTGTCGGCGATGTAGCGACGATTGTCCTACAGGGGCACTCAACACATTCGGGGTGCTCGACGCAAACAAGTGTTTGGCTTGGCTGCTTCAAGCGAAGGGAATCTTTCCACGCGAATATCGATCTGTATTGGGTGATCGACTTTATGGATGTGATGACTGTCAACTACTTTGCCCGATCAACGACGATGGGTTAAATACCCGAGACGTTCCGTTGACTAGAGAACCCAAAGTCGACATCTTGGCGCTTCTCGATAGTTCTGACGAGGAGCTAATGGAAAATTTCGGGCATTGGTATATTCCGCGACGTCAACCCGCTTATCTGCGACGAAACGCCCTCGTAGTCTTGGGAAACACTGGAAGCTCCGACGATCCCGAAATTGATCGAATCCTGAGTGCCTGCCTGACCTCCGACGACGCCCTAGTTCGAAGTCACGCAGTGTGGGCAGCGATGCGGTTAAAGAAGAGGTATCTCGTCACTCGACAGACAACTGCGTCTTTGCTCCAAGGCGACCCCGACGGAATGGTCAAAGCCGAACTGGACGAGTGGGGGATCACGATGGACACTAACGCCTAATGAAGCGGCATCTCCTGGTCACTAACGATTACCCACCCAAGCTGGGAGGAATTCAAAATTACCTCTGGGAGCTATGGAGGCGGTTACCAAGTGAACAAGTCACAGTCCTTACTCCCGACCGCCTGGGTGCCGACAGGTTCGATGTGATGCAAGAACATTCGATTGTGCGCGACAGACGCAAAGTGTTTCTCCCAACCAGATCACTTGCTAGAGATATTAGAAGCCTTGCGAAACAAGTCGATGCCGAACTAGTCATTCTTGACCCTGCTTTGCCTTTGGGGCACTTGGCACCAGCCTTAAAACTCCCGTATGCGCTCGTTGTTCATGGAGCCGAAGTAGCGCTGCCGGGTCGACTACCGATAACAAAGCAACTCCTCAGGCGGGTTTTGCGAGGAGCGGAGTGTGTTATCGCAGCAGGCGGATACCCAGCGTCGGAAGCTGCACGTGCAGCTGGTACGCCCATAAGCACGGTAGAGATACCACCCGGTGTCGATGGATCTCGTTTTGTTCCACTTCGTCCTCGTGACAAGAAACAGCAACGAGAGAAACTGGGACTGAGTTGTGGTCCCCTTGTAGTAGGGCTGAGTCGCTTGGTCCCTCGCAAAGGATTCGATCGGACCATCGCTGCTGTGGCTGCTCTACGCGACGAGTTTCCTGACATTCAGCTTGTGATCGGCGGCAAAGGTCGAGATCGAAGGCGGCTAGAACGGATAGCCCGCAGGCTTGACGTATCTGTCCGGTTCTTGGGTCGGGTAGAGGAATCTGAAGTCCCGCTCATATACGGAATCGCAGACGTCTTCGCTATGCCCTGTAGGAATCGATGGGCAGGCTTAGAGCAAGAAGGGTTCGGAATCGTATTTCTGGAGGCAGCAGCTTCTGGAGTGCCGCAAGTGGCCGGACGTTCAGGTGGCGCTCACGAAGCTGTGCTGGATGGCGTAACTGGTCACGTGGTGGATCACCCAAGAAATTCGGCCGCTGTTGCCAACGCGATCCGTTCAATTCTCAAGTCGCCCTCTCTCCAGTCCGAGATGGCGAAAAGGGGAAGCGATCGTGTCAAGAATGAGCTTTCGTATGATGTTTTGGCCCTGCAACTCGAGAAAGCGCTTTCGTGAGCGTTATGGGGCCTGAACCACTTCGAAGTCCCGGGACCTACTTGGTCCGACTTGCTTGGCAATCGACAACTCTGCTTGCACTTGCTGCCGTTGCGGGCGTCACCGCTCCCGGTTCCTTTGGCATTGTTCTAGCGGTGCTTTCTTCGGCCATGTTCGTTCTGGGCCTCGTGTTTCTCTTGCTCGCGCTACTTGGCGGATTGCGACGAAGTCGTGTTGAGGAAATCACCGTCACTGGGCTGTTCTTACTTCACGACACAGCGCCTCGAGCGATTCGAAGGCTCTTCCTGTGGTGCTTGATGATCCAATTGTCTTTGGCATTTGTCGCTGCGGGACTTAGGCCCTACACCCAGATAGCGTTTGTCATTTTGGCGCCAATGTTCGTCTTTGGGTCTGCGGCCTTGTGGTCAGCGCAATATGGAATTTTCTCAGGCCGCGGTTGCGACCCCGCCTAGAGGTCAGGGCGTGGCAGAATGAGTTAGGTCCCATGATAGGAAGAACTGATGATCGACAGATTAAAGGTCTCTCGTGTCGTCAATGCTGAACTGCAGCAGTGCCACGCCTTAGTAGCCAACGTAGAAAGCTACGGGTCTTGGGTTAGCGATCTAAGAGAGGTGTCGGTCGGGGATCGAGACGCCCAGGGTCGAGTTACAGAGGCAACTTTTAGAGTTGCGGCCATGGGGCGAAGCGCGACTTATTCGCTGCTATATGACTATTCGGAGTCACCAGCCCTAATCAAATGGGAGCTAGCTAGTGGCGATATCATCAAACGTCTGGATGGTAGCTATCGATTCGACAGTGTGGTCGGAGAACCAAAACAGACAGAAGTGACCTACGAGTTGGCCATCGAACTGGCTATTCCCCTGCCGGGGTTCGTCAAACGTCGCGCCGAAGGAAGAATTGCGCATGCGGCACTCGATGATTTTCAGGCCAAGGTAGAACAATAGGGACGCAGCTTCTCGGGTTAGCTGTTTCGAATATCGGCCATCGGATCGGTACCCTCATGTTTCGTGGAGTTTCGTCGAATAAGCAATTTGCCGCCGTATGTTTTTACGATCATTGACTCGTTGAAAATAGAACGCAGACGCGCTGGTGCCGATGTCATTGATCTCGGCTTTGGAAACCCTGACATTCCGTCACCTGTCACGGCGGTTGAGAAACTGAGCGAAGCGGCAGGAAACGACCGCAATCACCGCTATTCGGCGAGTCGGGGAATTCCCAAGCTTCGAGAAGCTGTTGCTGCGCTGTACAAGCGTCAGTGGGACGTTGAATTGGACCCGGAGACCGAAATAATCAACACCATCGGAGCAAAAGAAGGGTTCTCGCATTTGATGTGGGCGCTTCTCGCTCCCGGCGATGCTTGTTTAGTGCCTGCGCCGTCATATCCGATACACATTTTCGGACCCTTGTTTACCGGGGCCAATGTGCGCGAAGTTCCCTTGACCACAGGAGAAGACTTTTTTGATTCGCTGGTAGAACGCTTCGAATACTCGTGGCCTCGACCCCGAGCCATCGTCTTGTCCTTCCCTCACAATCCAACCACGACATGTGTTGACCTGTCTTTCATGCAACGCCTTGTCGATTTTGCCCGCGAGCGGGAAGTTGTTTTGGTCCATGATTTCGCTTATGCGGACCTTGGCTTCGACGGTTACCGACCACCGTCAATCATGCAAGCTAAAGGGGCTAAAGAAGTCGCCGTTGAGTTCTACAGCCTCACCAAGTCATTCTCCATGGCTGGTTGGAGAGTGGCCTTTTGTGTCGGTAACCATGAGGTCGTAGGAGCTTTGGCAAAACTAAAGAGCTACTTGGATTATGGGACGTTTCAACCCATTCAAATCGCGGCCACAGTGGTGATGAACGAAGAGAGCGACTATCCGCGCGAAGTCAATGAGATCTACCAATCTCGACGTGACAGCCTGATCCGAGGCCTCGATCGCATTGGTTGGCAAGTCGAACCTCCTAAAGGCACCATGTTTGTTTGGGCCCCCATTCCTGACCCATACCGTGAAATGGGATCGGTCGGGTTTTGTAAGCACCTTGTTGAGTCTTCGAACGTCGCCCTGTCTCCGGGAGTTGGGTTTGGTCCAGGAGGTGAAGGACATGTCCGGTTCGCTCTAGTTGAAAATGAGCACCGGATTCGACAGGCGATCACTCAGCTGGGTAGCGGCCTAGAGCGGCTTTCGTGACCGGGGCTTAGTCGACCCATTTCTTGGACCGTTGAACGGCTCGAAGCCAATTCAGATGTTGTTCGTCCCATGCGCTTCGGTCGTCTTGGGGATCGAAGGCCTTTTCTAGACGCCACGCGGACTTAATCTCTTCGGTCTGACTCCAGAATCCCTCAGCTAAACCTGCAAGCATGGCAGCCCCTTGAGCGGTCGTTTCAGTGACCACTGGCCGCGCCACCCGTACTCCCAATTGGTCGGCTTGAATTTGCAGTAGTAGATCCATGACCGAGGCACCTCCGTCCACTCGCATTTCCTTGATGGGTGTACCAGCGGCCTGAGACATTGCTTCAACGACGTCGCGGGTTTGAAACGCTATTGCCTCGATTACTGCTCGCGCTAGATGGCCACGGCCGGTACCGCCAGTGAGTCCAATGATCGTCCCGCGAGCTCGAGGGTCCCACCAGGGGCTGCCCAAGCCAGCGAACGCAGGCACAAAAAAGACGCCTCCATTGTCGGGGACTGACAAGGCTAGATCGCCTATCTCTGATGCATGAGAGATGATCCCGAGCCCGTCTCGGAGCCACTGGATAGCAGCGCCGGTGACAAAAACTGACCCTTCTAGGGCGTAGGTGGGGCCGTCGCCTAGATCCCATGCGACAGTGGTTACTAAACCTTCTGCGGGTTCTGGACAGTGTGTGCCGGCGTTCATCAGTACGAAGGATCCAGTCCCGTAGGTATTTTTTGTCATCCCCGGCTCAAGGCATGCTTGACCAAACAAGGCAGACTGCTGATCACCAGCGATTCCGCTAATGGGGATGCCCGCCCCAATAGCGGAGGTGTCCGCGGTGGAACCGAATCGGCCGGAGGAAGGCAAGACTTCGGGAAGGCTCGACTCGGGTACGCCGAAAAGCTCACACAACTCAGATGACCAGCGGTTTTCTCGGATGTCGTAAAGCAGTGTTCTAGAAGCGTTAGTGACGTCAGTTGCATGAGTCGAACCGTCGGTTAACTTCCAAAGCAGCCAACTGTCAATGGTGCCAAAGGCCAGGTCAGAGTTCTTTTCAACAACTTTGTTGTCTAGTAGCCACTCGATCTTTGTCGCGGTGAAGTAAGGGTTAACCAAAAGGCCGGTCGTCCGACGAACTTGATCAAGGTAGCCGAGTTCCAGAAGCTGCTCGCAGCGTGCAGAAGTTCGCAAGTCCTGCCATACGATCGCGTTGCAAAGAGGTTCGCCAGAGATACGACTCCAGGCGACCGCTGTCTCTCTTTGGTTCGTAATGCCGATAGCTGCAATAGGTTCTTCAATAGTGTTGTTCAGTTCCGACAAAGTGAACTGGACAGAGTTCCAAATCTCATTCGGGTCATGTTCAACCCAACCTGGATGGGGGTACTGCTGGGTGAATTCCCGATACGAAATCGCAAGTTGCTCACCCTTTTCGTTGAGAGCGAAGGAGCGAACTCCAGTTGTTCCAGCATCGATTGACACCACGACTGCCATAAACACACGCTATCGCCCGGTTGAGGTTCTCAATTAGCTTGGCCGCCAGGTTCTGAGTCTTCGAGTTCGGCGGTACCGTTGATGGTGTGAGAATCCTCGTGGTTGGAGCCGGAGAGGTCGGAAGCTACGTAGCAGCTCGGCTGTCAGGCGAAGGAAACGATGTGGTGGTCGTCGACGAACGACGCGATCCGTTGAGCAAAGTCGAAAGAGATAATGACGTTCTCACTGTCGTTGGTGACGCGACGAATCCGAGCACTCTGCTTGAAGCCGAGGCGGATAAGGCCGAGGTCCTGGTCGCAGTAACTCAGAGCTATAAGACGAATTTGCTTGTGTGCCTGCAGGTCCGACAGGCGCGAGGCGCGGAGTCCTTGTCCACAATTGCTCGAATTGATGATCCCGAATTAAGAGGGCCAGCCGGCCGCAAGCTCCGCGAAGCGATGGGAGTTGACCTAGTTCTGGACCCAGATGAACAAACTGCGGGAGCGATTCAGGAACTGCTGCTTTATCGAGGTGCCCGTAATTTGTATGAAATGGCCGGCGGGGAAATTTTGCTGGTCGGTGCGCGACTTACCGAAGAGGCTCCGATAGTGGGCCGTTCGGTAAGGGAGATTGGTGAATCTTATGAACCTGAATGGGACTTTATTTTTGGTGAAATTGTGCGGGACGGAACGAGTCAGGTGGTGCGTCAAGACACTGTGTTGCGGCCCCAAGATTTGCTTCGAGTGGTGTGTCGTCGCGAAGGCGCGCGGGAGCTGATGAAGTTACTCGGCCTGAGCAGAACCGAAGTCAAGAGAGTGATGTTGCTTGGAGGGGGCAGAACCGCTGAGCTTTTGGCTGCCCGGCTGAATGAACGAGGGGTAGAGGTCGCGATTGTCGAGGTACGACAAGAACGCTGCGACGCCTTAGCTGAGAAGTTGCCCGGTTCCATGGTCTTTCATGGTGACATAACCGATACTGACCTGTTGTCGTCGGAGCGGGCGGGGGACTTCGACGCAGTGGTTGCATCAACGGGACAAGACGATGCCAACGTGCTCGCTTGCTTGTACGCGAAGTCGATGGGGGCTCCCGAAACTATTGCTGTTGTTCATCGTTTGAGCTTGCTCCCGCTGTTGGGTCAAGTGGGAATTGATGCTGCTTTGTCACCCCGTACCGCCAGCGCTAATAGCGTATTGAGATACGTTCGGGGCGATGTCGCGGCTGTTACCACCTTCTTAGAGGGTGATGTTGAGGTGGTTGAATTCGAGGTTGCCCCCGGTGCGCCAGCTGATGGCACCGCTATCAAAGATCTCGGTTTGTCTGGGAGCGTTCTCCTTGCTGCGATCGTCCGTGATGGTAACGCTCAAATAGCTCGGGGTCGAAGCGTCTTGAGGGCCCGGGACCACGTAATTGTCTTCGCAAAGCCGAATCTAGTTGATGCGGTGAAACAGGCCTTCGGGTGACACCAAGGTCTCCCGCACGGGTCGTTGGACCCGCTCTTACTCAGCGGGTAACTTCCTGGATACCTAACCGATCGGCGGCGCTTCTCCGTGGTGTTGCAGCGGGTCGAATTGAATCAGCCATAGGGGTAACAGTCGGGGCAGTCTGGCTGTCGACTACACCCCTCTTTTTTCTATGTGCAGCTGTCGACTTGGTCGATGGAGGGCCAGATGCCGACGCATTACTCGTTTCGGGTCTGGTCACCGCAGTAGCGGGGCTGTTCGTTCTGCGGCTGTCGAGATTCCCATCAGAGCTGCCGATAGCGCGGCTGTTCTCGGCCCTTGTGTGTGGTGCCCTAGCAGCGTTGGTAGCGGTTACTGCCGCTCACTTTGTAACGGGCGCAGCCTCAACAGTTGATGCCGCTTTAGCTGAAGCTTCCGCCACCATTAGCGGAACTAACGCATCCACCATTGATCCAGAAACACTATCTCTTGGAATGATGCTGTTTCGATCGATCGGGCAGTGGCTGGCGGCTGCCGCGCTCATCGTCGTTCTTGTGCGTATCCTGCCCCATCTGGGTGTCGGTGGACTCGATGCCGATGGAGGAGTGGCAACGCGGTCGGCGAGGCGTTTGGCTCCCAGAAGTGGCTCAACAATGGTTCGGTTGTTGGCTCTTTATAGCCTCCTAACCTTTTTGTTGTTAATCGCGTATTTCTTGGCGGGGATGTCATTGATCGACAGTCTGGTCCACTCAACGACAACGATTTCATCCGGAGGATTTTCCAGCCGTTCAGGTTCAATCGGTGCGTTTGATTCGGCGGCTATCGAATGGGTAGCCATTGTGGGCATGGTGACCGCCGGGACAAGCCTGCCTCTGATGTTCAGGGCCCTACGTCGAGCGGACCTGCATCGATTTGCACGAAGTGTTGAGTTTCGTAGTTACATCGGGTTGATCATCGCCGCGGTCGTCGTTGTTCTTGCCTGGTCCGAAGAATGGCCGACAATGAATGATGTTCGCGAATCGGTTTTTTCGGTGGCTTCGGCAATTTCCACAACAGGGTATGTTGCTGGCGATCTGGCTTCGGTTTCGTACGGCGCAGAAGCATTGTTTCTTGTCTTGATGGTGGTAGGCGGCATGTCTGCTTCAGTCGCTGGCGGATTCAAAGTTATGAGATTCATGGTGATAGGGCGTTATATAGGTCGTGAACTGCGCAGAAGCATTCATCCAACGGCAGTAGAAAAAATTCACCTAGGTCGATCCTCCATCGGTGAAGTTGCTCTCGCGAGAATAATCGGAGAACTCTTCCTGTCGACCATGGTCTTGCTTCCTTTAGTGCTGGTATTTACGGCTGACGGTTTAAATTTCGAAGCGGCGTTCTCCTTCGCCGTTTCAGCGCTCTCCAATGTCGGATTTGCGTTCGGTCTCGATGGGCCTCATGACCATCTTGGAGCATTGGGGACAATTGGTCACCTAGCCGGAGCTGTGTTGATGCTGGTCGGCAGGGTGTCTATAACACCAATTCTGGTCTCTTTGGGAGGAATTGGGGAGCCCACGCAGCGAGAAATTCGCCGCTGGCGTCGAACTCGACACGAGAAGGTCATTCGTTGAGGCGGTTATCTGTAACACCGGTACGCGTGGCTGGCGCGGGGCTTCTGGCTGTCGCCTTTGCAATGATTTTCTCAGCTGTTGTTGCCGTAGTTGATGGAGGGGGAGGCGCTGCTGGTCTGATTGTGTCAGCTGTCCTGACAGGATCGGTAGGGCTTGCTCTGTTCCTTGGCTCGCAGGTTTCTCCCACCGCTGATTCGGCGCTCGCCTTTGCTGCTGTGGCCTGGAGTTGGGTAGCGGTTTCATTGGCGGGTGCGCTGCCGTTTCTACTCACGGGCGTTATTTCGTGGGAGCACTTTGATGACGCAATATTTGAGTCAATTTCTGGCTTCACCTGTAGCGGTTCTACAATTTTGTCCGACTTCGGCTCTGTGCCTCAAGGTGTCCTTTTCTACCGCAGCATGACCCAATGGCTTGGAGGAATGGGACTGGTGGTGCTGGCTGTCGCAGTGCTTCCTGCCCTGGGCATCGGCGGCTTAGACCTCATCGCCAGCGAGGCTCCGGGCCCCACGGCTGACCGGCTGACGCTGCGCGTGCGAGACACGGCCCGGCAGCTGTGGCTGCTGTATGGAGCCATCACGTGCGCTGTTGGGTTGGCTTTGTTTTTGGTTGGTATGTCCGTCTTCGATGCGGTTACCCATGCCTTCACGACCGTGTCCACCGGCGGCTTCTCGCCTCATGCGGATTCCATTGCGTACTTCGACTCGTTTCCGATTGAGATGGTCCTCATGATTGGGATGGTCTACAGCGGAGCCAGTTTTTCCATTCATTGGCACGCGTTGAGACAGGGGATAGGCGCGTACACCCGCGTTTCTGAGATCCGTTGGTACTTGTTGCTGATCGCCGGCGCTTTCGGAATGCTCGTATGGGTAAATCACGGAGAACTTGAATGGCTTCAAAGCTTAAGAGAGTCAGTCTTCTACGCCGTTTCGTTAGGTTCGAACACAGGTTTCGGAAACTCGGATTTCGTTCTCTGGATGCCAGCGGCTCACTTGACCCTCTTGGTTTTGATGCTGGTCGGAGGTATGAGCGGTTCCACAGCAGGTGGGATGAAGGTACTGCGTTTACAAGTGATCTTTCGGTACTCATTTAGGGAACTGATGCGAGCTCGTCATCCGAACGCGGTTATCCCTATTCGACTGGGTAGAACCACAATTGAAGAACAGATTGCAGCGAAAGTCGTTGGCTTCGTTTTGCTTTATCTGGGTCTTATTGTCGTTGGCGGTGTTGTCCTATCAGGCATGGGTGTTGACCCAGTCACAGCGTTTAGCGGATCAGTGTCTGCACTGGGAAATGTTGGGCCCGCGCTCGGAGAGGCCGGCCCCACAAGCAATTTCCTCGTGTTTCCGAGATCTGGACGCGTCGTATTGATGATGATGATGGCGCTAGGCCGGCTGGAGTTGTTCCCCGCGATGCTTATGCTCGTAGCCAGTCTTCGAGGTCTCAGCCAAATGCGTCGTCAGCGAGAAGTCGGTCAACTTCGATGACGATCAGCTGGCGGAAGTTGATTCAGTCAGTGCTGCATAGTCCTTGACCGTTAGGGGCGACGGCAAACGTCCTTCAGGTACTTCTTCAATGAGTCCTTCACCGTCGGGCAGTTGTACGGGTTTCCCTTCAAGGAAGAAAACCACTCCTTGAGTGTCGCCGATCAATGCTGATGCCGTAAGGACGAGTTGTGCTGAAGCTCTAATTCGCTGTTCTCCTTCGATTTCAAAAAAGGTTTGGTTTAGGTGAATCGAAATTGTGTTGTCCCTCAATAAAGCGACATCGACAATCTCTGTCCCTGCGGGAATCGCAGAGGCGAACCCCGCCGCCGCCTCCGATTCCGTCGGTCCGCTAAGGAGATTGTTCAGCGGCGCATCAAGGAAAACGGGCACCGGCAAAGGGCGCTGGATCTCAACTAGTAACTCGTCCTTAAAATGGTAAACAGGGTGAAAAGTCGTGTCTTCCGAGGATTCAAGTTCGCTATTGTCAGCGGTCTCAGATGGGAACACGTCCTCAGGCACGGAGAGTGATGCCGGTTCGGCATCTGTGCCGAGGCCACAGGCCGAAAGTACGAGAAGTACCAAAATTGCGGCGCTAAAGCAGTTCGCGAATGAAGTTTTCATCGGCGACCTGCTTTGGGGAGTGTCACGACAAAGCGAGCTCCGCTATCACCATTGGGTTTACCTTCGACTCGTGCTGTGCCTCCGTGCCGTCGGGCATGTTCGTCAACGAGCGCCAAACCCAACCCGGCACCATCTCCGGTGCCGCGTTTTCGGGCGGCCGCGCCTCGGGTGAAACGTTCGAATATCAGCTCCCGTTCGGATGGAGCCACGCCAGGTCCCGAATCTTCGACAGCTATCTCAATGTTCCTTCCGGAGGATGAAATGGTTAGTCGCGTCGGTCCATCACCATATTTTTCTGCGTTTCTCAACAAGTTGTCCAGCACCTGGGCCAAACGTCTCTTGTCGCCCATTACCAGTGCACCTTCTGCGTTCCCTGAGACTTCCAAAGGAACGACCCCCTCCGATGATGCCAAGGTTGCCTTAACCAGTTCTTCGATGTTGACTAGGTCAATTTCCATCGGTCCCGAGTCCGACCGTGAGAGGTCGAGTAAATCTTGGACGAGATGTTCAAACCTGACCACCTCATCATTGAGTAGATCAAGTGCTTGTTGGGTCCGCTCTGGAAGTTCCTCACGGCGGTGCTGCATGACATCTATCGAGGCGCGAAGCGTCATTAACGGAGATCTCAATTCGTGACTCACATCCGAAGAGAAGCGTGCGTCCCGGGTGATTCGAGTTTCCATGGCTGCTGCCATCTCGTTAAATGAACTGACAAGAGCATCGAGGTCCGGATCACTGACTTCTTCGAGCCGGGTGTCGAAACGTCCGTGAGCTATGGAGGTTGCGGCATCAGAAATGTCCGTTAAAGGTCGCAAAAGGCCACCGCTTGCCCAAAGACCTATACCGACACCCACCAAAACGGTCAGAGCTCCACCCACTAGCAAAATCAAAGCCAGGCTTTCTAAAGTGCTTTCCACCTCAGCGAGCGGCACCAATTCAAAATATGCGACCCCTTGTAGGGCCGACGCGTTGCTTGGGCGTAGCTGAAGCCCAAAGGCCAAGACAGGTTGATCGTCTAACCGGTACCTCATTGTTTTTGCTTGAGATGACTCAAGTACCGAGGAGACCAGGGGAGGTGGTAGATCGTTGGGGGTTAACGACAACGAGGTCCAAGTTTCGTCACCGGTTCGAACAATGGAGCGACTTCCGCTAAGGCTGGGCAACGATTCCAACAATTGAGTGAAGTCAGGGTCCTCGGCTCTAAGCGAACTTTGAACTTGGCGCGCGTTAGCGAAGAATTGACGTTCTGACGATTCTTCCCTCTGTTGGAGCATGCTTTGTCGCGAGAGACCGTAAGTAATCACAACTAGGACGAGGGCAGCAATGGCTGCTCCGAGAGTGAACGCGCCTATGACTCGGGTTCTTAGCGGGAGGCGGCGCCAGGGAAGGCCGCGCGAACTCATGGTTATGGTTGAAGTTTGTAGCCCATACCGCGCACGGTTACAACATGACGCGGATGAGCAGGGTCGGTCTCGATCTTGGTTCGCAGGCGACGGACATGAACGTCCACGAGTCGCCCGTCTCCGAAATAGTCGTACCCCCATACCTCTTCAAGGAGATGTTCGCGGCTCAGCACCTTGCCTAGCTGGTCTGATAGCTCACACAAGAGATGAAATTCTGTCTTTGTCAGGTGAATCTCAGTTCCGCTTTTTCGCACCACGCCTTCGTCGGGGACTATATCCAGATCGCCTACCGTTCTAGGCGATGAACCCGTGTTCTCGGATTTCACTCTTCGTAAGAGAGCTCGAATTCGCGCAGACAACTCCTTAGGGGCAATGGGCTTGGTGAGGTAGTCATCGGAGCCGGCCTCTAGCCCAGCGACAACATCGTGGGTATCGTCTCTCGCTGTCACCATGATGATGGGGACGTCACTAGCACGTCGTAAAGCTCGACAGACCTCGAAGCCATCGATACCGGGTAGTCCGATGTCCACAAGGACCACGTCGGGATTCATCGAGTCGAACTCTTCAAGGGCCTGTTCGCCTGTCTCGGCCTCCAGGACGTTCCAGCCCTCGTCCTCAAGAGCAAAGCGCACCGCGGTGCGGATTCGCTCATCGTCCTCAATGGTTAGGATTCGGATGCTCACAACCTAAATATTGGCCGATGGGGGAGAGGATTGGGAGCCAGACTCGACTTCAGCCTGATTTACGGCGCTAATTAGCTGTTCCCAGAGGGCCGGGCCTGAAGCAAATATGCGCTTTAAGTCCGGTTCGTATGTGGCGACACCCCCTGCGCTTCTGACGATTCGGATCCCGGCAGCTACATCCCACCAGTTGACACCCGTCTCATAAAACGCGTCGAGTCGTCCGGCTGCCACGGAACAAAGATCAACAGCACATGACCCAGAGCGACGAATATCTCGAACCTTGGGCAAGAGTTTGCTGACTATGTTGGCCTGCTCCTCACGGACTGATGCTTCATAGGCAAAGCCAGTTCCGAGGAGGGCAAGCGACAAATCGGAGCAAGAGGTGACCTCAATCAACGACCCGTTCTTCCTTGAGCGTGCGTTGTTTCGCGCCGTAAAAAGTTGGTCCGTGGCTGTATCGAACACGACCCCTACTACGGGCTCACCGTTTGCTTCGATGCCGATGGAGACTCCGTAGGGCGAGAACTGATAGAGATAGTTAACTGTTCCATCGAGAGGATCAATTACCCAACGAAGACCCGAAGTACCTCGTATTTGCGTGGCTTCTTCTCCCAGGATTGCGTCGTCCGGCCGTGCTTGCCTGATCGCCTCAACAATAAGAGTTTCAGCTTTGTGGTCGACTTCACTTACTGGATCGGTGGCCGTCGACTTAGTGTCGATACCCCCGGTATCTCGTTGAAGATGGACTTCACCGGCCTGGCGCGCCAAGCTCACCGCAAGATCCAGCAAGTGTTCCAACTCGTCACAGCTAAGAGCCAAAGTCATTTGTTTCGCCGCGCTCTAATTGAAGCGACGTCACTCCATTCCGCCATCGCTCTAAGAACGAGAACAGAGACGATACCCACGCCCGTCGAAGCGATGAAGGACCCCAGGCAGGCGGTCATAAACACCCAGGCACCGTCAGTAGTGCCCCACTGAAGGCGACCCAAAGCAAAGCCCATCAAGCCACCACAAACACTCGCAGTGATAATGGCCGCAAACGCCAACGCCCTCGCAGTTACCGATGGCAAAGCACTGGGTATCTCAAAACTTTGCGGAAGTGAGTCCCGATTAGGAGCTTGTTTCGGCGGATCTTGCACCTCAGCATCGTATTCGGATGTCACGGAGAAGCATGCACGGATGGCAAACTCTAGACGTGCGCAGATGGACGGTAGGAGGTGGGGTCATCCTTGATGCAGGTCGCGTTCTTATGGTGCACAATCACCGGAAGGGTGGGCGTACCGACTGGAGCACACCGGGGGGAGTCATCGACGAAGGCGAAACTGTTCTACAGGGCTTGACCCGTGAAGTCGCAGAGGAAACCGGGCTATCAATAAAGGACTGGATTGGACCGGTCTACACGGTCGCCGCGATAGCCCCAGATATGGACTGGACTTTGCGAGTCGAGGTTCACCTAGCGACGAGTTACCACGGCCAGCTGCATATTGATGATCCCGACGGCATAGTCCAAGCAGCAGATTGGATCCCCAAAGAGGATTTAGCGGACCTGCTCGATGGCCAACAGTTGTGGCTGCGCGAGCCACTACTCGGGTATTTGAACGATGAAGTTCCAAAGGATGGAGAGTTTCGGTATCGCATACTCGGCACCAACATCAGTGACCTCCATGTAGAGCGGACATAAATTGGACCCAGATCGATGGAATTTCCGCACTAACCCCAATTGGCTCTGGTGATTCGATGGGTGAGCTATCAATTCTCCATGTCGACATGGACGCTTTTTATGTCGAGGTTGAACGGCAAAATGATCCCTCGCTCATCGGGAAACCCGTAGTTGTTGGTGGCGACTCTGAGCGGGGTGTGATTGCTTCCGCCAGCTACGAGGCGCGCGCCATGGGTGTGAAATCAGCGATGTCCAGTGTCGTCGCTAGAAAACTATGTCCCGACGCCGTTTTCGTGCGATCAGATTTTTCTCGTTACAGAGAAGTCTCTCGACAGGTTCACCAGATCTTCCACTCGGTGACACCAGCCGTAGAGCCCATTGCATTGGACGAAGCATTTCTTGATGTCGGAGGGGCCCACAGGCTGTTCGGAAGCTCCGAAGAGATTGCTTGGCAGCTGCGAAGCGATGTCTATGAAAGCGTTGGGCTCGATTGTTCAGTAGGGGTCGCTAATTCAAAGTTGCTTGCCAAATTGGCTTCAGTGGCGGCAAAACCTCAATTGACCCCTGAAGGAGTTCGGCCAGGAGTTGGTATATATGTCGTCCATCAGGAAAGTCAGAAGAGTTTCTTGGAGGCCCACCCGGTGGAAGCGTTATGGGGTGTAGGGACGGTCACCCTTCAGAAGTTACGGTCAATGGGAATTTCCACCGTGGGGGAGTTGGCAGCGATCCCAGAGGAAGCGCTGATTGACGCACTCGGAGTCTCGCATGGGGCTCATCTTTCCCAACTCAGCAAAGGCATTGATGTTCGCCGGGTTGATTCTGACCGACAACGAAAGTCAATAAGTCATGAGGAAACTTTCCCCGCGGACGTTTATGCCAGGGACGTGTTGGAAAGCGAAATTATCAGGCTTTCTGATGCTGTTTCCGCGCGTGCTCGAACTCAAGGGACCGCCGGCCGAACTATCCAGCTAAAGGTGCGACGTCCCGACATGTCCTATGTAACCAGATCGATAACTGTCGAAGAACCTGTAGACACCTTGCCCGAAATAGCTGAAAAGGCCACCGAATTGCTTGCTCAACTCGACCTCGATCAGGGTGTGAGACTGCTCGGAGTTGGCCTAAGTCGCTTGGGACCGGCAGGGCCTCGTCAGCTAACTCTGGTAGACACCGAGCCCCAAAATTCAGGTTGGAGGCGGCTTTCGAGCGCTATAGATCGTATAAGAGAGCAGTACGGTGACTCTGCTATCGGGCCGGGATTTACGAAAAGAAGACCCCCAAGCAGGATTGATGAGGCTGGTGATGTCGATCTCGAGCAGTAGTGGTCCTACACTGGTAGAACCGACGAACGGAAGATCCATTGCCGCTCTCTGACGACGAACAGCGCATACTCCATGAGATCGAAAAGGAGTTCTACGACTCCGACCCCGAATTCGCGCGCGAAGTCGGAGAGACCACCCTCTATCGACACGCCCTTCGAAACATCAAGTGGGCTGCCATTGTTGGGATCGTCGGGCTAGTCGGCATCATCGCCGCCCTTCAAATCCATTTCGGCCTAGCGTTCGTTGCATTCCTCACAATGTTTGTCTGCGCCATCATTATCGAGCGAAACCTCAGGAAAATGGGTAAGGCAGGATTCCAAAAGGTGACCGGCCAAGTTCGTAGTGGCCAGATGCGCGCAAACATGGGGGGCTTGTCCGAACGGATGCGCAATCGGCTCCGCCGGGACGACCTCTGAGTCACAACGCGCCAACCCAGATCGCCCTGGCTATCGACATCGGGGGCACGAAGTTAGCGGCGGGGTTGGTGGGCAGTGACGGTCGTGTGCTTGCCCGAGACGAAGTTCCGACTCCGTCGACCACTAGCGAAGATGTCCTCTTCGAAGCACTAGTCGATCTCATCGGAACCGTCACCCAAGATTGCGCTTCTTATGACGTCTGTGGGGTTGGATGTGGTGGACCTATGACGCTGAACGGGGTTTTGGTTTCTCCCCTGAATATTCCTGCTTGGCGCGCATTTCCGCTCTCGAGCAAGCTTGAAGACACTTTAGGAGTCTCGGTTGCAATAGATAACGACGCGAAGGCTTTGGCGCTAGGCGAAGCTTGGTATGGCGCAGGAAGAAGGTTCAAGAACTTCTTGGCAATGGTGGTATCGACAGGAGTGGGTGGCGGACTTGTCGTCGACGGGATGCTCTTAGACGGTGCCAGCGGCAATGCAGGACACATTGGACATGTGATAGTGGAACCCGAAGGCGCCCGATGCGGGTGCGGTGCCCAAGGGTGCCTCGAGGCCGAAGCTTCAGGGCCAGCAATAGAGCGACGTATCGGAACAAAGCCATCCAAGGCCGATACAAATGAAAAAGTCCGGGCAGGCACAATGGTTGGAAGAGCGGTCGCCTCTGTCGTGAACCTCTTGGATCTTGAACAAGTACTGATCGGAGGGTCTGTTGCTCTTGGATTTGGAGAGCCCTTCTTAGATGCTGCGAACCGGGAATTGGCTCGACGCTGCCAATTGGAATTCTCCCAGGGTGTCAGAATTTCAACAGTCGAACTCGGTCATAACGCGCCGATAGTGGGTGCAGCCGCAATCGGATTCAGAAGTACGGAGAAAGCCGTTCGGGGCAGTAGATCAGATTAGAATCTGTGGCGTGGCTACTCCATCAAGTGCTACGCGATTACTCATAGCCGCAGCGGGTGCGGTCCTTGTGCGCCCACGACTTTGGCCGGTGGCCATCGTCACTTGGTTTCGCATGGTCCCCGCCCGCTGGTGGAGCAAGGCCCCATTCTTGCCGGTGCCGGCTAATAGCTTTCTCGAATTTCGCTTAGTGACCATGTATGGAGGCAAGGGTGCAGCTGACCCCAGCCTGCATGGGGCCGACATTGTGGCTTGGTTAGATTGGTGCAAGAAGTGGAAGTCAGAAACTGTATGAGCGGTGGGGGTAGTTCAGTCCTCTCGGAGCGGACCTTGCTGCTAGATGTTGGATTCCGACCTCTTTCGATAGTTTCTGTCAGGAGGGCGTTGCTACTTCTGATAGCTGAAAAGGTCGAGACGGTCCACGAACGCGATCAAATTATCCATTCCGAACGACTTGACGTGTTCGTTCCATCAATCGTCCGACTCCGCTACCAAGTCGCAGCTCCGTACAGACGACGCGCTCCGCTCCACCGCAAAGCACTCTTTGCGCGTGATGCCTACCAGTGTCAATACTGTGGAGGCAGAGCGGAATGCATAGACCACGTGTATCCGCGCAGCAAAGGCGGCGAGCATGAATGGGAAAATGTGGTTGCGTGCTGCCGATCATGCAACGTAGCTAAGGGCGACACGCTTCCGGAACATTCGAGATACAAGCTACGAAAGGTTCCTCACGCTCCGGAACCAATCGCAGTAGCAGCGGCCCTCCGTCAGGGCGTTCCAGCAGAATGGGAGACATACATTCCGACCCTGCTGTCATTGAGCGCGTAGCAAGAATTCAAACGGTCTGTTCTTGCTAACGGCTAGGTCCCCACTCACCGCAAGACGGCGAGTTCAAAATTGTCGCAAGAACTCCAGGAAGGCCGCACCAGTCGGCTAGGCCTTCCGAATAATGCTTTAAGTGAGAATCAAACACTCAGAGTGCCGTTTCAGGCCACTTAATGTGGTTAATTACACCAATGTGATTCGATTACAACGACGCATAGTGGTGAAAGTGTTCCCAAATGGCTGGACTAAGGACCCAAAAGACCATAAAGTGGCACAATGTGGCGCGATAGGGAGCAAAGTGGTTAAGCCTCTTTTATTCCTGCGTTACCTCGACTCTCCGCATCACCAGTGGGGGGATTGGTTAGGTCAGACGTGGATGAACTTTTCGTAGGCCAGTTTGAACATGCGCTAGACGCCAAAGGGCGAATTGTCTTACCTGCTTCTTTTCGTGCATCTTTTGACCAAAGTGGTTTCTTAATCAAGGGCTCGGAAGGCTGTTTGGCGCTGCTCACTCCGACGCGATTCCATGACATTGCGCAAGCTATGGCCTCGCGTTCCGAAGAAGGAGACGTGCGTCACCGCTCCGCCAAGAGATCCTTCGGCGCTGGGGCCGCTCGTGTCCTCCCCGACAAACAAGGACGAATAGCGGTTCCTGAAGACTTGCGGTTATTCGCCCGTTTAGAACGCGAGTGCGTGATTGTTGGGGCCATAGATGAGGTAGAGATTTGGGATAGATCTCGTTGGCAAGAAGTCACAGAAGTCGGGGATTCATTGCTGGAGTCCCCAGACGAATTCTCTGATAGCGATCAAACATGACCAAGGACGCGAAGCACCTTGGGTCTTCTCCAGTTGTTTGTTCCGGGACACCGGCATCTTTCGGGCATGAGCCGGTGATGCTCAGGGAAGTTCTGGAAGCGTTTAGGCCCATAAATGACGGGCTTTTCGTGGATGCCACGGTTGGGGGCGGTGGCCACGCACAAGCGATATTGGAACAAAACGCCGAAGCGTTTCTCCTCGGACTTGACCGCGATCCTCATGCCGCAGCGGTTGCTGCCCAACGTCTGCAAAGTTTCGGAACCAGAGCCAGGGTGCTTCACGCCAGATTCGATGACATCGGCAAGATAGTTGATGCTGATGGCCGGGACTTGAGCGGAGCAATTTTCGACCTAGGGGTTAGTAGCCATCAGCTCGATACACCCCAACGGGGCTTTTCGTACCGTTTTGATGGTTCGCTAGATATGCGGATGGACCCCAATGAGCCCCTCGACGCGGCCACCATCGTAAACACCTGCAACGAAGATGAACTGACTTCACTGCTGCGAGCCAACGCTGATGAGCGGTTCGCTCGTCGAATCGCGAAATCAATAGTTGCTCAGCGTCCCGTGGAGTCGACGCAGGAACTTGCAGAACTGGTTCGCGAGGCGGTGCCCGCACCAGCCCGAAGATCCGGACGTCATCCGGCCATGAGGACTTTTCAAGCGATTCGCATCGCCGTCAATGACGAGCTCAGGCTCATCGAACCGGCGTTGAATCAAACAATCGAACGGCTGAGACCAGGAGGTCGAATCGTCGTTCTTTCATACCACTCTGGAGAGGACAGAATTGTGAAACAAGTGTTCCGTGACGCGGCGGACGGGATTTGTGTATGCCCATCCACCCTTCCGTGTGTATGCAACTCCGAACCAAATGTCAGGCTTTTACGCAGAAAAGTGGTCCGCCCCACTGTGGAAGAGATAGAGGCGAACCCGAGAGCGGCCAGCGCCCGTTTCAGGGCGGCAGAACGCCTTCCGGTGGGTGAGGCATAAGTCTCGTGGCCGCCGTCCTAACCGAACGACCGGTGAAGCCCGATGTCATCGAAATTGGCGATGGCGCTCGTGTTGAAAGTTCTTCGCGTCGTAGTTCATTAGGTAACCGAGTCGTAGGCGTTACAACCATTCTTGGCGTTATCGCTTTAGTGATTCTTCTTGGCCATGCAATGTTCGAGGCCGTGATTAGCGATAGGCATGTGAGAATCAACCAGCTGGAGGAGCAAATAAGTGCCAGCGAAAGTGATGTTCGAGAACTTCGCCTCCGGTATGAGAACGCGGTAGCCCCGAACAAGGTCGCACAATGGGTCGACGAAGAATCGACCTTGCGGCAGGCGGAATCGGTAACGCAGATAAGAGTCCGACCAGAAGACATAGCTTTGCGCAACACCCGCAGTGACGTTCCATCTCAGGAACCAACGGGCGTCGAACGATTTTCGGTGGATCACCTACTAGCAGAGACGGTGACATTCGAATCTCCAAAAAGCGGAAGATAGACAGGGCCCGGCTACTCAGTGAACGTCTTTATTGAAACCCGGGAATCAAACCAGACTCAAACGCAGCCTAGAAATTCGTCCAAGAAATCCCAGTGGTTTTCTAAGCCTTACGGCAGGGTCGGCTACCGAAGTAAGCGAGTCGGGTGGCTTATGCTCCTTGCCGTTGGGGTACTTGGGGTCATCGCAATGAGGCTTGTTCAGGTGCAAGTAATCGACCGAGAGCAATATCTCAGCGAAATTTCTCGACACATCACAACATCGTTAATCGCAGGCGATCGAGGCAACATCCTCTCCAGAGATGGTTCGTTCCTCGTGACTACCGACTCGTCCACGACCATCGGCGCTAACCCACAGCTCATTACCAATGCCTACCCAACAGCTTTGCTAATTGCCGCCGAACTCAATATGTCCGAACAAAAAATCTATGAACTCCTCTCCAGGGAGGATCGGAATTATGTTCATTTAAAGAGAGAAGTGGCCCCCGACATCGTCGATAACATCCGCAAACTAAATCTTGACGGCATTGCATTCCGAGAGGAGCCGGATCGTGCCTACCCCAACGGGGATGGTTTTGCGCGAAACCTTCTGGGACAAGTAGACGTTGACGAGACCCCGCTGAACGGAATCGAAAAGCAATTCAACCAACAACTGGCGGGGCAACCAGGTAGTCGCGTTGACTACGTGTCGCTTTCGGACCAGCCGGTGAAACTGCGCGGCGGCGACTTGAACTATGAAGCACCGAGGCGTGGCTCCGATGTACGCACCACCATTCACATCCCGATTCAACGTTCAGCCGAGGAGGCCTTAAAGAAGTCGGTGTTGGAGAGTGGCGCCAATTGGGGCACCGCAATAGTCCTAGACGTTGCAACAGCCGAAGTCTTAGCGTTGACCGATATCTCTATTGACAAGGAGAGCGGTGAGCCTTGGGTTCCTGGCAAAAGCCATGCCTACATCAAGGCGTTTGAACCCGGCTCTGTGGTTAAGACCTTCACTATTGCGACAGCTTTGGACTTGGGCTACATCCACCCCGAAGAAGTGTTCGAAGTTCCTCACAAATACCAGTACGCAGACAAAGAGTTTGACGAACCCTACGTGTCACAGGACCGGCAACTAACTGTCTCTGAGATCTTGTCGAAGTCATCGAACATTGGGACGATCCAGATAGGCGAACGAGTGGGTCCCGATCAGTTGTATTTCTATTTGCACAGGTTCGGACTCGGGCGATACTCGACAGGCAGCGACGAGATGCAAGGGCTCCCCGGGGAAACACGGGGCAAACTGAAACGGCCTCAGGATTGGGAAGGCACGGTTCCAGCCACAATTGCCTTTGGTCAAGGCGTTTCCGTAACAGCAATTCAACTTGCAGCTGCGTACAACGTCATCGCGAACGATGGCAGATACACACCGGCTTCACTGGTCCAAGGGTTCGAAACTCCCGACGGTTCCTTTCGCCGACTTGAAGTCCTAACAAGCCACACGGTTCTGAGCGCGACCACTGCCAAGCAAATGCGCGACATGCTTGAAGGTGTTGTGATGAACGGGACGGGCACACGAGCAGCGGTCAACGGCTATGGGGTCGCGGGCAAAACAGGCACAGCAGAAAAGCCGAAGGATGGAGCGTACTGCGACTGCTACACGACGATCTTTGCCGGTTTCGCTCCGGTGGCAGATCCACGAATCACCGTCGTTGTTGTCCTCGACGAACCGGAAGACCAAGTCGGAGCCGGGCTAATTGCGGCTCCACTATTTAGTGAAATAGCCACCAAAGCCTTGGGCATTCTCGGTGTGCCGAAGACGAGGTAGCCAATGATGGCTGGAATTTCGTTGGAAGAAATCACTCAAGCATGCGATGAGGCGTTCTTAGTTAACACTGAAGCCTCTTCGAGCGAACTGCGAATCGCCGGAATCAGTCACGACAGCCGTTTCGTCACTCAAGGAGACCTATTCGCGTGCATCCCTGGGACACAAACCGACGGCCATACCCATGCAGCCGAGGCACTTGCGAGTGGGGCAGCGGCCTTGCTGGTAGAACGCAGGTTGGACTACGCGGTTCCGCAGATCTTGGTATCCGACGTACGAAAGGTCATCGGCCACGTCGCAGCAACTGTTTACGGCAACCCGTCAAACAGCATGACGGTTGTTGGTGTAACAGGGACAGCTGGCAAAACGACCACCGTTCATGCTCTAGCGCAAGCATTGGAGGCTTGTGGCGCTCAAGCAGGGGTGATTGGAACTCTTGATGGCGGTCACACGACGCCCGAAGCCCCCGAGATGCAGAGAGCTTTGGCATCAATGCGCGATAGCGCCAAGGAATGGGTCTGTGTTGAGGTTTCCTCTCACGGCCTTGACTTCGGGCGAGTCGAAGGAGTCCAGTTTGCTGCGACAGTCTTCACGAACCTCAGTGCGGAACATCTCGACTTCCACAAGGACATGGAGGCCTATTACCAAGCGAAACGACGGTTGTTCGACAAAGAAAGCCAATATGCGATCGTTTCGATCATTGATGACTGGGGTAAGCGTCTTGTCACAGAACTCAGAGACCTTGGTCATGAGGGCCTAGTTGTCGTGGATCCAGAGATGGTTCAGAGTCCCAAGCTTGGAGCAGATGGCTCGACTTTTGTCTGGCGTGGACAACAGATCACATCTGCCCTCCTGGGGAAATTTAATTTGTTGAACCTCCTTGTCGCGGGCGAAACCCTCAGAGCCTTCGGGTGGGACGAAGACGCGATAGCTGACGGCCTTCAAAGAGTCTCGCCGGTCAAGGGAAGAATGGAACCCGTCGTAGTACCCGATTCAGGTGTAGCGGTAGTCGTTGACTACTCGCATAAACCTCAGGCACTCGCAGAGGCCTTAAAGGCTGTCCGTCATCTCTCTGATGGTCGTGTTTGGGTTGTGTTCGGAGCCGGCGGCGAACGAGATGCTGCTAAGCGACCACTTATGGGTGAAATCGCCGGAACACTCGCCGACGAAGTTGTCGTCACCTCTGACAACCCGAGATCTGAGAGTGCCGAAGCGATTGCAAATGACATCGTCTCCGGCATCGGAAGTCAAGGAGCCCACTGTCGCGTGGTGCTTGACCGCGCCGAGGCGATTCATCTGGCAATTAGCGACGCCAAAATAGGCGACGTGGTTTTGATCGCCGGGAAAGGGCACGAGACGCAACAAATAATCGGTGAGCAACGGCGGCCCTTTGATGACGTATCTGTCAGCAACGAAGCGCTGTTGAGTCGCATCGGGAGTGGCGCCGGATGATAGCGCTGCTCATTGCCGCGGGAGTTTCCATGGGGGTTAGCCTCATCGGTACCCGTGTTTTGGTTCCATGGTTGCGATCTCGAGGGGTAGGACAACCTATCCGGTTAGATGGACCCCAAGGTCACCTGACCAAAGCAGGAACCCCGACCATGGGCGGCGTTGCAATAGTCGTCGGAGCGGTGACCGGGTACTTGATCAGTCACTTGCGCTCGGAGACAATTTTCACACGCTCGGGGCTGACACTTATCGCAGCGATTGTGGCAGCTAGCGGAGTAGGTCTGATCGATGATTGGATCAAAGTAAGCCGCGAACGAAACTTGGGGCTCAACAAGTCCGCAAAAATAATCGGACTGCTTGTAGTTGCTGTCGGTTTCTCCGTGTTGGCGATGTATTGGGCGCAAACTAGCCCAGTGATAGCGCTTACCCGCGCTGATCTGCCAGGCATTACTTTGAGCAAACTTCTGTGGGTCCTTTGGGCATCTGTCTTAGTTATTGCGACAGCGAACGCCGTCAATTTGACGGATGGACTCGATGGACTTGCCGGGGGGTCATCAGCGATCGGGTTCTCCGCATTCGTCATTATCGGTTATTGGCTTTTCAGGCATCCGGAGAGTTACGACGTCAGCCATGCTCTGGATCTAGCGATTGTCGCCGCGGCAATGACCGGAGCATGCATTGGTTTTTTGTGGTGGAACGCTCCGCCTGCACGAATCTTTATGGGAGATACTGGCTCCCTTGCGATCGGCACGGCATTCGCGGGCCTTGCCCTGCTGCTCGAAACCCACCTTCTGCTTCCGATCATCGGCGCCCTCTATGTCCTAGAAACTCTTTCGGTCATAGTTCAGGTCACCAGTTACCGTTTGTTTGGGCGTCGCATATTCAGAATGGCGCCCATACATCATCACTTCGAATTAGCAGGCTGGCCTGAAACCACAGTTTTGATTCGTATGTGGATAATTAACGGGATTTGTGTGGCGTTTGCCTTGGGCGCTTTTTATGCCGACTTCATCGGACTTGACTCAACGGGTCTGTCACTTTGGGCGCAACTATCGTGACACGGCCTGACTTATCCCGAGTGGTAGTAGGTGGTCTGGGGATCACTGGAAGAGCGTTAACGGAAGCACTCATTTTCCGAGAGCACCGGGTGACCGTAGTGGATGATCGTCCGAAGTCTGTGACGGCGCTGGCGGATGCTCTAGGAATCGAGTTAGTTGATTCAAAATCTTTGACAGAACTTGAAAAAGTCGTGAGCGACGCGACTGCTGTTGTTGCCAGTCCCGGAATTCCGCCGCACCACCCTTTACAGCGCATAGCGGATGAGCAAGGCGTTCCCGTCTTAAGTGAGTTGGATGTAGGTGCTCTTTGGGACGAGCGTCCTCGCGCTGCCGTCACAGGGACCAACGGGAAAACAACGGTTACTGAATTAACCAGCCGAATCCTAGAACGTTCGGGAATCAAGGCTGCTGCAGTCGGGAACACCAGCACGCCCTTCGTGGGAGCTATCGCTGACGAATCGAACGAGAGCCAGGTCTTCGTCGTAGAGGCATCTTCGTTTGCTTTGCACCGCTCAAGATATTTTCAAAGCCATGCAGCAGCCTGGCTGAATCTTTCACCTGACCATCTTGACTGGCACGGCGATTTTGAGTCCTATGCGACAGCAAAGTCCAAG
Organism: Acidimicrobiaceae bacterium; assembly: GCA_002721305.1. Lineage (GTDB taxonomy): Bacteria > Actinomycetota > Acidimicrobiia > Acidimicrobiales > Poriferisodalaceae > UBA6944. The sequence continues at coordinate 13,770 of PBKA01000003.1, read as the reverse complement.
ATTTTCCAAGGTCAACAACCAAGCGACTTCGCCATAATTCCGCACCAACGGGACACCATCGCTCCGTGGCTCGGACCGGTTCAGTCTCAGACAGTTACCTTCGGCCTCTCAACTGGCGACATCCACTGCACCGAACATGAACTCATAGCCCACGGGGAAAGGGTGATCGATCTTGCGGATCTGCGGCTGTCCCGTCCGCACGATTGCCTCAACGCGTGCGCGGCCGTCGCGTTGAGCTTATCGATGGGTGCGTCGCTTCAAGGAGGTCGAGAAGTTCTATCCGAATTCGCAGGCTTGGCTCATCGGATGGAATTCGTGAAAAGCGTGAAGGGGGTGCGTTTCTTCAACGACAGCAAAGCTACGACACCCCACGCAACTATCGCCGGAGTTGAGGGATTCAATGCAGTTGTACTCATCGCAGGAGGAAGAAACAAAGGTCTCGATTTGACGGGCCTCGCGGCCGCCAAGCCTCTACTGCGAGCAGTCGTGGCGATCGGGGAATCTAGCGACACTGTGGCCGAAATCTTTGCGGGAGCTCTCCCCGTGGTCGTGTCAGACTCCATGGGAGATGCCGTAGCTCAAGCTTTCAGACTTGCTGAACAGACCAAAGCAGATGTTGTGCTTTCCCCAGCGTGTGCATCGTTTGATTGGTACGGCAGTTACAGCGAACGGGGAGATGATTTCAAGCAAATCGTTCACCGGCTAGATCCAAGGCAGGTTACGAAGTGAAGACCGTTGTGCACCCGGTACCGGCAAACGAACCTCCTGACCGAAGACTGACAGGTCCTTCATGGCGATACGTGGCGATGCTTGCTTCAGTCCTCCTACTTATGCTTACCGGCACTGTTGCGGTCCTTCTTGCGTCAACACCGACGGCCATCGTCCAACAAGGCGATGCCTTCGCGACCTTCGGTCGGCATGCCACGTGGGTGACCATCGCCGTCCTCGCTTTGCTGTTCACCTTGAATAGGGATTATCGAAGCTGGAGGCGCTGGGCGCCGACCCTTGTGGTAGTGGCAACGTTGGGGTTGGTGTGGGTGAAAGTGTCAGGGCGAGTAGGCGGCGGTAGCAGACGCTGGCTCGACTTCGGACCGTTCAATGTCCAGCCGTCCGAGATAGTGAAGTTCGCATTAGTTCTCGGGATCGCATCCTTCCTCGACCAGCGGCGTTATTTCCTCGACCGCGTGGACAGGGTCACGTTGCCGATCACAATTTGGCTAGCCGTGGTTTGCTACCTCATCTATCGACAACCTGACTTAGGTACCGCAGTCATACTCGCATGCATTGCCCTAGGCATGATGTGGGCCGCGGGCGTTCCGGTTAAGCACCTAGCACCCCTGACAGGGGGAGGCCTTCTCCTAGGGGCGCTTCTTGCGTTTTCTACGCCGTATCACAGAGACAGACTCACAGGGTTCTTCAACCCTTCGGAGAACATCGAAGGTGCTGGTTGGCAAGCCAGTCAAGGCTTACTCAGTTTGGCTCGAGGAGGGTTGAGAGGCACCGGGCTTGGAGGCGGCCATGCCGAATGGGGCTGGGTTGCGGCTCCCGACACTGACTTTGTCTTCGCGGTGATGGGTGAACAACTTGGTTTGCTCGGGGCGATGTCCGTCGTCGTCCTCCTCGGAACAGTCATCGTGTTGGGACTTCGTACCGCTCAAGCTGCCCCCGACGTTTTCGGGTCCTTATTGGCCAGTGGGATTTCGATCTGGTTTCTCATCCAGGTGATCGTGAACCTCTTCGGTGTATTGAGAATTGCCCCAATCACTGGGGTGACACTGCCGTTCATCTCCTATGGGGGCACATCTTTAATCCTCAATGCGGTCGCCGCGGGTCTCTTACTCAACATCGCGCGGCAAACAGAATGAGGACCCGAGGCCCGAGTGCGCCCCGCTATGTACGGGGCGGGGTAGTTATCGCAGGCGGTGGGACGGCGGGACACGTACTGCCGGGGCTCGCGGTCGCCAATGAACTCTCAAAACGCGGCTGGGACAAAGACGAAATCACCTTTATCGGAAGCGCTCGCGGCATTGAAAAAGAAATGATTCCTGCAGCGGGCTATGCCCTGTGGGCTCTAGCGGGCCGTGGACTCAACGGACGCCGCCTTTCCCTCCCAAACCTCTGGAATTTAGTGACCATTTGCTGGGGCATGTTGCGAGGGGTCTACCTGACGGCACGGCTCCGACCAAGCATCGTGCTGTCGCTCGGAGGATATGCCGCTTTACCTGGGGCGACTGGAGCAGTGCTGCTCAGAATTCCCCTAGTACTAGCGGAACAGAACGCGGCTGCTTCAACAGTAAATCGCCTGCTAACAAGATTTGCCGAGGCGGCGGCGGTTCCAAGCAGAGGAACTGGACTACGAAACGAAATTGTGACCGGGAATCCAGTTCGAGAGTCAGTTATTAGAGCCCACGAATTGGGCAGACAAAGCAGAGGGGACCTTGGGTGGCCGTTGCATGACCCGGTAGTGGTCGTCTTCGGCGGATCTTTGGGATCGCTCCGGATCAATCAAGCCTTGTGGCAGGCAGCGCACACTTCAGAATTGCCCCTCATTCACCATGTCGTCGGCCACCGGGATTGGAATCAGGTACCAGAAGGCCTGCCGGACACGATCAAGGTCCTTGAATACGATGACGAGCTCCCCAAAGCCATCGCGGCTGCGGACTTAGTGGTGTGTCGCCCAGGAGGTTCCACCACCGCCGAATTAGCTCTGCTTGGTGTGCCAGCCGTTCTGGTTCCCCTTCCAAACGCGCCAAATAACCATCAGCTTCGAAATGCAGAACACCTCGTTGATGCTGGACTCGCAACAATCGTGGAAGACGCTGAATTCGATGGGGCGAGATTCAACAAAGAGATGAACCAGATGCTGGAAAGATTCAAAGGGTCAGTAGACCCGGATTTGGAACGACGCCGACGAAGCGTCGGGCGCCCCGACGCGACACAGAAAGTGGTCGACCTTGTGTTAAAGCATTCATCCAAGGAGCCACCGATCGCCGACCCCAAAGACGAGGAACATTGAACTCGCCTGACCAATCCCGAATTTCGTTAGCTGATCACACTTCTATCCATGTGGTGGGCGCCGGTGGCGCCGGGATGAACGCCATTGCAGCGGTCCTGCTGTCGATGGGACATTCAGTGAGCGGAAGTGACCTTCGTGAATCAGTCGGCGTCAACAGACTTCGCACCATGGGAGCCCGAGTCGAGGTCGGTCACCGAGCGGAGAACATTGGAAATGCTGCCGTCATTTGCAGATCTACTGCAGTACCTGACTCCAACATAGAGATTCTCGCGGCACGAAAAGCGGGCCGTCCTGTGCTGAGTCGAGCGGAAATACTCGAAGCTATTTGTGTAAACAAACGCACAGTCGCCGTGGCCGGCACTCATGGCAAGACGACCACGTCATCCATGTTGGCGTTGGCGCTAACTGCATCGAATCTGAACCCCTCCTTCATCGTTGGCGGAGACCTAAACGACATCGGATCAGGCGCTGTTTGGACTAACGAAGGGGACCTCTTCGTAGTGGAAGCTGACGAGTCAGACGGAACATTCCTCAGAGTTGGAGCTGAAGCCGCGATAGTGACCAACGTAGAAATCGATCACCTTGACTTTTTTGGCACTCATGACGCGCTAATGAACGCATTTAGGAGTTTCGTTGATTCGGCCAACGGACCCCGAGTTCTGTGTGCAGACGATCCAGGAGCACTGGAAATCGCAAACCAAGTGGGCGGCTGTATCACCTATGGCACCGCAAAGGGTGCGGATTACAGAATCGAAGACGTCAAGAACCGCCGCTATTCATCGAATTTTTCAATCTTCCGAGGTCAAGAAGCATTCGCTCGATGTGACCTACCAATTCCCGGGAATCACAACGTATTGAATGCCACCGCAGCCTTCGCCGCGGCTGTCGAACTCGGCGCACCACCCGACGTAGCTTCAGCAACCCTGGGCAGATTCGCAGGAGTGGCTCGAAGGTTCGAATTCAGAGGAGAACATGATGGCGTCGTGTATGTCGATGATTATGCGCACCTGCCCACAGAAGTGTCAGCGGTTTTAGCGGCGGCCAAAGCGGGTGATTGGGACAGAATCATCGCTGTTTTTCAACCCCACCGATACAGCAGAACAGCTGACCTTTGGAGAGATTTCGGGGACTCTTTTGTCGACGCAGACCACATAGTTCTAACCGGAATCTACGGCGCCGGAGAATCCCCGCGACCGGGGATAACCGGTGACTTGCTGGTTCGTTCGGTTCTTGATACGCATCCCCAATCGTCGGTCACCTACCTCCCGGGTCGAGATCAAGTAGCCGCCTATCTAGATTCGATTCTTCGGCCGGGCGACCTGTGTCTGACAATGGGAGCAGGTGACCTGACGTCGATTGCCGACGAAGTTCAGAGTCGCCGTAGGACTTCAAGGTGATCAGTGTGGGCCACCAAGGTTGGGATCAGATTGAGAAGGCAAAACAAATCTTGGGATCGTTAGCCCAGGTCAATGTCAACTTGGGAGTGATGACCACCTACCGAGTTGGTGGCGAAGCGGCGCTGTATGTCAAGGCACACACGGAAGAAGACCTCCACGTAACCAGTAGGGCGTGGCGAGAGAGCGAGTTACCCATTTTGGCCGTTGGAAAAGGATCCAATTTGTTGGTATCTGATAGCGGATTCCCAGGTATCGCAGTAGCCCTAGGACGAGATTTCGAGTTTGAGGAAATTCATGCAGCTTCCGGCATGGTTCGAGTAGGTGGAACGGTCGCTTTGCCAGCACTAGCTCGTAGATGTGTAGCTGCAGGGCTCAGCGGCTTTGAATGGGCTGTAGGCATCCCAGGATCAATCGGCGGAGCGGTCAGAATGAACGCCGGCGGACACGGTGGCGACATGCAGGAATGCGTGGAGAAGGTCAAGACCTTTGATCTTGAAACCTCGGAGTGTAAGACGCTGACAAACCAACAATTAGATTTTGGTTACCGCCAAAGCGCTATCAAACCAGAACAATTCGTTTTGGAAGCATCCATTCGACTTGGACATGGCGATAAAGAAACGAGACAGGCATTGTTGGATGAGATCGTCCAGTGGCGTCGCGACAATCAACCTGGCGGTCAAAACGCCGGATCGGTGTTCGTCAATCCAACTAACGAGACTTCGGGAGAGCTATTGGACCGTCTTGGTCTCAAAGGTTTTCGGATTGGATCAGCCCAAGTTTCACCCAAACACGCCAACTTCGTGCAAGCAGACGTGCATGGCTCGGCAGACGATGTCGACGCGGTAATCAGAGCTGTCGCAGAACGGGTCCACTCCGAAACGGGTATCGCACTTAGGACAGAGATCCATCGAGTGGGATTTGAGGTCTAACAGTGCGACCCGGTTTCGAAGCTGCTCGATTTTCAACCACAGTGCGCAAGGTTTCAACGTGGATCACAGTTGTATTCATCGTTTTCGTTGCGCTATTCATCGTCGTGGGCAGATCGGCGCTGCTGGACATTGAACGGGTAGAAGTGCATGGACTACATCACGTCACCCTCACAGAAATAGAGCAACGCTTGGGCTTCAAACAAGGTGACCCATTGCGTTCGGTAGACCCGTCGGAAGCTCAGGCAAGGATCGAGGCTCTTCCTAGAGTTGAATCGGTCTCCATCAGTCGCTCCTGGAACGGTGTCGTGACAGTTGAAATTTCGGAACACCGGCCGGTGGCCTTAGTCATGAGCGAACAGGACAAGTGGGCGCTCGTCGCTTCGGACGGAAGGGTACTTAGCGAGGGCTTGGCTTTACCGCCCGAACTACCTCGAATAAGTGGGGTGCACGCTGCAGGAGTTCCAGGTTCCTACTTGGGCAGTGACAGCGGCGTGTTGTTATCCCTTCTTGGGATAATGCCGAGAGCCTTGGCAGAAAGTTTTTCAAGTTTACGGTTGGATAGAACAAGGGGAGAACTTTCAGGCACACTGAATAATTCTCAAGAGGTCATTTTCGGTGATACACAACGGCTCCCCGCGAAGGTGGTCGCTTTATCAGCGCTGCTGCGCCATGCAAAGGAGCAGATGCGAACCGCTGAACCTCTCAATGTTTCAGTGCCCGAAAGGCCAATTATGAAGGGCAACGACGACTGAACTCAGGTCACCCAATTGCGAATTGAATGACCTAATGCAGGGGCGGACCTTCATGACACCAAACTTGCGCTACCTTCAGGGTTGCATGCTCTGTTCGTAGCGATCAGATGTTTACGAGACACCGGGAGGCCCAGTGGCCAGTCCTCAGAACTATCAGGCGGTGATCAAGGTGGTCGGCGTCGGCGGGGGTGGCTGTAACGCCGTAAACAGGATGATTGAGTCAGGATTGTCCGGTGTTGAGTTCGTTGCGGTTAACACAGATGCCCAAGCCCTGCTCATGAGTGATGCCGACATCAAGCTCGACATCGGCCGCGAATTAACGCGTGGTTTAGGAGCGGGAAGCGACCCAGATATCGGTCGCCAAGCAGCGGTTGAACATGCAGAAGAGATTCAACAGACGCTTGCCGGCTCCGACATGGTCTTTATTACTGCTGGCGAAGGCGGTGGTACAGGCACCGGAGCAGCGCCAGTAATAGCAGACATAGCACGGGAAGTGGGAGCACTAACAATCGGTGTTGTCACCAGACCATTCATGTTTGAGGGACGCCGCCGCGCTGTGCAGGCTGATGCTGGAATTCAAGAGTTAAGAGAAAAAGTAGATACGCAAATTGTGGTGCCTAATGACCGCTTGCTGAGCGTAACCAACGAGAACACGACGATGATTGATGCGTTCCAAATGGCAGATGACGTCCTCAGAGAAGGCGTCCAAGGCATCACGACGCTTATCACCACCCCGGGGCTCATCAACACCGACTTCGCCGATGTAAAGATGATCATGTCCAATGCTGGCTCTGCGTTGATGGGGATAGGTCGAGCCCACGGCGACAATCGGGCTGAAAACGCAGCCAGGCAGGCCGTCTCGAGCCCGCTATTGGAAGCGTCTATCGAAGGAGCACGAGGAATCTTACTGAACGTCACTGCGTCAGAAAATCTAGGTTTGCACGAAGTCCGCGACGCTGCGGATGTGATCCACGACGTTGCTCACCCTGACGCCAACATCATCTTTGGGACCGTTATCGATGACGCCATGGGCGAAGAAATCCGCATCACAGTTATCGCCGCGGGCTTCGACCGTTGGGATGACGGTGCAGTGGGCTCCACCAGGTCCGCGACCTCAAGTCCGCTGGAGGAAATCACGGACATCTTCGACGTTGAGGAGAGCGGTGACATTCGAAGTGACGACGACGATGACGATGATGAGTTTGACGTACCTTCTTTTCTCAAGTGACGCCTAGCCCCCATATAGTTCGGGGAGCCTGAAACATGTTGACTATTCACCGCCGCGTTGGCAACTTGCATTCAGCGCGAATTCGAATTTCAGAGCGCAGTGACGGTGATGCCCGGTCGGACTCCTTCCTGGCTGGGGAGCGTGAGGATCTCACCCTTCCCCATCAGATACATGGATCAAAAATTCTAGTGATCACTGAGCCGGGCGAAGGTCACGGCATTGAATGTGACGGACTTATCACTTCAACCCCCGGAGCAGTCATTGGGGTCCGAAGTGCAGATTGCGTCCCTGTGGCGCTCTATAGCGGCACCTCATCGAACCCTCTGATAGGTGTGGTTCATGCGGGATGGCGGGGGATTCGCGCCGGAGTTATTGATGAGGCAGTGAAAAACCTTGTGGAGTTGGGGAGCGGACCTTTGCGTGCGATCATCGGCCCCCACATCTCCGCGGAAGAATATGAATTTGGGATCAGTGATCTAGCTACGATGGTGACGATCACCGACGAAAACGTCGTCGGTCAAACAAAGGACGGGTCACCAGCGTTGGACCTCGGAGCGGCGGTTGAAGCGATGCTCCTAAAGCGTTCTGTGGTTATCGATTACCGCGTCCGTCGATGCACCGCCAAAGACCCTCGTTACTGGTCCCATCGTGGTAACCGAGACATCGAGCGCTTCGCTTTATTGGCTGAAATAGGGAGCCTTTCGTGAGCGCTGCGAATGGCCCTTCAAAAGAAGAACTACTTGATCGGGCTGGAAGTTTGAGGGAGCGCATCTCGGTTTTGGGGGGTAGCGAGATTGACATAGTGGCTGTCACTAAAGGCTTCGGACCCCGGGCGCTACGCCTCGCCGCAGAGTGCGGATTTGAAATGGTCGGAGAAAATTACGCTCAAGAGTTGGCCGCGAAATGGTCAGAGATCACCCAAGAAGAACGTGATTCACTTCAGGTGCATTTCATCGGCGGCATGCAGACCAACAAGGTTCGGAAAGTTGCAGACGTTGTCAGCATTTGGCAAACCGTCGATCGTCGTTCCTTGGTGGAGGAGTTGGCAAAGCGATGTCCTGGATGTTCAGTCATGATCCAACTCAAGTTGACCCAAAATGAATTACAAGGTGGCTGCGATGTCGCCCAGGCGGGAGAGCTGGTATCCGCAGCTACTTCGCTCGGTCTAGAGGTAACTGGGGCGATGGGCATCGGTCCACAAGGAGATATCGAGTCCATACGCGCCGCGTATACGAGACTCGTCTCTTTTGCCGACGAGTATGGACTTGAGCATCGATCTATAGGCATGACCAACGATCTAGAAGTCGCTATTGAATCCGGTAGCACCATGGTAAGAATTGGAACTGCTTTATTCGGTGATCGCCCATCGCGGTGAGACCGCGGTACTCTCGGCGACTAGGAGGAAGCGAATGGCTTCGATGTGGCGGCAGGCAATGCTCTACCTCGGGTTGGGACCCGATGAACAGTATGACGAGTTGGATGGCCTACAGCGTTCTGGCGAAGGGGTCTCTGGCGAAGAACAAGTGACGGTGGTTACGAGTCCCACTGGGACGCTAACCATGCCGGATCGTTCTGAGAGTGCGTCCCCAGCGAGTACGGGGGAAGCACCCTCGGGCTCAGTGAGAACGATCCCAATAACAAGCGCGAAGCCTCATGTGGTGGCACCAAGAACCTTCAACGATGCCCAACAACTTGCTGACCGCTTCAAGGCCGACCAACCGGTCATAGTGAACTTACAGACCGCAAACCGAGATCTTGCACGAAGAATCATCGATTTCGTTAGCGGTCTCTGTTATGCGCTTGGTGGCAAAATGGAAAAAGTAGCCGACCAAGTCTATCTCTTGGCCCCGTCGCACGTGAATCTTGCTGAGGAGGAGCGACAGCGCCTCCAAGAGCGAGGTTTGCACTATTAACCAAAGGTTTCCGCTGTGACCCAGGTCTTGTGCACACTCTGCGACATTTATGTTTTGGCTATATTTGGGCGCATCATTTTCAGTTGGATTCCGATAGCTCATGACAGCCCTGTGGCTATTGTCCGAACTTTCTTAGTGCGCATTACCGAACCACTGATGGGCCCGTTGAGGAGAGCACTCCCACCCCTCCGGTTAGGCGGTTTCGGCCTTGATCTCTCCCCGATTCTTGTTTTGATCCTCGTCCAGTGGGTTCTGGGTGGCGTTATTTTGAACTGCAGTTGAAATAGGTTCGACTCATCTCGGTTTCGGTACAGCCGCCTTATTGTTAGGGTCACCGTATGGAGTTGACGCCGCAGTTGCTCGAAACCCAGCATTTCCCCGAGCGATTCAGGGGCTATGACCCTGATGCCGTCGACGACTTTCTTGAGCGCGTGGCTAATGGTCTCGGTGAAATGCAAGCCCGCCTAGATGAAGTAGCTGATCGGTTGATAGCCGCTGAAGCACGAATAGTTCCCAATGGGGAACAAGAAGGTATCCAAGTTGAGGATGGTCGGCCAGGTCCAATCGAGAGCATCAGAGAGGCACTGGCGACTGCCCCAAGAGTCGGGATGGATGTTGCTGATGAGCGGGAGAGCATTTCGGTTGCCGTAGGTGCGACAAAAATTGAGATTGACCGGATCTCCCAATTGATTGCTCTGGCAAAAGAAACCGCCGAGGACGTCGTTGAAGACGCTATCTCCGCTACGAGAGAACAAATAGGTGACCTATTAGCGGATGTGCTCGTTGTTTCATCATCTGAATTAGCAGCGACTGAAGCTTTGGCTCGCAAGGCTGAATTAGAAGCGGAATTGTTAGAGCTCGAAGCGCGAATTTCAGCGCGGCGCAATGACGCAGACCAATTAGCGAATTTGATTGAAACGCGGCGGCGAGCGTTGGGTGAAATTGCACGAGATCTAAGTGGTCGACCAGACGGCCCACCCGGGGATCATCCTGCAACAGCTTCAGTGGAAGGCGTTGCAGTTATTGACGATTTCCCTAGTACCGAGATGGCCCGAGAGGCTCCTGCGCGTCGGACGCGACAAATTCGCTCAGGGGAAGAGATCGATGATCCCTTTTTCTCGGCGTTGCACCGCCGAGAGCCCTTAGAGGGTGAACAATCTGGGACTTAAGAGGTAATCACCTCTACTGCCGGTTCATTACCACCCGCCAGCCACGAGATCTGATGCGCCAACACCGCTGCCATAATCGCGCCTTCATGTTTTCTGATCGCTTCGATGTCGTCAGGGGACCAACTGACCTCAACGGCGATTCGTTCAGTTACCTCTAGGTCTGCATCCTTTCTCGCCTGTTGAATTGTTCTGATCAGGTCTCTAGCGGAACCTTCAGCTTTGAGTTCAGGGGTCACGTTTGTATCGAGAATTACAACAGTGTCGTTGGATCTTAGAGATGCCGTGGTTGTTGGGTCGGCCGGTTCGAGTGCCAAGTCGTACTCTTGAGGGTCAAGAAGGTGCCCGGCCACCTCTGTCCGGCCCTCTTCGGCAAAAACCCAATCTCCCCGTTTGGCTGCGGCAAACACTTTTTGGACCTCCGATCCAAGTCGAGGCCCAAGAATGTTGCCATTAGGTTTCAGGTTTAACGTTGCGGAGTCACCTATCTCTTCAGTCAAGATGACTTCGTGAACGTTGATTTCCTCGGCTAGGAGATCTGCAACTTCACTAAGGTCGGATGCGTTTTTTCCTGCAACTGTCACTGAACCCAGGGGAAGCCTCACTCTGAGTCCGGCCTCCTCTCTGAGATGAAGTGCCGTTGAGGCGGCTTCCCTGATTTGATCCATTCTGCTTACCAGATCAGGATCTTCCGGTAGTTCGTCCAAGTTCGGCCAACTCGCAAGGTGAACACTGTCTCCATGGGTTAAACCTCCGTAGATCTCTTCCATGATCATTGGTAGAAACGGAGCGGCGACGCGCGTAAATGTCGTTAGTACGGTGTAGAGGGTGTCGTAGGCGTCAGGGTCTCCCTTCCCGCCGCCTTCGGGTCCCCAAAAGCGATCCCGCGACCGTCGGATATACCAATTGTTCAACGCGTCGATGAACAACTGAATTTCATTTGCGGCGCCGGGAAGATCGTAGGCATCGAGAGCGACGGTGGTGTTATTCACTAACGAACGCGTCTTGGCCAACAGATAACGGTCCAGTAGATGTTGAGAGTCAGTTCTCAGTGCTGCTTGATGACTATCAACGTTGGCGTAAAGGGTGAAAAAGGAGTAGGCGTTCCATATCGGGATTAAAACTTGCCGGGTTACGTCGTCAATGCCTGCATCTGATATTCGCGTGTCACCACCTCGAACGATGTTCGTCGACATTAGGTACCACCGAAGGGCATCCGAACCCTGTGCGTGAAAGATCTCAGTTGGCTCGGTGTAATTTCTTAACCTTTTGGACAGTTTGTTGCCATCTTCTGCTAGCAGAATTCCGTGGCAAATGACGTTCTGGAAGGCAGGGCGGTCAAACAGTGCGCCGGCCAAAACGTGAAGCGTGTAGAACCACCCCCGGGTTTGATTGATGTACTCAACGATGAAATCCGCCGGGAAGTGTTCCTCGAACCATTGCTTATTCTCGAATGGATAGTGGACCTGAGCGAAAGGCATTGAACCGGATTCGAACCAGCAATCGAGCACTTCTGGAACTCGCCTCATTGTGCTCTGGCCCGTTGGATCATCGGGGTTGGGTCGAGTCAATTCATCAATAAATGGACGGTGAAGGTCGTGTGGTCTGACACCAAAATCTGATTCCAACTCGTCAAGGCTTCCATATACGTCAGTTCGGGGATAATCAGGGTTGTCGCTCATCCAAACTGGTATAGGGGAACCCCAAAATCGGTTACGGCTAATGGACCAGTCTCGAGCACCCGCCAACCATTGTCCGAATCGCCCGTCCTTTACATGTTCAGGAACCCAGTTGATTTCTTGGTTGATTTTTTGAAGTTGGGACCGAATTTTGGTGACTTCGACGTACCAAGATGAGATTGCTTTGTAGATGATTGGCGTGTCTGTTCGCCAGCAATGCGGATAATTGTGTTCGTAGGTGTCGTGATGGAGGACCTTACCGAAGTCTTTCAAAAGCTGAATTATTTTGGGGTTGGCGTCGAAGACGTTGTCCCCGGCCCAGTCGCTGATAATTCCTGTGAACCGTCCTTGGTCGTCTACAGGTACCGCATCGCGAATTTCGATTTCGTTGGCTTCACATACCACTTGGTCGTCTTCGCCGAAGCCGGGGGCCATGTGCACAATCCCTGTACCTTCAGCGGTGTCGACGAAATCGGCAGCCAACACGCGAAAGGCGTCGTCTCTGTGGACGAAGAAGTCAAAGATTGGTTTGTAGCTGAGGCCGACCAGGGACGAGCCTGGGAAGGTTCGAATTATCTGGTAACTGGGCAATTGGTCCGCGTACTTTTCTAAACAATCCGAACTTAAGACCCATCGCTCATCGAGGGCTTCGACCAGTACGTATTCGATGTTGGGACCGACAGCGAGAGCAAGATTGGAAGGCAGGGTCCACGGGGTCGTGGTCCAGGCGAGAAGCCTGACCGGTCGTTCACCGGAAAATTCAGCGATGTCGTCTCCCGCTAACTCGAACCAGACGGTGATGGCAGGGTCCTGTCGGGGACGCGTCGCGTCATCTAAGCGGATTTCGAAGTTGGACAATGGGGTTTCCGCACCCCAGGAATAGGGCATGACCCGGAATGCCTTATAGATCAATCCCTTATCCCACAGCTGTTTGAAAGCCCACATGACTGATTCCATGTAGGTGAGATCCATCGTTTTGTAATCGTTTTCGAAATCGACCCAGCGAGCTTGTCGAGTTACGGTCTCTTGCCACTCAGAGGTGTACTTGAGCACTGATTGCCTGCAGCTTGCATTGAAGGTCTCAATTCCGTATTCGGTGATCGCTGCTCTCCCGCTGACGCCGAGCTCTTGTTCTGTTTCCATCTCGGCGGGGAGACCGTGACAATCCCAACCAAAGCGGCGATCCACACGCTTGCCGCGCATCGTTTGGTAGCGCGGGACCACATCTTTGACGTAACCGGTCAGGAGGTGCCCGTGGTGGGGAAGGCCGTTGGCGAAGGGTGGACCGTCATAAAAGACGTACTCGGCGTCTGTCGGTCGGGAGTCGATGGATTGTTGAAAAGTCTTCTGTTCGTTCCAGCGGTTGAGAACTGCTCGTTCTATTGCAGGAAAATCTGCTCTGTTGGGCACTCTGGGATAGGGAGTGTTGTCGGGGGTGGTCATTGGTCGTCCTGATGTGCCATGCAACCATTCAAGCTACCGCCTGGAATTTGTTTGACTGTTATTTCAAGGTTCTTAAGACAGTCCGCGGTTAAGCGATGTTGTGGGGCTATGATGCGACACCTTTTCGAACACGAACATTCGGTGGGTGAGTTATGGCGAAGAAGAAGGCAGTAGCCAAGAAGAAGGCGCCTGCGAAGAAGAAGGCAGTAGCCAAGAAGAAGGCGCCTGCGAAGAAGAAGGCAGTAGC
>PBKA01000002.1 GCA_002721305.1 Acidimicrobiaceae bacterium | reverse complement strand
CTGTGCAACAGCGGCCCGTGAATCGAGTCAGGGCCGGGAGGCAGCAGCTCTCAGCGGATTCCGCTGTGTGCCGCAGATCACCTGGTCGCCTCGTGGGGCGATGACCAAGGAGAGTTGCCAGAGCGGACGAATGGGCTCGCTTGGAAAGCGTGTGAGGTCTAACCGGCCTCCGTGGGTTCGAATCCCACACTCTCCGCCATGACGCTTGAAGAAGCGATGAATGTCGCTATCGAGGAAGCCGAAAAGGCAGTCCAACACGAAGACGTCCCGGTCGGCGCGTTGGTCATCGTGGACGAAAAAGTCATTGCTTCGCGTCACAATGAACGTCAACTCACCGGTGACCCGACCGCTCACGCGGAAATCTTGGCCCTGAGAGATGCTGCTGCTGAGTTAGGGACCTGGTATTTGAACCAAGCAACGCTGGTCACGACCCTGGAACCGTGTCCTATGTGCGCCGGAGCAGCTCTTAACGCTCGGGTCGCGCATGTGGTCTTCGGGGCACATGACCCCAAAGCCGGGGCAGCGGAGACCTTGTACAACTTGTTGGCTGATCCGCGACTCAACCACCAGGCTCAAATTACGAGCGGAGTGTTGGCAGACGAGTGCGGTGAAATCCTCTCAAATTTCTTCAGGGATAGACGCTGATCTTTGAATCGGAGCTTCGTTAGACATTTGTATTGGCGGAAGGTGTGGGATTCGAACCCACGGTGACCCGGAGGCCACAACGGCTTTCGAGGCCGCCCCATTCGTCCGCTCTGGCAACCTTCCGTTTCTGATCCTATCTGTCCTCACACCAGCCACCGTGAACTGGAACGCCCTTGTCACAGACCTGTCTGCGGTCGGGCAGTTTCCGACCTAATGTCCTTAGTGATGCATCTAACCCAACGATCCAGGAGTTGCGAATCACCGTGACAGAGACACTCACTTGGTCGGTTGGGGACCTCTGCGAAGCCATCAGGGACACCTTCTCCGCAGTGTTCCCGGAGGAGATATGGCTGGAAGGTGAGATTGTCGACCTCAAATTTCATTCCTCTGGCCATGTCTACTTCGATCTCATCGAACCTGACGCGAGCGGTAGTCGCATCGACAAGATGTCCGTCGCCTTGTGGAAGGGACGCCGGCAGAGAATAGAAGCCGCCTTGGTTCAAGCTGACGCCGGGCCGTTGGTTGACGGGATACGGGTACGAATGAGAGGGGAACTTTCCTTCTACGCACCCCAAGGTCGAGTCCAGCTGCTGATGACTGAAATCGATCCGCATCACACCTTGGGGCAACTAGCGGTAGATAGGGAGAGAGTGCTGAAGTCATTGTCCGAGGCGGGCCTGCTGGAAGCCAACGCTGCACTGAAGCTGCCCCCGGTTCCTCTTCACATCGGGTTAGTCACCTCTGAGGGGAGCGCCGCATACAACGACTTCGTCAACGAAATCTCTTCGAGTTCTTACCCTTTCAGGATTTCACTGGCCCATTCGGCGGTTCAGGGAACCGACGCGGAGGGCGAGCTAGTCACGGCAATCCAGAAATTGGGAAATCTCGACGTTGATGTGATCGCTGTCGTGCGGGGCGGTGGAGCACGAACCGACCTTATGGCGTTCGATCTTGAAAGTGTCGCCAGAGCAGTGGCCCAATCTCAGGTACCGGTTATGTCAGGGATAGGGCATGAAATTGACCGATCAGTGGTCGACGACGTTGTTCACACTGCGTTCAAGCCCCCGACGGCCTGCGCATCGGCCCTAGTGCAGATCGTCGCGACGTTCGACCAGAACCTAGACCTCTCCGCACGACGCATCGCCAACCTCGCTACAACGAACCATGCCCGAGCCAGCGAAGCCGTGTCCTCCGCAGTGCGAGCCCTTGGTGACCGAACCCGCAGGACCCTAGACATCAAGGAAGAGAAAATGTCGGCCACCGGCCACCGGTTGAGGCATCTCGCATCAATGGTGATCAACCAAAACTCACAGAGGTTGGACCGAATCTTTGATTTGGTTCGAGTTCTCCATCCCGATCGAGTCCTCGCTCGCGGATTCTCCATTACCCGAGATCACAACGGTGAGATAGTTCGAAACGAAATTGCAGCTGGAAACACCATATTCAGCGAAACAGACAGTTCGGTTATCACCAGCACGGTCACTGAATCGAAGCCACGCGAAACCAAGGAGGCAACATGACCGACGCGGATCTCACCTTTCAAGCAGCCACCGAAGAGTTGGATTCAATTCTCGACAAACTTGATGGAGACGACGTAAACATCGACTCACTGGCCATTGACCTGCAAAGGGCTTCAGAACTAATTGAGTGGTGCAGGGCGCGACTCGAAACCACACGGGTCGAGGTGGAGCGAATTGTTACCGACCTCGACGACAAGTGAATCATCGCTCAAATGACCAAAAAGTGTGAACCGAGGGAGTCGGTGGGTCCTCCCTCGGCTCACGGAACGCCCTCAGATCGGTGGGAGATCTGGGGCGCATGCCCTGCAACTCTCCGGTGCTGAGCCGCAATTCTTTTCACGGCAGAGAACGCTGTACCTCCACCTGTTCAGTTGACCTTCTGTCAGCGTGCTGGATCTTATACAAGGGCTAGCGTGAAGTAATTCCACCTGAGTCTAATTTCGAGGTCCACGTGAAAGAAGATCGCCCGTACGGCAGTTGGCCATCTCAACTCACCTCTCGTGAACTCGCGAGCGGCGCTACTCGACTTTCTGAAGCCCGAGTGTTCAATGGCGAAGTTATGTGGTTGGAGGGACGTCCAGCAGAAGCAGGAAGAACGGCATTGGTGAAATTTGACGGCACCCGCTGCGTCACTCTCGGTCCTGAAGACCTCAACGTTCGCACATCAGTTCACGAATACGGCGGAGGGGGATGGCTCCCAACCAACGAGGGAATTTGGCTGTCGTCTTTCGACGACCAAAGACTCTGGCTTCTGAACAACGACTTTCGCCCAGTAACTCCTGAACCGGCGACTCCGCGTGGACTGCGATTCGCGGACGGAGTCGAGATACCAGACTCCACCGACACAATTTGGGTTGTTGAGCGGCACCGCCAAAATGGCAGCCAACCACAAAATCTGTTGGCGACAGTAACCACAACGGGAGACGTCACCGAAATTGTCTCGGGAGCAGATTTCTATTCATCTCCTACAATTTCGCCCGACGGTCGTCGACTCGCATACTTGTCTTGGAACCATCCGTCGATGCCTTGGGACCACGTGCGTTTACATATCGCAAAGCGCGGACCGTCTGGGTGGACGGACCACCAAGTGGTACTTGACGGTCCAGCATTACAAAAACCCAGATTTTCACCCGACGGGCGACTTCACGTCATCAGCGATGCCACGGGCTGGTGGAACATCCATAGCGTTGACATCACCCGGGGCACGTCATCACCAGTGTGTGAAGCCGAATTGGAGTTCGGCACTCCAGCTTGGGTGTTTGGTCAGCAAACCTATGCCTGGGCCGGGAATGACCTCTGGTGCACTTGGGTCGACCACGGCGTCGGGCACATCGGTCAAATAGTTCGCTCAGAGCTCATTGAGGTTGAATTCAACCTGACGGAATTCAATGGTTTAGATGTCCTTGATGACGGAAGAGCGGTGACTATTGCCGCGGGTTGGGAAACAACAAGCACAGTTCAGGCATTACACAACAACGGTTCAAGTGAACAACTCAGCGACTCGCATCCGTCACTGTTGACCCCAGACGACATCTCAGTCCCTGAAACCATCACAATTGCCAACTCGTCAGCAGAAACGACGTACGGCTTCCATTTCGCTCCCACGAATTCTAATTACCTTTCTTCTTCAGGGTTACCTCCACTTTTGGTTCTCAGTCACGGTGGTCCAACTGGCGCTGCGAGATCATCGTTCGACCCTGTGATTCAGTATTGGACAAATCGCGGATTCGCGGTTGTTGACGTCAACTATCGAGGCAGCACCGGTTTCGGCACGGCGTACCGCAACAAGCTCAAGGGTCAATGGGGCGTAGCCGACACTGAGGACTGCGTAGGAGCGGCGCAGTACCTCGCGGATACCGGGGCCGTTGATCCTGAAAGGCTGGTCATAAAAGGGGGCTCCGCAGGGGGCTTTACGACCCTGTGCGCATTGACAAAAAGCACTCTTTTCGCAGCGGGCATCTCACGCTATGGAGTGGCCGACCTCGCAACGCTTGCCCAAGACACACACAAGTTCGAAGCCCGATATCTCGACTCTCTGGTAGGAGAATGGCCTTCAGAAAAACAGATCTACGACGATCGTTCACCAATCAACCACACCGATCAGCTGTCAACTCCGATGATCGTCCTTCAGGGTTCCGACGATCCCGTTGTTCCGCCATCTCAAGCCGAGCAACTTGTCAACGCGCTCACTGAAGCATCCATCCCACATGCTTACGTTCTTTTTGAGGGCGAGAGCCATGGCTTCCGTCAGGCTGAAACGATCTCCCGCGCACTAGACGCAGAGCTTTCCTTTTTGGGCCAGGTTCTTAATTTTCAACCATTCGATTCGATTGAGACAGTTCCGATCTCGGGAATTCATCCTTGAGTCGTCGACGTTGTTGCATCTAGGTCTTCATCGTTGGTGGCTTCGGTGGTGGGAGGCGTAGGATCATGCTCCTCGCATCTTCCCTCAACGATGTCCACAATTCGATCGTGACGGTCACCGCTGGAGATCGGCGTCGCTCCTCCCAGATGGTCCAAGATGTGGGGATGAAATAGGTACCCCTCCACGGTTGATCCATTGAAGAAGATTTCGAGAACACCGGTGTCACCTGTAATTCCGTAACGCGGATGCCACGCAAAATTACCCAGGGAATAGGCGATGACCGTTCGGTCGAAAGTTTCGATGGGCTGCAGGACGTGCGGATGATGACCCAAAATGACGTTTGCACCTGCTTCGATCAACTGACGAGCAAGATCTCGTTGTTCTTCTGATGGGCAGGTCTCTCGCTCGGCGCCCCAATGCACGCTCACGACCACGACATCATTGCCAGCAGCTGCCGCTCGTACCGCGGCAAGCACTCTAGGTATCGCCCATTTCGCGTCAGCGACACCCGGTCGTTCTGCGCCGGCGGCAAAACCTCCCGGGATGACCGCCGAAGCAGAGACAAACGCCACTCGGATTTCGTTGTCCAAAGTGAGGACCCGAGGGGCGTACGCCTCAGCGTTGTTCGATCCAGCTCCGGGTCTCAATATGCCAACTTCGTCGAGAACCGAAATTGTGTCTTCCAGACCTTCTGGCCCGAAGTCGAGAACATGATTGTTCGCCAACGAAACGACGTCCACTCCCGCAGCGGCAAGAGTCAACGCGGCGGTTCGGGGTGCTCGAAAGACAAACTCCTTGTCATAGGGCTCACCCCGTTCGGTGATCGCCATTTCGAGGTTGACAATAGCGACGTCTGCGGAGGAAAGGCTTGGCCGCACGTTCGTGAAGGGATCGATGCCTTCTGGTTCGGTCAAGTCAAGAAGCACGTCACCGCCTGCAAGAAGGGTCCAGG
This sequence comes from Acidimicrobiaceae bacterium, assembly GCA_002721305.1. Lineage (GTDB taxonomy): Bacteria > Actinomycetota > Acidimicrobiia > Acidimicrobiales > Poriferisodalaceae > UBA6944. Next base: position 27,263 of record PBKA01000002.1, on the reverse strand, counting down.
GTCGCCGATGGAGGGTCGTGGTCGTGGCGGTGTGAGTCGGGGCATCAATGGTGGTGGCGACGATTGTTCCGTCTGATCTTTCATCGAGTGTTGGAGCCAACGTCGTCGAAGAGAGACTCGTCTGCTGCGCGTTCTCGACGGCGTCGGTGGTAGTGCTTTCACGTTGCACAAAGATCGCTTTTTCGGCCACAGGCCCGGCGCAGGCCGCAGTTATCCCCAATACGAGAACAACTAGAACCGGGAACTTGCAACGGCGGTACACGGCCGGTGAGTCTACGGGGCCGACTAGCGTGCACCCGATGTACAGCTTTGTTCGCGAGCCCAAATGGATAGTTGCTCATACCCTCGCATTAATCCTGTTGATCGCTTTTGTGCTCGCCGGGATATGGCAATTCGGGCGACACCAAAATCGGATTGACCGCAACGACGCTGTAACGGACCGCGAAAGAGCCCCGATGCTCGGGGACATAGATCTCTTCGAACCCGGAGACGCCATTGAATTTCGCATAGCGAAGCTTGACGGCGTGTGGTCCTCCGATGACGTCGTGTTGATACGAAACAGAAGTCATCAAGACGTAGCGGGATGTCATTTGGCCGTTCCCCTCGCGATCAGCGAATCTCAGGGGGTCCTGGTAGTTGCGGGCTGGCTCCATGAAACCTCGTGCGCTGTTGAAGAACTTGTTCCCCTGTCTGGGAAGGTTTCGGTAACCGGGCGCGTACGTTTGAGCCAGTCCAGAGGCGCGATAGGGCCTCGCGACCGCCCCGACGGGATAATTCCCACCCTTGCTCGAACGGACGTGGCCAGGGTGGATCAGCAGGTTGCTCTTTCCCTGGCTCCGGTGTACGTCGAGTTGATTTCGAGCAACCCTCCAGTGGCTGATGTTATTGCAGTTGACCGACCACCGACCGACCTTGGCCCTCATTTGGCTTATGCGGTCCAATGGTTCCTGTTTTTTGCAGTCGGAGCCATCGGCTACCCCTTGGTGCTGCGTCGCCAGGCACGTAAAGGAAATCTTGAGGATTTAGAAGACTCGCCTTAGATTGACGATGCCATTCGTTCAACGAGCATGGCGAGCATCTCCGGTGAGGTGGCGAAGTTCAGTCGGACGAACCCCGCGCCCTCAGAGCCAAAGGCGAGACCGGAGTTGAGGGCTACTTTGCCTCGAGACAAGAAAATCTCTGCCGGGTCATCGCCAAGGTTCAAGTCGCGACAATCAAGCCACGAAAGGTAGGTCGCCTGCGGAGGTCGATAACGCACCTGTGGGAGATGTTCGTTCAACAGGGTCGACAACAGATGTCGATTGTGGTCAAGTCCTTCCACCAGCTCTGATATCCACTCATCGCCGTGTTCCCAACCTGCGACCGTGGCTATTTGACCGAGACCGTTGATACCCCCGATCATGCGGGTGGAAATTTCCTTTAGCGGCGGTGAGTACCTGTCCGAGGAGGTGTGAACGAAGGCCATTCGCAGGCCCGCCATGTTGAAGGTTTTGGTTGCGGCGGTGATGGTCACCGTCCGTTCGGAGGCGAGATCACTGATCGACGCTGCGGGAATATGCTTGTTCGGTGAATACACCAGATCACAGTGAATTTCATCCGAGATCACCAACAGGTCATTGCGGTCGGCGATATCGACAATCTGCGCTAAGTCTGTGTCGTCCATGACGAACCCGCACGGGTTGTGAGGATGACACAGCAGTAGCGCTGAAACGTCGTTGCGTGCCGCTACCTCTTCGAGATGGTTGAAATCAAGTGCCCAGCCGTGGTCGGTTTCAAGCAACGGGTTGGCCAACCAGTTTCTTCCAGTTCCCTCGACGCTGGAATAAAAGGGCGGGTAGATGGGGGTTTGAACCACAATGCTCGAGTCCGCGGGTGTCAGCGTTTGAAGAACCCACTCAAGGCCCTGGATGACATCGTGGACTCGAAGAACATCCGAAGTTTCAACATCCCAGTTGAATGCGTGTGACATTCGGGTTTGGAACGCCTCCAGGACCGGGATCGGTTCGTCGTAAAAGCCGTAGCCAAGACCGCCTGCTTTGATTCTCTCTATCACCGCGTCCGTTATGAAGTCGGGAACTTCAACGTCCATGTCCGCGACCCACGCGGAAAGCACATCGTTGCCGTGACGCTCCCATTTGATACCCGGTCGATTCCGCACGCGGTCTAGGTCTAAGTCGAAGATCACGGACGCAGGCTAGAGCGGAGGATCAGTAAAGTCCGATCATTCGGCCAGCAAGAGCCACAACGGCGGCGATCAGTACGGGTTTGATGATCTGCTCGCCACCACGAACAGCTATACGCGCCCCTATCCATCCTCCCAATGCGAATCCGATAGCCAGAACCAGTGCAAAACCCCAATCGACCTGTCCGCGCACCACAAAGACAGGCACTGCGATGGTCGTGAGTATCAATATCACCACCACTTTGACCGCATTCGCATTCACCAAATCGAGTCCGGATCTTGACAAGGCCACAACGATCAGGAGCCCGACACCAGCTTGAAAAGCTCCTCCGTAAAGTCCGATAGCGAAGAAGACGATGGTTGTTGTGGCCGGATGCCAGTTGATCTGCGAGCCAACAACTCGCGGTGAACGAAGACTCAGGAACAACAACGGCACCATTAGAACGCCGAAAATTCTTTCAAATGCCTCATCCGAAACGCTTGAAACGAGCAACGAACCCAATAACGAACCAGCGATCACGGGGACAATCACAGGGATTGCTCTTTTGAAGCCTCCAACGCCTTCTTTGCGGTAGCTGGCGACGGACGAAGCGTTCTGGACGAGAACACCGACGCGGTTTGTACCGTTGGCCACCAGCCCCGGTAATCCGACGAACACGTTGAGGAGGCCTACCGTCAGCAGCGAGCCTCCCCCTGCCATCGCGTTGACTGTGCCCGCGACCAGCCCCGCGACCACAACCAACGTCGCGTCGATGAGTTCCATTCCTGCAATCATTACCGCTATTTACCTAGGAAATAGTCCTAGTTAGAGAATCTCTTCGTGAGTTAGGCCTCGCGACCTCTACTCTCGGTGCTATGGCCGGGAACACCTTTGGAGAGCAATTCCGCATTACTACTTTCGGCGAATCCCATGGTGGGGGTGTCGGAGTTGTTGTTGATGGTTGTCCACCTCGTTTGGAACTTACCGAAAACGATATTCAGATCGAACTTGATCGCCGTCGTCCAGGGCAAAGCCGACTGGTGACACAGCGCAAAGAAGACGATCGGGTGGAGATTTTCAGTGGGGTTTTCGAAGGTCAGACGCTTGGTTCGCCAATTGGAATGCTGGTGAGAAACGAAGATGCACGTTCAGGCGCCTACGACGATATGAAAAGTACCTACAGGCCGAGCCATGCCGACTGGACCACTGAAGCCAAATACGGAATCAGGAACTGGCAGGGCGGTGGCAGAGCATCGGCTCGCGAAACTATTGGGCGAGTAGCTGGTGGGGCGGTCGCTCGAAAGCTCATTGAGCAGGTCGCTGGTATCGAAGTAATCGGCTGGGTGAGTTCGGTTCATGGAATTGACGCAGACATCGACAGCCAGATCGTGACTCGCGAGCAGGTTGAGGGTGATCCGACTCGTTGCCCCGACCCAAACGCGGCTGGGTTGATCACCACGGCGATAGATAACGCGCGAAAGGACGGCAACTCGTTGGGAGGAGTCGTTAGTTGTGTCGCTCGAAATATGACTGCCGGTCTCGGTGAACCCGTTTTCGACAAACTTGACGCTGAACTGGCGAAAGCGCTGATGTCTCTTCCGGCAGCGAAAGGTATTGAGATAGGGAGCGGTTTCGCGGGAACCCTATTGACCGGTCGCGAGCACAACGATCCCTTTGTCCCGGGGGCAGATGGTCGCCCCGCGACCTCAACGAATAACAGCGGTGGCGTGCAGGGTGGCATCAGCAACGGCGAAGATTTACTGCTGAGAGTCGCATTCAAGCCGACGGCGACAATTGCTTCGCCACAAGAAACAGTTACCCAGGCCAACAAGGCCACCACCTTGGAGGCAAAGGGAAGGCACGACCCGTGTGTTCTTCCTCGAGCGGTCCCGATGGTGGAAGCGATGGTGTGCTTGGTTTTGGCCGACCAATTCCTGCGTCAACAGGCCAACACAGTTATTTGAGGTGACGATTCAGTCGTCTCGTTGCTCACGCAGAAATTTTTGAAATTCAGCGGCCAGATCATCTCCTGATGGAAGGTCTGAAGCTTCAGCCCTATCCGCCTCCTCTTCCAATTGACGCACATAGCCGACAATTTCAGAGTCTTGTTCGACCGCGTCGCTCACTCGTTGTTCCCATTCGAGAACGCTCGCATCCAGGTCGCTGTAGCCCGTCGGTACACCTGTAACTTTTTCGAATTCCGCCAGAAGGGCGCGTGTTCCTTTGGGGTTGGGTGGACCAGCAACATAGTGAGGTACACCGACGCGCAGCGAGATGACGGGGAGTTCGGCGCTATCTAACGCGTCGTGCAAGGTTCCGATGATGCCCGTTGGGCCTTGGTAGCTCGGGCGATCAAGACCGAGACGCCTGGCAAGCTCAGTGCTCGCCGCGCTGCCTTTTACTGCGGCTGGTCGCGAATGCGGAATTCCGGCAACCATCGCACCAAGGGTGACAACCATTTCACAATTTGTGTCGCGGGCAATTTCAACAACCGAGTCACAAAATGTTCGCCACCTCATGCGCGGTTCAAGACCTGACAGGAGAACGAGGTCGTGGGGGAATTCGTTTTCGATCACGTGAGCGTCCAGGGACGGCCACTTGATCCTGCGTTCACCGTCCGCGGCGATTTCTACGTGGGGACGATTTTCTTGAAAATCAAAAAATTCTTCCGGGTCGATCCGGGCAACTCTTCTGGCGTCATGTTGGTCGACCATCCATTGGATGGCGCCTGTGGCGCACTCCCCCGCGTCAAACCAGCCTTCGAAGGCTACGACTAAAAGCGGGCTTTGGAGGCTGGGTGCCTCCTCCCAGATGACTTCGGTCATAACACCACTATTGCCTACCCGGACATGCCATGAACAATTATGTGAGGTCAGTGGCCGCTTTTCTTACATCCGGTTACGTTGCGCCGTGGACAATTCGGCCTAGAAGGCGAGAAAGGACACTGGTTCCAAGGTTCGGATATCGCTCGTCATTATTCCTAAGGACGATAGGGAGTGAATGTTTTGTCCTATCACAAGTGATCGTTGAATGTTCCCCCGCCAATCAAAGTCGACCCAACAATGTTGTCGTTCGGTTTGGGTGTCATCCTCGTTATCTTCGAACCACTTGTCACAGCGCACCTTCGGCACACTTTTCAGATGCGAAACCCGTCCCCGTTCTCGCAGGGTTTTGTCCTTTAGCTCAAGCGCTATGGCTCCCACAAAAGGTTCGGTTGCTGCATCTTCGACCCGGTGGGTTACCACAGGAAGGACGAAGAGGTTCTCCGGTCGCCAGTGCAAGAACGCCCGCGCATTGAATTCAATTTCGCTGCTCGCACCTGCAAGCTGCCACTGATCAATGCGTTTGGGTTGTGAGAGGTCGCTGATGTCAAACAGCGATACTTGCGTACCTAGGGTTCGGCCGGTGTCGAGCGCGTCTTGCCCCACTCCCAGCAGCAGGGAGTCATCGAGCGGGTGAAGATACGCCGAGTATCCGAGAATCTTGAGTTCCCCCAGTACTCGTGGGCGTTTGGGTTGCGACAAATCGATGGTGTACAACGGGTCGGTTTGGCGGAAGGTAACAACCGTCGCTAGGTCACCGAGGAATCGAACGGCGTATATACGTTCACCTTTGCCGATATTTCCGACATGGCCCACTCGAGTAAGGCCCTCGTCGGTTTCTTGGAGAATCGTCAAATGGCTTTCACTGTTTTCGGGCCCGTCTGGCGACCACCATTTATGATCGGTTGTCGCGACGCGAAAATAACCGTCATGTTCTGACATCGAGTATTGGTTGAGAACGGTGCCAATTACCTGACCGGAGTTTCGGTATCGGGTGTGGGTTGGGTCACTGATGTCGAATTTGTGGATACGGGTTGTGAGGGGCGGCCGCTGTGTTGGTTCAGTTTCCCACATGTCACCTTGTCGTTGATCAAACCATTCTGTAGTTGCCACATACATGTTTTTCTGCGACGAATAAACGGTTTGTCCGTCTGCCAGAACCGAAGTAGCGGCTATTTTGCTCGGGGCTATTTCCCCGCCTAGGTCGATGGTCACGATATTCAACATGCGGAGTCCGCTGTTTGAGGGGGGGTGATAGATGCGGTCACATGGCGTGAGCGTTCCCTCCCCGACAAGTCGTCCACGACCATTTTCGAGAACGAACCATGGAATCCAGTTATCGATAGTGGATTCCCTAATCATTTTCCTGTTCTGTTCTTCTGCCCGCCGCTCCGCTCTCAATCCTGTGCCCTTGGGGTGAGACCATTCCAGGCCAGTGGGCCGGCTCTGCAGCACGATTCGCGCCGCGTTGTCAACCAGTCGACTACTGACATATGACCCGTCAAGGTGAAGCTGTCTGGTTATACGCGGCTTCCGTTGGCCAATGTCGACACTGATCAAAGTGGTGATGGGGGTCCATCCTGCGGAGGGGTTTATGGCGCTGCGAGCGACAACAGGACTGTTGTGCATTTGGCCGAAAACGACGACGTTGTCTCCACTCAGAAACATGTCCTGGGGCCAGAAGTCTTCGAAACGAAGTTGACCCATCGGGCGAAGCCGGTCTCCAGTGGCGTCGACGACACGAAGTTCCCCGTCGACGATGGCGACGATTCGTTTCCCATCGGTTTTCACTATGTCCGGTTCGTCGACGCCGACCTCTTGGATATTCGTCGAGCTGTGCGCAACTTCCGGGGAACTGTCTGCTGAATCGACCGCTATTTCTGAGCCTGCGCGCAGTACCCCTGAAGATTCGAGCATTTCGGGGTAGAACTCACCTTCAAGGCCCCAGGGTCCAACCATGTCCAGTGCATTGGCTTTGACGTGTCGAAGAAACGGTTGACAAGAATCAAACGGAGTCAGTGACGCTGCCATCTGGATGTCAAGCGACGACAAGTCGACTGGTCGATCGGTGTGATGGTCGCCGGCATTGTCCGGGGCGCAAGCGCACAACAATGCTGAACACATCACAGCAGCCAAGATTCGTCGCACACTCACTCCTATGTCGTCAGCGTTTTCTTTACAACGATTGAATCAACGTTTTCGTTCCCTACGCAAAGTTACGGAACAGTGACAAGTGGCAAGGATCACTGTGTAGCGACGGCTCCATCGACCAATCAACCCATCTTTCGATCAAAGTGAATCCCGCCTGTCGCGCCGATTCGTCGAGGGCGGCCATTGTCACAGGCTGAAGGTCCACAACCGTCATCTCCCCTTCGATGAACTCGATGCGGCGGAACTCGCTGCCATTTGAACTCAAAATCACCGCTCTGTCTGTTTCGACTCCTATTGCGTGCACTCCTCTCGCCATTGGAAGACACCCTTCGATCAGCACCTCTCCGGAATTTGAACTGTGGGTCCAGGGTTCGGAGAAACAGACTTCGTCATCAAGCCAAAGGACAAGATCTGAAGGTTCTTCAATAATCTCGACTCCGGCATCTTGAAGCGCCGCGGAAAGGTTCGGGCGGCGTGTCCGCAACGCCACTTGTTGATGTCCTCGCTCCAAACACCATCGGGCGATATCTGAAACATCTGACATATGGAACAACCTAGCGAGAACACTGCGCTGTTGGACTGGCATGATTTGCCGGTGCGCCAAATACCTGAAGCGACGTCATTAACTGTCGGAGAAGCATGGACGATCGCTTTCACGTATTTCACGGTCGCGATTACCGTCTCACTGGTTCACAGCACTGCTGGTACTCCCGCATGGGTCATCGTTGCAGCGACCCTGCTCGTTAATTCCGCAACTGCGACTTTGGCCTACGCAGCGGTTACCGCTGCCGGTGGTAGCGCCGTCGCTGGCGTTGTCGGAGGGTGTTTAACCGCAAGTCGCTTCGGTGTACTGGCTGCAGCGCTCGCGCCTCGATTATGGCCTCAGAGGTGGAAACGTGCGGTGGCGGCGTTTGCCGCGTTTGATCCGAATATTGCTTTAGCGGATCGGGAACGCAAGGACTCCGATGCCCGCCGGGTGTACATCGCTATGTCGCTCTGGCTGGTGTTGCCTTGGTGGTTGGGGGCGTCGATCGGCGTGGTGATAGGTGATTGGATTTCCGATCCGAGAGCTCTGGGAATGGATGCCATGTTCCCAGCGTTATTTGTCGCACTCATTCGTCCACAACTGACCACGAACAATGCTCGCCTGATTGCCGTATCGGGTGCATGTGTGGCGTTGGCTCTGGTTGAAGTGCTGCAGGGAGGATTGCCGGTACTGGTGGCCGCACTTCCTGCGTTGTTGGCTCTGCGAAGCCGAGAAAACGGGGCGACCTGATGTTGACATGGGGCGTTGTCGCGGTCTTGGCCGTCGGGGTTTACGGCCAACGCGCTTTGGGGATGGCTCTGGTCGACCCTGAACGTTTGGGTCTTCGGCCCAGGCAGGTCTTGGCCATGGTCCCGTTGTCTATTTTGTGTGCGGTAACAGCATTGCAAACCTTGAGCACTCACGGGGAGCTGGTTCTTGACGCTCGCGTTGCGGGAATCATCGCTGCAACTCTGTTGAGTTGGAAACGAGCCCCCATGTTCGTGGTCGTCGTCGTCGCTGCGGCGGTAACTTCCGCTGTACGTGGCCTGTCTTGACTACCGTTACGTCCCTAGCAACTATGACTAAACAGCCCAGACATCCGGAATTGTTGAAGATGACAGACCCCCCTCTCATGATGGGGCATCGATGTGGTGGATGCAGCCGAGTCGCATTTCCGCCCGACCCCTACGGGTGTGAGAAGTGCGGTGCTCCGGCGTCGGAGTTTGAAGAACTTGAACTTGAAGCGAGTGGTTCGGTTCAAGCGGTCGCGACGGTTCATCGACACCATCATCCGAAACCGACCACACCGTTCACCGTTGGGGTGATCAAGCTGACGGGGGGGCCGGTGGTGAAGGCCATCGTCGAAGGCAACAAAGTTGTGGTCGGCGACACCGTCAAAGGCGTCCTGGTCGATGGCGAGGACGACAACGGCAACCCGGTTGTCGACTTGCATTTCCGGGTTGCAACATGAGTAGTCAAGGGTTGTTGTCTGACCGACCTGTTTTTGTTGTGGGCACAGGGCTCCACCCTTATCAGCGGCGCTCTGAGACGACGTATGTCGAACTGGGATTGACCGCGGTCCGTGCCGCGTTGGTCGATGCTGCTGTCTCGTGGCCAAATGTTGATGCCGCATACACGGGAACTGCTTTGCTGGGTATGGGTTCGAGTCGCATCATGTTGAGCAGGCTCGGGGCGACCGGCATTGCGATGACACAAGTTGAGAATGCGTCGGCTTCGGGGTCCTCGGCAGTCGCTCAGGCTTGCCTTGAAGTGGCTTCGGGGAGATCCGACGTTGTTTTGGCTTTGGGTGTAGACAAACCTCGAGGGGGACTCGGTGCCGCGCCGGGCCAAGCAGGAATCCAAAATCTCGAAGGCGGTTCTGTGGTGCCGTTTACTCATTTCGCTCTGCTGGCGTCTGAATACATGGATTTGCACGGAGTCAACGATGACCAGGTGGCTCGAGTCGCGTTGAAGAACCATCGAAATGGTTCTCTCAATCCTTTTGCCCAACGCCAAAAAGTTCGAACTCTGGAGGAGATTCTCTCCGAGCCGATATCTGGGTCATTGACGAGACTTCAGTGCTGCCCTGTGGGTGAGGGAGCGGCTGCTGTGATCATTGCGTCTGAAGATGGGATCAGTCGTTTGAATCTGGACCGCTCGCGAGCTATCCGGGTTGTTTCCTCCGTCACAAGAACCGAGGCACTTTACGGTGAAGGCATCGGCATTGACGCTGCTTTGACTGCGGACACCGGGTTAGCTGCGTTCGAAGAAGCGGCTGTGGACCCGTCCGACATCGACGTCCTTGAAGTTCACGACGCTTTCGCTATTGAGGAGCTGTTGTATGCCGAGGCGTTAGGGCTTTGCCAGCCGGGTGAAGCGGCAGCACTCATCGAGTCTGGGAACTTCGATATTGGTGGAAGTTGTGCGTTCAGCCCCTCGGGGGGACTTCTGGCGATGGGACATCCGATCGGCCCTACGGGGGTGGGGCAAATCGTGGAAGTTGTTCGCCAATTACGGGGCGAAGCTGGCCCTCGTCAGCAACCCGATGCTCGAACAGGGATGGCGCATATGGTCGGTATAGGCGCAGTCTGCGTAGTGCACATTCTCCGGCATGGGTAGTTATTTGTTATTACTGATTTTGTGGAAACCCTAGGTCTATCTGACTGGACGCAGGGTCAGGCCATCGGGCGGTGATTGCTTTAGCGCGGGTATAGAAACGCACTCCTTCGGGCCCGTACATGTGGGTGTCGCCGAAAAGGGAAGCTTTCCATCCACCGAAGGAGTGGTAGGCGACAGGTACAGGTATCGGAACGTTGATCCCGACCATTCCGACTTGCACTTCGTGTTGAAATTGGCGCGCCGCTCCTCCGTCGCGGGTGAAGATCGCTGTCCCGTTTCCGAATGGGTTTGAGTTAATGAGATCTATGGCTTCTCTGAATGTTTCAACTCGGACGACACTGAGCACCGGTCCAAAAATTTCGTCCTGATAGCACTCCATGTCCGAGGTCACTCGATCCAGAAGCGTGGGTCCGTAAAAGAATCCCTCGGAGGGAACTTCCGCGGTCGCCCCATCTACGACGGCGACCGCTCCTGCTTTTTGGGCTCTTTTCACGTACCCGGCCACTCGGTCGCGGTGTTCTGCGGTGATTAATGGACCCATTTCTGCATCGGGTTCAGTTCCGGCGCCGATCTTCACCGCGGGAATCCTGTCAGAGATCGCCCCGACTAGTTCGTCAGCTACCGCTCCCACCGCGACAAGCGCACTGACTGCCATGCATCGTTCACCCGCTGATCCGTACGCGGCACTGACGGCCGCGTCAGCTGCCATATCAATGTCGGCATCAGGTAGGACCAGCATGTGGTTTTTTGCCCCACCCAACGCCTGCACTCTCTTGCCGGCGGTTGTGGCTCGTTCATATACGTAACTTGCTATCGGGGTCGATCCTACGAAGCTGATCGCAGCGACGTCGTTGTGGTCGATGAGGGCGTCAACCGCTTCTTTGTCTCCGTTGAGCACCGAAAAAACGCCTGGGGGAAGGCCGGCTTCGATCAGCCATTCTGCGATGAGCATCGACGCGGACGGGTCTCGTTCCGATGGCTTACAGATAAAGGCGTTCCCGCAAGCGATCGCTGTGGCAAACATCCAGGCCGGAACCATGGCAGGGAAGTTGAATGGAGTGATACCTGCGACAACTCCGAGGGGTTGCCGCAGGCTGTAGACCTCTATCCCGTCGGAAACTTGCTCGTTGATTTCGCCTTTGAGGTGGTGCGCTATCCCGCACGCAAATTCGACATTTTCGAGTCCCCGAGCGACTTCGCCGGCCGCGTCTGAGACCACTTTGCCGTGCTCGCTGCTAATTGCCTTGGCGAGTACATCGGTTCGAGCGGCAAGTAGTTCTCGAAAACGAAACATGATCTGGGTTCGCTGTGTGAGGGAGCTATCTGACCACCCGATTGCTGCTTTGGTCGCTGATGCGACTGCCTCGTCGACTTCGGACGCTGACGCTAAATCCACTTGGGCTTGAACTTTGCCCGTGGCCGGGTTGTAGACGTCGCTTACGCGACCGCTAGAGCCAGCTGTGTGTTGACCGTCGATGAAATGTTGAATACGTCGCACCGTTTCACTCTAATGGTCGTTGGTCGAAGCCTCTAGAGCGAACGTTGGCTTACTCGTCGGGATACAGGTCGTATCGGCCAAGTCGATCGAGGCACACTTCGACACTCCAGGGCAACATGGTCGCTCCGCAGCGGGCATCGCGGTAGTGCTGTTCGAGCTTGTTGGGACGAAGCATTGAGCGTCCGCCGCAGACCCGAATTGCGAGCGACGCCATCTCGGGCGCACCCTCCATGATGGCGACCATGGTGCTCCATGCACGACGGAGGGCTGATTTTGTCGGGTCGACTGAAGCTTCGTTTAATACCCGATACATCAACGATTGGGCCTTGTCGTAAATCATCTGCATTTCAGCCCAGCCGCCCTGTTTGACATGATTGTCGCGGCGCGAAGCGACTCCGTGTTCTCCTCTGAGGTATTCACCGGTGAGATCCAAAACGGCTCGCATCAGCCCTAGGTAAGTGAAACTTAAGGTCATGTAGAAATAGGGGAATCGCTGCACCATTGCGTCGAAAACCCCCGGGGGAAGTACTTCGTTGTCGTCGGGAACGAAAGCATCAACCAGCACAAGGTCACGTGAGTCCGTTCCGCGCATACCGAGCGGATCCCAGTCACCTTCAATCTCCACTCCGTCGGAGTCAGCAGGCACTCCCAGGAGACGAACTCGAGGATCGTCTTCGACAACGGCGACGACATTGTGGACGTCGGCGATGCCGCTCAGCGATGCAAAAATCTTCTTGCCCGTCACTTTGTAGCCACCTTCGACAGGAACGGCGACGGTTCCGATCGGCTGACCACTGCCCGGGGTTCGACCTTCAGAAAAAGGTTGACTGTGGATGACGTGGTGGTGGCACATACCGTCCCATAGCTGTGGACGGACTCGATCTAGATGCTTTTGTTGTTCGTCGTCCATTCCGAGTTGGTCTGCTATCCACCCAGCGAGTAAAGCGGTTGCTGTGTGCATGTTGAAGGTAAGAGCCGTGGTTGCGCAGTGGCGTCCAAGTTCTTCGCTGACAAGCGCGTACGCAACAAAGTCTCCGCCCAGTCCTCCTGAGTCGATGGGCGCGCACAGGCCAAGAAAACCGGCGTCGGCGAGCTCTCGCCAATTCTCTGTGGGGAACGCTGCTTCTCGGTCATATCGGGGAGCGCGTTCGGCGAATTGAGGTCCGAGCGCGGCAATTCGTTCGACTAGTTCCATGCGCTCGGGTGTTTGGATTTGATCCATCACGGGTATTCCTCAATCGTGGGATGGCGGCCAGAGTACGGGAAACAGGTCGGGGCGCATTACCTCACCTGATTGAAGGCCTAGGTTGTCAAGTGGAGGAGAGGTCTCGCCTTGACGTTCAAGGTAGCGGACGTCATCACCCATCCATCGTGTTGAGAAAGCGCGACGCCGATTTTCTATTTCAGCCGACGTGGTTCCATGGAGGGTGCGGAAGTCGAAACAGAGTGCGTCCCCCGGCGAAAGCGCTTCAACGAAAATGTCTGTGCCGTGCGGGTCAACTTCAGGTGCTGGCAGAAGCGACGAGTCTTCATGTTCGTATTCCGCTCCCGACGCGAAGTTCCGCGGTCGGTAGGTCTTTCCGTCCCGATGGGAGCCCTTGAGGAACCTGACAGCGGTTTGGGTCGGGGTGGCGTCCAGGGCTACGTATATGGAAACGGTTTGGGTTCCATCTACGCAGTAGTAAGGAAGGTCGTGGTGCCATGGTGTGGCCTTTTGGGTGCCTGGTTCTTTTGTGAAAGCGTGATCATGGAAAAGTTGGGCGGTCTGGCTTTCCATGAGTTGTGCCGCGATCGCTGCCGCCTCGGAGGTGAAAATGAAGAGAAGGTATTCGGGGATTAATTGCCAGTTGCAGTAGCTGTCAAAAAATCTGCCTGGTTCGTCGTCGTTGGCGCTGTCACAAGGGAACGCAAAGTTTCGGGGATTGTCGAGGTTTCGTTGCAGCCCGGCTCGCAATGGTTCAACCCACTTCGGAAACGCTTCACGCAGTATCACTACCCCGTCGCGTTGGAAGTTGTCTACGACGGCTGGCGATATTTCGGTCCAGGGACGTTGCGTGGAGGCGGCCAAAACGCTGACATCTTCTATTGCGCGCCACTGCGCGGCTGAGGTGTTACCGACTGCCATGTGTACATTCTCTCTGCTTTCGGCGGTCGATCGTTACAGTCTTTTGTAATGAGGCTGAGTTTCAATGACCGAAATGGGGCGGCGTTCATCTTTTTGGCGGGAACATTGTTCAGCTTTAGCCCGTTGTTGTTTCGGTGGACGTCGGGTGAAGCTTCAGAGTGGCTGTTTTTGTTGTGGCGTTCGGTGGGAATTCTTGTTGCGTCTTTGATCGCTTTGATGTTCGGTTCGGCCTCACGTCCAGTTCAGGCACTCACGGTCGGGTTGAAAAAGAACATACTCGCTGGAGCGTTGATGGCCGGCATGTCCACCGCGTTCATCGTCTCGATAGCCCGGATCGATGCCGCGACGACGTTGTTCTTGCAAAGTCTCGCTCCGTTTTCTGCCGCTTTGTTGGGGTGGGTGCTGCTAAGAGAACGTGTCGATGTCCATACGTGGGCGGCCATGGCTACTGCTGTCGCCGGGGTAGTGATCATGGGCACCACATGGGACAACAGCAGTGTTGCGGGAATTTCTGCTGCGGCTTGTATTCCGTTGATGCTGGGTGTCTATACGGTGCTTCTGCGAGATGCCGAGCAGCGCGACCCGCGGGCCCAGGTCTTCTTTACCGGGGTGATCGGCATTGGGATCGGGTTGATCGCTGGAGCGGTCACGGGAGGGTTTGATCTTCCTGTGCGCGATGCTTTGCTCGGTGTCACCAGCGGTGGTGTTCTCTTGGGTGTCGGGCTTCCGATATTTAATGCTGCTGGACGTCATGTGCCAGCTGCTCGTACAAGTTTGCTGCTTCTCAGTGAAATTGTCTTGGCTCCCGTCTGGGTGTGGTTGGTCGTGGACGAAACCCCAGCAGGGAGCACGGTGGCGGGTGGGGCGGTGATTCTCGTGGCCCTGGTGTGGGTGGCTACCCATCCCAAAGTTGCTGTGTCGTAAGGGCTCTGTGCCTAAAGCAGTGCTATTGGGTTGGCTGGAGAGCCGGTTCCACCTTCGACTCGTAGTGGAGCAACAGTGAAAAGAAAGGTCCATTGGGAGTGCTGCTCACAGGCTGTTGCCAGTCGATCCAGTCGAAGATTGTCCAGGAGATGCACTCCCATGGCAACGATCACGGTTTGGTGGATGGGCATCACCCAGTCGTCTGGGTTGTTGCCGGGCAATACATCGCTGACTCCGTCGCAGCCCAGGACAGAGATGTCGCGGTCGTTTAGCCATTCAATGCAGTTTGGGTGCAGGCCCGCCATTCCGACCTGGAACGGGTGCCAGGGCCCGAGTTCAGTTCGTCGTTTGTCCCGACCCGTGCCGACAAGCAGAATGTCGCCCGTACCCACGGACACGTTTTGCGCTCGTTCGCAGGCGTCAAGTTCGTCGGCCGTGATCGCGTCACCTGGTTCAAGCCATTCAACGCCTCGTAATCGGGGAATGTCGAGAAGCACCCCGCGACCGACGACTCCTTCGGCCGCGACCATGATGCTGCAGCGGGTGGCACCGGTGCTCTTCACTGTTTCCGCCGGGTACCCGTTGTACATTTTTCTGTCCACAAAAACATGACAGAGGGCATCGATATGGGAGGTGGCCATCCCGTGGAAGGCCACGCCGACAAAGTCACCGGTTGACTCCATGTTTATGTTGGGTGAAACGCAGTCGTCTCCACCTCGCACCATCATGTGGAGAGCGGGGTGCCGATTTTCGTCGTTTGGTTCGACCGGTAATTCTCGGGCGCAGCTAACCGCGTGACCGTGGACAACCTCTGCTGCGGCGGCGGCACGCAGTTCCGGGGTGATCAGATTCAGCGCTCCCGCCTCGTCCTCTGCCCCCCATCGGTTCCAATTGCTTACTGTTTCAAACAGTTCTTGATGTTCCTTTGACGTCATCCATGGATCAGTCGACACAATGCCTCTCTTTTCGGTTTGTCTTCATCGTTTGTCGTCTCCCTGTGCTGTGCCTAGCTGTGTGCCGAACTTGGAGAATCCTTCAACGGTCACAACATCGTTTAACGCTTCACGGAAGTCATTGTCATGTTTGGGTGGCCATGCTGGAGCCAGAAAGATCTCCTTAAAGACGGAATCCGGGTGACCGAATTCCTGAGGGAATTCGCGTTCAGCAATGTGATGACCGACATGAACGTTCAGCGCAGCAGCGTCAGCGTGCCCTTGAGATACCAGCCGCAACGCTTCGGGGTAGCCGTCCACGGCAACAACGGAACTATTTGGAAAGCTCTCTCTGGCCGCTACGACAAGTGGCCCGCCCGCAGGGGTAACAATGGAATCGTCTGTATCGGGTCCCTCTATGAGCCTAAACAGCGCTCCTCCCGTCAGAATGATCGGTTCACCAAAAACCAGCCGGCTTTTTCGCTCCTCAGTGACACCCAGACACGCGAGGACATCAACGGAATTCTGAAGCAGTGCGGGAATTTGTTGTTCCAGAGAAAGCGGTGTCCAGACTGTTTTGACTCCGAGTTGTTCGAACGCTGAGAACAAAATCTCGACCGCTAATCCTTCAGGGCCGCTCGCTCCTAGCGCAGCAAACGGTGAGAAGTCTTCCTGATAACCAACTCGTACGCGATGCTCTTGTTCATGCATACATCATCAATCCCCGACGACCTTCGTTTGGCTGTGGTCGAAAGAAGAGGAAGGGCTCACGCCCACGAAGGTTACGACCCTCAAACCATTGCGTTGGTCGTTGTTGACATGCAAAACCATTTCGTAGCCGAAGGCGGTCTCAGTGAAGTACCCGCTGCTCGGGGAATTGTCTCCAACATCAACAACCTCGTCGACGCATTTCGACGGGCCGGTGGGGTGGTCGTCTGGGTTCGTTCAACGATGTCTTTGGAGGGTCGTGGCTCGTGGCCCATGTTCTTCGACAACTTCATTGCCCCTGAACGATCCAGGGATGCGCGAGCAGGATTGATAGCTGACACATGGGGTCACGAGTTCTTTGAGAATCTTGACGTTGGGCCCGACGAGGTGATCGTTGACAAAGACCGCTTCAGTCCCTTCTCTCCGGGAGCGTCGAACCTTGATGAAACCCTCAAGCGCTTGGGAGTTGACACTGTCTTTGTGACCGGCACCATGACAAATGTTTGCTGCGATTCCACGGCCCGTGACGCCATGATGTTGGACTATCGGTCCGTGATGATTGAAGATGCGAATGCCGCCCGCACTGATGAGGCTCATGTCGGGGCTCTCAGCACATTCATGTCGGTATTTGGTGATGTCATAACTACCCGGGAAGCAATTGAACTGTTGGAAGGTTCATAGGATCGTTCTCGGTTGGGCCTCTGTGTCCCGCATTAATCTGTGGCGCCGAATCCTCCTCCCCCGGGGGTTTCGATTTCGAAGCAATCCTCGCGGCCGACTTCCACCCGGGTACTGCCCGGCAATTCTTCGCTACTGCCATCAGCTCTGAGTAGGCGGTTGATCCCTACAAGGCCGGCTTTCCCACCGTTGGCACCGAACGGCGCAATTTTCCGTCGCGATGACAGCACATTCACGGTCATTGGTTCCAAGAAGCGGAGCCGACGAATCACACCATCGCCTCCTCGTTGTGCTCCTTGGCCTCCTGAGTTGTGACGAACCTTGAAGTGTTCAACCCGCACCGGGTGCCGCCATTCAAGAATTTCAGGGTCAGTGAGCCGAGTGTTGGTCATATGGGTGTGAACTGCGCTGGCCCCGTCCGATGTTGAGGTGGCACCGGCGCCTCCACAAATTGTTTCGTAATACTGATGCTCATCGTTGCCCCAGATGAAGTTGTTCATCGTTCCCTGGGAACCTGCCACCACGCCCAACGCTCCGAAGAGCGTGTCGACGAGAAGTTGGCTGGTTTCCACGTTGCCGGCGATAACGGCGGCCGGGGGGGGCGGGCTAATCAGGGACGGATCGGGGATTCTGATGTCCAGGGGGATGAGGCACCCCGCGTTGAGGGGAATTGCGTCGTTGACCATGCATCGGAATACGTACAGCACAGCGGAACGACATACCGCTTTGGGAGCGTTGAAGTTGCCCGGATGTTGTCCGCTTGTTCCCGAGAAGTCGATGATTGCCGATCGTTCCTGCAAGTTGACTTGAATTGACACTGCTATTTGGTGTCCGTCGTCCATCTCTCCGATGAATTCACAGTCGGTTAGAGCCGCGATTACCCGTCGGACCGACTCCTCTGCGTTGTCCATGACGTGTCCCATGTAGGCATGGACAACGTCGAGCCCGTAGTGGGTGATGACCCGTTTGAGTTCGGTTGCTCCTCGCTCACAGGCGGCGACCTGCGCTTTGAGGTCGGCAATGTTTTGTTCAGGGTTGCGGGCCGGCCAGGGTCCTCCGGTCAGTAGTTCTCGGATCTCTTGTTCTAAGAACCTGTCGCCTTGGACCAGGAGAATGTTGTCAAGTACGAGGCCTTCTTGATCGATGGTGGTGGAGTCCGCTGGAGCCGAACCGGGGACGATACCGCCGATGTCGGAATGGTGGCCGCGGGCCGCGACGTAGAAGATGCGTTCTCCTGTGCTTTCATCAAAGATCGGTTTCACGACGGTGATGTCGGGCAGGTGGGTGCCGCCGTTGTAAGGGGCATTCAGCACATAAGCGTCACCTGGTGACATGTGGGGATTGTTGGTGATGACCGATTTGATGGCTTCACTCATTGAGCCCAGATGGATCGGTAGATGAGGCGCGTTGGCAATGAGTTCGCCGGAGGGGTCGAAAATGGCGCAGCTGAAGTCGAGACGTTCCTTGATGTTTACTGACACCGCAGTGTTTTCGAGCACAACCCCCATCTGTTCTGCAACATTCATGAAGAGGTTGTTGAAGATTTCCAGTTGAACTGGATTTACATCGGTTCCCACCGCTGACCTGTGACTTTGAGATGAGACTCGTTTGATGAGGAGATCACCGTCAGAGTTGATGCGGCCTTCCCAGTTGGGTTCGATGACCGTGGTCGCGTTGGGTTCGACAAGAACAGCTGGTCCGACAATCGGTGTATCGGGTAGTACGCGTTGTCTGTCAATGAACGGGGTGTCGGTTGTTGTTCCTCCCATGGTCGTCGGAAAAGTTCCCAGCAGGGAGTCCGTTGAGTCATCGCCTGTCTCGAGGAACGACAGAGGTTCGGCTGCTCCGATTGCTTCCAACTGGATGGATTCAAGGATGATTGTTGTGCGGGGTGATATGAAACCGAATCGAGCGCTGTGTTGTGCTTCGAAGTTCGCTACGACCTGGTCGAAGCTTCCCGATGGGACCGTCAACGCCGTATCCGAACCTTGGTAGCGGAGAGACACGCGGCGCCGAAGCTCTCGTGACCCCGCTTCCACGCCTTCGTTGTGGAGATATTCGTTTCCGTTGTCCTCGAGTTTTTGCCACCGAGGGTCAAGTTCTTCAAGGGCTTGAGGGCTCAAGTCTTGTTCGACAGCTTGGTCGCGGATGTTGCGAATGTCGGCTAAACCGATTCCTAAGGCCGACAGGACTCCTGCGTGGGGGTGGACATAGATGTTCTCTATCCCGAGGCGATCGGCAACGATGCATGCGTGCTGTCCGCCCGCTCCTCCGAAGCAGACCAACGCGTAGTCAGTGACGTCGTGGCCCCGTTCAATGCTGATTTTTTTTATGGCGTTGGCCATGTTGTCCGCGGCGACATCTAGGAAACCCTGGGCGACAGTGGTCTCGGTTTGGGTTATTCCGGTTTCAACGGCAATGTGCTCAGCCAGGGAACGGAATGCGGTTTCGGTTGCTTCGACGTTCAGGGGTTGATCCCCGTCGGGTCCAAATACTGATGGGAAGAACTCCGGCCGGAGTTTTCCCAAGACGACGTTGCAGTCGGTGATTGCCAGTGGACCGCCATTGCCGTAGCAGGTGGGGCCCGGGTCGGCACCGGCGGAATCTGGGCCGACTCGCAACCGGCTGCCGTCGAAGTGGAGGATGGAGCCGCCTCCCGCTGCGACGCTGTTGATGTCCATCATTGGGGAACGGACCCTGATGCCCGCTACTTCGGTTTCATAGGCCCGTTCGAATTCTCCGGCGTAATGGCTGACATCGGTGGAGGTCCCACCCATGTCGAAGCCAATCAGGTTGTTGAGACCTGCTTTGTCAGCGGTGCGTACCATTCCAACTACCCCACCCGCGGGACCAGACAGCAACGCGTCTTTACCCTGAAACGCGTAGGCGTCCGTGAGTCCTCCATTTGATTGCATGAACATCAAGCGGGGGTTGTGCTGGTCATGGCGGAGTTGCTCATCTACTTGTGCGACATAGCGGCGAAGGATGGGTGACAGATATGCGTCGACGACTGTGGTGTCACCTCGGGGCACGATCTTCATCAGGGCACTCACTTCGTGACTGACGGAGATTTGGTCGAAGCCGAGTTCGCGTGCAATAGCGGCTAAACGTGATTCGTGGTCGGTGTGTCGATATCCGTGGACGAGGACGATGGCGACTGAGTTGAATCCGTCGGCGCGGGCTTGTTCCAGTCCTTGCCGCGCGACCTCTTCGTCGAGTTCAACGAGTACTTCACCGTCAGCGCTGACCCGTTCGTCGATCTCCAAGACATCGGCGTACAACATTTCGGGCAGATCTATGTCGAGGGCGAAAAGGTCCGGGCGGGTTTGGTATCCGATTCTGAGCACATCTGCGAACCCGGCGGTAGTGACGAGAAGGGTTGGTTCGCCTTGTCGTTCAAGTAGCGCGTTGGTTGCAACGGTTGTTCCCATTTTGACTGTGTCAATTTGGTCAAGGGGTATCGGCTCGTTCGGCGCCAGATCCAAGAGATCTCTGATGCCCTGTACTGCAGCATCGGAATATTGACGGGGGTTATCTGAGAGGAGTTTGTGTGTCACCAATGACCCGTCTGGCAGCCGTCCGACTATGTCGGTGAAGGTGCCCCCGCGGTCAATCCAGAAGTTCCAGCCGTTGTTCATAGTTTCTGGGCACCTCTACTGACCACATGTAACAGACATCACCAGATTATTGATCCGCAACCGTTGGCACACAAAGCTTCGATTTCTCAGCGACACTAGGGTGATCCCTACGCAAAGGGGTCTGCGGGGTGTGCTGAGGCTATGGGCGACATGCACGAGATAATTGACGTTGAATTACCCTCCCAAGTCGCGCGCGTTCAGCACGGTGGGGAAGGCCCACCTCTTCTTCTCTTGCATTCAGAAGCCAACACGTCTTCCTGGTCAGATTTTCATGATGAACTTGCTGCCAGTTTCGAGGTTTACGCTCCAATCCATCCGGGCTTCGGCGGCGAAGAGACACCGAATTGGCTCACTGATGTCAGTGATCTGAGCTTCCACTACAAGGATTTGTTGGAAGCTTTGAATCTAAAAAATCCGTTGGTTGTCGGAACGAGTCTTGGGGCTTGGATCGCGGCCGATCTAGCAATCCACTTTTCCTCATGTCTGAAGGGTCTGGTGCTGTTCGGGCCTCTGGGGTTGAGACCAACCGAACCGCTCCCCGATTTGTTCATCATGCAATTACCTGAAGTGTTTTCGCATTTGTCGAACAGTCTTGACGGTAGTCAGGTCGATCCAATGACCGGAGATGCCGAACTTGCGACAGCGGTGTGGACTGATCTGGCGACGCAAGCGCGGCTGATGTGGAGACGAAACTACGACCCGCGGTTGTCGCTACGGGCTCACCACGCGAAGTGTCCGATCATGGTTGCCGCCGGGGACGAGGACAGGTTGACTCCGTTGACCTACACGCAGCAGTACGCAGAACTGTTTGATGCATCTTTTTCTTCGGTAAGCGGAGCAGGTCATCTCGTATCCGTTGACCAACCAGCGGCGGCTGCCGCGTTGGTGAATTCCTTCTATTCGACTCTGGAGAACTGAAATGGAGCTCTACGCCTTCCATCTAATGCCGTATCCGAAAATTGACCCCGAGGTCCGCGAGAAGTATTCGTCAGCCTGGGTCGTCTACCCCAACAGCGAATATGACCCGGAGTTGGGTCAACAGCTCTACGGGGAATACCTCGACCAACTTGCGTTCGCGGATCACATCGGTTTTGACGCAGTCGTGGTGAATGAGCATCACCAGAACGCTTACGGCCTCATGCCGTCACCGAACATCATGGCATCTGCTCTTATTGACCGAACTACGAACGCAAAGATCGCGATCCTGGGCAACGGAATCGCCCTCCGGGACAACCCGTTGAGGGTTGCGGAAGAGGTGGCGATGCTTGATGTGATGTCCGGGGGCAGAGTGCTCTCAGGTTTTGTTCGGGGGATAGGAGCCGAATACCACTCAATGGGTCTCGATCCGACACGCAGTCGAAGCAGGTTCTTTGAGGCACATGATCTCATTGTCAAAGCTTGGACGGAACCGGGACCGTTCTCGTGGGATGGTGAGAACTTCCAGTTCCGTTACGTCAACGTGTGGCCACGTCCTCTCCAACAGCCCCATCCACCCATTTTCGTTCCTTCGCAGGGGTCGGCCGAAACGCTGCAGTGGGCAGCCCAACATCGATATCCACTGGCTTGCACCTTTGTGCCAATGGAACGCCTCAAACAGTTTTATGACCGATACCGCCAATACGCCAGCGAGGACTTCGGTTACGAGGCCGGACCTGAGCAGTTTGGTTTCACGTCAATTGTTTATGTGCATCCTGATGGCGAGGAAGCCGCCGCTGCCGAACTCGAACCTCACATCAAATATTTCAGAGAACGCGCGTTCACTCTTCCACTGCCGACGTTTTTCCCACCCGGCTATACCGCTGCTGAGTCCTACAAAACCCGTATACAGATCGCTCGGGAATTAGCGGCGAGTGGTGGTCCCACGTTGACTGCCGGTGAACCTCTTATTGGTTCTCCCGAACAGGTGGGAGAGCGACTTGAGCGGAACCTTGCGGCTTGCGGCGCGGGGACTTTAATGGCGCAGTTTCAAGTGGGAGACATGCCGCACGACAAAGTGATGCGGTCGATGGAGCTTTTCGGGAGCGAAGTCATTCCTTTCCTTTCCAAAGACAAGGTCGCTTCCTAGGGCTCTCAACCCGCTGCTATCAACCCGATACCAGTAACAACGATTCCGATGCCGGCTATCTGCCACCATCGAAGGGAATCGTCGTCGAAGGTGGCGGCGAGCACGGCGGTGGGTATGGGGAAAAGTGATGCTGCGACGGCGACTGCGGTTACCGAGCCACGTTGAAACCCCGCGGTGTAACAC
Organism: Acidimicrobiaceae bacterium; assembly: GCA_002721305.1. Lineage (GTDB taxonomy): Bacteria > Actinomycetota > Acidimicrobiia > Acidimicrobiales > Poriferisodalaceae > UBA6944. The sequence goes on along the minus strand of PBKA01000002.1, from coordinate 4,232 downwards.
AGCACGCCGATGGAACCAAGAACTCCGGCCGCCGCTGAGAAGCGAAGTGCGTGACCTCGAACAAGGCGTGGCAAACCACGAACCATGCAGAAACCAACCAAGATGATGAACGCCGTTGATCTTTGGGCTACTACCGGCCACAGCCCTCCAGCAACACTGGTTTGAGCCATAAGAACCAACCCGGTGCCGAAACAAAGGCCTGAAGCNANACCGAGCACCACTCCCTGTCTCACCCGATCTCCCAGAGCCGGGTCGAAGGTGGTGATCAACAACCCNANGAGGGCCACGACGACACCGCCGATCANCCCNCCACTGAGTGGTGTTCCAATGGCAACGTCCCANAGCATTGGGACTGCGCCAAGCAGCACTGCGACTATGGGAGAGACAACTGCCACNGAGGAGACGGCGAGTCCTCGATAAAGCAGTGCCAGTGCGCATCCGCTTGCAAGCCCTGAAGCGCATCCGAACAAGTANTCGGTTGCACGAAATCCTCCGGGTCCAAAACTCGCCACCAGAACCGCGGTTGCTGTCGCAAAAATCAGCCCCGTGGCGGCTGTTGTTGCAGCGTGATTTCGTCGAGCTACATACCGGGCAAAAAAATCTGAGGCACCGATCACTAAGGATCCAATTAACCCAAGGAAGATCGGCATCGCGACCCCCCGAGGTGCACCGAAACGCCAACGCTAGTGCCGTTAGCTACTCTCGGCGCGGTGAGAAGTGATCTGCAGGTCGGCCAGCTGAGAGTTTCAGGTATTGATGTGGAGGTGTCGGGTGAGGCCGGCGACCTTTACTTTCAGCAATGCGTTGAACGGGTGAACATTTTTGAACCCGCTGTTCGCGTCGCAGATCTCATGTTGGATGACGACCCGGTCATTTTCGACATCGGCGCCTCGATAGGTGCCGTCACCGCGGCATTCGCTAAACGATTCCCTGCGGGCAGAGTTGTCGCGTTCGAGGCAGCTCCGTCGGTGCACCGTTCATTGCACGAAACAGTTCGACGATCAACAGGTGCACCTGTGTCCATAGTCGAGAGCGCTGTGAGCAGCCAGCGGGGTGTGTTGCGGTTTCACGAGGATGGGAACGGCAGTGGTTGGGGGTTTTTGTCTGAAGAACTCGGTGGGGTGTCGGTTCCGGTGACGACCGTGGACGATGCGGTCAAGAGTTTGGGAATCGACAGGGTGGATTTCATCAAAATAGATGTCGAGGGCGGTGAACTCGGTGTGTTGCAGGGAGCGGTGAACACCCTGAGTCGGGATCGCCCGATCGTGGTTTTCGAGGTCAACGTTTTTTGTCTTTGGCGTTACGGTCGGACACTGCCTCAAGATTTACTGTCGTGGGTACGGGACAGATATCCGCACACTGCTGTGATCGACAGCGATGCAATGGTGACCCATGTCGAAAGCGATGCCACCGTGAACCATGTCTTGCATCTGTTGGGTAGTGGCCCTGGTGTGGTTGATGTTGTGGCCAGTCACAACCCGATTCGGTTCGACGGCAATGATCTGAAGATCAACCTGTGATTTCCTGACCCAATTGCGAACCGAAGGACTAGGTTTTCCCTGAACCGGAGGGAAAGCAATGGCAATAGATTTTTTGGCGATGAACGAGAAGGCGATCGCTGAGTTTCGGGCAAACGACGGGGTCTGCGGACCTCCCTTTGACGGGACACCGATCGTTTTGGTGACCATGATTGGAGCAAAGTCGGGTCGCGAGTTGTGTTCCCCCCTCGCCTATTCGACTGACGGCGACGATCTGGTGGTCATCGCGTCGATGGGCGGGGCACCGAACAACCCGAACTGGTACCACAACCTGGTCGCCAACCCGGATGTGCTCCTGGAGGTCGGCACCGAACAATACGAGGCAACAGCTGTGCTCACCGAGGACGAAGAACGCGACCGCCTCTACGCGGCCCAAGCCGATCAGTTGCCGATATTCCACAAGTACGCGGAGAAAGCAGCTCCGCGGGTCATCCCAGTATTTCGCCTGGTGCGAACCACCGATTAGAAACCTTCTTTATGAAATTTGGGGTGACAGTCAGTCGTTTCGATGAGATCGATTTAGCGGTCCAAGCCGAAAACCAGGGATATGACTTCTGTTGGGTGTGGGACAGCCCACTGTTGCGTTCAAATCTTTGGGTGATGATGACGTTGGTCGCTGAGCGCACCGAACGGATCCGCGTCGGGTCAGGGGTCGCTATACCCGGGTTACGAGTCGCCCCGGCCACCGCCAATGCGATCGCAACAATTAACCGTCTCGCTCCGGGACGAACGTTCCTCGGGGTCGGTACAGGAAACACCGCTATGCGCAACATGGGTCAACTGCCCATGACTGTCGCCGACTATGCGGAAGACCTCAGGGTGATCAAGGCGCTGTTGAACGGCGAAACAGTTGATTACACCGCGAAGGGCAGAACCCATCCAGTGAATTTTCAGAGCCTGGAACTCGACTACGTGGACATTGAGCACCCTGTTCCTATCCATGTCGGCGGTTTCGGACCCAAATCACAGGCGTTGGCCGGAGAATTGGGGGACGGGTTGATTACCGGCATTCCGCGTGGGGGCAGCATCCCGGATGCGTTAGCGAATGTCCAGCGGGGAGCGGACCGCGTGGGACGCAATCTTGATGGGTTCGAAACCACTGCCTTGGTGAACATGTTGATACTCAACTCCGATGAAACTTTGGCCTCTCCCCGAGTGTTGCAAGAAGTCGGATCTTCGGTGATGGTCAACGTGCATTATCTCTATGACCGATTCCTCGAAGTCGGAGCTTCGCCACCATCTTTTGTTCATTCAATCTGGGATGAATACGTGGACTTTCGGCAACATCGTGACGCAAACAGATCAGTTTCTGATGTTCATGCATCTCACTATGGTCATCTTGATGAGCAAGAGGCTCGGTTCGTCACTCCTGAACTCATCCGGTCGTGCGCAATTGTCGGTCAACCCGGTGACATTGTTGAACAGCTCACTGAACTCGAAAAACAAGGCTTAGATGGCATCAACTTCATTCCTCCAGTGGATCAGCAGTACGACATTTGTGCCCGATTTGCCTCTGACGTGATCGCTCGAATGTGAAATTCGATGTTTTCGATTGGATCATGTAGCTGTTCGCGGTGAATAATTCTCTAGCTCTTCTCACCAAATCGGGGGTGTGAGTCTGTGAGCATTCTGGGCGACTACCGGGTTATCGAATTGGCCGATGAACGCGGTCAACTCGCTGGCAGCGTGCTGGCTTCATTGGGTGCGGAAGTCATCACGGTTGAACCCCCCGGTGGTTCTCATTCACGGACACTTGGCCCGTTCGCCGGCGATGTGGTGTCTCCGGACACGTCGTTGTGGCATTGGTCGTACAACCGAGGCAAAAAATCCGTGGTTCTGGACTTGGACGTGGGCGCGGATCGTGACGAGTTGCTTCGGTTAACTGACGGTGCCGACATCGTCATCGACGCGTTCGGACCCGAAGTTCTGCAGGCAATGGGACTCGGCTATGAGGTCATGAGTGAAAGAAACCCTGCCCTCATCCATGTGTCCATTTCTGCTTTCGGGGACGACGGACCGAAGGCATTCTGGGAGGCGTCGGATCTGACAATCATGGCTTCGGGCGGTCAAATGAGTCTCGCAGGTGATTTGGATCGTGCCCCTCTTCGCATCCCACTCCCACAGGCGTACATGCACGCGTCTTCAGAAGCTGTGGGCGCGGCCCTCATTGCTCTCTACGAACGTCAACACAATTCAGGGTTGGGTCAACACATCAATCTCTCTGCTCAAGCTTCCACTTTGCAGGCAAGCCAAACCAACATGGTTGCCGGGGCGATCAATGCCCCTCCCGCGATTCGTTCCGCCGGGGGTGTCACCATTTCCGACATCTACGTCCAATTGATGTGGCCGTGCGCGGACGGGCACATTTCCCTCACCGTTCTTTTCGGTCCCGCCCTCGGACCCTTCACCAGAAACCTGATGGAATGGGTATTCGAAGAAGGGTTTTGTGACGAAGCGACCCGCGACAAGGACTGGCTGAACTACGCGGAACTCATTTTCTCCGGCCAAGAACCCGTATCGGAATACGACCGGGTGAAAAGGGTTATCGGCGAGTTCTGTGCCACCAAAACCAAAGCCGAGCTCTTCGAGGAAGCTTTCGTTCGCCGGTTACTCATCGCGCCGGTGACCACAGCGGAAGACGTCCTCAACAATCCGCATCTCACCGAGAGAGGTGTGTGGGAAGACATCGAGATC
>PBKA01000001.1 GCA_002721305.1 Acidimicrobiaceae bacterium | reverse complement strand
GACCTCTTACTTTCGGAATGACATCCAATTTTCGTAGCTTTCGAACACGAATCAGTCGTCGGGAAAGGAAGAAGAGTGAGTTAACAAACACGATTAGGATTGCCGCTAACAGCACCTGCCCCCATGTCGTTCCGTTCCAATTGGTGGTTGTCTCAACAAGTAGGTGGTTCATCTCTTAGATCACCGGCAAACACTCTTCGGCAGATATCAGGTCATAGTGAATTGCCGTAGCCACAGCCGACGCCTGGTTCTTTGTACCAAGTTTTTCGAAAACAGTGCCGAGTGTTGCTCGAGCAGTGTTGTAGGCGATACCGATCTCGGCGGCCGCGGCTTTCAGGTCGCCTTGACGAGCGGTTTCAACAAGAACTTGTTTCATTCTTGGCGTGAGTACCGGCCGTTGGTCTCTATTTTGCTGGACCCGCATGATGTACTGCGCTTGGCTGCCTTCCCATTCGACCTGTCGGTTGTCGATGATGTCTCGCAGTCTGCTCGGGAATTTGTCGAGGTCCGTTACGGCGGCTTTGTCGATCCAACCAATAGCTCCAAGTTCGAATGCTTTAACCCAGTCTCGTTGTCGCTGGCTAGCCGAAAGCATGCATACTTTCGCCGCGTCTTGCGGGGTTCCACCGCAGAAGTCAACGATGTCGCTTAAGAGATCAGTTCCCTTTTCGCCGTCCTGTAGGTCCTGATCCAACAGGACCAGGCTCGGTTTACGAGCGGCATCCTCACTTGAGTTATTCCACATGTCGACGAAAAGTTTCATGCCTTCGGTCTTGGATGAGGCTGATGAGAATTCGATGTCCTTTGTTTGACCCAATGCGTTTTCAAGACCCAGGCGAAGGAACGGATCATCGTCAACTGACAGCACCCAATAGTTGGGGTCCTTGTCGACTGGGTCTGCCATGGATGTCGCCTTCTTCTGGTTCGATCTGATGAAATCGTAGCCCCAACAAAGCTCCTTTCTGTCTACCAGTAGTGTTCCGTTTCCCTGAGAATCAACCAGATACCAAGATCTCCCATAGATTCAGTGGTGAACATCATCGGAAGGTTGGGATTATGGAATTAGGTATCTGTATGCGGGATCTACCGGTGGCCCAGGTGGTGCAGTTGGGAAAGTTCGCCGAGGAGCACGGATATTCTTCGATTTATCTTCCCGAAACAGGTAACCGCACCCCCGAAGGGGGGTTAGGGGGAAGAAGCCCATGGATAAGTCTCGCCGCGATGTTCGCCGAAACCCAACATGTCGGCGGAGCAGTGGGTGTCGCCGCTGCACCATTTCGGTCGCTGCCTCACCTCGCTCTGTCCGCTGCAACTCTTCAAGAACAGTCAGACGGAAGATTTTCATTAGGTATCGGCGTGTCACACCGCGAAGCAGCGGATCGCCTTGGTGTTCCCTTCCCGACTTCACCGTTGCGTTGGATGGAAATTGCGTGTGATGAATTGATGGGGCAAGCACGCTTCGGAGTCACCTTCGGCCAGGGTTTCCCTGTGTTGGTTGGTGCACTAGGCCCAAAGATGGTGGAGTTGGGTGCGGCTCGTTCCGATGGTCTGGTGCTCAACTGGTTGACCCCGCGACACGCGCAAGAAACCGTTGAACTGGCTCGCGACATCGGAAAGGCGAACGGTCGCACGCCGTACACGGTTCTGTATGTGCGTCTCAGCCCCTATGAGGCATTACACACAGACGCGGTGAACTACGACGCTATGGCTAACTACCATCATCACTTTGAACGTCAAGGTTTGACCTCACCTGAGGACGTCGTCGCTGGAACTTGTTTACAAAGCGACGATCTCAGTCAAGCGCGCGAACAACTCAGCGCTTGGGCTGATGCTGGTATCGATTTGGTGTGCGTGTACCCCCACGGCTTGGAACAACCCGAATACGAGTCAGCCTTAGCTACCCTCACTGCTTGATCCAGCGACTCTTACGTGTCTTCGGTGTTGAGGTGTTCCAGGAGTAGTTCGATTTCTTGGTCGACGTTGTTGGGCACCATGTAGCCATCTTCGTCACATATCTCCTCGATGCGTTCTGCTACTGATTCAAGGGTCAGATCTTCTTCATATACGCCTTTGGTGACTCCCATGAATGCTCGACCTACTCTGCCTCCCGAAGCTGAGAGTGTTTCACCGTTGAGGGAACATGACTCGTGTGCCAGATACACCACGGCAGGCGCCACCTGTTGTGGGCCCATCTGCATCATGAGGTCTTCTCCGGTGAGGCCTGTCATGTCCGCGATGGCGCCCTCATCACCGAGGACATCTCCGGTCATTCGAGTTAACGCCCCCGGGGCTATTGCATTGACATTGATCCCGTAACGGGCGCCCTCTATCGCGAGTGTTCGGGTAAACCCGTAGATCGCCGCCTTGGCGGCGGAGTAGGCGGTCTGACCGAACGACCCGAACAACCCTGACCCTGAGCTGGTATTGATCACCCGTCCATAGCCAACTGATTTCATGTGTTCATACGCCGGGCGGGTAACAAAGAAACATCCTTTGACGTGAACGTCGATCACTGGTTCAAACTCGTAGTCCCCAATATTGAGAAACGTCCTGTTGCGGATGATTCCGGCGTTGTTAATCAGGATGTCAAGTTGCCCGAACTCTTCCAAGGTCGCGGCAACCATGGATTCCGCTCCTGATCGGGTCGCTACTGAATCACTGTTCGCGGCGGCAACACCCCCTGCACCACGTATCTCTTGGACAACCGCTTCAGCTGGGCTCGGGTCATGGTCTTGACCTCCCATTGTCGGCGACCCGAGATCGTTCACCATGACAGCTGCACCCCGCGATGCCAGCAGCAACGCATGTTCTCTACCCAATCCGCCACCCGCGCCGGTGACAAGGGCTACTCGTCCATCAAATCTGAGTTCACTCATAACTGCACCCTAGATTGCGACGACAGGTGCGAGTAGTGACAAACTCTGTCCATGATTAGCGGAATAGAAGAACACGTCATCGAAGGCAACGGAATACAAATTCACTATGTCACCAAGGGGGAAGGCCCTGCGGTGGTCATGTGTCATGGCTTCCCGGAGAGTTGGTATTCGTGGCGTCACCAAATCGACGCTCTAGCAGACGCCGGATATCAGGCTGTTGCTATGTCGATGCGGGGTTATGGGAAGACAAGCGCACCTCAAGCAATCGACGCCTACGACATCAATCACCTCGTCGGAGATGTTGTTGCTGTCGCCAACCACCTAGGTCAGGGACCGATCGTCGTCGCTGGTCACGACTGGGGAGCCCCGGTCGCTTGGTTTGCTGCCCTCATGCGCCCGGACTTGTTTCGCGCTGTCGCGTGTTTGAGCGTGCCGTACACGGGTCCAATAGGGGCTTTGCCTGAAGGTATTGATCTGAACGGGCTGATGGCTCAAACAGCGGGACCTGATCGGGACTACTACCGCTTGTTCTTCCAAGAACCGGGTAGAGCAGAAGCAGACCTCGAAGCCGACATTTATAAAACCATGCGCGGTTTCTTGTATGCCATCAGTGGTGACGCTCTCCGCAATGGTGACATCAGCGAACCATTCGATGGTCACTTCCCAGCTGGCCAAGCCATGACCGACCAACTGGTGTCGCCCGATGAGTTACCTCCATGGCTTAGCGAGGAGGATCTGCATTTCTATGTTGAGGAGATAACTCGCACAGGTTTCCGAGGGGGCTTGAACTGGTATCGGAATATCAACAAGATCCCCGCCATTACAGCTCCTTACCTTGGAGCAACCATCGAACAACCTTCGTTCTATATGGGTGGGTCAACGGATCTGATCGCTGGGAACACCCCTGAAGCAATTAGCGCAATGCAGCAAGCATTGAGTGATTTGCGTCACTGCGAAATCATCGATGGTGCCGGTCACTGGCTCCAACAGGAATGTGCGTCAGAAGTCAGTTCCGCGATGGTGACCTTTCTTGATGGGTTGAACTGACTTTCTTCTGCATCAGTTGCCGCTTACGCTGCTGGCATGAGCGAAAAGCCCCAAGTAGACGTCCCCGAAGGTGAGCCGACTGGCAAACAACTGGGCATAGTTGACATCATCAGCGGCAACGGTGACCAAGCCCAAGCGGGTCACGTCGCCGAGGTGCATTACGTCGGAGTGTCCTGGAACACAGGTAACGAGTTCGATGCCTCCTGGAACCGCGGTCAAACCTTCAGTTTCAAACTCGGAGGTGGCCAAGTTATTTCTGGCTGGGATCAGGGAGTGGTGGGAATGCGCGTAGGTGGACGTCGTCAACTCACCATCCCACCAGCTTTGGCCTACGGAAGTGCCGGAGCGGGTGGGGTGATAGGACCAAACGAACATCTCATCTTCGTCGTGGACCTAATTTCTGTGCGCTGACCCGTCAGTCAACTACCCGTCGACAGACCATTCGGGCTTCATGCCGATCATCGAACCAGTCTTCGCTGTAAGAAAGTGATTCGAACCCTGGAAGTAGCTCTGGGAGTTCTTCGTTTTCAACGAGGTAGCGGCGACTGGGTTTGTCGTAGCGTTCTAGGTTGGTGACGGTCGCTACTTTCACGAACAGCACTCCATTGGGGGCTACGTAGTCGTGTAACAACGAATAGAACGACGGGTCGAAGAAGTTGCAGCACATCGCCATGTCCCAACTCTGGGCAAGCTGGCTGGACGATTCGAGGTCGTGATGGATCGTCGACAACCGGAGTCCTCTTCGGACTGCTTCTCGTTCCGCCATGTCTAGAGCCACCTGAGATATCTCCACCAGCGACACGTCGAAACCATTCGCAGCCAACCACAGTGCTGTGGCCCCGGTCCCTCCCGCTAGATCCACTGCACTGCCAGGGGATGTTGGGAGAAACTCCGACGTTGTTACAAACGGATCGGGTTCACCGACTGTGTGATGTTGGCCATAGATGGCGTCCCATCGATGTTGCGCGTTTTCCGGTGTCATTGCGTCACTCCGTTGGGACAAGGCTGGTTAGGCATGACGTAGGAATCCTGATCGCCAAAACCGCCAGCAAGCAAACGCTGAAACAACAGCCATCAGCGACAAGACAGCGATCGACGATCCGAAGTCTGCGGAGTTCTGGCGTGCAATGCCGATGATCCACGGGCCTGACACTCCCCCAAGTTCACCTGCAGTGAAAAATAATCCGGCAGCAACACCCATTCGAGTGTCAGGAACCGATCGACTTGACATCAACAGGAGCATCGCCATCGGAACGCTCGACACCCGGACGATGCCGATGACAGCGACCGCGAAGATTTGGAGCGTTTGAGAAGAGGCAGCCAGCGCCCAAACCGCTACGGCCATCGCGATGAACATAGAGATGAGCACTTGAGGACGTTTGTGGGGATTGACGCGCCCGGGGATGATCAACGATCCGATGACACCCACTGTTATTCCCCCCGCAGTTAACCAAGCAGCACCGCGAGTTGACCAGGGCCCGCTGCGCAACATTTCTGGCATCCAGCCGTTGAGTGCATGACCAACGAAAAAGATGGTGAAGGCCAAAAACAAGATTCTTCGAACGGTCTGATCACGCCACAGCCGGTCCTGTTGCTCGTTGGTGAGATCAGGTTTCTCCCCGATGGGATTCAAACTGCTCACCACTACCCATAACAGTCCACTGGTGAGAGATATCGTTCCGAAGATCACCATCACCCATCGCCAATGGCCGGTGACAACGCGAAGTGGGTCAGCTATGACGAGTGCAGTGATTGCACCTAGCGATGAAGCTGTGCTGTACAAACCGACAGCGAGACCTCGTTCCTCTGCGGAGAACCATTCGGTAACTAGCTTCGGAGCTCCCACAGAAATGAACGGGCCCCCCAACCCAAAAACGGCGACCGCGATCCATAAAGCAGACCCCGACTGTGCGCCCGCGCGAAGGAGCCCTGAGGCACCGATCAACACCGATCCCGCTGCTAAGCCGACGCGAAGGCCGTAGCGGTCCAACAGTTTCCCTGCGATCGCCGACACAGCTAGGTACACAAATGGCCATGCGCCTAGAGCGGCACCCATTGCTGCGTGGGACATGTTGAGGTCGATTCGGATATGGCTCAAAAGGGGGGCTAACGAACCGGCAACTAACCCAAACGAGGCGTAGAGAGCCCACAGTGATCCAAGGACCCACCATTTGCGATGCGGTGAATCGGTCATGGCCTACCTAGGTACCTAGGTTGTTCACCAGCCCGTTTGCATCTCCGGTTTTGCCGATCCGCCAATTCGTTCATATCCCCGCTAGCTTCCAGTAGGTGAGCATAAAAGGCAAAGCGTTCATCGCCGGTGTGTACGAGCATCCTGAGCGGCATTTACCAGATCGGACTCTTCCCCAAATCCATGCAGATGTTGCACTCGCAGCTCTATCCGACGCCGGATTATCCACTTCCGATGTCGACGCGTATTACTCCGCCGGTGACGCTCCGGGTTTCGGAGTTGTGTCAATGGTGGACTACTTGGGACTTGATTGCCACTACATCAATGACACTGAAACGGGTGGCTCCTCTTATCTTGTGCACGCCCAGCACGCGGCTACAGCGATCGCGGCAGGTCACATAGACGTTGCGTTGATCACTCTCGCTGGTAAACCTCGCACCGGTGGTGCGGGTCCCGGAGGAAGCGGCCGGGTGAGCGGTGCACCTGAGGCTCCGTTCGAAAGTCAATGGGGAATGTCGGTGCCCGGTGGTTACGCGTTAGCCGCTCAACGCCACATGTACGAATTTGGTACAAGCTCCGAACAGCTCGCCGAAATCAAGGTCGCGGCTTCAACCCATGCCCAACATAACCCTCACGCCTTTCTTCAAGAAGTGGTGACCGTAGAGGAAGTCTTGGAGTCGCCGATGATTTCTGATCCTTTGCGTCGGCTCGATTGCTGTGTCATCACCGACGGCGGCGGTGCGATGGTGATAGTTAGCGAAGCTGTGGCGAGTCAATTAGCGAGGCATTGCATTCCCATTTTGGGGACCGGATCCTACGTCAAGTCATCTCAGTCGGGGCGCATCGATTTGACCCACACCGCAGCGGTGCGATCTGGCCCTCTGGCATTCAATGAAGCTGGAGTGACTCCAGGTGACATTGATTACGTGTCGATTTACGACAGCTTCACCATCACCGTGCTGATCACCCTCGAAGACTTGGGCTTTTGTGAACGGGGAGCGGGAGGCAGATTCGTTGCGGGAGGCGCGTTGCAGGCTCCACACGGAGAACTTCCGTTCAACACCGACGGTGGCGGGTTATGCAACAACCACCCCGCGAACAGAGGCGGTATGACGAAAGTCATTGAGGCGGTACGGCAGTTGCGTCACGAAGCAAACGTTGAGGTGCAGGTTCCCGACTGTGAGTTGGCTCTCGCTCACGGAACCGGCGGCAGTTTGGCGACGCGATCGGCGAGTTCGACCATGATTCTGGGGCGGGCGCTATGACGTTGCCGGCGAGAGCGGCGCAGCCGAATTCAGAAAACCTGCGGTTCTTCGAAGGAGCAGAACAGGGATGTCTTGTTCTTCCCCGTTGCAACGACTGCGATTTTGTTATTTGGTTTCCTCGAGAAATCTGTCCCGAATGCGGATCTCAAGACGTGGACTGGTTTGAAGCTTCGGGCAAAGGATCTGTTTACAGTTTCACCGTGACTCGACGCATCCCCGGAAGCTGGGGCAAAGCAACCCCGTTTGTGTTGGCTTACGTGGAGTTGGAGGAAGGTCCGCGAGTCATGACAAACATCGTTGACTGCGATCCCGAACAGGTCACTATCGGCGACTCGGTCGAAGCAGTATTTGAAGATGCGACAAATCGTGACGGTGATAGCGGACCGCCTCTGCTTCGTTTTCGACCGGTGGGAGGTTAGGGATCGTGGAGAGAACATCGTTTCTGGTCGATGAACTAGACACGGCGGAGTTGTACAAACTCACAACGGGCCTCATAGTCCCTCGACCCATCGGGTGGATCGGCACCAGGAGTACCGAGGGTGTCGCTAATTTGGCGCCGTATTCGTTTTTCAACGCGGTGGCAACAAACCCTCCGGTTCTTCTGTTCTCAACAGGAATATTTGACGGGGTGGTCAAGGACTCACTGCAAAATATTCGAGACACTGGAGTGTTCACAGCCAGTCTTGTTGACCACGATCTCGCTGTCGCGATGAATGACTCGTCGGCCACTCTTGCGCCCGAGGTCGATGAATTCGAGAGGGCTGGTCTCACCGCGACAAGCTTTGGCCATGTTGAAGCGCCGGGGGTGAACGAAGCCAAAGCGGTGATCGAGTGCACGGCGATTCGCGAAGTGGAGTTCGGTGACATGGACGGTTTGCATCATGTAGTGACGTTCGGCGAAGTGGTTGCTTTTCATGTCGCCAGTGCGGTGTTGGACGGAACTCGGGTTGACCCGGTTGGACTCGATGCTCTGGGTCGACTGGCGGGAATGGATTATGCGACCACACGAGATCAGTTCAGGCTGGACCGCCCTGACTGACTGCGACCTATCAGAATGGTGTTCCGTCTGGTTGCAGGTAATCGAGCTGTATGTGTCCCCCGTCGACGAGAAGGCCATATTCGTCGTCGGTCATTCCAAGTAAATCTTTGAAGATCACTTCGTTGTGACCTCCGAGGATCGGTAATTCTTCGTATCGCATCTCGGGGCCGGTCCAGCGCCATATGTGAGTCGGGTACTCGTGTGTGCCTGAGTCTGCGTTGCCGTTGGGTGCGAACAGTCCGCGCTCACGGAAGTGTGGCTCGGCGAAGGCTTCGTCCTCATGAAGGGTTGGCGCTGCGGGTATACCTGCCTGTTGGCATACCTCAAAAATATCTTGTGCTGTGTGTGACGACGTCCACGCAGTAAGACCTTCGTCGATTTCATCGTGCCGTGCTTGACGACCTTCAGTTGTAGTCAACTCAAGATCGGTCGCCCATTCCGGAGATCCCAACAGTTCCACCAACGCCTGCCACTGTTGGTCGTCGGTGATCGACAAAACCACCCATTGGTCATCACCTTGGCACGGGTAACACCCTTGCGGTGCGTGCACCCGGTGCCTGTTGCCGAGGGGTTCATGAATTGCGCCGGTGCGACCCGCGTCGATCAACAATTCGCCGATGTGGTTCAGCATGTTCTCGGATTGGGACAATTCGACAAGTTCCCCAATCCCTGTTCGTTCTCGGCGACGTAAGGCCATCAACGCCGCGAACGCACCAGCCGCTCCCGAGGCGGCATCCATGTGATAGACCCCTTCATTCTCTGATATGTCTGCGTCTTGGTAGCCGCGAATGGCGCCCAGTCCGCACAGAGCCTCAAAGTTGACTCCGAAACCAAGGAACGACCTGTAGGGCCCTTCCAGCCCTACTGAAGGCATCCGGATCATGATCAATCTCGGATTTCGAGCGTGAACTTCTTCCCAACCAATACCCAATCGGTCCATCAAGTCAACCGAGTTGTTTTCGATCAACACATCGCTGACATCGACCAGTCGCATGAAGGTTTCTGTTCCATATTCTTGCCGCAGGTCGAGGGTGACACTTCGTTTGTTTCTTGCGTGGGCGTTGAACAAACCAAAGCGATTCCATGGACGTTCACCAGGCTCACCATCTGGGTAGGCGCCACCGATCCCGCCGATATCGGCAACCATTTCTTTGGTCGGTCGGGGGAAAATGCCCCGGGTTGCTGTCGGAAAGATCCATGGATTGTCCACTCGGACAACATCTGCTCCTAGATCACCGAGGATCTGGGTTGAGTAGGGACCAGCCCACACGACGGTCATGTCGAGAACTCGAACACCGCTCAACGGGAGTTCGTCATCAACTTTTTCGCTCATTTCTCTTGTCCGAGGTTCCTCAGTTTCCAATTCTTTCTGGTGTTGGCCGATCGTCGGCGCTGGGCGATCCGCTACCCAGCCGTCGTCAATGCGAATGGGCGCACCTGGTTGAAGGGTTGGACCTGCGTTGCTTTGTGCAATTTCAGAGAAGAACCCTCGCTGCGCGAAATGGGGGTCGGACAGTAGGTCTATCGGCCGGTTGACCGCGGTGATTGGCCATCCTCCGGCTTGGGCTTCTTCCATCGCTTGTTGCTTTTCGCGTCCCAGGGTCCATGCCAGAAGTCGACCGTCGGCGATTTCAGGTAAACCCTCATTGAGGAACCATGCAGGATCCTCGTACAGCGATGACATCTCTGCGTCGTCCATGACCGCGATCATCCGTGGCAACCAATTCATCAGAGTTGAAACCTGGACATGGCCGTCAAGGGCCGGGCGGCAACCGCCCGGAAAAATGGATCTCGTGTATCCGCCACTACGAGGTACGTTCTCTCCCCGGTAAGCCTTGTACAACAGGTACGTCATACGTCTATCGATCGAGGTGACTTGGGTGTCAACGTTGCTGATGTCAACGTGGATTGAACGTCCGTTTCGACGTTGGGAGGCCACGGCTGCGAGCGTTGCTGTGGCCGCGAGCGTCCCGCACTGGTATTGCCCTATGTCACCACCCATTTTGAGCGGTTCACGTTCAGGGTCCCCGCTCGCCGACATAGGGCCACCCATGGCGTAATGAACTATTTCTTCACCGCGACACCAGTTGTAGCGTCCGGTTAATCCAAAAGAAGTGACGCTTACCAACACCAGTCCCGGGTGGGTGTCTTCAATGCCGTCAGGGTTTATGTCGGCCGCGGACTGCAACACGATGTCTGCGCCGGTCACCAACCGATCAACCACCTCGTCTCCGACTTGGCCGACAATGGAACGTTTGCCGGTGTTCAGATGCAGATGCAGCGCACCGGTTTCGGGATCTGGACCGGCGGAGGGGAACGGACCCAGGGCCCGGGAGCGGTCACCGGTTGATGGTTCAACTTTGATGACATCTGCTCCGTACCCGGCTAACAGTCGGCCGGCCCATGGACCGGCGATACCCTCGCAGAGTTCGATTACTCGGAGGCCGTGAAGGGGTTGAGCTTCCATTAGCTCAAAAGGGTTTCGTGAATGTGGTCGATGAAGGTCAAGGACTCATCAACTGTTCGGGCTCCCGAAAGCAGCACGAGCCGATCAACTCCGAGTTCGCCGTATCGGTCGATCATTTCGGGTCCTGGACGCATACGGGGGGTAACTGTAATTTCGATCGGGCCGAGGTTGTCTGGGCGTTCATATTTTTCTGTTGCTTTCGTCAAACCCTCCAAGTTTTCAGAGGTTGCTTGGGGATCCAACATGAACCCGTACCATCCTTCGCTATGGGTCACCGTTCTGCGCCAGGCAGGCTTGGAGTGGCCTCCCATGACGACCGGCGGACCGGGCCGTTGGATGGGTCGGGGAAACGCTTTTACCCCGGCAAACGACACGTGGTCACCCGCGTATGCGGGGTCCTCGTCATTCCAGATGGACCGCATCGCTTCGATGTATTCGGTGGTGCGGCGTCCACGATCCTCCATCGGCACGCCAATGGCAGCAAATTCCGGTTCAAGATAACCGACACCCACCCCGAAGATCATTCGACCGTTGGACAACACATCGACACTGGCCAGTTCCTTGGCTAGGACAAGTGGGTTGCGTTGAGGGAGAATAATGATTCCCGTCCCTAACTTTATTTGGGTTGTGATCGCTGCGACGTAGGCCAGAGCAACCGCTGGGTCAAGTAGCTCCGCGTCCGGAGGAAGAGGCGAGGGAGGAGCTTGTGGGTCAGGTAACACGACGTGTTCCGCTGTCCACAAGGATTCAAATCCCGCCTCTTCGGCCGCGACAGCGACCTTCGATAGTGCTTCACCATCAGCAAGGTGGTCGGTGTTGATCGAGAAGAGCCCAATGTCAATGTCATTTGCCATAACAGCAAGCTACGCGATCAAGCGAAGGTCGCGCGAATGTGCCAATCTGACTGGGTCCCTGCGCACGAAAATCATCCCCTTTGGTCACGTTAAATCCACTTCCCTGTCGCTGTCACATCGAATCCGGTAACCAGTTCATTTTGCGATGACGAGCCCGGAAGTAACCGCCATCCGTTCCTCGCTACCCGAGGCGAAACGTCCGGAGCGTTCCCGTCGGGTCGATGTCGGTGGTATCGAAGTTTCGGTGGTTGAGTGGGGGCAAGAAAACGACCAGCCGATAGTGCTGGCTCACGGGGGTTTTGATTTCGCAGGCACCTGGGACTTGTTCGCACCATTGTTGGCGAACGAAGGTTTTCGGGTTGTGGCGTGGGATCAACGAGGCCACGGTGACAGTGACGTCGCAGCGCTCTACACATGGGAAGCCGATATTCGCGACGCGGCACACGTCATCGAATCACTTGAGACGAAAGATCCGGTTCCTGTTCTCGGCCACAGCAAGGGCGGCGGCATGATGAATCAGCTCGCGGAAGTACTCCCGCACCGCATTAGTGCTGTGATAAATCTCGACGGGATACCCAACGAAAGAGGTTTTAGCAACCAGATCGATCGTTCAGACGTACAGGCCTTGGAGGCAGAGTTGGCTGACTGGCTTGATCATCGACGTCGCGCCGGCCACACCAGCAGACGGGCCGACACCATCGAAGGGTTGGCTGAACGACGTCAACTGATGAACCCGCGTTTATCTAAGGACTGGTTGCGATACCTCGTCACCGTCGGCGCTAAACAAGACAGTGACGGATGGCGTTGGAAAATTGACCCCACGCTGCGTTTCGGCCCATCAGGGGCGTGGCGACCTGAGTGGGCTATCCCTCGACTTCGCGGTTTACGTGTTCCCTACTTGGGAGTGATCGGAACTGTGAAAGAAGAAATGGGTTGGGACACCACTCCCGAAGAAGCGTTCCCCATTCTCCCCGACGGCGCCGAGTTCCACGCATTAGCCGAAACCGGTCACTTCATTCACATAGAACGACCTGACGACACCGCACTTCTAACCGCCGACTTCTTGAGACGCGTCTTATGAAAACCGTCTTCCTCGACCATGTTCGCAGCAAACTCGCTCTCCACGAACTTCGTGGCGGCGAGGGTCGGCCATTACTTGTGCTTCATGGGTTGGGGGAACAGTCACCTTCCACCGTCCCCATGAATCTCCAACAATGGGCGGGACCTATTTTCGCTCTGGATTTCACGGGACACGGGGCTTCCAGCGTTCCTCTGGGAGGCGGCTACACCTGCGAAGCGTTGATGTCTGATGCCGACGCCGCTCTAGCTGAAATTGGTCCCCTAACTCTGATGGGTTTCGGGCTCGGCGGCTACGTAGGTCTTCTGCTATTTGGTTCTCGCCCCAAAGAAATCAACGGACTCATTGTCTCTGACGGTCCCGGGTTGGACGGCGGTGGTGGCAAACCCACTTCTCCTCAACTGCTGCATGTCCAGCCATCGGACCTTGACGGGAGCACACCGGATCCTTGGGCCCTACGTGAGTTGGCGTCCGACGTTCGTCCCCCTAAGTACGCCGCGGACCACCTCCGTCAAGTCAACGCCCTGGCCGGTTTCGATACCGCAATCGTCGTAGCGTCGCTGGGTCGACCCGAATGGCTCAGCGCCATCATTCAGTCACCTGTTGTGATCGAAGCCGACATCGCTACGGGCCTATCAACATTTAGTTCGCCTTAGCTACAGATCAAACCGTCGATCGAGAAGTAACAGTTCCATTCGGAATTTGTGAAAACTGGTGCGCGTCTGGTGTAGGAAAGAGACAGCCCTTTAGAGAAAAGAAGTGACTATGTCTGACGCGCCTTTTTCCACTGAACGACTTTCTAAGCAATACAAGACGGTCTTAGGGAAACAGATGGCTTATCACGAGGTGGGTGAAGGAGACCCGGTCGTGTTCTTGCATGGCAACCCGACGTCGTCGTATCTGTGGCGCAACATCATTCCTCACGTATCAACAAACGCTCGGTGCATTGCCCCGGATCTCATCGGTCAAGGCGACTCCGACAAGCTTGACGACATCAGCCCAGGGACTTACCGATTCGTTGATCACCGAGAGTACCTCGACGGTTTGTTGGATCAACTGGATCTCGGGGATCATGTGACGTTCGTCATTCATGACTGGGGTTCAGCTCTCGGGTTCGATTGGGCTTACCGCCATCAAGATCGCGTGGCGGGAATCGCGTATATGGAGGCGATTGTTACACCCATTGAGTGGGAGAACTTCGATGAGGGAGGCCGCAGAGTCTTCCAAGGTTTCCGATCTCCTGCTGGTGAAGAAATGGTCATCGAGAAAAATATTTTTGTTGAAAGAGTCCTGCCCAGCGCCGTTCTTCGAGGTCTCACCGAAGAGGAAATGGTCGTTTACCGCGAACCGTTTCTTGACCCACCGCATCGGCGACCCACTCTCACCTGGCCAACAGAGATCCCCATAGAAGGTGAGCCGGCAGACGTAGTGGCGATCGTTGAAGAGTACGCCGACTGGTTAAGTGGCTCAGCTCTGCCCAAGTTGTTTGTGAACGCCGATCCAGGCTCAATTTTGACTGGCCCGCAACGAGAGTTTTGTCGAACATGGCCCAACCAGACAGAAGTAACTGTTCGAGGTTCCCACTTCATTCAAGAAGACAGTCCCAACGAGATTGGTCAAGCCATCGCGGACTGGCTTCCAAGTCGGTAAATCAGTCCATTCCAACCGAGGCTAGGGTGTCATGTTGCGCCGCGTAGACAAACGCTACCGATAGCACCCCAACCAACGCTGCCCCGACATAGGCCACCGAGACGTTGTTTTCGAAAACCGGTACCCACAGCAGTGGCCCGATGGCATGCCCCAGAAAGCGGTGCGACAACACGAAAGAGATGCCTCCCCCTCTGTTCCCAGGCACTCCAGTGGCCGCGAGCATCTGAAATCCCGTAGACACACACTGGACCACCGCCCCGACAACTGCCCAGGCCAGCACTAAAGCCAGGGTTGTTTTCGTTTGCGACAGTACCAACGCTCCCATGATCGACAGCACCAGAGCGAGAACCGTTCCTCGTTTTGCTCCTATACGGTCGATGAGCGCACCCCATAACGGCGTTAGAAATGCGGCTGTTAGCGACCCCGTGATGAGAAGCGCGCCGGTAGCAGATCCGGACAAATTGAGAACGTCTCTACCGACCAGCGCCACGAGAAGCTGAACCCCACCCGGGCCGATGGCTTGAGTAAGCGCTACAAGACCCAGCATGAGCATTCTTCGATTCACAACTGACCGCATTCCAGGCACCGCCGCTCGCTCAGACGTCGGAGCTTTCGGGAGAACCAGAGACATCGTTAACGCGACCAGAGCAACAACAACAAAGGCCCATCTCCACCCCACGTCAGCGGCGACGCCACCCACAAGCATCCCCAAGACCCCCCCAACTGCTTGAAAGGCCGCGTACGTCCCAACGGCTCTACCGATGCGTTCCTTTGAAGTGAGATCAGTCAGGGTCGCTATCAGCAACGGCGTCATAAAGGCATTGAATGTGCCTTGTGCAGCCCTACCTCCGAAGAAGACCCACAAAGAGGACCCAGACGCGCACATGAGAGACGCCAAGGCATATAGGACCACGGCGGTTCTCACGGTTCTTTCGCGGCCCCACTTTTCCCCGAGCGTTCCCGAAACCAGCAGCAGTGCCGCGAAGGGGAAGAAGAAAGCACCGATCCCCCATGCAATCGTCGCTGTACTTGTATCGAACGACTCCCTGAGTTCAGGGATCATCGGTGACAAGACAGTTCCCCCAAAAGGTCCAAGAATCCCGCACACATACAGCGGAACAAGAGAACGGCGGTTGTCGGGAGAGTTCACACAGACCTCTCAAAGGGTCATCTGATCGAGACGGTAGTCCTATCGGCTTTAACGCGCTTGTGTCACTTCCCGGATTCGGCCATCCGTCACGTCGTACACAAAGCCCCGTAGATAGCTCGCATCAACAAACGGGGTGAGGACTAAACGCTGCATTGATTGCATCGTGTCGCTGTACGGATCGTCAAACGGCTCAAGAGACCAACGAGGTTTGATACCAAGTTCCGCTTCAAGTTCTGCTTTGAATTGATCCTCGCTCACTTGTTGAAGTCCACAGTCGGTGTGATGCAAAAGCACAATTTCTCGGGTCCCTAACAACCGTTGAGACAAACAGAGGGACCGGATGACGTCGTCGGTAATGACACCGCCGGCATTGCGGATGATGTGAGCTTCACCGTTTTCTAAGCCGAGAATCTTAAAGATGTCCATACGCGAATCCATGCAAGCCACCACCGCTAGCCGCAGGGTTGGCGCAACCGAAAGGTCTCCGTCATCAAAGGAACTGGCTAACTGCTCGTTGTGTTCGACTATCTGATCGGCGGATGGAATGAACTCTTCAGTCACATCTGTCGAAGTTACCGATCTTTAGAACAATATTTGCGTCAAATTACGTCCTGTATCAGTCTGTGAAAGCAGTTGTGGTGACGCTCATCGAACACGATCCGATCTACTGCCCAATGAGGGGGAACTTGTGGACATCAGCATTGCAGGATTTTTTGGCAATTCGCCGCGTCGGGATCTGTCATTTGTAAAGGACTTTGCTCAAACACTCGAAGACCTGGGTTTTCGAACTCTTTCTCTACCCGAGCACGTTGTCTTCTTCCCGGAGTATGAGTCCAACTATCCCTACACAGATGACGGTGAGCCCAATTGGGGTCCTGATACAGGCATATTCGATCCACTGTTTGTCACCCAGGCAGCGGCTGACGCGACAACAACGCTTCGGTTTGTCACCGGGGTTTTGATATTGACTCAGCGGCCGGCCTTACTCACCGCTAAAGAAGTCCTGACTCTTGACCACTTCACTCAAGGTCGATTTGAACTGGGAGTGGGATCAGGATGGTCGTGGGAAGAGTACGGAGCACTAGGGGTCGATTTCGCGAACCGCGGACGCCGGCTGGACGAGTACATCGAAGCTCTCCGTGTGGCATGGACAGAGGAACGAGCAACTTACCAAGGCGAATTCGTTAGTTTCGAAAATGCAGTAATGAACCCAAAACCGATAACCGAGGGTGGTCCCCCGATCATTATCGGAGGAGATTCGCCTGCCGCTATGCGTCGGGCCGCCCGTTTAGGTGACGGGTGGTATGGCTGGTGGGCTCAACCAGACATTGCAGCGCATTTAGGTCAACTGGGCGAGATCTTGAATGCCCATGGACGCGACCTAAGCGACGACGATTTCGATTTCAAACTCGGTGTTCCACTCTCAGAAATTGATTCAAGCGAGATTGAGGGCAAGGTCGAGTTAGCTGCATCACTTGGGGTCGACGAACTGATATTGGCCGCACCAATTCCTGCCAAAGATTTCGCATCCCATTTGGGAGCGGTTGCAGACGCCGCCGGTTTGACCTAACTAGGACTCATCTGCTGCCGGTGGTGCAGCTTGTTCATGGGCCTTGACGATAGAAACCCTGTTGGCGACTCCCATGACCCGATCGTTCCAGTCAAGAACAGGGAGGAGATCTGTGTTGCCGTTCTCCAACATCTGCATTCCCTCCTCGAGAGTTGCCCCGGGGTGAGCAACGGGATGGTCGTCTCGAAGGATTTCTTGCACTGTGGAGTCGGGCGTCTCTTGGATTTTCAGTTCAGCGTCCTTTAGATATGCGACTCCTTGGAGTGCGCGGTCTGCGCTGACGACCAGCAACATTTCTTCCCGACCCCGTTTCATGATGTCGATTGCATGGCGAAGAGAAACCGTTTTTTGGGTAGCGGCGTACTTAGCTTCAGCGGCGCCTACGAGTGAGACTTGACTCATCAGCTGATCATCGTTCAGTGCCGCTGACCCCAGAGCATCTTTGCGGCGAAGCTTGACTTCATAAATCGAATCTTTCTTTATCGCGGTGTAGGCGACGGTCGCTGCTGCGCACGCTGCCATTAGGGGCATTATCAGCCCAAAGTCGTTGGTCATCTCGAACACAATGAAGATGCTCGACATCGGAGCTTGGGCGGCTGCTGCAAAAACTGCTGCCATTCCCACCACTGCATAGGCACCGGCCGGCGCGGTGGAATCGGGGAAGAGCTGGTTGACAATTTCCCCATACGCGGATCCCAAGAGGGCCCCGATGAACAGCGAAGGCGAGAAAATTCCTCCCGAGCCTCCCGAGCCAAGAGTCAAAGCGGTCGCGAGCATTTTCCCTAACAGCAAAAGCAGCAAGAACCGAAAAGCGAACTCCCCGGCGAGAGCTTTATCGATACCTCGTAGACCCGACCCCAGCAGGTCAATCGAGATGGCTCCCAAGATGCCGACCGTTACAGCGCCTATGGCTGGACGCAGGTCAGCGAGCACCGGAAGCGCATCGAATCGATCCTCAACGAGATACAAGAGCCTGACGAAACCAACCGCGACAATGGCTGCGACAACCCCCAGAAACGCGTACAGCAACAACTCGGTCGGATGTATCAATTTGTGTACCTCAGCCGACAGAACTGACTCGTCACCTACAAGGACACGCCATACCGCGTTCGCTGCGACCGCCGAGATCACTACCGTCGAAAAGCCTCGTGCTGTAAACGACCGCAATATGACTTCCAGCGCAAAAAATACGCCGGCCAGAGGGGCATTGAAAATGGCGGCTATGCCTGCAGCTGCTCCCGCCGCTACAAATGTTGAGCGCCGTCTGTCTGACATTCTGAATGAACGGGCAAGGGTGGAGCCCAAAGCTGATCCGATCTGAACGATGGGGCCCTCCCGACCCGCTGAACCGCCCGAACTGATGGTTAACGCTGAGGCTACGGCTTTGACTGATGCCACTCGGGTACGGATTCTTCCCCCCCGACGGTTAACCGCCTCCATGACTTCTGGAACTCCGTGTCCCCGAGCTTCTGACGCGGCACGCGTGACCAACGGTCCTACGAGGAGTCCTCCGATAACAATCCCAGGCATGTACTTGAATGGTCCGAGGTCATCGGCCCATTCAGCGAGTCGACCAAAGACTTCTTCATGCAAGAAGTCGATCAGATAATGGAATCCGACTGCAGCTAAGCCTCCCGCGAGCCCAACGATTAACGCCATGAACGCGAAAGTTTGATTTTCGGTTAAACGAATTCCCGCAAGTTGTCGACCAAAGGTTCGAACTTGGAAAATTTGTCCGAGTACAAATCGAGTGCGTCGGGCCATTAATGGAGGACCGTAGTTGTTCTCTTATTGCTCTGCTCCATTAAACCTTGAGAAATTAACCCCAAATCATTGTTAAGTCTACTTAACATTTTGTTGTTACAAATCGGGCAAGATCACTGATAGGGTCGTGGCGTGGCTTATGAACCAACGGAACATCATCCCGCTTTCGAGGAATACAGCGAAGCCATTTATGAATTGGCTGAAGATGGGGTACCCGTCATCCAAGCAAGAATCTCAGAACGCCTTGAGGTTTCCAGACCTGCCGTCAGCGAGATGGTGAGGCGAATGGAACGCGAAGAACTAGTCGACGTCAAAGCTGATGGAGAGATCACCCTTACCAGCGAAGGGCAGGATCTTGCGACCACGATTGTGCGTCGCCATCGACTCGCTGAGTGCTTCCTCACCGACGTCCTGGGTCTGAATTGGACAGACGCGCATAGTGAAGCAGGTCGTTGGGAGCACGTGATTTCACCGACAGTGGAGGAAGCCATGCTCAAAGCTCTGGGAGATCCAACGACCTGCCCTCATGGAAATCCGATCCCCGGAAGTGGTTACCAAGAACCCCAAGACGCAGTCGTACTGTCCAAGATTGACGCTGGTGATTCCTTCACAGTGGTTCGCATACCTGAAGAGCTGGAATGGGAAGCCGGTCAACTCGAATTTCTCGAAAGTAGTGGTCTGATGCCCGGCCGTTCGGGAATTGTCCTGTCTTTTGCTCCTGATGGAACCGCGACAGTTGACGTCGGCGACAACCCATTTGGGGTTGGCGGCGCAACAGCGGAACGTATTGTCGTGACCCCAGGCGCATGAGCGCATCCGCGGCACGCGGGGTCACCATAGACGACCTTGAACATTCCTACGGTCAGGAACCAGTCCTGCACGGCGTTTGCTTCAACGCTGAACCCGGAGAGTCAGTGGCGTTGCTCGGGCCCAGCGGCTGCGGGAAAACAACTTTATTGAGGTTGATCGCAGGTCTGGAAAAACCTTCATCGGGTTCGATCACGATCGGGGGCGAGCTCGTCGCCGGAGAGGCGTGGGTGCCCCCGGATCGTCGCCGAGTGGGCATGGTGTTCCAAGATTGGGCACTGTTTCCTCACTTGTCAGTCGCGAAAAACGTGGCTTACGGCATCACGAAGTCACCAAATAAAGACAGCGAAGTTGCCGCAGCGCTCAAGATGATGAACCTCACCGATCTAAGCAATCGGATGCCCGCCACGTTGTCCGGAGGTCAACAACAACGGGTGGCGCTGGCCAGAGCACTGGCACCTCGACCCGGGGTGCTGCTACTGGATGAACCATTCTCTAATCTCGATACCAACCTGCGCGTGGAGGTCAGGACCGAGGTCCATGGACTTCTGACAGAACTCGAGATTACTTCGGTATTCGTGACCCATGATCAGGATGAAGCTTTCATCGTCGGCGATCGGGTTGCGGTGATGCGCGAGGGAGAAATCGTTCAAACTGACTCCCCTCAAGCTCTCTATCACCACCCGGTGGATCGTTGGACCGCAGAGTTTGTCGGCACGATGTCACTACTGCCAGGCAACGCGAATTCAGGCGTCGTGGACTGTGTCCTCGGTTCCCTACCTACTGACCCACAACTCAAGGGGTCGGTCGACGTCGTGTTGAGACCCGAACAGCTGGCAATCGACTCGGGTGATGAAGCTGAGGTTCAACTGATCGAGTACTACGGACACGACACGATGGTGTTCGTGAGTCTGGGCAATCACCAATTACGAGTTCGATGTGGTGCCTCGACGAGCCTCTCCAGAGGTGACCGAGTCCGGGTGGCGTTTATTGGTGATCAAGCCTTGGCGTTCAGCACAAGTTAAGTCGCGTTGATCTCGCGATATACAGCGGGCACCACGTTGCGCAGATAGCGGCCAAGTTTGATGAAGCTTTCGCCAGTCGTGCGGAAATGGTAACTGATTGGGACTTCTTGATAGCGAAAACCCTTCGCCAGAAGATCAAGGGTCAACACTTGTGCATAATTGAAATCATGAATGATCTCAGCGCTCCGAGCCGCCTCAAAAGAAAGCGCCCGATACCCCGATTGACCGTCGGTAATTCGGCGACGAGCGACAACTTGTAATACTCGGGTGAGGACGTGATTACCAAATCGTCGATGAGGCCGCATGTGATCTATACGACCCAGAAATCTGCTCCCGATCACATAGTCGGCTGCTCCATCAAGAATTGGAGCGACGATGTTGTGTAGTTCCTCGGGTGGATATTCCCCGTCGGCATCACAGAACACCACTACCGCTGCTTGTCGGTCTACACCGACCTGCAGGCCTACACGGACGGCGGCTCCTAAGCCCTGGTTTTGGCCAAGCAGGACTACTTCTGCCCCGCTTGCTCGGGCACGTGCCACAGTCGAATCACGGGAGCCGTCGTCAACAATGAACAGTTCGACCGGACGACCGTGGACCTGTTGTGGCACTCTTGCGATACAGCCGGCGACGGCTTCTTCCTCGTTGTACGCCGGCATAAACAAAACAACCGGCGCATGCGCTGGGATCGGTGTCGCACCAATCATGTGAGATGTCTTATCAAGTCGTAACCTTCCAGCTAGCGAAGGCGCAGGAACAAAGGCTGCGACCACACCAACTATGAGGGAGTACACCGTCTTCAGAGCGTGGGCCGCCAACGCTGCAATCAGCGCCGCTTCTGCGTCATAACCGAGCAATACGTATGCAGCTACAGCGGCAGCTTCGTAGGTACCGAAACCACCCGGTGCGATGGCCGCAATCTGAGCCGCAACCGCAACCGTCGTAACCAAAATCGCTTCGGACCAAGAAAGATTAATGCCCACCCAAGTTGCGACCTGGCGCACAAGAATCGACTCTGCTACCCATGCAACGGCGGACAGACTCAGGGCGATTACCCCCGGCATCACAACGTCAGGTCGGCGACGGGCAACACTAGATAGCCATTTCCAACCAACTAGCGCCGCAACGACGACGAGAGCAAGAATCAGCCATCCAGCCAATCCAACTAGCCCAAAAAAGGCGCTCGGAGCGACAACCGCGCCGAGGGCGACTACCGCGAGCATGTCCGCTGAACGAAGTGTGATAGTCGACGCTGTAGCCGCTTCTATCCCTACACATCGGCGACGAACGACGCTTAGAACTCGAAGGGGTTCACCCAGTCGGAACGGTAAGACATGATTTGCTCCCAAAGACAGGTGGATCCCTGCCAACGCGTGGCCGAAGGGCAGTTCAGGAAGAACTCTCTGCCAAGCAATGGCTCGAAAAACAAAAGCCGTACCAAACGCAACGAGTGCGCCGATCACCCCACTAGGGCGTTCGGCCGCCTGCTGCGCTGCTTGTCGGAAAGCTGCTCCGTCCACGTTCGGAACCACCACAATCGCGGCCGCAAGGCCCGCAAGAAGCCCAACTATTAGGACCGTTATGGTGGATAAACGACCTCGTATTGCCGACAAGAAGTTCACGATACACACTCTATGGCGTAAAGCTCACTTTACATCTTTCCTCAAGAGTGGATAGTTTAAGGAATTATGCTGAAACGCTTACTCCCCCTCATCATCACACTGACCTTGTTGGCCACTGCGTGCGGTGGTTCCGACCAACTACAAATCGACGGTTTGGCTGCAGAGATCAATCCTGAAGAGTGCGTAGATGGAACCGGAGACGAGGTCACCATATATTCAGGCCGCACCGAGAATCTTATTGAACCTGTGCTGGAAGCCTTCGCGTGCGCTACCGGCATCAGCGTTCAGGTTCGATGGGGCAGCTCAACCCAATTAGCCCTTCTCATTGACGAAGAAGGAAGGCGCAGTCCCGCAGACGTCTTTTTGAGTCGTTCGCCGGGCCCAGTGGGTTTTCTAGAGTCAAAAGACTTACTCGGCCGGATCGCTGACTCGGTTCTCGCTCTTGTCAGTGAGGAAAATCGATCAAGCGAAGGAAGCTGGATCGGATTTTCAGGACGCAAGAGGGTCCTCGTGCACAACGTGGACCTCGTGCCCGAGGCCGACCTTCCGAAGTCAGTATTCGATCTGACTGAAGAAAAGTGGCGGGGCAAGGTGGCAATACCGGGAACCAACGGCTCATTCGTTGATTGGTTCACCGTATTTCGCGATCAGTACGGCACTGACGTAGCCGCTCAATGGCTGAACGATATGGTGGACAACGACGCCCGGTACTACCCGAACAACAGGTCAATTGTCGAAGCTGCTGGCCGTGGCGAAATAGAGATGGGGCTAGTGAACCATTACTACAACTATCAAGAGGTTGCCGCCGAAGGAGACAATCATCGGGCGAAAAACCATTCTCTTGACGACGATGACATCGGTTCGCTTCTCGTCATCACCGCCGCCACAGTTTTGGACTCAGCCAAGAATTCCGACGAAGCAAACCAACTACTCGCGTATCTGCTGACGGAACCCGTGCAGAGTTACTTCACGAACCGCACTTTTGAGTACCCGTTGGCCGCCGGCGTTGAACCCAACTCGATGCTGCCGCCACTGACCGCCCTAGAAATTGGTTCCGTCGACTTTGACGCTTTGGGAGGCGGATTCGAAGAAACAGCCCGAATCATCGAAGCGAGTGGCATCCAGAATCAATGAGTCAGACGCGAACACCTAGGGAACTGAGGCTTGCCGGCCTCGTTTGCTCCCTGGCGTTCGCTTTTCCTGGGTTGTATTTGATCTGGCGAAACTTTACGTCGGGAGCAGATCCTCTCGGTTTGCTGCTAGAGCGCCAGACATTGGAACCTTTTTGGCGCACCGTCCGGCTTGCAGTTCTCGTGTCACTTTCGGCAGCTGCTTTGGGTACTGCATTGGCCTGGTGCACAACCAGAACCGATCTCCCTTTCCGTCGACTGTGGCGAGTCCTTCTGCCGATTCCATTGGTGTTTCCAACGTTTATAGGCGCCGCGGCATTCATCAGAACCTTGAACCCTGGGGGGCTCGCGAACGACGCATTCAGTTTCGTTGGAATCGCCGAAACTCCAGAGCTACGCGGCCTATTCGGTGCCTGGTTTGTACTGACCTTGTTTTGTTATCCATATGTGTATCTGCCAGTAGCCGCTCGACTGCGTCAACTCCCCGGCTCTCTTGAACAAAGTGCGTTGATACTGGGTGACACTGTTCCACAAGCATTTCGACGGGTAGTGCTCCGTCAGATCTCTGGATCACTAGCCGCGGGGACCCTTCTGGTTTTCCTCTACACGATCAGCGATTTTGGCGCCGTTCAACTGATGCGGTACGACACCCTGACCAGAGCAATCGAGTCAAATTACTTGGCTCGTCCACCGATGGCGTTTGCCTTGAGTCTCATACTGCTGGTGTTCGCTGGGGTGGTCGTTCTGGCGGAAAGGTCGATCAACCGTCGCTTGCCTGAGATTACGACTCATCGCACCTCCCCACCAATGACGCACGCTCTTGGACGTTGGAAGACCTCAGCCATCACCTTGGTGGTGGGCACGCTCACGTTTGCGGTGTTGGCTCCTAGCGCGGCCCTCATCGACTGGGCAAGCGATGGACTGTTGCGGACCCAACGGGGAGGTCGCCCACTCACCATTGATGCTTCGAAAGTAGTTGAAGCTGCTTCCAACACGCTTTCATCTAGCGTATTGACTGGTCTCGTAGCTCTTGTCGCGGTGACCCCTATAGCCTTTCTCGTTGGTCGACATCGCGATCGGATCGGGCGCTTCGCTCATTCCGTCGTGATCGCAACCTTTGCAGTGCCAGGAATTCTCATCGCATTATCTCTTCGGTTTTGGACTTTGAAATCTGGTTTCTTTGGTGACCTTCTATATGACTCGATGGCGTTACTTATCTTTGCGTACGTCGTTCGATTTGGGTCGTTGGCAATGGGAACAGCGTTGGTCGCTGTGCGGACCGTTCCTGATGGTCTCCACGACGCCGCGGCAACCCTGGGTGCTGATAGGTGGAAACGATTTCGGAACGTTGATCTTCCAGTGATGAGACCGGGTTTACTGGCGGCAGCAGGGTTGGTTGTTTTATCGACAATGAAGGAACTGCCGATCAGCCTGATCGTCGCTCCCATTGGTTTCCCGACACTGACCACGCGCATATTTGGATCTTTCGAAGATGCATTCGTGGCCGAAGCTGGGATTATGGCGGTGACACTGGTGTGCGCGTCAGCGCTTCTATCGTGGTTTCTCGTGCTGCGGCGCGCTGATCACTTGTAAGGACCCAATGAACATAAAGCGTGAAAGTCTCGGGGCGCGGATGTTCCTTGTGGCGCTGACGGTGTCCATTGTCGCCGCTCTTGGCATCCAAGCTCGAGCCACTTACAACGCTCAAGTGACAGCGGATGAGCCACAGTATCTATTGACTGCGCTCAGCCTCGGAGAGGACTTCGATTTAGATATCTCAGATGAAATAGAGGATGGGAAATTCCGAGACTTTCACGAAGTGAACCTGAATCCTCAGACGATCGCTCTTAACGAGTCTGGTCAAAAAATCAGTCCTCATGACCCGTTGCTTCCAATCCTTCTAGCTGCACCTATGAAGTTGGGTGGGTGGGAGTTCGCAAAGGGCGCTCTGGCGCTGATCGCCGGGATCACGGCAGCAATGACGTTGTGGTTGGCAGTGAGGCGGTTCGGGGTCGGAGTGTCTGCTGCTACGTGGGTGATTACCGCCTTTTTTTGTGCTTCACCGTTAACGAGCTACGGCACTCAGGTGTATCCGGCCATGCCTGCTGCGTTGTGTGTCGTGTTGGGAGTCGCGGGACTAACTCCAAGTGCGTCGACTCGTTGGTCTTGGGTCAGCGTCGCGATGATGGTTTGCTTGCCGTGGCTTGGCATCAAATATGTTCCCCTAGCTCTCGTAATGGCCATTTTCTTGGTCTGGAATAAGAAACATGGCCCCGGCGTGATTCTCAAGCTTCAGCTGTTTGCTCTGTTGGTCTCCGGTGTCATTTATCTGATTGTTCATCAGAGGATTTACGGAAGCTGGACGGTCTACGCGACAGGCGACCATTTTGTAAACAGCGAATGGGCCGTGGTCGGGAGTTCACCGAATTACGCTGGCCGGACCAGACGACTGTTGGGATTGATCGTCGATCGCAAGTTCGGCATCGCGGCCTGGACCCCCGCGTATCTCCTTGTTCCTTTGGTCGTGACAAGGACTATTCGTCGACGTGAGCAGAATTGGCAACTCGCTCTGTCTCTTTGCGCGGTGTGTTGGGCTGTCGCAACCTGGATCGCGTTGACAATGCATGGCTGGTGGTGGTCCGGACGCCAGATCGTTCCGATACTTCCTTTGATAGCCATATTGTTTGCCCTGGCAGTCGATCAGAACCGTCGACGGGTCCAGTTGGTGGTTGCGGCCGCTCTAGCGGGAACTTTTTCGTGGCTCTGGCTCGTGGTCGAGACGTCGACCGGTCAGCACACCCTCATCGTTGACTTTGAACGCACGACAAACCCGCTCTACCGGCTCTGGCGCGTGGCGTTACCCGACCATCAGATAATGTCTGTTGGCGATCACCTACTGACGGCGCTTTGGAGCGGAGTGGTTATCTGGGGATGTTGGTGGGTGTGGACACGATCGAAGGAAGAGCCTCTAGCTCAATCTGCGACTAACACCGATTCCTTGGACGCTGCTCGTTGACGATGCCACTCCCACTGTCGGGTTAAACCCTCGAGTAAGTCAATTTTGGGAGTCCAACCAAGGATGTTCGCTGCGTTGTCTGTGCGTGCAACCGTTATTGATGGATCACCCGCAGGAGCATCGACCGTTTCTATTCGCATAGGTGCATCCGCAAGTGTTTCGACCAAACCCATGACTTCTTGAAGCGAGACTGACGAACCGCCCCCAACATCGAATGTTGCGTTCGCGGCTTCGGTAATGAATCCCGCCGCTACCGTTGCCGTCACGACATCGCTGACGTAGGTGAACTCGCGGCGTTGCTCACCATCGCCGCGGCGCACAAAAATGTGTCCGTCGGGTGTGGTTGCCTCAAACATGCGATGCATCGCCATGTCAGGTCGTTGTCTGGGTCCATAGACGGTGAAGTACCGCAGGTTCGTGATGTGAAGCCCTTGGGCTCTGTACACGTGAGCGAGTTGTTCACCTACTAGCTTGCTGACCCCATAAGGGCTTATGGGTCTTGGTTCTGGCGACACATCGAGACCTGTAGCTCCTGATCCATATATAGAGGAACTCGATGCGTAGACCACCCTCTCGACTTGGCAATCAACCGATGCTTCGTATACGCGTTGAGTCAATTCAATGTTTCGACGTGAACTATCAATGAAGCCTTCACCCCATGAGTCCTGAACGCCAGGACGTCCAGCTAGGTGAAACACCACCGATGATCGACTGAATGCTTCTTGAGCTATCTCGGGGGTCAAGGTTCCCTCAACCAGTTCAAACTTGGGATTGTCAGCTATAGCGACAAGGTTGCTTCTTTTTTGATTCGGGCTATACCAAGGATCGAAATCGTCGATTCCGATGACATGGCAACCCAGTTGAAGTAAGCGCTCGACGAGGTGAGAGCCTATGAAACCGGCCGCGCCGGTAACGGAG
The DNA here is from genome assembly GCA_002721305.1 of Acidimicrobiaceae bacterium. Lineage (GTDB taxonomy): Bacteria > Actinomycetota > Acidimicrobiia > Acidimicrobiales > Poriferisodalaceae > UBA6944. The sequence goes on along the minus strand of PBKA01000001.1, from coordinate 27,536 downwards.
ACGGTAGGAGTGCCGAAGAGTCCCCCAAAAGTTGTTGCGCCACTTGGCTCAAAGACATCAGCAGTCTGTACGGTCATAGTAAGGAATACTTTACGCCCTCACCGCGGTCTACCGTTAATCGTAGAGTTGAGAAAGCATGCTTCTTTTGTCAGATAAGGAACTAAGCAATGAGTGACATCGCGGTACTGGGAGCGGGACCCGCCGGTCTGATGGCAGCTCTAAAAGCGCGAGAAAACGGTCACGAAGTCACCATTTTTGAAGCATCCGATCGGGTCGGAGGGATGGCTGCAAGCTTCGAAGTCGCCGGGCAACGCGTGGATTTCGGAAGCCACCGCCTGCATCCAGCGACTGACCCGTCAATCATGTCCTTAATAAAGTCTCTATTGGGTGACGATCTGCAAACCCGCGAACGCAACGGTCGAATTCGCCTTCAAGGCAAGTGGATAGGTTTCCCTCTCCGCTCTTTTGACATGGTGAGGAATCTTCCCTTTCGCTTCAGCAGCGCTGTCGCATTCGACACTTTGGTCAAACCATTTCGTCCAAAGGATGGCTCGGACTTCGACTCTGAGATTCGACGTCGTCTCGGACCAACAGTGGCCCGCGAATTCTATGGGCCTTACGCAACCAAGCTTTATGGCGTAACCCCAAGGTCCCTCACCACCGAATTGTCAGATCGACGCGTCTCGGCAGGAGGTCCTGCCCAAATCATTAAGAATGCTCTACGCGCCGCGAGGCCAAACGGAAGGATTTTCTATTACCCGCGTCGAGGGTACGGCCAAATTTCCGAGTCGTTAGCCGACGCGGCAACCGACCAGGGAGTGNAGATCNAATTAAATACNNCGGTAGACCGGGTAACAGTCGNCGGCGACGGTGTCCANGTCGCCGCTGGTGACACGATNTTGAATGCGAGCAGCGTATTGTCTTCTATCCCTCTGCCCAGCCTTGCTCAAGCGCTGTCCCCGGTCCCGCCTGAAGAAGTTCTGAGCGCCATCAATCAGCAAAGAAATCGAGGCATGCTCATAGCTCATCTGGTAGTTCCCCGGGATCGGTACACCGGCTTCGATGCTCACTATTTCCCGGGGCTTGACCTTGCCACCGCTCGACTTTCAGAAGCAAAGAACTACAGAACCGGTGACGATCCGCCAGATCTCACCGTTCTGTGCGCCGAGCTTCCATGCTGGGTAGATGACGACCTCTGGAAAGCCAGTCCTGAAGCCATCGGTCAGACGATCGAAGAAGATCTCACAAGAGCTGGTCTACCAACGCCAAACCACGTTCATATCGAAGTACGACGTCTGCGCTCGGTTTATCCCGTTTATGAGCACTCCACGAGAACCGCCAGAACCGTGATCGATGATTGGTTGCGTCACCCTGGCCGGGTGCTGAGTCTCGGACGTCAAGGCCTAGGAGTGCCCGACAACCTACATCACGTCCTGTCCATGGGGGAACAGGCCGCATCAAAGATCAACAAGAGAGGCGATATCGATGCCGAAGCATGGAGACAGTCACTGACAGAGTTTTCTGCTCACGTCGTGCAAGACTGAGCATCAATCAGGCCAACAACGCCCTCGGGCTTCGAGTCGAGACCAATTTGAATTCCGGCGAATCCATGTTTGAACTTGTTACAGCCCCTCATTATCGGCGAGCCTAGAGATATGAAGAATGCATCCACCGAGCACTTTGACGTATTGATCGTTGGCGCGGGCATCTCAGGGATCGGGGGCGCATACCACCTGCTACAGGACTGCCCAGACAAGAGCTTTGTGATTCTGGAAACAATGGACGACTTTGGGGGCACCTGGAAGACCCACACCTACCCGGGTATTCGTTCCGATAGTGATCTCTACACCTTTGGTTACGGCTTCAAACCTTGGACTGGGCCACCCATCGCCACCGCGGACGAAATTCTTGACTACATGGGCGAAGTCATTGAGGAAAATGGCATCTCACCGCACATTCGCTATCAGCACACTATTGAAACCGCTGAATGGTCAAGCACCGACAAACACTGGACCCTCAGTGTCCGAAACCTACAAGACGACCAGCAGTTGGAGTTCACGTGTGGGTTTCTTTGGATGTGTCAGGGCTACTACAGACACACCGACCCGTACACCCCTGAATGGCCGGGGATGGATCGGTTCCAAGGAACCATTGTCCATCCGCAGCTATGGCCCGATGATCTTGACTACGTGGACAAAAAGGTTGTTGTTATCGGTTCCGGAGCGACTGCGGCGACGTTGATTCCGGCGATGGCAGACAAGACAGAACATGTGACCATGCTCCAAAGGTCACCCACCTTTTTCGTAGCTCGACCCAACAACAACGAGTTAGCGGACACCCTTCGACAACTGGATATTCCTGACGAGTGGACCCATGAGATAGTTCGCAAGAAAATCCTCTTTGATCAGGAGCAAATTGTCCAGATGTCGTTCCAATATCCGGATCTGGTCCGCGACGAACTTTACAACGGCATCCGCGAAATTTTGGGCGAGGACTACGACGTATCGGAACACTTCGAACCCGCTTACCGACCCTGGCAGCAGCGCATCGCTCTGATTCCAGATGGCGATTTGTTCCATTCCATCGCAGCGGGCGACGCCTCGGTTGTCACCGACGAAATAGCCACCTTCACTCAAAGCGGAATTGAAACAGCCAGTGGTGAGTTGCTCGAAGCCGACATCATCGTGACCGCCACCGGCTTCGACCTCAGCATCCTTGGCGACATCTCCTTCATCATTGACACCGAACCACTCGATTTCTCCAAGACCGTGGGTTACCGGGGGATGATGTTCACAGGATTACCGAACATGATTTGGGTCTTCGGCTATTTCAGAGCGAGTTGGACACTCCGTGCCGACCTGATCGCAGGGTATGTGTGCCGATTGCTCCAACACATGGACAGCCGCGGTGTCCAAACAGTCGTTCCAACTCTGCGCCCCGAGGACAAAGATATGGAGTTGCTTCCTTGGGTCGATCCGGAGAACTTCAACCCCGGTTACCTGATGCGTTCAATACACCTGATGCCCAAACAAGGCACCGTGGACCCCTGGCGGCATACTCAGGATTATTGGACCGACAAGGATGAACTCCCCGTTGCGGACCTGGATGACGGGGCTCTCGTCTACAAGTAATTAGTCGACACTTTTCAACTAGCGCTGGGGCTGTCCAACCGTCGGAGTCGATTCAGATATGGTCCCCATCGCCATACCATTTCGTCGCCATCTCGGTAACGCGTGACCACACGTAGCTTGCCCTTGAGGTACAGGTTCAGACGTGCGTTCTCATAACGCGCGACCACGTTTATCGTCGCCCCTCCGAGTCCTTCGTCAACCATTGGCGGGCCCCCGACAGTCAGGTCATGAATGATTCCACCAGCGGTGATCACAATCCGAGGACCTGCCTGTTCGTTACGTTCGATGTGCCCTTTCAACGGTCCCTTATGAACCTGCCAGACGCCGCGAAGGTCGGGCGCTCCTTCAATTAAGGGTTCATCGCAATCGGCCAGTACTAATGCTGGCCATTTTGTCCAATGCCCATCGAACGTTCTCGCGACCGGTACGTCAATTGCCTGGATAGCAGCATCTTCCTTGGTCGCCGCCAGAACAGGCACTTCGTAGTGGATGAAGTCAGCAGGGGGAACAGGTGGGTGGCGGCGGACTCGAACTGGCGCGTACAGCATCGCTGCCAGCGACTTCACCAGTTGCGCAACAATCATCGGGGCCTCGGTCGTTTACGTCGATCTCAAATAAGTATCGGGATGGGTCATCATGAAGTTCATGGTGTTGGAAAGTTAGCTTCGGCAGGAAAAGCGCTGCCACCTCGATAATGACCTTCCGGGATCAACAGCCCTCGTACTAGTTGAGCTATCGGTGAGTCAGATGCGTCTGTCAACCCATCAGCTACGAGCAACAGGGTCTCCCCCAGGATCGTTTCGCTAAAGATCCATCTGCTCAGCGCGTCATGATCAGGCGGAGTTGAACCGGGCTGTGCTGCGATGGCCTCATGGTAAAAAGTTCGCAGGTCATCTGCGATGTGACGCAAAAGTAGGGGCATATCAAAAGCCCAATTGATTTCGTCACTATCTGGTTCACCTATCACGTCACCGGTTTCAGCGACAACGGCAAGGCACCGAGCTAATTCATCAACCTGGTTTTCTTCGGCTCCGCTGACACCAAACAACGTGCGTCCCCGTTCCCGCCTAGTTTCGATGGCCCAGGGACGAAGCCGCGCCACTTCTGCCAATAAACGATCCGTTAGCCCGCCTGAAGACGTTGGCCCCAGGTTTAAGGGACACGCCCATTCTTCACTCATTCCTTTGTCTGGCGCCTCGATCGGATAGTCCTCAATAGTTGGTTCGGCAGCGGTGCCGAGGAGACCGAATGCAGCGCGCAGGACATCCTTTTGGAATCCCGGGTCATCGATTGCACCCAAAGGTCTTCCTAGAGGGAACGGAACCCACAAGGCTCTTGGGGGGACAACTGCTTCTGACATTTCTCGAATCAAACTTATTGAGGTGGTGGCTACACCGGAGCGTTCTATGTAATTTCCTAAGGCGCCGACCGCGCCGGTGCATACGGGTCAGATGGGCACCAACAGTGCTACATCAACGCCGTCTTGGGCCATTAACCGACCAATTTCTTCGCCGGTTTCTTCAAATCGGGACGGATCGGGCATTGCCCCCATGAAGGAGTAGTGCCAACGCGCTATTCCTCCGATTTCTCCGTCTGAAGCCATCTCTCGAAGACGATCGATTGGGAACACGATGTTGGGGTCTCGCCCAAACGCGCTTCGATCAAAATTGGCGCTGATATGGGAAAGTACAAGGTCATCAAACCGAGTGTCACCTGGAATGAGTCGATAATCCAACGAACCGATCGTGAATGGGGGGTCAATACGCCGGTGAAGGCCGGCAGTGGAAACAATCGCCACTGTTGCCTGATCAACTGACGGCGGAGTGACCCATTCACCCGGGCCGATGGCTGGCATCGCTAGCGCTCGCATACCAAGATGCTCCGCCTCAACCGGGTGAAGATCACTCAACCGAACCATGAGAGGAGTGTAGATCCGAAATTGCTATCCGACCCCAACCCGCGAAGAGGTCAATCGGCAGTACCAAGGGCGAGCCTGCTTGACGCTTTCCTACGATCATGGAAGCCTTGCCTCAGATACCCCGGGGCGGGGTGACGCATCAACATAGGAGTTCATCAATGGCTTGGCATCTCAACGGCATGTACTACGAGAACTGCTCTTGCACAGCAACATGTCCATGTACTTGGTCGAACATGCAATTCCCCGCGACCAACGAACGCTGCAACGCGACCCTGGCATTCACAATTGACGATGGAGACATCGATGGAGTTGATGTTTCGGGACATACCTTCGTGCTCATGGTGGATTCACCTCCACTCATGTCTGAGGGCGGCTGGAACGTCGGTGTGATCGTTGACGACGGGGCCTCTCCGGAGCAAGTTGAAGCCATCGGCGCAGTGGTCAGCGGTTCACTCGGTGGACCACCGGCCGCGCTGGGACCACTCCTCGGCAACTTCTTGGGTATCGAACAAATGCCTGTGTCGGTCACATCTGAAAACGGTGAACACACTGTGACTTTCGGTGATTCGTCGTACACAGGGCGTCCCCACGTCAACGATTCCGGAGAGGTGGTGTCGCTGACCGGAGTCGACACCCATCCTGCCGGCCCAGTGTTAGAACTAGCTCCGGTATCGACATCATCGATATCTGCTATGGGTATTTCCTTCGGAGGCGAAGGCTTGAGCGGCTTCGCCAACCCGTTCAGTTGGGCGGCCTAACCCAACCACCGGCGCAGCCGGCCAGCACTCCACGATTATCCATGACAGTCATACACGCCATCACCGCATTTTGTTGGGTGGTAACCGTGGGCTGGGCTGTCCGCATGGACATGGGTCTGTGGGGTATGCCCGGCACGATGGGCATGTCATTCGGTGCGTTCCTCATTATGTGGACGTTGATGATGGCAGCCATGATGCTGTCGTCAGTAGCGCCTCTCGCAACCCTGTACGAACGAACCGTAACCAGCCACCGAGGCCCACGGCTCACCGCTCTCGCTACCGGATATCTATTGGCTTGGGGGGTGACAGGGATTGTGGCATTCGTGGTGGCCGGCGTTTTTGGTGATATGGCAGCTGATAGGACGAATCTCGCCCAGTGGGTCGCTGTGCTGTGTTTTATCGCTGCTGGCCTGTACCAACTCACACCGTTGAAAATGCGTTGCCTTGACCACTGTCGCAGTCCACTCGGACATCTCATTCACTACATCGGCTTTCGTGGTCCGCTGCGAGACATTCGTGCTGGCGTGCATCACGGGCTCTTCTGCCTGGGATGTTGCTGGGCGCTAATGCTTCTCATGGTCGCATTTGGCGTTATGAATATGGCGGCGATGGTCGGTTTAGCTCTGGTCATCGCAATCGAGAAGCACTGGCGTCATGGTGAAAAGTTCGCTCGACTGGTCGGCTTTGTCGCTGTGGTGTGGGCGGTTGCAATCATCTTCGATCCCAGTGTCGCTCCAGGCCTTGACCCTGACGCAGTCATGGATATGGAGATGGACATGGATAACAACATGGACATGGACGACAACATGGACATGGACGGGACCAAGAACGGAGATTAACCCCCGGGAAAGCGAAGAGGCCCGGTCAATAGACCGGACCTCTTAGTTGGTGGCGGGGGTTGGATTTGAACCAACGACCTTCGGGTTATGAGCCCGACGAGCTACCAAACTGCTCCACCCCGCGGCGAAGAGTCATCAGTATGGCGTTGATATCCAACAAACCGCAACCTCAAATCCATAAGAACAACGAATGGCGGAGTGACTTACGGTTCAAGCCAATCTTCGAGTTCCATCAAGGTTTCATCGAAAGCGGTGATAGCTAACGCTATTTCGTTCCCTGGTCCCGGAATCACATCGGACTGTGCTCCGGGAACAGCGATATTGCCCGACGGCGTTGTCCGAAGCAACGTGAGGAGCAACAAAGAGATGAGGCCGAGCCCTAACCCAACCAACAGTGGCATGGTGTAGCTGCCTTGAACGTCGATCATGCGTCCGGCTATCGGAGGACCGATTAAGGCCCCTAGGCCACAAGCCGTGTACATGATGCCCATCAAAGAGCCGAGTCCGACCACACCAAACAAATCAGCCAGTACTAGTGGACTCACCGCGACAAAAGACCCGTACCCAATACCCATGATGACCATGAAAATCGCGAGTGCCACAAAAGACGAGCCAGCGAGGAGCCAAATGGCAAAAGCTATTGGGCACAGTACAAAACCGAATCGAAAGATCCGAAAAGTACCAAAGTGGTTGGTGAGCCAACTGAAACCGATTCGAGACAACACGCTGGATCCACCAAGTAGTCCGACGAGCGTGGCAGCAGCGACTGGCGAAATTCCTCTTTCTTTGGCGTAGGGGACGGCAAAAACAAAGGGGATGAACAACGCTATGGCATAGCAAAGGGCCGCAAGCCACAACTTTCGGAAGGTCGAGGAGGCAAATGCTTCTCGAATTCTGGACGGAGCCGCTCCCGCTTCCCCCGGGGCTCGAGCCATCATCAAGGTGCCAGCCAAGAGAACCAGGAACCCTACAACCGCGAAGATCCGGTATGTGCTCCTCCAGCCGTATAGGTCAATGAGTCGCGCTGCTAGCGGGTTCATCACCAGTGTCCCCACACCGATACCGGCAACTGAAATACCGACTGCTGTGGCACGGGATTTTTCAAACCATCCACCCACATGGGCAACCATCGGAATATACGCACATGCGGCACCAATACCAGCGCCAGCACCAAAGGTGATATATCCGATGCCTATCGAGTTGACGTTGCTTGTAGCCCAAAGACCAACGAACAGGGCAACCGCTCCAGCTGCTAACACCGGCCGAGGTCCATAGCGATCTGCCAGGCGACTGGTGATAAGACTTAGCCAGAAAAACGAAAAAGTTGTTAACCCGAAGATGACAGCTGTGGAACCTTTGCCGCTTCCGAAGTCATCTGCCATTGACTGGAAAAAAGCACCGAAGCAGTAGACGGTACCGAGGGCTACCGCTGATGAGAAGAATGTGGCTACGACAGTAAGCCACGCTCGGGGCGAATCGATCAACCGTCTGTCGCTCATGGTTCCTACTTCACAAACTTCATTTCTTACTCGGTGTCAAAGACCCGAAATCCTTCCGCGAGGCTGCCAGGTGCCATGTTCGCTGCCGAAGCGACGCCTGATGCCCATTCTCTCAACAAATCATCTAGTCCTTCGATGCGATCTGTTTGACTCGAATGACATCGCAACGCCTTGACCTTTTCTTCAAAGGTAGCCGTGATGTCAACGTGCATCATTGTTCCCTCTGGAGCGGCCATCCACATCATCCAAACTTGGGACACGGTGTGCGGCTTGTGTCCCTCATCGAGGAGTTCAGGGTGAGATCTGGGGTTTCGAGAATCGGGATACACCGCTGCCATCGTCGCCCATGCCGCTGCCAGGTGGTCGGGGTGAGATCCATATATTCGATCCCAATTCGCAGTGGTGGGTTGAGTCACCACCACCTCGGGTTGAACGATTCGAATCACACGAGAAATGTCACGTCGGAGCTCAAGGCTGTTGACAACACGTCCGTCGGGGTGGTTGAGCCAATGCAGATCTTCGACGCCCACCGCCAACGCTGCTGCTGTCTGTTCCTCTTGTCGCAGCGCAGCTAACTCCTCCTGGTTCAGCGATACATCATCGTCACCGGCTTCTCCATTCGTCACCAAGCAATAGGAGACATGAGAGCCAGCCTTCACCAACGCAGCCACGGTGCCAGCGGTCCCGAAATCCACATCATCGGGATGAGCAACGACAACCAAGATTCGCGAAGGTGCCTGAACCTCACCTGTGGCGGTGACAACGGTGCCAACCACGGTATTAGGCAGCGTCGGCGTCATCTTGGGAAGATGACTGTGACAGAAGCTCTTGGGCCTTAGCTATATACCCCGATGCTGTTTCAACCCAACGCTGATATCCGGCGAGGTCACCAGTTCGAAGTGCGGCGTCCGCGCGGTTAAACGCGTCTTGAGCAAGAACCAAGAGGTCTTCAATCGAATATTCAGTTGAGTCATCATCTTCAGCACTATCGGGCGCCTCTGTCGATTCGTCGTCCTTTGGTGTCTCCGATTCCGACTCGCGCGCGGGACCTTCGGATTGAAGGTCCACATTGAGTCCCGGAATGGCTCTCGCTAATGCGGCTTCAAAGCTGTCTGCAATCACCACTTCGGGGCCTACCCCGACAATCACCAACTGCAGCTCGGGAACTGCCGTGGTTCCGGTTGCTTCGATGTACAGGGGACGCACGTAGAGCAACGAATTCTCTACCGGGATGAGGAGGAGGTTACCCGGCACAACCGTGGAGCCGTTTTGGTTCAACAGTGTGACTCGTTCAGAGATTTCTTCCTCAGTTTGAATGTTGGAGTTAAACAGTGCTGGCCCGTCGACTGGAGTCGAAGAGCGAATCTCGTACACCTCGATTTGGCCGTATCGGTCGGGGTCGTTGTGAACAACCATGAACCCTTCAAGGTTCTTTCGTGAATCGTCATCCGAGAAAGGTACAAACGGTCGGAATATGACGAATGATTCATCGTCGTCACCTGGTAGTCGCATCAAGAGATATTGAGGCGCGATCCGGACCTCTGAACTACTGATGATGTTCCCCGAAGCATCGATGACCGATTCAACCGCGGTTTGACCGATTGAGTTACCGGGGTCTTGAGCGACACTCCAAGCGCCCGCTGCATCGTAGAACTCCGAAGCTTCAGTGATTCGATACCTGCCCCACATGTCTGTTTGCATTCGGAAAAGATCTTCGGGGTAGCGGAAATGTTCTGCTATTTCTCTCGGGGGTGCCGTCTCACTAAACAAGTCGGGGAATTGTTGACGATATGACTTGGCGATCGGGTCTTGGTTGTCAACTATGTAAAAGGTGGGGGTGCCGTCATATGCGTCTACGACCACCTTCACCGAGTTTCGGACATAGTTCACCGAAGATCGAAGGTCACCTGATCTAACCGCGCGCGGATTCACTCTCTGCGCGTAGGGAAACATGTCAGTGGACGTGTAAGCGTCGAGGATCCAGATGACTTTGCCGTCAACTACTGCCGGGTACGGATCCCTGTCGAATTTGAGGAACGGGGCAAGAGTCTTGGCTCGGTCAACTACGTCACGCTTGTAGAGGATCCGACTATCCGCCCCGAGTTCACCCGAAACCACGAGGTTGGGTTCAGCGAACCGAAGGGCGAAGGCAAGCTTGCGGGGAAGCGAGTTGATGTCGACTCCGTCCGCTCCGTCGTAGCGAGTGACCTCGGTCCGGTCGTCATTGTCTTGAAAGTCGACTTCATCTCTGGAGGCACCCACGATGGCGTATCCCTGCAGACCTTCACCGACATATAAACCCGGAAGGTCAATTTCCATGCTGCCGGCACCAGGACGAGCAGCGACGGGAATGTCAGCCAACGCATAGTCCGGTCGGCCGTTGGCATCAATCGCATTGGCCGGCGCAGCAGCGATGCCGTACCCGTGAGTGAAAGCAATGTGTTCAGACTCCCAGGAACTATTAGGGAGGTCAGTTCGTTTCAGTTCTCGGGCAGCTAGCACTACCTGGGTGGTCCGGCCGTCGATTTCGTACCGGTCAACGTCTATGTCGCGAAAGTCATAGAAACTTTTTATGCCCTGAGTCTGTTGGAATGTGTCCCGCATAACAGCTGGATCGAGAAGACGTACATTTCGGACAGTTGCCAGATTCTCTTCGATTTCTTTCGCCGTGAGTGTGGACTCATAGTTAAAGTTTCGCGGGGTTACAGCATCAAGACCCATCGCGACCCGAGTCATTTCGATGTTGCGTTCAATATAGGGAGCTTCTTTTGTTGATTCCGAAGGCTCTACTTGGAATCGTTGGACCAACGCTGGATAAATGGTCCCGGCGAGACTGGCAACCAGAGCCCATAAGCCCACCGCAATAATCGGGTAGGTAAATCCTCGGCGCCAAATGTTGACAATCAACAATCCGAAACAGAAAACACTCACAATCATCAAAAGCTGCAGGGCTGGTAGCTGAGCCTTGATATCGGTGTAGGTCGCTCCAGTAACAAAGCCACGTTCGGAGAGCGTCAATTCATATCGATCCAAGTAGTAACCGACACCCTTTACCAACGCGAGCAAACCCAGGAGCAACGACAGATGGGCCTTTACTTGCGGTGTCACTCGAGAGCCCGGTTGTCCTTGTATTCGTATCCCACCATTCAGGTAGTGCTCGATTGTGGTGACTACGAAAATCACGAGAATTGCAGCGAAAGCCCAATTGACAACAAACGTCAGGAATGGCAGTTGAAAGACATAAAAGCCGACATCGATGCCGAATTGCTGGTCGACTATCCCGAAGTCGACGCGGTTCGTGAAGAACAACCAGCTTTGCCATTGAGAAGAGACACCTGCTCCCACCAAAAGTGCGAACAGAAGGGAGATGACACTTCGGATGAGGACCGCTCGTCTTGCGATGAACTGCCGCCACCTTCGTGAGAGTTCGTCCTCTGGACCTGGCAACGGAACCTTCGGAGCCAGACGATCAGCGATAAAGAGGTTGAGCCACAACGCGACAAAAAAGATGGCTGTGAACAGCAGCCCTAGACCAATCTTGGCCCAAAGCACGGAGGTCCACACTGATGACAATGCAAGGCTGTCGAACCACAGATAATCGGTCCAAAATCCAGCAAGCCCTCTAATCGAGGTGAAAAATAGGAAGACTGCGAGTGCGCCGAATCCAAGCAGAACTCTGGCTCTCCTGGTTCGCCGCCGACGTGATTTCATTTCTTCAGGTGGTCGCATATAACTAGCAGGCTACTGGCCTGCGGGCACGACCAGACTACGGCATCCCCGGGCGATCGGTGGAAGTAAATGACCCGACGGGAACTCTTCGCCTTTTCGACGCGGGTCAGCGGATCCATTTTCATGACAAGCGGTCCCGCAACAGCCGTCTATCGGTGTTCGCCACACGATTTGTTGATCAGCGGGAATTGTCGCATACAGCCCCAGAGCGAATGCTTCGGCAATCGCATCGGTCGCTATCAGGTCAACTCCTGACTTTTTCCATTCTCGGTATACCGCTCGCAGACGAGTTTCAATGGCAACTTCGTCGTCCAGATGCGCCAGCAGACGATGGCGCAACCAATCTCCTACTGCTCTCGCGGTCTTGTTTGGGATTCCGTCAACGTTGACCTTTACCCCGCCTGCACCAAATTTAGCTGCAGCGGCTACGAACGGCGTCAACCCTTCCACCAGTTCGTCATCCATGGCTTTGGGAACCAAGTTAGACATCTCGAACTTGTTCTCGGGCGAATTCTTGAGTTCAGGCAATAGAGCTTCAAGCCGTGCGGCCAAGTTCCTTTTGAGTTGGCCGACCGCCGGTCGCGAAAGTTCCGCTACGGTGCCGCGCAGACGGTCGTGGTGGTCAACGATTGTTTCCGCTTCACCGTGTAACGAGTCATAGGGTGATTTGGGGATCACCGGAATTTCACCGGTACGGATGAGCACTTCTCTGGCCCACTCGACATCATCGAGTTGTGGCTCACCTAACCGGGCAAACAGTTCGTCAATGACCGCTCGTCGTCGAGGCGGCGATGCACTGGGAAACGGAACTACATCGCTATTGGTGGTGTACGCGTTTGCGTTGTGTTCAGCGTTGCCACTCAGAGGTTGTTGCTGCCAACCACCGGTGCTGAGCCCACTGTCTTCGCGTTCCAGGGTGATGGGATGGGACTGCAGGTCTATGACTGTTCCGGGACCCACTGAGGTAGGTTGCTTCGTCGGGTCCGGTTCGTTCAGTCCAGATGAAGATTGGCCTGTCGCTGAGACGACTTCTTGAACAGAAAGCGCAGCTGCAAGTTCATTTTTTAGGCGCTGGATTTGTCCGCTGATGTCTCGGAGAAATGCCTTCACTTCATCAATCGAGTAACCACGAAACACATGAGTGAACTCGGTGTTAGCGAGCGTATCTGGATCAACTTCTGACGCCCCTTCGGCGTACTGAACCATGATGATCGAGGGTACCTACCGCCACTCTCCGGACGTGGATGGTAACGAGAAAACGGACGGCTTGATTATCCCGTTGTCTCGATCCCTGTGGTGTCTCCCCCGAGTGATCTGAGTTTCTCCAAGGCTTGGTCCAGGGTGTCGACTCCCACAACTTCGATCATGTCTCCCAGAACTGCTCGAGCTTCGTTGACTTGCGCCGCTGGCACAAAGAACAGATCGGCACCACTTCGCATCACGGTGTGACTTTTCTGTTCGACACCACCAACCGGCCCCACGTTGCCCAACGGATCAACTGTGCCCGTCGCTACGACATCGCGCCCTGCCAGCAATTCTCCGGGAAGCATCCGTTCAAGCAACGCCAAGGTGAGACTGAGGCCCGCCGATGGGCCCCCTACTCGTTCGACGACAAAGTCAACCTCGAAAGGCAAATCGCTCATTTCCGCATAAGTGCTGATCCCAACTCCTAAAAACGCGTTGCCGTTTCTCTCAGCAAGCAAAACCGTTTCTTTTCGGATAGTGCCGTCGATTTGAAGAACAGAGAAGGAAAACATTTCACCTGGGGATTTGCTTCGAACCAGGTCGCTGAGGTCTCGAGCAGTGGCCACGATTTCGCCCTCCGCCTCTACGATGACATCACCTAAATGAAGAACTTGAGCTGCGGGGGTTTCGGGGACAACTTGAATCACCAGTGCCCCTGCTTCGGAAATAACGTCGTAGCCGATTCGCTCAAGCGCTACCCGGGTCGCGATATCAAGGCTCCTCGCCATTTGTTCGCGCCCGAGGGTCCGATTCTGCTCAATGGTCCGATCACCCAGGATTTCCCGACGATCGGAGATTCTTATAGAGTCATCAAGCCACCCCCCTACCATTTCCAGCAATGAGGGTTGGAGGTTGGATTTGACGGTGACCATGCGAATTTGCCCATCGGCGCTATAGGTCATTGACTCTTCTACTTGCAGCATTGGCGCTATATCTCGTGTGACCCCGGGGCTAGTGAGGACCTTTGAAGTGATGGTGACGCGATCCAGAGCAAACACTATGACCACGGCTAACGAAACAATCCCCCCGATTACCAGCACCCAAGTGGGCGCCCGGCGGGGCGTCGGCACCTCCGTGGCGGCGTGAGAAGTACTCTCGTTCTCCGTGAGCTCGGACATCGGTTACAAGCGTGCCATGCCCCACCCCCATGGCCACACGCGACTCGGATGAAATTTAATGAACCAAATGGAACATGACCCAAAAGCAACTGCGCCACTGGAAGCTGTGTCTCCGTCAATATCGCGTGAACTTGGTCCTAGCGACTCAACAGAAGCAGTTCTGGGTTCAAGGCCGCGAGGTCGACGGAACCTGAATGACCCTCGCCGTATTCTTCCCGTTCGAATACATAAGGGCGCTTCATTGTGGCGAAAGCTGGTCGCCCTTCTTGGTCTCGGCGCTTTTTCCGTTTTGGGCGGTTTGGCGATCACCCTTGTTGTTGGGTTGATGGCAATTGTGGCTGCCTTAGTCCTCCAGGCGGTGATCACTTGAGCGACGGTGACCTTCGTGAGGGAAGAATTCGTGCGGCTATGGCCGGTCACGTCGGCGACGAATCTTCAGCGCGTGCTTCGCTAACGAGTGACGATCCGCCATCACGCTGTTTGGCTCTTGGGGCACTGGAGCGCCTGAATTCTTTAAGTGCTCCAGAGTTAAGAACGGCACTCAACGATCCGAGTGCCTCAGTGAGGCGCCGAGCTCTGGAAATTACCGCTCGGAGATCCGATGTCAACGCCAGGTGCTGCTTGACTGATTCCGACCCATCGGTCGCCGAGGCAGCTGCATTTGCGGTCGGAGAGCAACTGGATTCAGAGGCGGCGAGGGCTTTGATTGAGATGGCCGAAAGACATGATGATGCCCTGTGCCGAGAGAGCGCCGTGGCCGCATTGGGGGTTTTGGCGTCCTCAAGTGACGTTGATGGGGAAGCTATTCTGGGTTGCCTCATCGGGGCGATGAACGACAAAGCTCAAATTCGCAGGCGCTCCCTTCTGGGACTTTTTCAATTCGATGATCCTCAGGCACAAAAAGCGATGGAGGAGGCGTTGGTTGACACCGATCGACAAGTCCGATCTATCGCGGCTGATTTACTTGGCGTCGTCGATTAGTTAGCCCAGTAGTTCGCTAGCCAACGCGCCGAAGTTCTCTGCCCGCAGTTGTCGTTCGAGCTCCCAACCCCGTCCGTCTAGGCTTTCCTCTCCACCACTAGCGAGTCGAACATTCATGTTGCGGGGCATAGAGCGCTGCCCCGCGGACACGTTTAAGTCTTCTGCTAAGCCCAACATATTAATTTGTTCTTGCGCTTCATTGGTGGCGAAGAGACTCGGGCGCCTCAAGTCACCCTCAACCACAGCTTGTTCGAGAAGTTGATGCAGTCGGATTTGGGAAACATACCCGTCACGCACTCTGGTATCGGGTTGGACATCTGGTGCGTGACGTAACAAAGCAGCCAGAAAAGGTCTCATCCCGACTGACGAATCCACGTCCCAAGAGGGACCCGCATCAACATAGGCGAATTGCAGGTCATCCCGTTTCATGACGGTGTTCGCCAATCCGGCCTGACGGAAGATTTTTCGATTCGCCGGCAGCGAGGTAACAACTTTCGTTTGAAACCTTTCCGCCACCTCAGCCAAAACGAGTTCGCAGGCCGCTGCAGTAATCGCCGAGTTGAGATCTTCTTCTACTTCGATGAGCGTCACACTTTTTGCTCCAGCAATGCGAGCTGCTCTCATGGACGAATTTCGGACCGCTATCCCCAAGGGCGATCCATCAGTGACGACACACCATTTGGAAGATGACGCATTCTCAAATAGTGCTAACACCATGGCCTCAACCGGGGGGACGTGGGTAAGGAATCGCGGATCGGATTCCCAGTCAAGGGTGGAAGTCGGGGCTACTCCCAAGACTTGCTCAGCTACAAGAAACGGATGCACCGCTCCCATCGCTGTCTCGTTGATAAACGTCAAAGCAACTACTTCATTCAAGAGCACCGGAACATACTGTTCGGCAATCTGGGGGTCGCCGCGATGGTCAAGGATCTCTAGTTCCACTGAGTATCTGCCACCGACGCCGCCCTGTGCATTGACGTCGGACCAGTAAGCAGAAACCCCGGTGAGTCGGGCTCTGTCTAACGCCGACGCCGGACCAGTCAAATCAGCAATAACCCCCAGGCGAATGATGTTGCCGTCGAAACCAACTGATCTCTCAACCGATGCCACCTGTTCCCCATTTAACCCAGAAGGGCGTTCCCCTCCGCCAGAACACGCCACAACCAGCAAGAGCGCGGCGGCGTGACTCAGAAACCTTCGACCGCGCACACCAAATTCAGCGACGATTGCCATAGGTGTTGAATGAGGATGAAAGCTCTTCGAAGTTGTCGAGTGCCCGACCAGCTCCCAACACGACCGCTTCCATCGGCGTTCTGACAGTGCGGACCGGAACCCGCGCGTCGTTCTCCAAACGTTGAGCTAACCCCCTTAAAAGACCTCCTCCACCCACTAGATGGACTCCGTGCACAAGAAGGTCTTGAGACAATTCGGGCGGCGCTTGGCTGAGACAGTCGACGACGGAGTCGACCACTGCCTGGACCGGTTCTTCCAGCGCCGATCTGACCTGATCTGGTGTCAAGATGAATGTTCTGGGTAGGCCCGTGGTGAGGTCGCGTCCCTTCACTTCGGCATCAAATTCATCTTCCACTGCCCACGCTGATCCGATTTGCACCTTGATTTCTTCAGCTGTCCGTTCGCCAATTGCAACGCCGTGAACTCGTCGCGCATAGCTCTGTAGCGCAGCGTCAAAATCAAATGAGCCCACCCTTATGGCCTTAAGCGAAACAATCCCGCCCATAGAAACCATCGCCGTCTCAGCAGTTCCACCACCAACGTCGATAACCATATTCCCGATGGGTTCATGAATCGGCAGACCCGATCCGATAGCGGCCGCCATCGGCTGATCGATCAGGCGTACATCACTGGCTCCCGCTCGGCGAGCTGCGTCAGTTACAGCACGGCGCTCAACTGGGGTGATCACCGATGGGACACACACAACAACACGCGTCTTGCCGAATCGACCGACACCTACCTGCTGAAGAATCAGTCTGATCATCCGTTGCGTGGTGTCAAAGTCGGTAATAGCTCCCTTACGTAAGGGACGCACCGCGACGATGTACGATGGCGTTCTCCCGATCATTTGCCACGCTTCGCGCCCAACAGCGAGAACGTCGCCAGTCCGCTCGTTCATAGCTATAACTGACGGCTCGTTAAGAACGATGCCGCGGCCACGTTCGTACACCAACGTATTGGCGGTGCCGAGATCGATCGCTAGGTCACGTGCCAGCGGAATGTCCCCTATTGCTAGGTGTCCACGTGTCATCCGATGAGTCTGCGATCTGATGTTCTGCCGGCGCTATAGCTTCTAGACGTTTGCGGAAACTATTGATACTTGACTCCCATGGTGTCCTCTTGCGGCTACCAACCACCAGAAACAACGATCCCAAAAGAGTGATTGCCGCGGCAAGTCCCAGGAACGCGAGGGGAGTCATGCTGGCTTCTCATTGGTCGCTTGTAAGGACCCGACCTCGGTGATGTCTTGTGCTGCTAATGCCCAATCCTCCCCGTCTTTCCATACTTCTCGTTTCCAGATAGGCACGGTGGCCTTGAGAGTGTCTATCCCGAACCTCGCAGCTTCAAACGCTTCGGGGCGGTGGGGCGAGGACACGGCTACCACCACGGAACTTTCGCCAATCATGAGAGGTCCAGTGCGGTGAGCCAAAGCCACTCGCGAAATCTCGGGCCATAGATTTCGCATCTCGTTGACTATTGCTTCCAAACGAGGCTCGACGTGTTCCTCATAGGCCTCGTATTCAAGAAGCGACACATCGGCGCGACCATCCGCGTGATCTCGCGCCGTTCCCGAAAACAGCACCACTGCACCACATGATGGGTGCAGACACCAGTCATAAATTTCACCGATCTGCAGTTCATCGGGGGTTAACACGACCCATGAGTCAACGTTTTGGGGAGCGAGCACATGTTTATGGTACGCCGACAAAGGGTCGCCTCCCTATCGCTTGGACGGGTCGCGGGTAATAATGCTGATTCGGTCAGTACGTTTTGGGGTGTGAACTCAAGCGACGACTCCGAAGACGATTCGGGAGAACCCCCCAAGGGTGACACGCCCAGCGGTCCCTCCCAGTCATTTTCTCCCGATGAGTGGGCGCTGGAAAGTTCTCTCGATTGGTCTCAGATTCCTGACGATCCAGACACCAGTATCGAGGAAAATCCGACCACCAAGTATGCGTTGCATCCCGACGATCGGATCTGGAGACATCCCAGTGAACTGCAATATTTGGCTCCAGACGCCAAGGATCTAAAACGAACATCTGGCACGCGTAGATTGGTTGGCGCCGGAATGGTCGGCGCTGTTCTCGGCGCCGCGGTGGCTGCGTTGGTGGTTGCGACCATGCTCCCGACGTCACCTCAGGTGGTGGAACGAATCGTGGAGCGTGAAATTACCGCTGCGAATATCTCAGCAGTAGCCCGAAGTGGTGATGGCCCGTTGCCCGTTGCGGACATCGCGGCCATGGTGACACCGAGCGTTGTGCGGGTCGAAGTTCTCCAGTACGGACGTGTGGTGGGTTCCGGTTCCGGGGTGATTTTTCGTGACGATGGTCATCTGATAACAAACACCCATGTGGTGGATGGCGGTGACAGCTTTCAGATGGTTCTCGCCGAAGGAACCGTGTTCGAAGCCGAATTGGTCGGAATGGACCGACGCACCGATGTTGCCGTGTTGCGACCGGCGAACGGAACACCTTCCTCTTTTGCGCCCGCAACTCTCGGGCGCGCTGATCGGCTTCGGGCCGGAGAAACGGCGATCGCAATAGGTTCGCCATTGAGTTTGCGTGGAGGGCCGACCGTCACGGTTGGAGTGATTAGCGCAACTAACCGACGGCTACAATCACCGCAAGGTGACTGGCTGTACGAGCTGGTACAAACTGACGCCCCTATTTCTCCAGGTTCTTCAGGTGGGGCGTTAGTTGATGCTCGGGGTGCAGTGGTCGGCATCACGACGATAATTGCCGTCACCGATGTTGGAGCTGAGGGTCTGGGATTTGCGACTCCCATCGAAATTGCACAACACGTCGCAAGGGACATCATTCAGTGGGGCCGGCCTCGCCACGGACGCCTCGGAATTCGCGGTTCTGATGCTGTCGCGAATCTACTTCCGCCGAGTCACTCGGCGGGCGTGTTGGTTCAATCCGTAGATTCCGACGGTCCGTCGGCCGCTGGTGGGTTACAAGTCGGGGACGTCGTGGTGGAACTGAACGGTCAGGCTGTAGCGGACATGGGCGCTTTGATAGTGGATGCTCGAATGTTGGCGCCGGGAGCCTCGGCTTCTTTGCGAATCTGGCGCGATCAGCAATTAATGCTGCTTAGCGTCGAAGTGGGGGAACTCGACTAGCTTTCCCCGCTTCTAGCCAGTCGCCTCAGCCAAGCAATGAGCCCATAGACGAGGCCAAGAATCGAGACGGCACCGAGTGCGAGCGACACATTTTGACGTTGCTTCGCGTTCATCGAATCCCACGGCATCCCCGCATCAGCTGCGACGAACACTTCGTCATTGCCGTAACGGGGCACCCAACCTGTGGTTCGAAGCCGATCGTTGGCAACTACCCACGGGTACCGGGTGTAAGGCAGGAGACCTGTAGGTGCTTGGTGCCCTACTCTGCGTGTCACATACCGGTCGAGCCGTCTGGGTAGAGGAACCGGAAGTCGAATGATGGGTCGCGCGCCGACAAGCTCTCTCACTTCTTCCGCCGTAAGCCACCCATCGGGGGCAACATTAAATACGCCCGAGTCATCGAGCTGGACGACTGTCGCAACAGCGGTTGCAAGATCATCTAGATGGACAAATTGTTGCGGTGGGTCGTCTCGACGCGTTCGTATAGGGGCAGCGGCAAGCAACGCTTCCCCGATGAGGCCGCTCGCGTTAGGTGACGCGACCGCTGTTGGCCGCAGAATCGTGACTCGGCGATCCAGATCCATGTCAGCCCACTCCAATGCAGTTCGTTCAGCGTCGGCTTGGTGGACCGCGAACGCTGATTCAGGATTGGGGCGAACCGGAGCATCCTCGGACAAGGGAACAGAGTTGTTGGGCCACGCTCCATAGACCATTGCGCTAGACACCACCACCAGTCGAGAGACCTTTGATTCACTGGCGAGGTGGAGCAAACCAATCAGATTTTTCTGATCTGACTCATCGGAGAACGCCAAGTGAACAAGCCATTCGATGTTGGCTACCGAAACTTCATCTACTCCATAAGTGAAACTGACGACTTGTTCGAAAACCTGAGAGAGCGCTTCAGCAATTCGAGACCGCAACGCTCCATCTGCACCAGAGACAGCAACTGTGGTCATTGATTAGTTGTCACTTCGGTGTATGGAGTGGTTTGGGTGGCGTTCCACACGCACCGGCCTACCATGCGAACGTGACTAGTGACGATCCTTTTGAGGAAGATAACCCTTTCGGAGGTCTTCCATTTTTGGGTGATCTCGGAAAAATCTTCAATCATCAAGGCCCTATAGCGTGGGATGTGGCTCGCCAATTTGCCTACCAGATAGCCACCGAAGGCACTCCGAACACGAATGTTGATCCGTTGCAGCGAGCCAAACTCGCTGAATTCGCAAGAGTCGCGGAACTACAAGTGGCCAACATCACGTCTTTAGAAGTTGTTGCGTCAGGTCAACCCGTTTCGGTGGAAGCCGTAACGAGAGCTGAATGGGCGTCTGCGACATTGGACGCGTATCGGCCGCTTCTGGATCGTCTCGCCGAGCGCCTCGCAGAGACTGGTTCGCCATCTGATGTTTCCGAAGCCGATGCTCAGATTATTGATGGACTCCTTAGAGCCCTGAATCCGATGATGATGGCGATGAGTGCTGGTTCCATCGCCGGACATTTGGCGACAAAAGCATTCGGGAACTATGTGTTACCCATCCCCCGCCCTGATGACCGGATCCTGGTCATAATTGACAATGTTGACGTCTTCGCGACTGAATGGTCACTTCCACCTGAAGATGTTCAGTTATGGGTGTGTATCAGCGAACTTGCCACCCACACGGTGCTGTCGGTCGATCACGTCAGGTCAGCTTTCGACCGGTTACTGCAAGGCTATGTGGACGGATTTCAGACCGATGCGCGCGGTTTCGAGGACCGAGTAATGGATTTAGACATCGTCGGGGGCGATCCGTCGGAGTTGCAGGAAAAACTTCAGAGCGCTCTGACTGACCCAGAAAATCTGTTGGGTGCTTTGCGGTCGGATGCTCAAAGCGCGATCGTTCCCGACCTCGAAGCACTTTTGGCTGTAGTAGTCGGTTACGTTGATTTTGTCATCGACAAGCTAAGTCACGGGTTGTTGAGTTCCTATGACTCTCTTTTGGAAGTTGTCCGACGACGACGTTTTACTTCGAGTACAGGCGATCAGTTCGTAGAGAAGCTTTTCGGGGTTGAAATCACACCAGAGCTCGTTGATCGTGGAGCCACATTCATTGCAGGGGTGCTTGAGCGGGCCAACGAAACCGCTCTAGCGCGTCTCTGGACCGACCCCACCGCTCTGCCTACGCCGAGTGAAGTTGACGCACCGGGTCTGTGGCTAGCTCGCATTGATCTACCTGACATCGATCAGGGTTGATCCGATTCATGTCGGGATGGATCTGGAATTATTCGCTTTAGCCATCCGGGCAGGCGGTTGCTGATCTTGTGGTACCTCGCGTCAGTCCAGACTTGATCAGCGATAACGCGCGACGGAGTTCTTTTGCCTCGGGCCAACGCAACCAGACCGCCAAGATAGAGGAACGCCGCAGCCCCGCTGGAAAAGGCGAGGATGATTAGGCCGGCACGTAACGGAAGAACTCCATTTGGCGCCATGACCGGAATGAGAGCTCCCAAAACCCAGAACAGTTGGAATCTCGTTTCGAACCTGGCGAACGATCTGCCCTGATTCACCGTTGGAGCGTCGCGTTGGACTATTGCGTCAAAGGAAAGTTTGCCTAGCCCCGCGGCAAATCCAACCGACATAACAAATGCAAGGACAGCCATACGGTCACCGGGGAAGGTAGCGAAAAAACCGACGGCGGCTGCAATGGTCAGCACTCCTCCAAGCAAATATTCTTCGCGAACTAACCGACGCAGCAGTGGCCCGGCCACTGCCCCGATGAAAGCACCCAAAGCACTCGCGGCGACCATAAAGCCGAACCAGATGACGGCGGCGTCTTCGCGACGTAACCAGAAAGCCACCAAGAAAAGTGTGAACCCTGTCATTCCACGAAGAATCGCCATTGCGGAAGCAGCTAGGACGATGCCTGCGCGCCGCAAGTCATTGCGTTCTTCTTCCGCTATCGGTTGTTGGGCGATCGAAGTCCTGGGTAGTCGTGCAGCGAGTGGGACGACCGAAGCGAAAACAATCATCGCCGCGCCGAGAACCCACTGCGAACCGATCAGGCCAAGGAGTAATCCGGGCCCGGCCGCTAAGGCCCCTCCGACACCACTCAAGAGCACAAGTTTTGAATTTGCTTCTACGAGATCTTCTCGGTCTCGAACCAATCCGGGAACGATTGCGCTCTTAGCGACGTGATACGTCTTTCCAAGAACAAGCGCGCCAAAGGCCTCTGGGAACAACAAAAGAGAATCTAAATGTCGAATCATCAAGAACGCGAGAACAGCTCGCCCGAGGCCGCTGACAATCATCATGGCGCGCCGGCCTCCACGCAGACGGTCGATGAGCGGTCCGATCAAAGGTCCGACGATGGCAAACGGTGCGATCGTAAGGACGAGATACAGGGCTACCTTTGGCCTTGCCGCGTCAGGATCCAAATTAAAGAACAGTGAACCTGCAAGGGCAATGGTGAAGAGCGCGTCGCCCGCCGCGGAAGCGAGCTGGACTCTCGCAAGCCGGGCAAATGGTCCCATCGGCGCGCGCTTTGGCGTAGAGGCGTTGTCTTTGACCTCTCCTTCGCTCGATTCGAACGCAGCTATTGGGGATTCTTGTCCCTCTTCCACGAATTCACCCTAGGGCCGACTTGGTCCCGCTACTCCCGGCAGAAAAAATCTGTGGCCATCAGTCAGACGGGTCAATCATTCGAACAGGTTCGGTAGCTGCGAGAACGGCACTATTCAGGTTCGCTACGATTCGTTTCAAATAGCGGTGATAGACCGCCCTGGGAACAACTTGGTAACCGGGCTCATCAGATGTCATGTAATTGTCTATGCGCCCCTGAATCTGGGAGGTCATGTCAGCCAGTCGATCCCGGAAGCCCTCAGGTATGCCGTCGTGTTCGGCGAGGATCTCGCTTGCTTCGGCGAAAAACCCTGACACTGTCCGACGTTCTTCGAGTAACTCATCGATGTCGGGTTCATTTGCAAATGAGACACCGCTTTCGGCAAGATCAAGGATGTTTTTTGCGTGGTCACCGACACGCTCAATTTTTTTCAGCAAGAGGATGAGGCCTATGACCTCTCCGATGTCGTTGGGGCCGTGAACGCTGATGTGCACTGCCAATTCGCCACGGAGCTGTTGTTCATTTGCGTTGATACGTAGGTCAGTTTCTCTTACATCTTCAGAGACAGTTGCGGGATCTGCACCACTCATGAGAGCGGTACACGCTAAGTCAAAGGAGTGGCGGGCGTCGCTCACCATCGCGACTGATCGTGTGACGACATGATCCAGTCCTGTGTCACCTGTTCGGAAAAATGAAAGCACCATAAGAAACTCCCCGTTATCGAAGGATAGCTACGCCAACCAGAGGTGCAACGATGAACAGGCCAACGACGTAACAGACCGCTAGAACTCGCCTTCGCACGGCAATTTCGGCCATGGCTGTCGCTGCGACCACCGGAACTTCTCTGAAGAACGGTAAGACGTACAAAGACACAATGCCGATGACGTTAAAGGTCGTGTGCGTTAACGCTACGGTCAACGAGTCGGGACTCGAAGCCGCAAGAGCAGCGAGCAAGGCCGTAATGGTCGTTCCTACATTTGCGCCCAGTGTGACTGGGTAGGCGTTTCGTAGGGTCAGCACTCCAGCCGCTGAAAGCGGTATCAGTATCGAGGTTGTGATACTTGATGACTGCACCGCAATGGTCACCAAAATTCCCACGACCAGTGCTACTAGCCCACCGGCTTTCCCAAGGATGGCGTTAAGGGATCTTTCAATTCGCGCTGCGACGAGGGCTTTCATGTTTCTGGTGACCAACGCAAGAGCCACTAGGACAATGACAAGTCCCGTTGCCACCATGAAGGCGCCCTTGACGTTGCCCGATGCTCCGAACTGGTCCCACATGTCTTTAAGCCACCCGACCGGCTCTTTGACCCACCTCTTGACCGGGCTCTTCCATTCGGTTCCCCCTGAACCGACGAGGAGTTCGCTTACCCATTTCGCAGTCCCCGAAATTGGTTTGAAGATCAATTCGATCGGAAGAAGGATAGAAACGGCTAAGACGTTGAAGAAGTCGTGGACTGTGGCAGCCGCGAATGCTCGTTTGAATTCCGCGGATTGGCGAACATGCCCTAATGAGACAAGCGTGTTGGTCACGGTCGTACCGATGTTGGCGCCCATGATCATGGGGACGGCCTGCTCGACACCCAGTGCCCCAGAAGCAACCAATCCAACAATCACAGACGTGCTTGCTGACGATGATTGCACAAGCACGGTTCCGAGGATGCCGACGCACAACCCCGCTATAGGGTTACTCACAGCGGAAAAGAGTCGTTCCTGGGTGTCGGCACCCATGATCTTGATTCCCGCCTCGAGAGATGACACTCCAACGAGGAAGAGGTAGATCAGAACGAGCACGAGAGCCGCTCTAACACCCGTCGGCATGTTGCGTTCAGCGGAGGGTGGCGTCACGCCCGGCAACGTAGTGCACTTGCGATCATGAAGCAGATCATTTCAAACTATTTGTCGCAAGATTTTGGTGGCCGAGTCTTCGAGCCGCGGGTGGAGGTGCATTGTCGAGTTTGGTAGGCCACCAGTGAAAGAAATCTGGTCGCGGTTGAGTCTTAAAACACTATGTCTTTGAGGTTTAGGTCGGATTGCTGAGTTCTTATCCCAACTAATTCCGAAACCGAAATGAAGCCTTCTCTTATCGCAGCATTGTCTGTACCGGCTATTCGGCGATTTGGGTCACCTGGCTTCCGTTCAAATGACCACAACCCGTCACCTTTGGGTGATAGTTCACCGGCCGCGTCTCCCCACTTGGCGAGGCCTGTGACCTCAACTCCCTTGATGTCTGTCAACGGCAAATTGGGGGCATTGAGATTGATGACCCTTCGTCCTTTGTTAACCGCTGCCAGTCGTTCAATGAGCTCCGGGACAAGATGTATTGCGGTAGGCCACTGCATCGACGCATCGGTCACATCGAGACTGACAGCAATTCCATGGGCGCCGTTGTTCGCCGCTGTGAGCGCAGCTCCGACAGTTCCGCTGTGTAGGGCCGACCGGCCGCAATTCAAGCCAGGATTCACACCGGATGCCACAACTGACACAGGATCACCGAAGGCTCCTAGCTGGGTCATGATGACACATAAGGCAGGAGGGCCTTCTACGGCCCAGCATCTCGTCTTACCCAGTTCGTCTCGGACAATTCGTCTGGCGTGGAGCTCCCCGCCATGAAGGTCACCACCGACCGCTCCGCCCATTCCGGTCATATCGGTTGTAGGCGCGGCGACTATCACCTCGTGTCCAGCGTCAACTACTCGTTTCGCCAACGCCCACAAACCGTCTGAAGCGACACCATCGTCGTTAGTTATCAACACCCGCATAACGGGGCTTATTCTTCCTCGTCTTCTTCAGGAACACCTAGGTCCCATTCGAGATGAAGATTTTCGCGTTCGGCATCACGATTCACACGTTCGCGATTCCGCCGAAATTGGGGATCATGCGGGGGGAGAAGTTGTAAACGGGCCATTGTCCGACGTCTGAATTCGTCCACGACTGCCTGTTCACCGAAAAGTCCTTGGATGTCCCAGTGAGGGGATACGGGGCCGAGGTACACAACTCGTACACCGGTCTCGGGGGGTGGTAGTTCTTCTCCAATTTCGAAGTCCGTCACCAATGCTCCTTCGACAACGACTTCATTACTGTACCGGTGGGAGCCGCTGGAACCATTAGGCACAACAAACCTTGATCCCATTAGCTCTGCGTTCCGACATTAAAAGTTTGGTGAGAACCAGAAATATTTGGAACCTTTTGGGCCGCTCAGACGTCATAGTCGTAACAAGCAGCGAGTATTGAACTTCTCATCGACGAACGGGGTGCTGACATGAGCCACATTTCAACCGACACAAGTTGGATGAAGCGAGGTAACTGCGCCGAACAGCACCCGTCGATCTTTTTCCCGAGCGATGGCGTCGGCGTCGACCGAGCTAAGAAACTATGCGAAGGGTGCGTAGCCCAAACACAGTGCCTTGAATACGCTCTCGTCAATCGTGTTGAGCATGGTGTCTGGGGCGGGGCATCGGAGCGTCAAAGACGGCGAATCTTGAAAGCTCGCAGACAATCGCTGATGCGTGAATCGTCAGTCCAGATTTCCTAGCCGCTTCGAGTACGCGTTTATTCGGCAGAGGGTTCTTCTGTTGAATCTGAACCGTCGTTCATTCCGTCTTTGAATTCTTTTTGTGCTTGACCAAGCGAGCAAGCGAGCTTGGGAAGTTTGGCCCCACCAAACAAAACGAGAACAATGATCAAGATGATGATGAGTTCAGAGCCGCCAAGATTCACAAGACCGAGACTACCAGCGCCCTGAGATCACCATTGAAAGCCAGGCGTGGTTGCCTAGCTGGCCCGTTCCGCGGCTGCTCGGCGAGCAAGCGCTCGTTGTCGGCGTAGCCGACGACGCTCTCGTTCACTCATTCCACCCCAGATGCCGAATTTCTCGCCGTGGCTCAACGCGTATTCCAAACAGTCTTCGCGAACAACGCACCCTCGACAGACTTCCTTAGCTTCTTTGGTGCTCGCACCTCTCTCGGGGAAGAAGAGATCTGGATCAACACCTAAGCAGTTGGCATAATCCCACCAACTGCTTTCTTCAGTTTGTCCACCGCCGTCATCTACAAACGCCATTCGTATCCGCCCTGATCGGTTCGACTCGTCAATATGACGTCGTCGTAATTACACGCGTGTCATTGAACACCTGTTTAGCTAGATAATCAAGAAAAATTCAGACTTTCTGATCTCTTGTGCAATTAATCGCGAAGCGGAACTTCACCGGTATCGGTGGGAATACCGTTATTTGCAATTTTCCGCTTTTCAATGTGCCCGCGCGCGGGGCAGACTAATCCCGGAGGTGTCCGAGCGCCTGGTGGGCTCCCCCGCCTTCAAAGCGGGCGGGACGGGCGATCCCCGTCCGGCGGGTTCGATTCCCGTCCACCT